>JAFAWY010000133.1 GCA_019241525.1 Pseudonocardiales bacterium
CAACATCGACGCCGGTGGCACCTGGAAGACCTACGCACCCGGCGACCACGCTCAGTGAGCACGACCTGGTCCCTTAATCGCGCCTCGACGCCGAGTCAACCCGCTGCAAAGGAATACAGACCACTCGATCAACGGAGCCTGCCAGTATCCACCCCGGAGGCCAGCTCGTAGCGGCTGAGCCGTCGCCCGTCCCGCCGCAATCGTGCGCAGATACCGCCAGGCCCGGTGCAGCTCCTCCCCTACCTCCGGATCGATCCGTACGACGCTTCGGTCGGCTGCGAGTGACCGCACCTTGCCAATGCCCTTAGTGACTGGACGATCAGGTTGTGCCTCGCCGGCGAAGATCAGCTTGTCGATGGCAATGCCAAGACGTTCAGCGAGGCCTCCCGGAACTCCTCTACGTCGAGTGGACCTTTGAGCGCATTGCAGCGGACGCAGGCGGTGACCGTGGTACCGCCGCGGCCGCCACGGCTGATCTGACGCTGATGCTCAGTTTGCACTTGGTCAGACCGTACGGTGACGGCTGATAGCAGCGCATGACCATGCCGCGAGCTCGCGCAGCGCCCGAATCGGCTAGGCTGCCCGGGTGGATGCCATGGACGCCACCGACACCTGGGAACCTCAGCCCGGGGTGCCTCTGCCCCCGGCACAGAGGACCAAAGCTGACGCCATCGTGGCCGAGCTGGTCTCCGAACGCGGCGCCCCTACCCTAGAGCACTACCGCCGGGTCTACCGCAGCATCGGCCTGGCCTGGCCTGGTGACGACGAAATTCGCCGTTTGTACCCCGTGGCTGATTCCGCCTTCGCCGGGTGATCGGCGGAAAAGTTATCGACTCCAGCGCTTTAGCTGCCTACGTCCGAGGCAGCGTGGCAATGGACTCGTGGCTAGCCGTGGCCAAAGAACTCGGCATCGTGCTCTACGTCCCCGCGCTGGCCGTAATCGAGGTGCGCACGGTCTGCACGGTGTACCCCACCACCGACACGCTCCTGTCACGGCTGCTCGACCATCCCTCGGTGATCCACTCCGTGCTGTCATCCGCCGACGCGCGCAAGGTGATCCAACTGCTGGACGAGTCCCACGCCTGGGACGGCATCGCCGGACACGTCATCCTGGTGGCCCGCCAACGCGGCTGGCCGGTGCTGACCACCGATCCAGACCGTTCCGTCGGGGTCTGATGTACGTCGTGCATTGGTGTGTGGGGTGGAGCCGGGAGGCTGTGCGCGACTGGTTCTGTCGGATTGTCGTTCACGTCGTCTGTGATCGGCGAGTCGTCGCGGTTTGATGGCGGTGTCGCCGTAGCCTGCGCCGGTCTTGATGTTCGGTCGGCGGGGGTTCGGGGCTTGTGGCGGTGTTGAGTGCTGGTGAGGCTTGGTCGCCGTTGGTGGGCGCGGCGGTGCCAGCGCTGGGTCCTTACCGACGGTTCTGTGTCCGGTTGCCGACTGGTGGGCGGTATTACACCGTGGTCGACGCGGACGACCGTCGTGTTCACGGTGCCGACGAGTTTTTGTTTGGGCTGTATGCGCAGGGCGGGGCGGAGAGCACGTCTGAGACCTACGCGGGTGCGGTGGCGTTGTTTTTGACCTGGTGCGCGGTCAGTGGGGTGCGGCTTGAGGACACGGCCCGGTATCTGGGCCGGTTCGTGGTGTGGTTGCGTCACTATGACTCGGCCGAGCCGGCCGTGGTGGCCGGTCCAGGTACTCGCCCGGTGCGTGGCCCGTCGCGGATTAACACGGTGCTCGCGGCGGTGCGCGAATTTTGCAAGCACCTGGTGGCGGTGAGGATCTTGCCGGCGAGCACTCTTGACGCGCTATATCGGGTGGTCGAGGACCGCGATCTGCCTGAGGAGATCCGTGGCGAGCGCACTGGGTTGCGGTTGCGGCTGCGGCCACGCCACCGGGTTCCCCGACCGGACCGCGCTGTTGACCGCGCGACCGACGAGGAAGTGGTCAGCCTTCTGCGGGCCTGTCTCAATGCCCGCGACCGGCTGATCGTTGCCCTCGCGGTGCGGGCTGGGCTGCGCCGCGGAGAGATCGCCGGGCTGCGCTTGGAGGATTTGCACGTGACCCGGGGGCGACGAGCACGCTGTCAGATCGAGGGCCCGCACCTGCATGTGATCAAGCGGGCTAACCCGAATCGGGCGGCCGCGAAGTCCCGCTACTCCCGCGAGATCCCCTGTGACCCGCTGGTTGTTCGGTTGCTCGACGACTGGGCGCTGGAACGAGACGAGATCCCCCGCGCCGTTGATAGTGACTTCGCGCTGGTGACGCTCACTGGCCCTCGTGTTGGGGAAGGAATCCGGCCAGAGCTGATCAACGAGCTGTTCGAGGCGCTGTCCCGACGAGCTGGACTGGAGCGGACCATCCACCCGCACATGCTGCGCCACACCATGATCAGCAACGTGCTTGATCATGGTGGCACGCTCGATGAAGCCCAAGCTTTGGCCGGTCACCTGAGCCCGGTGACGACCAGCGCCTACCTTCATCCGGCCACTTCTCGGTTGAGAGCGGCTGTGGAACGCGTCCCTACCCGTCTGACCGGTTTCGTCGAGGAGCCCAGGTGAGTCTGGCCGCGCTGACGACGACCCGGAACGATGTCGGGCCGACCGCACGACTGCGGGCCATGCTAACCCCGGAATTCGTGCGGCTTGTCGGCTGGGAACCGCAGCGAGGGTCGTTGGAGTTGCAGCCCGGTCCAGCGTTCGGCAACCACCGCTGCCCGTCGAGGAGCTGCGGTCGAATCGTCGCGAGTGGATCACCGGTCAAGCCCTGCGAGATGTGCATCCAGCGGGCCCGGGAGCGAGGTGTCTCGATCGAGGAGATCGTCGAATCCGGCCCTGGTTCTCGCTACGTCCAGCCGGCCAAGCCATGCCAGGTTGCTGAGTGCGGACGCCTGCGCTACAAGCGCACTCTGTGCCAGGTTCATGAAGACCGGCGGGTGAAGACCGGTCTAGACCTTGAGTCGTATCTCGCCACCGGTCCGCAGCCTGTTGACTCCTTCGGAAAGTGTGGTGTTGAGCCCTGTCTTCGCGGCGCTGCCCACCGCCACGGGCTTTGCATCGCGCACACCCAGCAGCGCACTCAAGCCCGCAAAAGTCCGGACTTCGACGAGGCTCGCTGGCTGGCCGAACAGCAGCCCCGGGACTGGGACACCGTCATCTCGGTGCGCGGCCTGTCTGAGCTGGTCACCATTGAGTTGCTCTGCGCGCTGCAGCACCGCATCGCCTCAGGCGTGGCGGTCAAGCCCGTCGTGTTGCGCAAGGTGGTCGGGTGGCTGCGCGAGGGCGGCTATCGAGACCTGTCCGAATTGCCGGTCCCTGCCGGCGCGAACGCCGAACACCGGGCCCTGATCCGCGGGCTCCGCGACAGCCTCGGCCTGCTCACCGCTACCCCTGATACCGAGCGGGACAAAGACCAGTGGGATCTGCGGGTCTTCGGCTACCGCGGATCCCTCGACTTCACCGTGGTCACCCAGACCTGGCTGCGAGACGGCATCAAGCACTGGGCCGCGGAAGTCATGCCCACGATGCGGGCCCGCACCCTGGTCGTGGTCCGCGAAGTCCTCTACGGCTGCCGGCGACTCAGCGAGAGCCTGGAGACCAGACCCGACCGCGGGCTGGTCCCCTCGGCGCTCGGGCGGCGCGATGCCCTGGCGTTCCTCAACCGGCTGGGCCACCTGGAACGCACGAACCAGATCAGCACCATGATGCGCATCGACTGGGTCCGCGGCGTCCGCCGCCTCCTCGCGGACTGCCGCGACTTCGGCCTGACCCGGGCTGGGCTGCCCTTCCACGGCCTCGCCGCCGACTTCGCGATCCAACGAGACGACGTGCCCCAAGAACCCGATACCCGGGAAGTCCCGCGGGATCTGCCGCTGGCGGTGATGCGGACTCTGACCGAAAACTTGGATCTGCTGGCCGCGCGCAGCGGCCACGACGTGCGCCGGCTCACCGAGCTACTCATGGACACCGGTCGCCGGCCCGACGAGATCTGCGGGCTGAGGTTCGAGTGCCTGGCCACCGGCGAGGACAACAAGTGGGTGTTGATCTGGAACAACTGGAAAGGCAACCGGCACGACCGCCGGTTGCCGATCAACAACAACACCGCAGAAATCATCCAAGCTCAACAAGCGAACGTGGCAGCCCGCTTCCCGGACACACCGCGCGACCAGCTGCCACTGTTCCCCCGACCCCACAACAACCGCGCCGGGACCTACCCGCTCGCCGACGCGCAATACTCCGCTGCACACCGCCAGTGGGTGCGGCAGATTCCAGCACTCTTCGAGGTCATCGACTCCCTCGATAACGGCTCGACAGCCACCCGCAAGGTGTCGTTCGTCGATGACGCCGGCCACCCGTTCAACCCCGCACTCATCAGGCCCTACGCCTACCGACACACCTACTGCCAGCGTCACGCCGACCAGGGAACCCCGCCCGACCTGCTGCGCGAGCTACTAGACCACCAAAGCATGGCCACCACACAGGGCTACTACCGAGTCCGCGAAAAACGGTTGCGTGCCGCCGTCGATCGCGTCTACGCCCGCCAGGTCACCGGCGACGGACAACGCATCTGGCCCGAGGCCATCACCAGTGTCGACGACGCCGCCCGGGCCCGTATGCGCATCGGCGAGGTCGCCGTGCCCTACGGGGTCTGCACCGAACCGTCCAACGTCAAAGCCGCCGGCGCTGCCTGCCCCTACAAGTTCACCTGTATCGCCTGCGGCCACTTCCGCAGCGACCCGTCCTACCTGCCCGAACTGCGCGCCTACCACGACCGGCTGCTGGAGACCCGCCAGCGCGTTCGTGCGGCCACCGACCTGCAGGACTGGGCAAAAGACAAAGCCGATCCCGCGGACGCTGAGATCACCGCCGTCGCCGACCTCGCAGCGAAACTCGAAGCCGACACCACACGACTCACCGACGAGGATCGAGCATTGCTCGACACGGCCGTGCAGATGGTGCGCAGCGCACGACGAACCGTCAGCCTCGGCATGCCCGGTCATCGACCCAGCACCGAGACCCGAACCGTTCGCGTCCGATGACCCTGGAGACCCCACTGACCCGTGGCCGCCGCCTCGACAGCTCTCGCCGCCAAGACGCCGTCCGACGCGCCCTTGCCGATATGACTGCTGTCGGCGAGCACATCACCGTCGCTGCAGTCGCCCGCCAAGCAGGTGTCCACCGCAGCCTGATCTACCGCCACCCACAACTCCAGGCCGCAGTCAAGGCCAGCGGTTCCACCAGCAACAACCTCCCCACCCGGCAAGACGCAGTCACCACCGCATCGTTGAAAGCCACCGTCGCCAACGAACGCGACCGCAACCGACGCCTCGCCGCCCGCCTCGCGCAACTCGAACGACGCTTGTCCGAGTCGCTCGGCCGAGAGGCATTCCACGACGCTGGACTCGGCGCACACGACGAGACCACCACTCTGCAACGTCGCATCGACGAGCTCGAGCGCGCCAACACCGACCTAAACCACCAACTACGAGAGTTGACCGCCGAACTCGGCGCCGCACACCACGTCAACCAGCAACTCACACGACAACTCAACGGACGATGATCCAAACCTATTGTCGTTGACAAGCCACTGCACGACACCTGTCGCGCGCAGCCCCCAACCCGCCTGAACAGCGCCAAGAACGTCCCGGCACGATGACCACCCGACAGAACGGACGACTGCGGCGCATTGCCCCAGACTTGGATGTTGACCTGCTATAACACGGGTCTGTGCGCCCGCATCGAGGTCCTCGGATGGTTAACCCGGACAGACGTGTCAGGTGAGGTCACGCACGTGGGTGATTTGGGCGACGCTCACGCTTGTCGGGTTTCTCCTGGCGTCCAGGGCGCCAGTGAACACCGCTGTGCCGTACACGATGTCGCGGCAGTGGCCCAATGCGCAGGCCACTCTGGTGGCCCGCAGGTTGGGCCTCTGGACAGTCTCGGTGATGGTCCACATGCTCAGGCGGGCCGTGAGTTCTACCACGGTTAACAGCTCGACGCGGGTCAAGGGAGTAGACGAGCCGTAGCCGATCAGGCCCAGCACTGCCAGGCGCGGTTGGGTCGGCAGGAGCACCGCGGTGTCGACGGACCCGGTGGGGGTGACATACAGCGCCCGCAGCGCACTCGCTTGCCGGGCAGGCGGAGGTGAGGTCCAATCCGGCGGCGAAAAGGCCGTGAACTGCACCTGCGGACCCCGGTCATTCCACGAACGGTCCGGTGGTGGCGGGTCGTCGCGCTGATCAGGATCGCGCCTCCACCGATGCGATACTGTCCCCGTCCTTTGTCATGCGGCGTTTGCGGGCCGTCCGGGCAGCGAGCATGCCTGCGACATCCTGTCCCCGTTTTGGCTCTGGGGGTACCTGCCCCGGCTGGGCTATCTCCGAAGCGGTGCCGGGGGTCCGGGGCGGCGCCCCGACCGCCGGAGGCTCGGGTGTTGGCTTAGTCCCGTTGGACAGCACTGGTGCGGGGTTAATGCTGGTACAGCACGCCGTGGCGGCCCTGGGCTCCCGAAACTGCTGTCAGCCGCAAGGTGACCGGTTGTAGCAGGTCAGACGCCGTGCTGCTCGCTGGTCATAGCTGGGTGTGGTTGGTGATGTGGGCGGTGAAGACGTTGGCGTCGCCGCCGTGGCCGCACGACCAGCAGTGGAAGGTGCCGTAGTTGGGCCGCACGCGCAGACCGGCCGTGCCGCAGAACGGGCACTGGCCGCGGAGCTGGTGTTCGCCCAGCGGTTGCAGCACGGTGTATCGGCCGACTAGCGCTGTGATGTCGCCGGGGGTCGGTTCGGGCGGTGATGCGGCGGGCGCGATGGGCACGGCAGCTTCCGTGATCAGGAGTTCGGGCGGGATCGTGTGGCGTCAGGATCCCAGTCCGATCCGACAAAGCGCTGTCTTGTTGAGCCGTTCCTGGTAGATCCGGTACGCCTTGTGGTCCGCCGATGAGGCGCCTTCGGCGTTGAGCGCGCCGGCGGCGTGCAGCAGTGCCTGGTGAACCTGCGGTGTCGCGGTGACGTGCACGCTGTAGCCCTGGCCGCGTCGCACCGTGCGTGCTTGTTGCAGGGCCTGCCGTTCGACGTCGCCCAGGCCGGCGTTCTCGCGGAGGTGGCGTGCGATCTTGCCTGGCATCTCCACGACGATCACCAGTTCGGTCTCGGGGGTGGCCATCGGCCGCTGTGGCCGGTTGGGCAGCAGATCGGCGACGGCGGTGCGGATTGCGCCGCGGCTGACACTGTGCTGGCGGGCCAGGGCCGCGATGCTGGCGCCGGTGCGGAATGCCTTCCGGACGTCGTCGACGACGCCGAGTTGCGCGACTTGTGGTCGGCGGCCGGACTTGGCCCCGTTCGCCCACGCGGCCGCGAGTCCTTCGCGGGTCAGTTCGTTCTGCAGGTCGCGCTGGAACTGGCCGACCGAGATCAGCACGTTGACCAGCATGGTGGTGGTCGCGTCGGCAGCGGCCAGGTCGGTGATGCCTGACAGCGCGCCGGACAAGACGCACAACTTCACCTCGTGCTGTTGGCACCAGGTGCGGACGGCGAGGATGTCGTGCAGGTCGCGGCAGAGCCGGTACAGCTCGGAGACATTGAGTGTGTCGCCGGGCCGGGCGTAGCCGGCCAGTTTCTGGAAGCCGGCGCGGTCCAGCGCGGGGATCTTGGATGAGGTGGCCGGGTCGCTAAAGAACCGCACACCGGCGGTGCCGGGGGTCAGCCCGGCTTCGGTCAGGACGTGGGTCTGCCGCAGGGTGCTTTGCTCGTCGGTGGAGACCCGGGTATAGACGAGGTTCGCCATGACCGTGATGTCCCTTTTCGGCGGTTCCATTCCGACACCTTCGGATCTAACTGTCATCAAAGCCTGTCGTCAATCGCCATTGGCGAGCAATGGATCAGCGAGACAGTTTTCCCAGGAACACTTCCGCTCCGTCGGTTACCCGAACCACTGTCGTCAAAGGGTCGTTTGACGACAGCCGTTCAGGCAAAGGCTACGGAGATCCCCGCTCTCGCACGCGGCTGGTGTCACTCAATGTGGCCCATCCACCGCCTGGAACCATGCGTCTCGCGGCACAGAACTCGGTACTGCCGCATAGCCCGCCGCTGCCATGATCGGCGAGCTATGCGGCCAGGTCGAGGTCCAGGCGGGTGTCCATGTCCAGCCGGAACCGGCCGTACGGGTTGACGTTGCTCCAAAACAGCGCGTTGAGCGCTCGCCGGTCCTCGATCGTCAGCTTGCCCGCCCATTTCGGATCGTCCAGAACCCGTTGCAGCAGCAGGGTATTGATGTAGACCAGGCACGACTGGAGCAGGTGCAACGCGAGCATGGACACCTCGGCATGCTCGTGGTCCGGGCCGGTGAGCTGGCCGTCCTTGCCGTAGAAGATGGTGTCGTTGGCCGAGTTCCACGTCTCCACCACCTGCAGCCCGCCGTGAATCTCGCGCCGGAGTTCCTCGGCGGCCAGGTAGTCGCAGGCGAAGATCGTGCGCACCACCCGCCCGAGTTCTTCCAACGCCAGGTAGGTCAGGCTCTTGGGGCCGCCGCCCTTGGTGAACCGGCGCAGCATCTGCTCGGCCTCCGCGGTCCCCAGCCGCAACGCGGTGGTGTATTTGACGATCAGGTCGTACTGCTGGGCGATCCGGTCCCAGTCGATCGGCCGGTTGACGATCACCTTCTCCAGCGCCGGCCACGCACCGGGCGGGTCGTCGGGGCTGTAGAGCTTGATCGTTCCGATGTTTTTCAACCGCGGCAGCAACCGGAACCCGAGCATCTCGGTGAACGCGAACCCGACCACCGACGCACCGTGCGTGTCGGTGTAGTTCGCCTCGATCTCCGCGTCGGTGCAGTGCCGCAGCAGGCCTTCGATCATCGCCGCGACCTCCGACGACGAGCAGGACTTGAGCTGTGAATAGATGCAGACCCGGCCCTTCTCGACGTGCCAGTAGATCATGATCCCGCCCGACCCGTAACGGGCGTGGAACTGGGTCATCAGGTTCGAGTCCCACGACCCGAACCGCTTCGAGTCCGACGCGGTGGTGGTGGCCTTGCCCCACCAGCGCGGATCGCGGGCGGTAAAGGTCGCGTTGACGACCGTCACGATCGCCCGCCGCAGGTTCTCCCGCGTGATGTGCGACGCCCGGACCCGGCGCAGCGCGCCCTCGTCCTCGGTGTGCTCGCCAGTGGCCACCAACTGCCGGATGCCCATGTTCGTACCCAACGCGAACAGGCACAGCAGCAACCGGCGGCGCAACACGTCGCGGGGCAGGTTCTCGCGGGTGGCCACCGACACGAACTGATCAGTGAAGTCGGTGAGGAAGTCGGTGTTCTTGAGAATGTCCAGCAAATCGATCGTGCCCCACC
>JAFAWY010000144.1 GCA_019241525.1 Pseudonocardiales bacterium
GGGGTCGGTGGTATTGGCCAGCACGACGTCCAACGCGCCGACCCACATTGGTACCGACCGCGTGGTCACGACCGGCACCGGACACGACGGGCCGAGCAGCGCCAGCAGCAGCGGCGCGGCGGCTGGCGCAGCACCCGGCCGGGTGAGCAGCACCAGTGCGCGCGGCCGGTCTCCGCGCAACTGCGCAAGGCCGGCCTCCGCCGCGGCGTCTGTCGTAGATCGCACCTGGGCGCCCGCGGTGGCCGCAGCGCGGAGCAACCCACCGGTGTCGGTGGCTTCCAAACGCCGGGGGTCGTCGAGTAAGTCGTTGTCGAATTCCCCGCCAATCCCCATACCGGCAGGCATCACCCTGAACCCGGCTCGCGACGGCGGCCGGGACCGCCATCCACCTGGTCAGGTTCCGGGCCGGTACCGGGTAGTGCCTCGGTCAACAGCAGCACGGGGATGCCGTCGACCACGGGAAAGCTTCGCCCGCAGGTGGCGCAGGTCAACGCGTCCGCTTCAGGATTAGCCGCAGTGCCACTGCTTAGCTTGCCGTGCTGCGGGCAGGGGCACGCCAGAATCTCCATCAGCTGCGGGTCCAAACCCACGACCATCCTCGATCCTCCTCAGTCCTCGGAGGGGTTGGTAACTCTTGAAGGCCACCTCATCCTCCGGTTCATCCTCCGGTGGTAGTCCTTGAAGAGCTACCAACCTCGCGCACCAGGGCCAGTACCTCATCGCGCAGTGCCTCGACCGCGGTGGCGTCGGGGGCTTCGACGTTCAGTCGCAGCAGCGGCTCGGTGTTCGACGGGCGCAGGTTGAACCACGAACCGTTGGGGCACCGTACGGTGAGGCCATCCAGTTCGTCGAGTTCGACGCCATGCTGTGCGGCGAAATGCGCCTTGACAGCGGCCATCCGGCCGAGCTGGTCGTCGACCGTCGAGTTGATCTCTCCGGAGGAGGCGTAGCGGCTGTACTCGGCCATCAACACCGAGGCCGGATGCGGCTGATGGCCAAGCGCGGTCAATACGTGCAACGCGGCGAGCATGCCGGAATCCGCCCGCCAGAAGTCGCGGAAGTAGTAATGGGCGGAATGCTCGCCACCGAAGATCGCCCCGGTCTCTGCCATGCACTGCTTGATAAACGAGTGGCCAACCCGCGTGCGCACCGGCCGCCCTCCGTGCTCGGTGACGATCTCCGGAACAGAGTGTGAGGTGATCAAATTGTAGATCACTGTCGCTCCGGGCTCGATGGCCAGCGCCCGGGTGGCTACCAGCGCAGTAATGGTGCTGGGGCTGACCGGCTCACCGCGCTCGTCAACCACGAAGCAACGATCCGCGTCGCCGTCGAAGGCCAGACCCAGATCGGCGCCGTGCTCACGCACGGCCGCTTGCAGATCCACCAGGTTCGCTGGATCGAGCGGGTTAGCCTCATGGTTGGGGAAATTGCCGTCCAGCTCGAAATAAAGCGGGATGATGTCCAGCGGCAGCCCATCAACAACGGCGGGAACGGTGTACCCGCCCATCCCGTTACCAGCATCCACCGCGACCCGCAGCGGCCGGATCCCGGACATGTCCACCAACGACCGCAGGTAGCACGCGTAATCGGCGAGCAGGTTGCGTTCGGTAACCACACCGCCGCCAGGTCCTGGCGGGATGCCGCGCTCCACAGCGGATTTGATCTCGCCTAGCCCGCTGTCCTGGCCGACCGGTGCGGCACCCGCGCGGCACAGCTTGATGCCGTTGTAGCGCGCCGGGTTGTGGCTTGCGGTGAACATCGCGCCCGGGAGGTTGAGCCATCCTGAAGCGAAGTAGAGCATGTCGGTGCTGGCCAGCCCGATCGACGTGACGTCGAGGCCGCGGCTGGTCACCCCCTCGGCGAAGGCGGCAGCCAGATTCGGGGACGACTCACGCATGTCGTGGCCGATGACCACGGCCCCGGAATCGGTCGAACCGGCCGGATGGCTGACGAGGTCGGCGAAGGCAGCACCGATGTTGCGCACTATCTCAGAGTCCAGTTGGTCCCCCACGACACCGCGGATGTCATAGGCCTTGACTATTGCTGACAGGTCGGCCACCGCTCTCCCTTCGTTACCTCTCGAGCCTATCTGCGGTGGTCATCCCATTCAGCGGGCGCAGTGGGGTTGTCTGCTGCCATTCCATACTCAATCCATCAGGTCGGTCCCCGGTCCAGACGGGTCCAATGCGTACAGGATGCTCTAGGTCAGCAATCTGAGGTGGGGGCGCTGAGGACCGGCAGGGGGATCGGGGGGACGGTTCGGTCGTCCGGCCTCACGGACCGCCTCGGCTAGCGCCGTGAGATCGTCGTCGGACGGTTCGGGCTCGGCGAACTGACCGTCATGACGGACAACGTCCCAGCCCCGCGGTGCAGTCAGCCGTAGCGCGTGCCTCTCGCAGAGATCGTAGGAATGTGGCTCGCTGTAGGTGGCCAGCGGGCCGACTACCGCGGTGGAATCGGCATAGACAAAAGTAAGCGTGGCAACCGCCGGGTTTATGCACCCGGTTTTCGAACACCGCCGCGCGCTGCGCACGACCTGGGAGGATAGTGCTCATTTCGCACCGAGTGCGTCAGGCACGCGGCGCACTCAACTGATGCGTTCCGACGGCGTAGCTCGCTCGGCGGGTCTGCCTGTTCGGCGTAGTCTCGATGGATGACGATGACCCGGTCAATCCGCTCCCGCGGGCGCAGGCGCCGGGACCGGCGCGGCCGTGGGGTGCGGGGGCTGCTGTACCCACCCACGCTGCCCGCGGCCCGCAGCCGGGCGGAACGCTTCGATGCGATCGTGCTGGATGCGCTCGAACCGATCGACGAACGCTGGCACGCCGAACTTGACCGGCTGGACATCGCGGTAGACGAGGTTCCCGAAGTGACCGACTGTGATCCGACCACGGTGACCTGGGGTGCCGACATCGTCGAGGACGGGAACATCCCACTCGCCCGGCTGATTCCGGCCGGGGTCGACCGCGCTGGCCTGCCCACGCGGGCGCGCATCGTGCTCTACCGGCGCCCACTGGAGAATCGCGCCCACGACGGTGGTGACCTCTCCGACCTGGTACACGAGGTGCTGGTCGAGCAGGTGGCGAACTATCTCGGGGTCGACCCGGACATCATCGACGGTCCCGCGGCACCGGGCTGAATCGTCAGCTACCTACTGGGCCACCGGCTACCGGTTCTGGCGCCGCCGCGAGGGCAACGCCGTGCCCGCGACGAACAGCAGTAGTGCCGCCTCGGCCAGCAACAACGCTGTCCGGCTCACATCGGAGCGGGTCACCCGGACCTCAGCAGAGCTGCCGCGAACCGGGATCGCGACCTGGTGGCCCCAGCCGCGAACCACCTGTACCGGGTGACCATCCACACTGGCATGCCATCCTGGTTCGTCGTTGGCCGCGACCACGAGCAGCCGCCCGTCCGCGCCGGAGGCAACCCGGACCGCCACCCGCGGCGGCTGGGTGGGCGCTAGGACACCACTGACCCCCGGCTCGATAGGCGGAGCAGCTCCGGTGCGCGCCTGCGCGGCCAGCGCGGGACCCAGCAGTTCTGCACCCGGCACCGGGCGCACCACGCGCAACACCGGCCTGCCATCCGCGGTCGGCGGCGCACTGCGGGCCAGCGCTCCAGCCGCCGCCAGCGCACGGGCACCTTGCGCGGGGGTGGGTAGCACCACGAATTGGACGCCAGCGGACGCCGCGTCGGCGATTGCAGCGGAGGTCTCGCCCGGCTGCCCGGCCCGCAGTGCGGCGGCTACCCGTTCCAGCCGGGCACCGCTGGCTCGCAGCGGGGCGATGTCGTCGTCACCGAAACGCGCGGTGCGCGCCCTGGTCAACCGTACTGGTTCCCCCGCAGAGCCGACCACGAGCACGGATGTGTTGGAACGCGCCAACTCCGCGGTCAACGAGGGAGCAAGCACGGGCAGACCGGCCGGCTGCCCACCGGCCAGCGGCCCACTGGCACCGGTAATCACAGCTGCGGACGACAGAGCCGCCAAACCGATCCAGGGTGTGGCCGACAGTGGCTTGCCCCACCGAGTCCGGAGCTGCGTCCACCACGCCGGCTCTGCGGTACCGACGGCGAGCAAGACGATCCACAGCAGCCCGCAGCCGATGAACAGCAGCGGTGTTCCGGGAAAACCGGGCCGGGGATCACCACCGACCAAAGGCCGCATCGGCAGCTTGGCCAGCAGTACCAACGCACCGACGCCCAGCAACGCCAGTCCCAAGCCGGGCAGCATCGCCTTGGAGGGCCGCAGGGCCACCGCAGCCAGTGCGGCGAGCACCACCACCGCACCTACCCACGGCACAGCACCGGCACCCCCGGGGTCCAAAGCAAGCAGCTGGCCCCAGCTCGGCCACCGTTCCGCAACCACCGCACCGACCCCGTGCACCAGCACGGTAGGACGTTGCAAGACCACCGCCGGCCAGGGCATGAGCAATCCCAGCGGCAGCAAGACGACCGCAAATAACCCCACTGCGCGGCGCCAGGTGGCGTTTGGCGGGGCGGGGAACATCACGAAACCGATCAGCATGACCGCCACGACCAACAGGTGCAACAACGGAGCGAACGCTCCGATCACCGCAAGGCCTAGTGCCGTGGCTGCAGCGGTGGATAGCCAACCGCCTGATCGTCGACCTGTCCCACCGCGCAGCACTGTGACAGCCCCGGCCAGCACCAGCGGGAGCAAAAGATGCGCTAGCACGACATCGAGCCGGCCTTGGGCCAACCCCGCGATAGCCGGCGGGAGTAACGCGTATGCGGCTGCTGCGACAGCTCGCCGCTTGCGGCTGACGGGTACGGCCCGGGTAGCCCAGTAGGCGGATAGACCAGCCAGCGGCAGCGCCGTCAACAGCAATAGCGACACTGCCGCACCGGGCGATCCGAACGGTAGGCCCAGAATGCCGGCTACGGCCAGCGCGGCCGGTGCCGGCGCTGCACTCCCACCACCTACCGGGTGCCACGAAGCCAGGTAGGACGACCAGGTCTGGCCAAGGGTTTCCATCGGCAGCAGCCGGCCCCCCGCCAGGTCCAAGGCCAAACGGTGGCGGTTCACCAATACCGCCAGCACGGTCATCACCATGGTCAGCAGCGCGGGTGGAGCGAGCAGGAATCGCCGGATCCGGGTACCGATCCCGACGTCGTCTAACGGCAGGATGCTCGGATCACTGGTTTCGGTAGCAGTCAGCGGTTCGCCCGAATCAGACCGTCTGGGTAGCGGCGACGGCCGGGGCCGGGTGCGGGATCCAGCTTCGCCGGCATCAGCGGGTGGCGGGCCACTCGACGGTGTTCCCTCGGCAGGCCCTGCCCCATTGGCGGTCAAGCCGCCCGACACCGAACTCTCCTCGGCGGGGCTGGGCCCTTCCGGAGCCGCTACGACGCTGGACGCATGCGAATTCCGCGCGGGGCGGGCACTGCGGTCACTGGCGGGCGTCCGAGCGCTGCGCGACACACCGACTCCTCCCTATCCAACTCCGTTGCCGGCCCCGATGGGGGTGGCACACGGTAACGTCCTCAAGCGAGTGCTTCAGATCCCGGGCGACCCAGAGTTCCCGCGGCGCGGATTCAACCGGCACCGCAGGATCAGACCGCGCCGCGCTTGAGCCGGCGGCGCTCGCGCTCTGACAGACCGCCCCAGATCCCGAATCGTTCGTCAAACGCCAGTGCATATTCCAGGCATTCGGCGCGGACCTCACAACCAGCGCAGATACGCTTGGCCTCCCTCGTGGATCCGCCTTTTTCCGGGAAGAACGCTTCCGGGTCTGTTTGGGCACACAGCGCGCGCTCCTGCCAGTCCGGCTGGTCGAGCGCGCCGTACACAGTCCAGTCGAGCTGGTGCTCGCCTCCCCGTGCGGCGGCCCAGCTGATGTCCATCTCATCCATGGCGGCCCACCCTTCTCGCCATAGAGTTCCTCCCCGGTCCGCGTCTTCCCCCATTTGGGCCTCCCCCGGGCTGCCGGGCGGAGAATAACAAGCATGTGATTACACCTCTGTCATCGGGGAGGCAAGTCTGTAGCGCATGCGGAGCCTGTGCACTCAGCGTGTCGTGATTGACACGCCGCGCAACAGAGCCCAGGCTGACCCACCCTGCAGGAAACGCCACCGCCCGGTGCGCGACAGTGAGCGTGTGCGCGCCACTGGCCTGGCTCCCAGCCCTCTTTTCCTGCTGCTGATCGCAGCTACCGGGGCCGGCGGCGCACTCGCTGCCTATGCAACCGGCATGGCCCGTACCGCCGGCATCGTGCTCCTGGTCCTCGGCGGCTGGGCGGCGGCATTGTGTTTGCACGAATTTGGGCACGCAGTGACTGCCTACCGGGGCGGAGACCGGTCGGTACGCGCCAAGGGATACCTCACCCTGGACATACGTCGGTATACCGATCCGGCGATGTCACTGGTCCTGCCTCTGGTACTGCTGGCGCTGGGAGGCATCCCGTTACCCGGCGGCGCGGTATGGATCGACCGCGGGGCTTTGCGTTCTCGGGCGATCGCCTCGGCGGTCGCACTGGCCGGCCCGCTGACCAATCTCGCGCTGGGCGCCGTTCTCACTGCGGCGGTGATCCTCACCGATCCGCCCGAGGGTCTGGCAGCGGGCCTGTCCTGCCTGGCTCTGGTGCAGGTACTCGCCTTCGTTCTCAACATCCTGCCGGTACCGGGGCTGGACGGATTCGGTGCGGTTGAGCCTTACCTGCCCGCTTCCGCCCGCCGGATGGCTGGCCGCCTCGTTTGGTACGCCCCGCTGCTGCTATTGATCGTGATCATCGGCGTCCCCGCGGCCAGCGATGCGGTATTCGGTGCCAGCTTTGCGCTCTACGGCGCGCTCGGTGGCGATCAGCTGGCCGCAGCCGAAGGTTTCCGGGAATTACTGTTCTGGCGTTGATTACGCGGGCCTGTCATTCTGATTAACGTCGCCGGCCATGGGGTATAGACGCTCCAGGATCGCGAGGACATCGCGAGGACGAAGGACATGGGTGTAACGGCTCGCCTGGACGACTTCCAGCGGCGTCATACCTGGCTGGGCTTCCCGGTGGGAGTGATCTACAAGTTCGTCGACGATCAGGGTGGCTACCTGGCGGCACTGATCACCTACTATGGTTTCGTCTCGCTGTTCCCGCTGTTGCTGTTGCTGATCAGCATCTTGGGCTTCACGCTGCAAGACAACCCGGATCTGCAGCAGGCATTACTCGGCTCAGCGCTGCAGCAATTGCCGATTATTGGCCCGGAACTACGGCAAAACGTTGGCTCTATCCACGGCAGCAGGATCGGCGTGATCCTGGGCACGGTTGGCGCGGTATACGGGGGCCTGGGTGTTTCGGTGGCGATTCAGACGGCGTTGAATCGGGTGTGGGCCGTGCCGCGCTATGCCCGCCCCGATCCGGTGTTTTCCCGGCTGCGCGGCTTGATGCTGTTTGTCTTACTTGGCGCACTGGTCCTGGTGACGACCGCAGTGTCTGCTGCCGGACCCGTGGCCGCGAACCTAGGCTACGGCGGCATCTGGACCCGGCTGGGCGCGGTCGTCACTGCGGTCGCCGCCAACGTGGGCGCCTTTCTGATCGGATTTCGGGTCCTGACCGCCCATGAGATTCCATTGCGGAATTTGATACCCGGAGCAATCTGTGCCGGCGTCGGAGTACACGCGCTTCAGGTCGGCGGTGCGTTCTTCGTCGGGTACGAACTGCACGGTACCTCGCAGATCTACGGTGTGTTCGGGTTAGTACTCGGCTTGCTGGCCTACCTGTACCTGATGGCAGTCATCGTGGTGCTGTGCGCGGAGATCAACGTAGTACGGGCGCGGCAGCTATGGCCACGTAACCTGCTGAGTCCCTTCGTCAACGACGTCGCACTCACTGCTGCGGACAAGGCCTCATACCGCTTGTACGTGGACGCAGAACGCTTCAAACCATTCGAGCAAGTACACACCACGTTTGACCACCGTTTTGGGCCCGATGGCAAGGCCACTGAGAGGGACCACGACAAGGCCCACGATAATTATTGATCATGGTGAAGGTCGTGGTGCTGTCAGGCGGCGTTGGCGGCGCCCGCTTCCTGCTCGGGCTCAAAGCCGCACTCGGCCTACCCCCCATCGGCCCTCCAGCCAGCGAACCGCCTAGTGAACCCACTGATCGACGGAGCAACACTGGCGAGCATGACATCAGCGCGGTGGTCAACACCGGGGACGACATCTGGGTGCACGGGCTGCGGATCTGCCCTGATCTCGACACCTGCATGTACACCCTCGGCGGCGGTGTCGACATCGACCGTGGCTGGGGACGCGCCGACGAGAGCTGGGTGGTCAAGGCGGAACTCGCCGGCTACGGGGCCGATCCGGACTGGTTCGGGCTGGGTGATCGCGACCTGGCCACCCACCTGATCCGCACCCGGATGCTGCACGAGGGCTACCCGCTGTCGGTGGTGACCGCGGCGTTGTGCACACGCTGGCGCCCGGGCGTGCGGCTGTTGCCGGCTACCGACGACCGCTGCGAGACCCATGTCGTGGTCACCGACTCACAGGGCCTTCGCGCCATGCATTTCCAGGAGTGGTGGATCCGGCACGGTGCAGCACTGCCGGTCAGCGAGTTCGTGCAGATCGGCGCCGATGACGCCCAGCCCGCGGCCGGGGTGCAAGAGGCGATCGCCGAAGCAGACGCCGTGCTGCTGGCACCATCCAATCCGGTGGTGTCAATCGGCAGCATGCTGGCAATACCGGCAATCCGCCGCGCGCTGCGCAGCACCACCGCGCGGGTGATCGGGTTGTCGCCCATCGTCGGCGGCCGGGCGATGCGGGGAATGGCCGAGACGTGCCTGGCCACCATTGGGGTGCGTTGCGAGGCAGGCGCAGTGGCCGAGCATTACGGCGCTCGGGTCGCGGGTGGGATCCTCGACGGGTGGCTGGTGCACACCGGGGACGCGGCGACGGTGCCAGGGCTGGAAGTCCGGGAGGTACCGCTGCTGATGACCGATATTGCCGCGACCGCGGCGATGGCCACCGCGGCGCTGGATCTGGCCGGCTTGGCGGTGTGAACGATCATGCAGCGCACGGGGAAGTCCGGATCCTTCCGGTTTCCGGTTTGCCGGAGTTCCGGCCCGGCGACGACCTGGTGGCTACGCTCGCCGCAGCCGCCCCCTGGCTGGTGAACGGTGATGTCGTCGTCGTTACCAGCAAGGTGGTCTCCAAGGTGGAGGGACGCCTGATCACGGTGCCGACAGACCCGCCAGCTCGGGACGCGGCCCGCCGCAAGCTGATCACTGCCGAGGCACGTCGCGTACTGGCCCGTCACGGTGGCACCGTCATCACTGAAAACGCGTTCGGGGTGGTGCAGGCCGCCGCGGGCGTTGACTCGTCCAACGTCAATCCCGATGCGATCGCGTTGCTGCCCGTCGACCCAGATGCCAGCGCTGCCCGGCTACGGGCCGGGCTGGCCGCGGAGCTCGGTGTTGACGTTGCCGTGGTCATCACCGACACGATGGGTCGGGCATGGCGAGTCGGGCAGACCGACAGCGCGATCGGGGCCGCCGGACTCAGCGTGCTGCGACGCTACATCGGCACCGTCGACCAGCAGGGTAATGCGCTGGTGAGCACCGAAATCGCCATCGCCGATGAGATTGCCGGAGCCGCTGACCTGGTCAAAGGCAAGCTAGCGGCGGTACCGGTCGCGGTCCTGCGAGGATTGCCCAGCTCAGATGACGGCAGCACCGCGGCTGACCTGATCCGCCCGCCGGCCGAGGATCTTTTTCGGCTGGGCACCGCAGAGGCGATCGAGCAAGGGCGCTCCGCGGGCTGGGCGGAAGCGGTGCTGTTACGCCGATCGGTGCGTTCATACCGTCCCGATCCGGTGGATCCGCAGCTGCTGCGCCGCGCGGTGGGGGCGGCGCTGCGGGCCCCGGCACCACACCACACACGGCCGGTCCGGTTCGTCTGGTTGGCTGACCGCGGCATGCGGCGGCGGCTGCTGGACGCCATGGCACAGGCCTGGCGGGCCGACTTGCGCAGCGATGGAATGGCTGAAGATCGCATCGAACAGCGGGTACGGCGCGGGCAGGTGCTCTACGAGGCACCGGAGGTGCTGGTGCCGGTCGCGGTCCCGGATGGTGCGCACAGCTATCCCGATACACGCCGCCAAGCCGCGGAGGAAACGATGTTCACCGTGGCAGCGGGTGCTGCGGTGCAAGGTCTGCTGGTAGCGCTGGCGGCCGAAGGTCTGGGCTCGTGCTGGATCGGCTCGACGCTGTTCTGCCCGGACCTGGTTCGTGCCGAACTCGCGCTGCCCGCGACGTGGCGGCCGCTCGGCGCGATCGCCGTCGGGTACCCCATCGAACCTTTGCAGCCGCGTCGCCCTGCTGACCCTGATGACGGATTGGTGCTGCGATAATCACCCACGATGATCACGCCCACGAATGTCGCTGTGCACGCCGATGCGGTGCGGATCTTGTCTGGCTGGGCACCCGCCGATCCTGGGCAGCAGGCTCTGTGCCAGTCCTTTCTCGGCTTCCTGGCGGCGCGTCCGGATGCCTGCGCTCGATCTTGCGCACCCGGCCACCTGACCGCGTCGGCCGTGGTGCTCTCACACGATGGCAGACACGTGCTGCTGACCCTGCATCCCAGGGTCGGTCGTTGGGTGCAGCTGGGCGGGCATTGCGAGGACGGTGACGCCGGACTTGCCGAGGCCGCACTCCGGGAAGCGACCGAGGAATCGGGGATCGAAGATCTGGAAATCGATCCGTACCCACTACACCTGGACGTGCATCCGATCACCTGCTCGCTCGGTGCGCCCACCAGGCACTTCGATGTCCGTTTCCTTGGCTACGCCCCACCTGGAGCAACGCCAGTACGCACCTCGGAATCGGTTGACCTGGCCTGGTGGCCCATCGATGGAGCGCCGCCCGACGTGGCGCCCGCGCTGGCGGCTCGCACCCTGGTCCGCTAACTGCACACCGAAGACAACGCATGCCGACTATCGTCGGCGATCATGACCATCATCCGGTCACTACTTCTGTTTACCCTCGCCGCCATCGCTGAAATCGGCGGCGCTTGGCTGGTCTGGCAAGGTTGGCGAGAACATCGCGGCCCGCTGTGGATCGTCGCGGGGGTCATTGCACTGGGGTGCTACGGGTTCATCGCCACTTTCCAGCCTGACCCGCACTTCGGTCGGATCCTGGCCGCCTACGGCGGCATCTTCGTCGCCGGGTCGCTGGTCTGGAGTGTGATCGCGGACAAGTTCCGTCCCGATGGGTGGGACTACCTCGGGGCGGCAACCTGCCTGGTCGGTGTCGCCATCATCGTCTACGCGCCTCGCGGATGAACAAGCTCTCGATGCTCATTTCCAGGTTGCTCTGACGCCCTGCTTGTCACGGACCGTCTGGATCAAGACCGCCGGAGAGTGTCAGAGGTACGTGCTTGAGTGAGCCTGTCACCAACCTAGGAGGTTCACATGCCTATCCGTTCCACCGCCTGGCCAGCTGGGACACCATGCTGGATCGACCTCGCCGTCGCCGACGTCGACGCTGCCAAGGACTTTTACTCCGCCGTCCTGAATTGGACCTACCGCGATACCGGTGAGGATTTCGCCCATTACCAGATATGCCACCGCGACGGCCATGCCGCGGCCGGCATCGGACCACTGCAGAGCCCAGACCAGCCACCGGCCTGGACCACCTACCTAGCCAGCGACTCAGTCGATAGCGCAGCGGCCAAAGTCGCCGACCATGGGGGTAAGGTGCTGGCCGGCCCCTTCGACGTGGCTAAGGCAGGCCGGATGTGCATCGCGTTAGACCCGCAGGGCGCTGTCTTTGGGGTATGGCAGGCCGGGGACCATATCGGCACAGAAATCTATAACGAGCCCGGATCGATCGTGTGGAACGAGGCCGCGCTCCCCGACCCCGACGCAGGTCGGGATTTTTACGCCGCGGTCTTCGACTACTCGTACCAGCCAGTCGAGGGTGCCGGCCCCGACTACACCACCTTCCATCGAGGTGGCGATCCGCTCGGTGGCATCGGCAGCTTGGAGTACCGGCCGCCGGAAACGCCGCCGCACTGGATGGGCTACTTCATGGTGGCCGACACTGATGCTGCGGTAACTGCGGCTGCTGAGCGCGGTGCCATGGTGCTCAACGGACCTGTCGATACTCCCTACGGTCGGATGGCGTCGATCACCGATCCACAGGGAGCCACGTTCTCGATCATGGCTGCCGTCTCACCGGACTGACGAAATTGACCTGTGAGCGGAGCCGTCGGACGGCGAGGGGCGGCCGCGGCGTGGATCCACCGGGTCCGCCCGTCGCCCGTCCGGCCAGCAGGACAAGCCCTAACGGCCGGGTGAGCAGATATCTACTGATGCGTCTGGTACCGCGACTGGCCTCGGCGGGTGCGCAGTGCGCCGCACCAGCCCGACGCCGGCAAAGACTATGACCATGCCGGCAAGTACTCATCAACCCAGTGACTCGCCGAGTGTGATCATGCCGAAAAGCACCGCGGCCACTGGTATCAGGTACGTGACGGTGGAAGCCACGGTCGGACCGCCATCGGTGATGAGCCGGTAATTGAAGATATAAGCAATACCGGTACCCAGCATTCCGAGCACAATAACGCTGCCCACCGCGTCTGCGCGCAATTCCGGGAACCGCCAACCGATCGGCAAGGCACACGCTGACAGGACGGTGGCAGCGCTGAGCTGTCCGGGGGACAGCACAATCGGATTCATGCCGCGGCTGGCGAGATATCGGCCCGCGTACACGAACAGCACGCCGTACAGCGCCGACGCGGCCAGGCAGGCGGCCGCGCCGATCACACTAGACGCCGACCGCCATGACGCAAAGATCATCAGCGCGCCGGCAAGGCCGGTAAGGAGGCCGGCACCACGGAACGCGGTCAGTCGCTCCATGCGCGCCACTAGTGCCAGCGTCACTGTCCACAGCGGAGTCGTGGCGTTGAGAATGCCGGCCAGTCCCGAATCGATGCTGAGCTCCCCGACCCCGAATGAGGAAGAAGAATGGCACCACGTTGCCCGCGGGCGCGGCCACGGCAAAGTGTGTCCAGACCACCGGTTCCCGCGGCATGCGTAACCCGCGCAGCCAGCAGACCAACAGCAGCACGCCAGCAGCAAGGAGTACTCGCCAGGAATGCCACCTGCATGGGTGTGAAGCCGCGCAGTCCGATCTTGATCCAGACGAAGCTGGACCCCCAAATCAGCGCCAGTAGGCAAGCCGTACCAGGCCACTGCGGCGCACTGCCCAACGTCCCACGGCTCTAGTGTGAGTGCCGGAAGGGCCTTAGCTTGGCGAGCTGAGCCTGCTCGAGATAAATACTGTCTGTAACGAGATATGGATACTAGACGTAGCGAACGAGAGAACTTGCGCAACCGTTCAATGGTTCTTGCGAATGCAATTGCACGTGCATTGACCTCTGCAAGGGCGCATGCTAAGTTTCGACCTGGAAAAGGTTGCATAGAGTTATCAAAAACCTTAGAACCTAACTAAGAGCATAGGGTCCACGGGTCCCATCAGCAGAAAGGCGTCGACCAATGGCGGCGACGTTCGCGACGATCACCCGACCCACCGGGATCATTGTTACCGGGAGGGCGCGCTGCTGAATATCTAGGATGCCGCCAGAGAAAAGAAGACTTGATTCGCAGTTGCGTGACCGGATGATGTCGGCAAAGGGATATAAAGCTATGGGTTACGCAAGAAGTCGTGGACCATTCTTGATGTGGTTTACCTGTGGCTTCGAGCACATAGATCATGCCATCAAAGATGATGATATGGCAATCGGAATATCCGCTCGCGCTGGTCGGTACACGGCTCTGTGTGGAGCCACCGTGAACGTTGCTTCCCTGATTTGCCCGCCAGGTCGACGTTGCCCTTCGTGCGAGGACGCCGCACTGCAAGTGGCACGTGATACTCCTGCGCGCCTCCCGGCATTTCCGACACAAGCAGATAGTCGTGGCCGGCAGCGTGCCGACTCCGCAAGTTCCCAGACCGGCTACCGGCTATTTAGCCGCCTCACATCGCGCGGTAGTCGCGGGGGCTAAACCGCGGACCAAAGCGCGGACGCCGCAGTCCAGAAGCTTCGATGTAGCGCACCGCTCGATGCCGTTGTGGGGTGTAGGGCGCAAGAATCTCCAACATGCCCGCGTCGTCCAAGGGCCGGCCTACCAGCGCATATCCGACTACCGACGGGATGTGGTAGTCGCCGACGCTGACCGCGTCAGCATCCGCCCACGCTCGCTGAGCCACCTCGGCAGCCGTCCATATCCCGATACCCGAAACCTTGCACAGCAGGTCCCTACCAGCTTTTCCGGCCAGTGTTACTGCGGCTTCCAGCCGGTGCGCCACCGCGGCCGCCGCCAGCAAGGCTCGGCGACGCGAGTGATCGACCCCGGCGCGGTGCCACTCCCAATCGGGAATGGCACGCACCGCCGCTGGAGTCGGTGGCACCCACAGCTTCGCCGGCCCCGGGGCCTGCTCGCCGAAGCGCCAGCACAGCTCACGCCAGGATCGCCGCGCCTCGACACCGGTGACCTTCTGCTCGAGCACCGCAGGTACCAGCACATCCCACACTCTTCGGGTGGCGCCCAAACGCAACCCGGGCATCCGGCGCCGGGCCTGCGAGATCAGCGGGTGATGCGGCACGAAGGCGCTGTCGTCGTCATCCGCGCCGAGCAGCGCGGGCAAGCCGTCCAGCACCCAGGCCGCACCCGGCCCCCATCCAGTTGCGTGCACCGCACCATCGCTGTCGCGGCGCAGCGCCAAGGTGACGGGGCCGGCCGGGGTGGTGCCCGCGCGCCAGACAGACCCGTCGGCATCTACCCGCATCGAGGGATCGCCCCGGCCCCGACGCAGCGGAGCCAGCACGGCGCGGAGGTCAAGCGGGTCCTGCGGCCTCCACGACCGGCTTTCAGACATCGGCAGAAAAGCGTATACCGCCGTCGGGGAGTACGACCCCGGGCCAGACTCGCAATCCGTCCCGCAACTCGCAGCGCGCCCCCACCACCGCGCCGTCGCCGATCACCGCATCGTGCAGCACCGCGCATGAACCCACCCGCGCACCCACGCCCAGCACTGTGCGTTGCACCTGGGCGTCTGGGCCGACCTCGGCACGATTCATCAGCACCGAGCCGGACACTTGCGTCCCGCGGTGCACCACTGCACCGGCACCCACTACCGAACCACCATCAACTCGCGCGCCGGGATGCACGGTGGCGCCCGGCAACACCAGTGCCTCACCCACCGATCCAGGCAGCGCAGGTGAGGGCGCCAGGCCGCGTACCAGGTCAGCCGATCCCTGCACGAAGGCGGCCGGCGTGCCCAAGTCCAGCCAGTATGAATTGTCCACGTGGGCCTGCAAGTGGGTGCCTGACGCCAGCAGTCCCGGGAATGTCTCGCGCTCCACGGATACCGCGCGCCCCGACGGGATCGAGTCGATGACCTCCCGGCGGAATACGTAGCAACCGGCGTTGATCAGGTCAGTCGGGGGATCCTCGGTTTTCTCCAGGAATCCCAGTACGCGGCCCCCCGGGGTAATCGGCACGCAGCCGAAGGACCGCGGATCAGGCACCCGGACTAGGTGCAACGTGACATCTGCGCAGGCCCGTCGGTGGGTTTGTACCACCTCGGCCGGGTCCAACCCGGACAGCACATCACCGTTGAACACCAGCACGTCCGGTTCGGTCAGCGCTGATGCGACATGACGGATCCCGCCGCCGGTTCCCAGCGGCTTGTCCTCGACGATGTAGTCCAGCTTCAGTCCCAGTGCCGACCCGTCACCGAAATAGCTTTCAAACACCTCGGCGCGATAAGAGGTACCCAGCACCACATGAGTCACCCCGGCAGCGCGGATCCGGCCCAGCAGGTGGCACAGCAGCGGCACGCCCGCGGTGGGCAGCATCGGCTTAGGCGCAGATAGCGTCAGCGGGCGCATCCGGGTGCCCAGCCCTCCGACCAGCACGACGGCCTCGACGCCGGCCAGCGGTGCCGCTGGTGCGGTAGCACAATTTGAGGCCATCGCACGAACTCCTTGAAGCTAGCTCACTTGCTAGGTGCGTACAGTCTGCCGATGCATGCCGTGCATCACATACGCCGAACTCAGGCGCACAGGGAGCTGTGAGAGTCGCTATTTGCGCCGGTCGGCGCGACGTAGCAGCTGAAGCCGGGTGGCCAACCCGGCGCGCAGCGCCAGCCGCAGCGGCGCATTGAGCGGACCTGGATGCCGGTCAGCGAGATACCGGTAAGTGCTGTCGTGGTGCGCTGCCAGCATCTGATCAGAGACTCGGCTGGTGGCGTGCCCGCCCAGGTGAGTGACCTCGGCGCTGGGCACGTAGACATTGAGCCATCCAGCGCGGCCGAGACGGTCGCCGAGGTCGACGTCTTCGAAGTACATGAAGTAACGGGTGTCGAACCCGCCGACGGACTCGAACGCGGCCCGGCGCAGCAGTAGGCATGATCCGGACAACCACTCCGCGGTCCGTTCACCCAGAGCGGTGTCGGACTGGCGGTAAGCCGCCGTCCACGGGTTGCCCGGCCAGAGGGGGCCGAGCACTGCATGACCGGTGCCGCGGACCAGTGCGGGCAGCTGCCGCGCGGACGGGTACACCGTTCCATCCGGTTGGCGGATCAGCGGCCCCAACGCGCCGGCTCTAGGCCATCGCTGCGCGGCGGCCAGCAGCTCGTCAAGGCTGCCGGGGTGCC
The DNA here is from genome assembly GCA_019241525.1 of Pseudonocardiales bacterium. Taxonomy (GTDB): domain Bacteria; phylum Actinomycetota; class Actinomycetes; order Mycobacteriales; family Pseudonocardiaceae. The sequence goes on from JAFAWY010000144.1 coordinate 16,669, forward strand.
ATTCGATGTCCGGGTTGGCCACCACAACCCATCCCACTTCGGGTCCCCACTCGGCAACCCCGCGGTTGGCGGCGGTGCCATACCCGACGTTCTCCCCGATACGTAGCAGCTGCACACCGTCGCGGCGAGCCGCGCGCTCGGGGGCTCCGTCAGTAGAGCCGTTGTCGGCCAGCAGAACCCGTAACGGTCGGCTGGTGGCCTTGACCACTGAATCCAGGAAGGTTTCGAGCGTGTCACCAGGTGAGTAGGTCACCGTGACGACCGCCAGCTCCTGACCATAGGAATTACCGGGAGGCACAGCGCTCGATTCTGCACCTCCGCAGAAGCCCACTAGCTGGCGGGCTATAAGCGCGTATTGCGGGCTACCACAGCATGACCCACCGGACTCTGGGACACGACACGCCGGGTAGCGAGACGCGACACGCCGGGCAGGAGGCCACGACACGCGAGGCACAGGGACGCGACACACGGGTGAGAGCGGGAACGGCTATGTCGGGCATTCTGAGCTATCACAGAGAGTGATCGAATGCTTGAGTTGGTTTCACCCACGTGGAGTAGAGGTGATAACGTTACTGTAACGTTACTATACAACGAGTCGCACACGATCTACCCACCGCGGCGAGGAGGACCGCTTTTTCCCTTTCGGGGGAAAGGGAACGTCACACATAGCTATACCCCGCTGGCGCTGAAACCGCGCCCGCGCGATGGCGCATGCATTAATGAGGGGGAGACAGTGGCCGCTCATCGAACCCAGATCGGGGCAGCCTTCGCCGCTTTGAGCGCGACAACACTAGCAGTGACAGTCAGCGCGGCAGCACCCGGGGTAGCGCAAACGTCGGTGGGTCAGGCGAACCCGGTAGCCCTCATCACCGGCGCCAAATCCATCAACTCCACCGAAGAACGCTACGACATCAAGGGTACCGACCTCGGGATCATGTGGACCGACGACCGGGGGAGGATCCTCGCCGCCTTCGGCGACACCTTCGGCGCTGGATGGACTGGCGTGGACAGCGGATTCGCCAGGCCGACCGAAATTGACTGGCGCTCGAACACGCTGGCCCGCAGTACCGACCGCAATCCCTCCGACGGCATGTCTTTCGACAATTACGTCAGCGACCGTCCTGGCCACGCCAAAGAGCTGTTACCTTCTCTCAAAAAAGAGGGCGTCGAGACGACCAAAATCCCGACGGGCGGGATCAACATCAACGGTCGCAATTACCTGGCCTACATGTCGGTACGCAAATTCACCGAGCCTGGGCACTGGATCACAAACTACAGCGGTGTCGCTTACTCCGATGACGGTGGACAGAGCTGGAAGGACGCTCCGAGCGCGCGCCGACCGAACACCGCCGCCCTGGACAACACATTCCAAATGATCGCCTACGCCCGCGGAGACCGCTACGTCTACGCCTTCGGCACCCCCAATGGTCGCTTCGGCGCAGCTCACCTCGCCCGGGTCCGTGAGGATCAGCTGCTGGACAACTCCGCCTACGAGTACTGGACCGGGCGAGGCTGGGAACGGGGCAGCAGCACGATCGCCAGCCCGATCGTTCCGGGCCCGGTCGGCGAGCTGTCGGTCCGTTTCGACAAGACGCTCAACAATTGGGAAATGATGTACTTGGACGAATCCCGCAAGGCAATCGTGTTGCGCCTCGCCCCACGCCCGACCGGTCCATGGAGCGCGGAGATTCCGGTCGCCACCGCGAACGAGTATCCCGACCTCTACGGCGGATTCCTCAACCCCGATTCGGACGGCCCCGACCTGTACTTCACCATGACCCAATACAAGGCCTACAACGTCATGATCATGCACGCCAAGTTACCAGCCAGCGTCATCCGGGCCGCAAAACACTAGTCCGCTATTCAGGCCGCCTTCAACGGCTCCCACCAGTCCCGATGGTTGGCATACCAGCGGACCGTGTCGGCTAATCCCTGGGCGAAGTTGACCTGTGGCGTAAACCCGAGTTCGGTGCGGATCTTGGTCCAGTCCAAGGAATACCGGCGGTCATGGGCCTTGCGATCGGCCACCGGTTGCACGCGCGACCAGTCTGCACCCATGGCCTCCAGCAGCAAGCGGGTAAGTTCGGTATTGGTCAGTTCAATGCCACCACCGACATTGTAAATCTCACCCGCCCGACCATGCTGAAGCACCAGCGCGATAGCCCGGCAATGGTCGTCGACATGTATCCATTCCCGCACATTGAGCCCGTCGCCGTACAGTGGCACCGGCAGCCCTTCGAGGAGATTGGTGACGAACAACGGAATCACTTTTTCCGGATATTGGTAAGGCCCATAATTGTTACAGCAGCGGGTGATTCGGACGTCCATATCATGCGTCCGCGCATACGCCCGGACCAACAGGTCGGCACTCGCCTTGGATGCCGAGTAGGGCGAATTCGGCTCCAGCACATGGTCTTCCCGCCAGGAACCGGACTCGATGGATCCGTAGACTTCGTCCGTAGAAATGTGCACGAACCGCGACACGCCGAAGTCCAGAGCAGCCTGGAGCAGGATCTGGGTGCCGAGCACGTTGGTCACCACAAATGGGTCGGCGCCCAGGATTGAACGATCGACGTGCGATTCCGCCGCGAAATGCACCACCGCGTCGACGCCGGCCATCAAATCGGTCACCAGGGATTCGTCGGTAATATCGCCTTTCACGAAATGCAGCGCCGGGTGAGTCGCTACCGGAGCAAGGTTCTGTTCATTACCGGCATAGGTCAGCTTGTCCAGAACTACGACGTCGGCTCCGGCCAACGCCGGTTCACGGCCGTCGAGCACCCGGCGCACGAAAGTCGATCCGATGAATCCTGCGCCCCCGGTGACCAGCAACCGCAACGGTGCCCCTCCTGATGTTCGCAGGCAGTCCCGACTTAATGACGTTCGAGTCTCCCATAGCAACCTGACCAGGGGTTCACACGTCTGGACTACACAGCTATGGGATGGGAGAACGGTCGGGGCCATTACCGGCCCCATGGCCTGGCCCATAACCTGGCACTGCCGCCACATCATCGAGTCGGAGGACGCAGGAGGGCATCTGTGCACGACAGGCCAGGGCGGTCGGGCGGCTCCGGCGGGAGACCCGATCGGCCTGGTTCGACGCGGCGCCGGGCGCGGCAGCGCGGCACCGACTGGCACGGTAAGCCGCCGCGTGACCGTGTGCCAAGCATCCCACGGTCACGGCGCCGGGTCGGGCCTCCTTCGCGGCGGCGGTCCCCCTGGGGGTGGCAGCTTGCCAAGGTGGCCGTCGCGCTGCTGTCCGCGCTGGTGTTCTTGGTCACCGGCTACGGATGGAGCACTTTCCGGGATCTACACCAAGGTATGAGCACCACCGATGTGATCGGTGCGGCGCCTCCGGACAAGGCCACGGATATCCTCTTGGTGGGTCTGGACAGCCGGACAGATGCTCACGACAACCCGTTGCCTCGGCAGGTCCTGGCGCAGCTGCGCGCCGGTGACAACGAGGGCGAGCTCACTGACACCATGATCTTGGTGCGGATCCCGAACGATGGGCAGCACGCGGTAGCAATCTCCCTGCCCAGGGATCTGTATGTGGAGTTGCCTGACGGGTACGGCAGGCACAAGCTCAACTCCGCCTTCACCCGCGCCAAGAGTGCAACCGCAGAACGTCTCGTAGCACAGGGCGCCGATGCAGCAACGGTACGCGCCGAGTCCGTTGCCGCTGGCCGGAAGGAACTGTTGGAGGCCGTCAAGGACCTCACCGGGGTTGGCATCGACCACTATGCGGAGATCAACCTGCTCGGCTTCGCGTTGCTCACCGACGCCGTCGGCGGGGTTCCCGTATGCCTGCGGGCAGCGGTTCACGAGAAATTCTCCGGCGCCAACTTCCCCGCCGGCCCGCAACTGATCGCGGGGCCGGACGCGCTGGCCTTTGTCCGGCAGCGGCACGGACTACCCCGGGGTGACCTAGACCGCATCGTGCGCCAGCAGGCCTACCTGGCTTCGCTGGCGAGCAAAATCTTGACCGCCGGGACGCTGGCGAACCCCAGCCGGATCCGGCAACTGATCAATGTCGCCCGGCAGTCACTGGTGCTTGACGAAGGTTTCGACGTACTTGATTTTGCTACCCGGATGCAGGGGCTGACCGCCGGCAACGTGGTGTTTGAGACCATTCCGGTTCTCGGTGACGGCGACAGCGACACCGATGGCTCGGTGCTCAACGTCGATCCACAGGCCGTGCGCGCCTTCGTTGCGCAAGCCGTCGAACCGCCGACGAGCACCACGGTAGGACCGCCGCCGGCAGCGGCGATCGTTGTTGACGTATTCAACGGCGCGGCGGTGTCCGGGCTGGCCAAATCGGTGTCCGAGCAGCTCACCGGACAAGGGTTCGGCCAGGGTTCAGTCGGTAACAGTGCGACGCGAGCCAGCAGTGTGGTGCGTTACCCAGCCGACAGCACGGAGGCGGGCCGCCTCGTGGCCGATGCGCTGGGCGGCCTGCCGACCGAGGAGGACGCCAACCTCAGCGCGGGGACGGTTCAGGTCTACCTCGGCAAGGACTATTCAGGGTCGCGCAAACGGCGGGTCGGCGGCGCATTGCTGGAACCGACTGGCACCGCGCGAGCCGACGGCGCCGCGCGGACGATCCCGGATGCCGCGTATGTCGAGCGCACGTCAAGGCCAGCGCCGGCGACTACAGTCCCACCCGCCCCACCGCTGCCGCGACCGACCATGGTGGGCGGCAAGGTGCCCTGCGTCTCTTAAACCCGGCTTCAAATTCTGATCCGCCTGGCCCCATCGGCGACGCGGGGATCGCGGGCCTGGTACCCCAGTTAAACTTCGCAATCGATGACCATCACCGACCAGGTCCTGGGTTCCTTGCTGCGTGCGGATCCAGCCAGACCTCGGATCACCCATTACGACGACGCCGCCGGCAGCCGGGTGGAACTATCGGGTGCAACGCTGGCCAACTGGGCAGCCAAGACCGCCAACTGGTTGCGTGATGAGCTGGATATCCAGCCTGGTGACTCGGTCGCGGTGCTGCTGCCACCACACTGGCAGACCGCCGGGGTACTGCTAGGCGCCTGGTGGTGCGGCGCGACGGTGGTCACCGTGGCCACTGGCGCCGCCGTCGCCCTGTGCGGAGTCGACCAGATTGGCGAGGTTGCTCAATCAGACGAACTGGTCGCGGTCGGGTTGGACGCCTTGGGCGCAGGAATCGCCGGACTGCCGCCGGGAGTGCGGGACTTCGCCACCGAAGTCCGGGTACATGGCGACACCTTTCGACCCACTGGATCGAGCCCGGGCGCTGAGACGGTGCTCGCCACGGCGCGAGCGCAGGCCACCGCGCTGGGCCTGGCCGCCGAGGACCGCCTGCTGTGCACCACGTGCTGGGACACCGAGATACCTGGCGGGATCTTGCTCGCGGTGCTCACCGCCGGCGCATCGCTGGTCCAGTGCACCAGCACAAATCTCGCCGCGCTGCCGCACCGGTGCGCAGCCGAACGAGTGACGGTCACCGTAGGCGTCGAGGTGCCGCCGCTACGCCGGGCCAGCTGAGCGCTGATCGGTCACGGCGAGCGCAAGCCACTTGGGTGCCGGCACCGTGGTTTGCCACCGATGTGACACATGGCCGCGATAAGGTGTCCCGAGGGGGATTCGGGCAGATTCGGCGGGAAACCATGCGGCGCGTGTTGATGTTGCTTGTCCTGTTGGTGCTGGTTGCGGCATGCTCAGCAGCGCCAGCTGGACCGCTAGGGCCGAGCGCTGCCCCGCGCCCGGAAGCGCACGTCAGTACCCTGCCCGGGGACAAGGCCACCAACGTCAACCCGACAACGCCGGTCTCGGTGCGGGTTACCGGCGGCACCCTGCTGCAAGTTGCGCTGACCAACCCGGATGGCAAGGCGGTGGCCGGAACGGTGAGCGCGGACCGGCGCAGCTGGACCAGCACAGAGCCATTGGGCTACGCGAAGACCTACACGTGGAGCGGCACCGCAGCTGGCCCTGATCATCTTTCCGTGCCCGTTACCGGCTCGTTCAGTACGGTCACGCCACAGGAACAACCCCACGCAACGCTGAACATCGGCGATGGGGAGACCGTCGGCATCGCCGCACCGATCATCTTGCAGTTCGACGACCATGTGGCCGACAAGGCCGCCGTCGAGCGCGCAATGCAGGTACAGACGTCCGTGCCCATCGAAGGATCCTGGGCTTGGCTGCCCGACGACAATGGCGGTTCCCGAGCGCACTACCGACCCAGGGACTACTGGCAACCCGGTACCAAAGTCACCGTCACCGCCAAGCTCTACGGCGTCAACTTCGGCGATGGTTCCTACGGCCGGGAAGACGTTAGCACCCAGTTCACCATCGGCCGCGCCCAGATTGTCAAAGCGGACGTCAACAGCCACCGAATGATCGTCATTCGGGACGGCCAGGAGGTTATGAACTTTCCGGCTAGCTACGGGCTGAGTTCTGATCCCAATCGCAACACCACCAACGGTATCCACGTGGTGATGGATAAGGCGCAGACGGTGCTGATGTCCAACCGTGCCTATGGATATGTGAACATTCCCGAGCACTGGGCGGTGCGAATTTCCAACAACGGGGAATTCATCCATGCCAACCCTGAGACCACCGGCGTGCAAGGCTCATCCAATGTGACGCACGGGTGCATAAACCTGTCCACCGCCAACGCACAGGAGTACTACAACTCGGCTATCTTCGGCGATCCTGTTGAGGTCACCAACAGCCCGACTCCGATGACTGGTGCTGACGGTGACATCTACGACTGGACCGTGCCCTGGGACAGTTGGCTAGCGATGTCAGCCTTGCACCCCTGACGTGGTAGGTCGGCGCTTGCACCGCCTGCATGGCACGCGCTAGGCCGCCGGGCACCGCCTTTCGGGCACACCGGTGGGCCGGGAGGGTGACGAGCCAAAGCAGGCTGGAGCCGATTCTCACAAGCAAACAGAACATACAGAACATTAAACGCATCGGAAGATCCGCTGCGTATGCGCGTCATAACTTTCCGTTCTGACTCGCGGAATACGTAACAGATCTTTGCCGCAGCACGATGAACCCTATACGGACGACCCGGCAGGGGGGTTATGGCAGCACGAAGCATTGAATCCCTCGACAGCGGCTGCAATCCATCAAGCAAGCCTTTCAAGCAGCCGCCGAGTGACGCTGCACTACTAAGCCGAGTCTCCAGTGGGGCAGCATGCTTCGAGTGACAAAAAGTGGCTCTGAGTAACGAATCAGGAGGCTGAGATGGGCAACTACATCGTCAACGGCGAGGTTGTTGACGTGCGCGAGGAGCGGCCGACTGCCGCAGACCTCAAGCGCCACAGTAGAAGCGTTCTGTCAGACTGGGTAATGGCTAGCATGCCAGACGGTCAGATCGTAAAGATTGAAGACAACAAGCCGCTGCCCGCCAACGCGGTCGACTACTCTGTCGTGACACCGTTCACGTATGGGGGCCCTGAACAGTCGGGATGACGCCGTCGTGACAAAGGATCTCGAAACTCGACGACGACTGAGCCGACTCAAAACCGAAGCGATATATCTGTCACAACAGTTCGGTAGCGTACGGTTCGACACCGAGAGCGGCACCTGGTTCTACGTCGAGCGATTCCCGATCTCGCCGGGCTGGAACAAGACCCATATCGAAGTGCTCATCGATATTCCGCACGGCACTCCCGGCTACCCTTCTGTGCCGCCAGAATGGTTCTGGACAGACTACGACCTCCGTACCAGCAAAGGGCAACCGATAAACCATTTTTTCACGCGGGGACCGAGCAGCGACCGGGAGCACCTTGATCGCGGGTGGGGACACTTCTGTGTGCACCTCATCGGCTGGCGACCAGCAGGCGGTGCTGATTTAATGCACGGACATAATTTGGTCACCTATCTCAACCTCATTGCAGCTATATTCCGCGATCGACGCACCCTGAGTGGAGCATGACGATGGCACTTGAGGTGCACGACATCGTACTAAGCTCAAGCCTGTGGTTGCGATTGCGCGACCACCTGCTACCCACCAACGCAGGCCCCGAACGATGGAATAATAATGAGCAGTTGGCATTCATCCTCGCCGCGCCCAACGTCTCGGCAAGTCGAATACGTTTGATAGGTCACGAGCTACTTCTCGCTCGACGTACGGATCTAGCTCACCAGTCACCGTCAGCCATCGGGCCACAGGGCCAGTTCGTCGCAGATGCGTTGACCAGGTGCCGGCAGGAGGGCTGGAGCCTCATCGAGGTCCATTCACATCCTTTTGACTCGGGACCGCGGACCACTTTTAGCGGCATTGACTGGTCCAATGACCGCCTCAAGATGCCACGTCTGGCGTCCATATTGCCCGAGCCGTTCTATCATGCCACGATAGTTGTCGGTCAGAACAGCTTGGACGCTCATTACTACCAGCGCACTAGCGGAGCGATCCTGCCAGTGCGCCAGGTGACAATCGTTGGTGGCTGCGGCGATTCACCGGTCCTACACCACCTTCCCTCATCAACGTCTGCACCCAACGATGTCCACTCGCCGGAAGTACGGCACAGCCGCCAGCTTCCGCTGCTCGGAGCATCCATCCAAGAGGCCTTCTCAAAAGCACGGGTCGCCGTCGTCGGCCTAGGCGGGCTTGGCTCGTTCGTTGCCTTAGAACTTGCCTACCTCGGCGTCGGCCACCTCATTCTCATTGATCCTGATCGGGTGGAGGTCAGTAACCTCAATCGCCTCATCGGCGCCGGACCAGGGGACGTCGGACGGTACAAGGTCGACGTCTTTCGAGACCTTATCGATCGGGTAGCGCCTAATCTCGGGGTGGCCACCGTAGCAGCCCCCCTTCTGGACAACGTAGCTCTGGACCAGGCAAAATCGGCTGACCTGTTGCTGGGCTGTGTTGATGGGCATGGTGCACGCCTGTCGTTGAACCATCTATCCATTCGTTATGTCATTCCGCTTATCGATGCAGGCTCCGGCGCCAGACCTGGTACTGACGATCTTGCCGCGAAACTTGGCGGCCAGGTTCAGGTGGTTGCACCGGGATTCGGATGCCTCGAATGTCGCGGTTTTATTCACCCGCAGCGAGCGGCCTTCGATTTAGCACCCCCTGCGGTGCAGGAATACGAACGAGCTCACGGCTACGGCACCGAAGAAGCCGCACCATCGGTGATATTCCTGAATGGCGCCGTAGCATCAATGCAGGTCGCGCTAGCCGTTCGCGTTCTGTCCATGGGGTCAGAGGACGCACCGGGCACACCAAAGCTGGTCATTTACGACGCGCAAGCTCAGCGGGCATTTCCAGCGGCTGTGAGCTATTCGCCGGAGTGCGCGACGTGCGGTATTGACGGAGTCACCGGCGTCGGTGACCTGGCCCCTTTGAAGGCTGCGCCCACAGAGGGGGCTGTGTTCGCACCAGCATCACTATCATTGGTCACTGGAGCTAGCCGGAGCTGAAGATGCCGGATCCTATTCCGAGAAACCGAAGCGCTCATGGTCGTCGGGGCCGTCGCCTGGCTCGGCAGCGAGGGTGGCGGGGCATATTCCGGAGAACCGTCGATGATCTCGACGGCGCCGGAGCAGGCATGCCGCAGCAATGCACGGTTGCTGGAGCCGCACTCCGGATAGACCAACCGCTGCGGCGCACTCACCATGAGACCACCGCTGCCGCACCGCCACCTTCCCCAGCCATCACCTCAGAACCGCTCCCGCAGCACGTTCCTGACCTGGTGCAACAGCCTTCCCCTGCTGCACCCACGCAGCCGACACCCCAACCACCGCGGCACACCCCCAACCCCACCACCACAACCCCGCCAGCGATCCGACCCCCGCAACCACCGCGGCCCACCCCCGACCAGGCCCAACAACCCTCCCCAGCCATCACCTCAGAACCGATTCCGCAGCGTGCCCCTGACCTGGCGCAACAGCCTTCCCCAGCTGCACCCAGGCCAACACCCCAGCCAGAACAACCACCGCGGCACACCCCTGACAACATCGCCGCGACGACCCCAACCCCACCGCCGGCACCCCTTACTCCAAAACAACCCCCACAGCCCACCCCCGACCAGGCCCAACAACCCTCCCCACCCACACCCAGGCCAACACCCCAGCCAGAACAACCACCGCGGCACACCCCCGACAACATCGCCGCTACCCTGCCGGCGATCCGACCCCCGCAACCACCGCGGCACACCCCCAACGCCACCGCCGCGACCCCAATCCCACCGCCGCAACGTCCACCGGCTCGACCGGCAACCCGCGCCACCCCGCCCCGGCCACGCAGAGCCGGGCAACGGCGAGCAAGTACCGACGTGGCGCTCGGCATGTCGCTGGTTGCTGGCGTTGCCCTTGTCGCTGGACTTACGCTCCCGCTTCTGTCGTCCATCGGATCCTCGGACTCGCCGGCTGCGCCACCAGCGAGTGACCACGCCGGTGCCGCTGCAGTACCGGCAGTACCGGAACACCACGACGATCCAGCGCCGCTCGCTGGCCAACCAGGTACGGTGCCCCCGGTAAATTCAGGTCCTGCGCGCGGGCCAGTAACCCTGCTCGCGGATCGGGCGCTGGCAGTCCCAGCTGTGCCGGTACAGCTTCCTGCTCTCGCTCCAGCAGGGGCGCCACCTGGCGGCGTCGCAGGTCCGACCTTGCGAATCGAGCCACCCTCAGCAGACCAGGCTCCCCGGCGCCCCGGGGTGAGCTATCCCGCACCGGGCTATCAATCAGGGCCGACAAACTCACGGCCGCCAGCTCCAGATCGTGATCCAGACCCGCGATCTGAGTATGAGCGCGAGCAACTCGAACGGCTGGCGCAGCTGCTAGCGCAGCTGCATCATGGCCAGGACAGCACTCCTACTCCGAGCGCATCGCCTACCGGCGACCCCACCTCTCAGAACAACCCCCCGGCTCTCAGGAACAGCCAAGCCTCGCCAGCCGGAGTTAGCGGGGGCAACCACGCAAACCAGCCAGCACCGGCTCCCAACCGCAGCAGCACTATGGGAAGCCCTAGCGGATCAAAGGCTCCCGCTTACGGGAGCACGAGCGCCGGTGGAACCTCCCAGAGTGCCAGCGGGCATAAATTCTCCGGTGCCGGTGCCGGTGGCAGTGGCGGTACCGGTGGTAGTCGCAGCGCCACCGTCAGCGGCGGTCACAGCGCCGGCAGTACTGGTGGTGGCGGTGCCGGCAGCAAAGGTGGTGGCAGTTCCGGCAGCAAAGGTGGTGGCGGTGCCGGTGGCAAAAAGTAGCGGCGGTGGCGGTGGCAAAGTGGCCGCTGAATGAAAGAAACATACCCGCCCTCACTTCCGCATGATCGCCGCACATTAACGCGCTGAGCATGCCGCCTTTCATGGTGGCCGGCGCTGTCTGGTCATGTCCGGCTGTTTACGGCTGTTCGCGCCCTATTCGCGCCCTAGCACCAGGGGTCGCGCGGAGGCGGACCAAAGGTTACGTGTCTTGCTGTTGTCGGGCGATCTTGCACGCTCAGACTGGTGTGCCATCCCGTCGACTGGGCGCAACCTGACCACGCGGCGTCCCGGGGGCAACATTCCGTACCTTCTGTCGGCCGAGCTCGTCAGCGGCAAGGAGGTCAGGGTCCGGCTCCTGCTGACCGGAGGCGGTCGCCGGTTGTATAAGGGCGGCTGCTTTAACAAGGTCGGGTGGCAGGGTGCGTTTCGCGCAGCGGGCGTGGAATACCGCAACCGGGCAGACGGCATGCACGCGCTACGGCACTTGTATACCTCGACGCTGCTGGCGCAGGGCGTGTCCATCAAGGAACTGGCCGAGTACCTAGGTCACTCCGACCCCGGCTTCACCTTGCGTACATACATCCACCCTCGTGCCGTCGAGCTACGAGCGGGCTCGGCTGGCGATCGACGGTGTGCTCGCCGCCGGAAAGTGGCAGGGCCCCACGAAGGCCCCAACGTCGCCGTCGGATCTCGGAGTCTCAATCTTGATCGTTGATCTAGCCGTTGAGCAGGGCACGGGCCATGACCAGGCGTTGGATCTGGTTGGTGCCTTCATAGATCTGGGTGATCTTTCGCCTGGTCGGGGCCGACCTCGTGAATTACCCCTGAAACAGCCGATGAACAGGAGAAAGACATCTCGGTAGTTCTCACGGATTCTCACTGCTGCCCGACGTCTGACGGCCTGGCGACGGCCTGATCTTGGTCGCACGGAAGACGAGCGCAAACGGACGCATGCTGCTCGTGTCTGCTCCCTCTCCTGGCCGCCTTACTCCTCGCGTTGGTGGGGTCAATGGTGGCGCTTGCGCCATCGCCGTGCGACGCCGTTAGGCGCCATTGACGCCGCCGACGCCACGTGGACGATCTCCGGTCGAGGGAGCGCCCTACAGCTACGAGAGGCCCCTGAACCAGCTGGTCAGAGGCCTCTGCGGTAGTAGCGGGGGCGGATTCGAACCGCCGACCTCTGGGTTATGAGGCCCGGCGCGTTAGGTAGAGCATCAACGCCGCCGCTAGAGACAGCAGATCG
>JAFAWY010000099.1 GCA_019241525.1 Pseudonocardiales bacterium
AGCCCTCGCAGTCATGATCGCTCGGGACCGCAAAACCTCGACACTATGTCGGCCCGTCGGTGACCGCCATCTCGCCGTACCGGTGGAACACGACACCGCCTTCCGCAAGGCCGTGCAAACGCTCGGCTACGCCCTACCACCAAGCACCTAGCTCTGCACCCGTCCCGGAATCGGTCCTCCCGGGACGGTCGAGACCACGATCCATCCGCCCCGGCGGCACCTGCTGCGGCGGCTGGCGCTGGAGCGCGGCCAGTCGGCCAACGCCTTGGTGACCATGCTGGTGCGCGGCCGAGCTCGACCGGGCGATGCCCGGGGCCCGGGAGGCCTACCAACGACGCGGGGACATCGCCGAGCAGGTGCTGCGCCGCCGCGAGGTGGACCCCGACTCGGCCGACTACCAAGCCGCGCGCCGCCACGCCCGATCCGTGCTCGACGGATCTACGACCGCGATGACTCACTGAGCGTGCTGCCACTAGCGCTGGGCGCGATGGAAGTCGGCACCGCAGCCAGCGGCGCCAAAAACCGCCGGCGACCTGGAAATCGCGCAAGTCATCCACGAGGCCCGGGCAGCCTCCGCGATCGTGGTCACCTACGACCCAGACCGCTACACCGGCCACCGCCTCGACATCGTCGACCTGCGTCCTAGCACCCCCGGTACCGCGGTGACGCCCGTGCAGATCGCCGCGGTATTGGGCGGGATAATGGCCAAATCCCGGCTAACAGCCGTTGGGAGCTGAGATCATCGCCTACGGCGGCGGGTCCATACCGGCCCGACGCGCTATGCACTGGAGGCCTTGAGCAGCTATTCGGGTCGCGGCCGAGTCGTGTCGTTACCGGGTCCGTGCGGGGGACAGTGTTCTACTGTGCCGATGCCTTGGTACAATCCCGCCTCTGCGGTGGCTGCGTGCACAGGGTGTGCTGCATCGTGGCGGGGTGTGCAGCGGGCGCATTGCCGAGGGTGTCATGTCACCTTCGAGGACGAGGTGTTGTTCGATGCCCATCGGCTGACCGGGAGGTGTGTGTCTCCCGAGCGCCTTGATCTGCTCACCGTGGGGGCATGCTGCACGCCCACGCGAACCCGACAAAGACGACAAATGTCATAACACGACCACGACTTATCGGATCTTGAACCATTGCGGCTTCTACTACCGGACGCGTTTGTCGGCTGTCGGCGATGCGGGTTGGTCTTCCGGGTTAGCCAAACCAGTGCACCTGGAGCACGGCGACCTGTCGGGCATGCTCTATGACCAGGTAGTACGCCAGCCCTTCCTGATCAGGTCCAAACTGCCAGGTCAATACGCCGTCCGGGGTCTTGGGGTGCAGCGGTTCGCCGTTCCACGGTGCGACCTCGAGCACCGCACGCAGCTCTCGCCAGGCGGCTTGCCCCTGGGCGGGCAAGGCGTCGAGCTGCTGTTGGGTGTGGCCATCAACGGTGATTTGATACACCGGCTACAGGCCGGCGTTAGCGCGCGTCACCGACAGCGGCTCATCAGCCGGCACCGGCTGCCCGGTGCGCAGTTCGGCCACCCGGCGAACCACCCGGCAGAAGTTGTCCCGGTCGGCCTGCAACACCGCGATGCGCCTCCAGCGCTCCAGCAGGGCAAACAACACAGCCAACTCGAGGCTTTCTCTCACCGCGTCCAGCGCCGCGCCGTAGGCCGCATCAAACACGGCCTGATCCTCGGGTAGCAACGCAGCCCGAATAGCACCCGGCGAGGCACCCGGCGCCAGCGGGTCCCGCCCGGGAGGCTGCTCACCGACGGCGTAGGTCACGGCCATCACGATAGCCCTCACCCGACGACACCCGATCCACCGGCGAGTAAATCCGTGCCTGGCGAACCGAGATAAGCACAAGCGCCGTCAGCAACTTTCAGAAATCATAATTTCACTGAGTTAAGCGGGGATTCGGTGGTGCGTGCGCTGCGGCGTCTGCGCGGTGTGCTGCCGGGGCCACGATGTGCTGGCCTGGCCCACCATCCGCGGCAGCGGCCCAAGTCCCCACGACCTAAATCATCCCGACGCGGTGCGTACTTGCAGGGCCCGAGCAATTTACGGCACTTTCCCAAAGATCTGACACAGATTGGTAATGAGGCGATGTGAAGATCCGAACGGTGTCTTATTGTGGAGACGCATCAGTGACACGGTTC
>JAFAWY010000087.1 GCA_019241525.1 Pseudonocardiales bacterium
CCTTCCCAACCTCACCCGTGAACAGGCTGTTGAACGCGCCGCGCTGCTCACCGTCGACAGCTACCGCATCATCTTGGATCTCACTGACGGCGATGGCCGGCCCAGCGAACGCACCTTCCGGTCCACCACGACGGTGGAGTTCGACGCGCTGGCCGGCGCGGACACCGTCATTGACATCGCTGCCGAAACCGTGCACAGCGCGACTCTCAACGGCATCGACATCGACATCTCGGGCTACGACGAGGCGACCGGCATTGCGCTGACCGGACTGGCCGACCACAACGTCGTGGTGGTCGATGCGGACTGCCGCTATTCCAATACCGGCGAGGGCCTGCATCGGTTCGTCGATCCGGTCGACGGTGGGGTCTACCTGTATTCGCAGTTTGAAACCGCTGATGCCAAGCGGATGTTCGCCTGCTTCGATCAACCCGACCTCAAGGCCACCTTCGACCTGTCGGTCACCGCGCCCCCGGACTGGCAGGTCGTCTCCAACGGTGTCGTCGCCAGCGCTGGAAACGGCGTACACACATTCGCCACCACGCCCCGGATGAGCACCTACCTGGTGGCGCTGATCGCCGGACCGTACGCGCGCTGGGACGACACCTACATCGATGAGCACGGCGAGATCCCATTGGGCATCTACTGCCGGGCCACGCTAGCCGAGTTCATGGACGCCGAGCGGCTGTTCACCCAGACCAAGCAGGGATTCGACTTCTACCACAGGCACTTTGGCGTGCCCTATGCCTTCGGCAAGTACGACCAGCTGTTCGTACCGGAATTCAACGCCGGTGCGATGGAGAACGCGGGTGCCGTCACGTTCCTCGAGGACTACGTCTTTCGCAGCAAGGTGACCCGCGCTTCCTACGAGCGGCGCGCCGAGACCGTGCTGCACGAGATGGCGCACATGTGGTTCGGCGACCTCGTGACCATGCGCTGGTGGGACGACCTGTGGCTCAACGAGTCGTTCGCCACCTACATCAGCACGCTGTGCCAGTCCGAGGCCACCGAGTACACGACCGCCTGGACGACGTTCGCCAACACCGAGAAGGCGTGGGCGTACGCGCAGGACCAGCTGCCCTCGACCCACCCGATCGCCGCCGACATGCCCGACGTCGCCGCGGTCGAGGTGAACTTCGACGGCATCACCTACGCCAAGGGCGCCAGCGTGCTTCGCCAGCTGGTCGCCTATGTCGGGCTCAACGAGTTCCTCGCCGGCCTGCGGATCTACTTCACTCGCCACGCGTGGGGTAACGCCACGCTCACCGACCTGCTGGCCGCGCTGGAAGAGGCATCCGGTCGCGATCTGTCCGGCTGGAGCGCGCAATGGCTGGAGACCACCGGAATCAACACCTTGCGGCCGGAATTCACCATTGATGATGCCGGGTCGTTCGCGTCGTTCGCAGTGCTGCAAAGCGGCGCCCGCCCGGGGGCTGGAGAACTACGCACCCACCGCCTCGCAGTCGGTGTCTACGACGGCGCTGCCGGTGAACCGCTGGTACGCACCCACCGCGTGGAGCTCGACGTCAGCGGCGAACGTACTGAGGTCCCGGAGCTGGTCGGCGTGCCCGCAGGTCGGTTGGTGCTGGTAAACGACGATGACCTCACTTACTGCGCGATGCGACTCGACGAGGCATCCCTGGCGACGCTGGTCAACCGGATCGACGACATCACTGAGTCGCTACCGCGCTCCCTGTGCTGGTCGGCGGCCTGGGAGATGACTCGCGACGCCGAGTTCAAGGCCAGGGACTTTATCGCGGTGGTGTTGAACGGATTGCCCGCTGAGACTGAGGTGGGCGTGGTGCAGCGGTTGTTGGCGCAGGCGCAGCTCGCCCTCTCGTCTTACGCCGACCCAACCTGGGCGAGCGAGGACGGCTGGCCTCGGTTCACCAGCACGCTGATGGGCCTCATCGGCACCGCAGCACCCGGATCCGACCACCAGCTGGCTCTGGTGAACGCGCTGACCGTGGCACTGCTAGGCAAGCCCGAGCTGGATGCGATGGCCGGTTGGTTGACCGGCGATGGTGTTCCCGAGGGGCTGATGGTGGACACCGACCTGCGCTGGCGATTGCTGCAGGCTCTCGCCGCTCATGGCATCGTGACGGATAGCGAGATCCGCGCCGAGCAGGAGCGCGATCCCACCGCGACCGGGCGCCGGCAAGCCGAGCGAGCTCGGGCGCTCTTGCCTACTCCCGCCGACAAGGAACGCGCCTGGGAACGGGCAATGCGTGATGATGAGCTGCCCAACGCCATCAGCGAGTCGATCATCGGGGGGTTCAACCATCCCGCGCAAAAGCAGCTACTGGCGCCCTACCTGGATCGATATTTCGCGGAGATCGCTGAGGTGTGGAACCGGAGAACCTCCGAGCGGGCCCAATCCTGCGTCCTCGGACTGTTTCCGTCCTGGGTCGTCGAGCAACGCTGTGTCGACGCGGCGAACACCTGGCTGGAGATGAGTGAACACCCGCCCGCGCTGCGCCGGCTAGTTTCAGAGGGGCAGGCCGGAGTTATGCGGGCATTGGCTGCCCGAGCTCACGACGCAGCCAGCTGATGAGTTACGGGGGCAAGCTATAGCTCGCCCCCGTAACTCACGACTCCGTGTGATCTGCCAGCATTCGCAGGCCCGAACTCAGGCCGCCCGCGAGGTCCCCGCCCTTGAACGAGGAGATCATGCTTTCCACCGCCAGCTTGCAGCCACGATCGGGAAGGCGATTCGCGGCCTTGCAACCGGTGACCACCTCAACGACTCGTTGGCCAGGCGAGACGGCCACGAGCACGGCATCTTCTGCCCGCTCCCCCAGCGAATCGTGCAACTCCTCGGCCCGGGTCCGGGTGTCCGGACCTAGATCGCCGAGGTAAATCCCGAAGTGCAAACGTGCGCTGCGGCTGGCCCAGACCAGCATGTCGTCCAGCGTGGCCAGCTGCGAGCGGGTGAAGGGCAGCATGCGCAACACTGGCCGGACTTGCCGGGCGGCAGAGATCCGTCCCGTGCCAACGACTGCCTCACCGGGCGCCAGCTCCGGCTGGTACCCGTTGTCCTGCTGATGCCCACGCCGCACCGGATCCGCATGGTGATCGTTACCAGTTACCACGGGCACCTCCACGGGCTCCACCGGATCCGCCACGGTGGTGCCGGCTGGCCATGCCGTTGCGCCAAGCCTCCGGATGCGCCGTCCACAACACCGGGGGATAACTCCACTTATCGCCGGGACGGTAGCGGCGCGGTCGCGCGAACATTGTCCGCAGCGTCAGCAGCCCCAACACAACCATGATGGCCAGCGGCACACCCGCCAGGATCAGGACGACTTCCACCGATGTCACGAGATCACGGTAGCTGACCGGCGCCAACCGGTGCCTCACCAGGTAGGCGGTCTGCGGTGCACCCACGGGCGAGCACGCTCAAGCTGCCCAGCCAGCGCAAGCAGCGCGGCTTCTCCGGCAGGCCGGCCTACCAGCTGCACACCTACCGGGAGTCCGTCGTCGGTCCAGTGCATCGGCAGGCAGATGGCGGGCTGGCCTGTCACGTTGTATAGGGCAGCGTAAGGGATGAAACGTTTTTGCCGTTCAAAATTTTCCGGCGGGGACACCGAAGTGAACCAGCCGATTGGCCGGGGAAGCTGGGCCAAAATGGGCGTGACTACCGCATCGAATTCTGCGTGCGCTTTGATAGCGGCCCGGCCCGCGCTTTGGACTTGCCCCATTGCCTGCAGCAACTCCGGCCCGCTGACCACAGTTCCCTGCGCTCGTAACCACTGGGTGAAGGGCAGCAGCGCACCCTGTGCCCTTTCTGGCACCGGCATCAACGTCGCGCCCACCGCCCATAATTTTTCAAATGACGGCAACAATATCTCCTGATTAAAAGGCGTTCTGGTGTCGACCACCTCATGACCCAAATCAGCGAGCAGGATAGCGGTATCTTCCCAGGCCCGACGGCACTCCGGGACCAGCTCAACACCGGGTAGTGGGGAGTCGGCGTAGCGGCCAATGCGTAGCCTTCCAGGCTCCACGCGGCAGCGCTCAAGAAAACTTTGTCCCGGCGGTAGCGGCGGTGCAATCACCGGTTCGGCAGGGCACGGTACCGCCATGGCATCAAGCAGCGCGGCGACGTCTTCGACAGTGCGGCCCAATGGACCTTGCACTGAGAGCAAAGTCACATCGCCTGCCACCGGTCCGCGGGATATGCGCCCACGACTCGGTTTGAGCCCGACCAAACCGCACGCCGCCGCGGGTCCGCGAATCGAGCCTCCACCGTCGCTAGCTTGCGCAAAAGGCACCAACCCGGCGGCTACCGCGGCGGCGGCCCCGCCGGAGGAGCCTCCGGCCGATCTGGTGGTGTCCCAGGGCGTTACCGCAGGCGGCAGCTGAGCCGGCTCGGTGTAGCAGGTCAGCCCGAACTCGGGGATGCTGGTCTTACCCAGACTGATCATGCCCGCAGCGGCGAGGAAGCCCACGACATCGTCGTCGATACGGGGCACGTACTGGGCGTAGATGGTCGAACCGAAGGTGGTGCGCACACCGGCGGTCGCGGTGAGATCTTTGATCGCGGTGGGCACTCCCAGCAGCGGAGGTAGCGCGGCCGGATCTGACCGGGTTACCAGTGCATCGGCGGCCCGCGCAGCATCAATCGCCCGATCAGCGGTGACCGTCACGAACGCACCCAACTGATCGCTTTTGTCCTGGATCCGCTGCAGATGATGTTCAACGAGCTCGCTTGAGCTGACCTCGCGGCGGCGTACCGCTGCGGCCTGCTCCAGGGCGGTCAACTCGTGCAGGTCTGCCACGGAATCCAGCCTACGGACGCGATCGGGGTCGGTAGCTGTGACAAGCAGCTCGAGCCTGGGTTGGCAGCTCTTGAAGAGCCCCCAACTCAGGCCACCTCGCCGAGGTAGGGCAACCACAGCGGGTCGGCATCGGGCACCGTGGCCAGCAACCGCCAGTGCTGTCCACGCGGCGCGCGCGGCACCACCCGCAGTTTCCAGCCCAGTTCGCTGAGCAACCGATCGGCCTTCCGGTGGTTGCACAGGGAGCAGCACGCCACGCAGTTTTCCCAGCAGTGCTCGCCGCCGCGGCTGCGCGGCACTACGTGATCAATCGTCTCCGCGCGGGCTCCGCAATAACCACAGCGGTAACGATCCCGGTGCATCAACGCCGCTCGGGTCATGGGCACCCGCGCTCGGTAGGGCACCCGTACGAAGGTGACCAGTTTGATCACCGAGGGAGCCAGGACGCTGGCAGTCGCAGAGTGCAGCACCAGGCCCGCAGCGTCGTCGTGCACGACATCGGCCTTGCCGCACACGACCAGCACGACGGCGCGGCGCAACGGCAATGCGGTCAGGGGCTCAAAACTGGCGTTGAGCAGCAATACCCGGCGACGTCCCCAAGCAGGCGGGCCGGTGGCCGGAGGTGTGGTGGTTTTCTCGAGAAGCCCGGTTGAGGTTCCGGAGCGCGAGGCGATCTGCTGGTCCGCCCCCGCTGGGTGACCCTCCGGGCTGGGTTGTCGGTCGTGCACGCGACCACCTCCGCCAGTTCGCGGGACTAGTCCACCATAGAAGGCCGTCATGACGCACCTATGAGATAGCGCCGCGTGTCGGTGATAACAGCATCGGCTGGGCGCTTTGCCGGCCGAGCCGGCAATCAGACCAGAGATACAGTCCGGGCAGATGACCGGAGGTACCTATCAGATGATTGGCCAACTGGTGGCGCAGCCAGACTGCTCCCGCGATGAGGGCTCGTGGTGCGCGCGCATCTACCAGCTCACGCACAACGATCTGGTATCGCGCTACGCCGACACCGTGGTGGGCGCTGGACTGCACATCATGTTGATCATCTTGCTGGCCGCGCTGATCCGTTGGATGGCGCACCGGATGATCAACAGGTTGAGCGAGGTGACCGCGGAGGGACCGCCGCCCGGATTGCTGCGCCCGCTGCGTGAGCGGGCACCGGAGTCCTGGCGCAGTACAGGGCTGCTGTCCAAACGCCGATCGCAACGCGCCCGCACGATCGGCTCAGTGCTGCGCTCGGGTACGACCTTCGTGGTCTACGGCGTCGCATTCACGCTGGTGTTGGGCGAGCTGGGGATCAACCTCGGACCGATTATTGCCTCGGCCGGCATCTTGGGCATCGCCCTGGGCTTCGGCGCCCAGAATCTGGTCAAGGATTTCCTATCCGGGATGTTCATGCTGGTTGAGGATCAGTACGGGGTCGGCGACGTGGTCGATCTTGGCTCAGCCACTGGCAAGGTGGAAGCAGTCGGCCTGCGAGTGACCACTCTGCGGGATACCAAAGGCACCGTCTGGTATGTCCGCAATGGCGAGGTACAGCGGGTTGGTAACTCCAGCCAGGACTATTCCGTGGCCGTGGTCGACCTGCCTATCGGGCATGACGCGGACATCCCGGCATCCACTGAACTCGCCAGCCGCATCGCCACGGAACTCACCGCCGATGGCAGCTCGCTAGCCGATGAGGTGCTGGAACCGCCGGAGGTGCTCGGCATTGAGTCGATCAGTTCAGACGGTGTGACGCTGCGGCTCACAGCCAAAGTGCAGGCTGGACGCCAGTGGGTGGTCCAGCGGGCCCTGCTAGCGGGTCTCAAAGAAGCTTTTGCCGATGCTGGGATCCCGCCGCCTTCGCCAACTGGTCACACGCCGTCGCCCGCTGGTCAGACTGTTCCGCCGTCGTGATGTCTGCTCCACAAGTGGGTTGCACAAGGCAGGATGAAGAGGTGGCTGCACCAGAGACCTTTTACCAAGCCGTCGGCGGTGAGCCGACGTTTCGCCGGATCGTCGGGCGTTTCTACGAGTTGGTGGCGAAGGACGAGGTTTTACGCCCGCTCTACCCTGAGGAGGATTTAGGTCCTGCTGAGGAGCGGCTGCGGTTGTTCCTCATGCAGTACTGGGGCGGCCCGCACACTTATTCCGAGACGCGGGGGCACCCACGCCTGCGGATGCGGCACGCTCCGTTCCGGATTGGGCCTACCGAGCGCGATGCCTGGTTGCGATGCATGCGCACCGCAGTGGACGAAGCCGAGATCGATGAGGAGTACCGCGCGGTGCTCTGGAATTACCTGGAGATGGCCGCGAATAGCCTGCTGAACTCCCTGGTCTGACCATCGACGACCGTCGCACTGTCCTGGAGAGCCCGGCTTCGGCACTGTCGCTGTACCGGCAGGCGTTGAAACTCCAAAAAAGTAAGTCTGATCAGGTACTGGGCATGTGCTTAATCTGAGCCCGTTTGGCCTGAGTGAAGCGGTCAGACGAGCAGCGGCAACACGGTCCGCCGGCGTCGCAAGACGGCGCCGTAGCGGGCATCCAGCCGGAGCCAGGAGTCGGTGGCCCATACCCGGACGGTCTCCGCCGCAGTTTTGCCCACGAACCCCATACCGGACAAGGCGAACAGGCAGCGCAGAGGCACTCCGATGTCCAACCCGGCTCCGCTGACAGTGATCACTTTCTGGTCCAGCAGGTCTGCGGGCCGGCCGCCGTGTCGACCGGCGCTGGCCCTCACCACCGCAGCGCCCTGGTCGGCGAGGTCGGCCAACACCTCGGCTGGCACCTGATCCACTGCACGCCATCCCCGTTCGGGCGGCAGCGCGCAACGCCACAGCGCATCTTGCACCTGGCCGGGATCGACCACCGGCTCATCGACCACGGCCATTGCGGCAAGGAGGTCTGAAGCCTTGATGGTGAGATCACTGGGATCTACTCCACCACACACTGAACGCGTCACCAGCGCATCGAACGGGGTGGCCACCCAAGCGTGCAGCCGGCTATCCGCGGTTCGTAACCGTACGAGTGCCTCGCTATCGAGCCGGACCGCACGGGCCACGAACACGCCGAGATCAGCCCGCTCGACGGGATCGGGAATGTACAGCTGCGCCATCGTCACTCGCCGTCTTGAAAGTCGGCCAAAAATTCACGTTCGGCAGGCGACAGCCGGCGCGGTCGCGCCGCCGTAGTGTCGTAGGGGGCCAGTTGGGTGCGCGCGGTGACCGCATACCCATCGGAGCCCGCAACGGCATAGTCCAAGACAAACGAGGCAGCGCGCAGCTCGCTGACCCACAGCTGCACCCGCACTGGGCTGGCCGAATACACCAACGGCTGCCGGTAATGGACCGTGAGTTCCACAACGACCACCCCCGAAGCCAACGTATGCGCACCGCGTATTGCGCCTTCACCGAAGAGCAGAGCAGTGCGCGCTTCCTCTAAAAGCGTGACGACGCAGGCATTATTGACATGTCCGTAAACATCCATGTCCGACCAACGCACTGCCACGTCGGTGGTGAATACCGCCAACTAACTGCTCCCAGTCGGCCACCCGCGTATCAGTAGCCCAATCGGACCGCAGCCAGCACTAATCGCCCGCGGCGGACCGATGACCCCTGTCCGGCGGAGCCCATCGGGGACCCCTCTCGGGGGGAGCCCATCGCGGTTCCGCAGTGAGATCTGGTAGTCGCAGTAACGGATTGGTGATCGCTTCGGAGGATTCTGTTTGGTTTCCTTGCGCAGGACTTGTGTCCGGCGCCAAGGCAAGACCGGTTGCCCAACGTGTGCTTCCTGCACCGTAGCTAGGCAAGTCTCGGCTGGTTTCCTCAGCTGCGCTGGCACCGTCAGTAGGCCCAGTTCCGGTAGCACGGGTGTCAGCGTGGACTTCGCGGCTTTCCTGGTAGGCGGCGAGCGCCTCGGCGAGCAGATCACCTAGGCCCATCTGCTGGGTTTCGCGCGGCTCGGCCGGCGCTTCTTCCACCGTCTCCCATTCCAGCGCTCGTGGTGTTGGGGCTGGTGGCGGTCCGAGCGCCGAGAATTCTCGGCGGGTCACCGGAAGGCTGTCAGTGTCCTCTGCGAAGGTGTCCTGTCCGGTGGACCGGCCAGTGGCATTTTCCTGAGGGGCCTCCGCCGAGTCCACCGCTGCCGAGTCCGCTGGCGGCGTCATCAGCACGGGGTAGGTCGGCGTTGGCGCTGATGACCCATCATCGCTGTTTGCGGCGTGGCGATAGGCCGCATTGTCCTGCTTGGAACCCGTGGCCGGTAGCTTAGACGCCTCGACAACGTCACATTGCTCTCCACGATCCTCAGCGGTTTCCTCGGCGCGCCGCCGACCCGAGCGCCCCGCGGACAAAGCTGATGGCGGAAGCAGGTCCCTTACCGACAACACGGTCCCGGCGGTACCTCGGCGGTGCCGCGCTCTGGATTGCCATGGATCAAGCCTGCCGGGCGACTCATCCGTCGCCGCAGTGGTCTTTTTGCTCCATAGCTCGGCTGCGGTCACGTCGGGAGCCACCAGGGAGATGTCCGCTGCGGTGGACACCGGCAGCTCAGCGGCGTGCACGACAGCGTCTTGTTTCTTAGCCACGCTGTCGGCAACGTCCGCCCCAGCAACCTGCTCTGTGGGAACTGCTGTGTGCACGTCGTCCGGCTCGACGTCTGCCGGACCGAGCTGTGCTTGCCCGTCGTTGGCTTCGGCGACCTGGAGCGCCAGTGACTCGACGATGATGTCGACAGGTATCGGTCCGGTGTCCGCGTCGAGTCCGCCGCTGCCCGTTCCCGCATTGCCTAGCAGCTCGACGACCTCTCCGAGCAGGCGCGCTTCCTCGTGGCGGGCGGTTCCGAAATGGTCCCGCAGGATGGCGCACGCGTTGTTCACATCCTGCCGGTGACGAAGTTCAGCGGCACGAGCCGCACGCGTGCAATGTAGGGCGTCGGCGAACTCATCGCGAGCTTCATGCACGTGAGACAGGCCCTCGAGGCATTCGGCGAGGACCGCGTCAAGTCCGTAGCGTTGCGCGCCTTCCACTGCGTCGGCAAGCAGCGTCAGTGCTGGTTCGTGGCGGCCCTCGGCCAGATGTACCTGGGTGGCAAGGGCTAGCCGCAGCCTGCCGACCGCGGCAGCGGCGGCGGCCCGCACCGTACGGCGCAGCAGCGGTCGCACCTCCTGCAGCGCGGTCTCACCGGCGCCGCGAACAAGCAGGCTGAGCGTCAGCTCAAGCATCAGGCGGGCGCTCACCTCGCCGCTATCGTGATCAGGGTCGGCTAGTCCAGCCAGCAGCTCGCGCCCCTCCCGCGCCTTCGCCTCGGCGGCCGCAGGCTCGCCCTGGCGACGGTGATGAGCCGCGTGAGTCGCCCGGACCGCTGCCCGCAACAACAGCGCAGTGTCGTGGTCAAGACTCGGATCCTCGCGATACAGCTCGTCGGCTTCCTCAAGCGCCAATGTCACGAGGTTGTCATCGCCGAGCGCGGCGGCTGCCTCAGCGACAGCCACGAGTGCCTCACCTCTGAGCACCGGAGCAACATCATCCCCAGCCGCTAGTACCGCGTGCACCGCGCCGAGTGCGATAGCGGGCTCGCCCAGCGCAGCCGCGCAATGCGCGAGTTCAACTTGCAGTTCATGCCCTAGCCCTTGAGCGATGGCACTGTCCCGGATCGCCGGAAGGAGGCGATGCGCCGCTTCCCCATACCGTCCAAGCCGATTGAGTGCAAATACTGCGATGTGATCTCCGCGGAGCACAGCCATCGTGTCGTCCTGCGCAGCGGTCACCGCCCGATCTGCCAGCAAGAGCGCTAGCTCGGGCGCTCGCCAACGCAGCAGCAACGCCGATTCCACTAGCGATGCGGCCTCACCCCCATTAGGGCCTCCAGTGGGCGCCATGCCAGCCCGAACCTCGTGCGCCGTGCTACTCACCTCCCACCCCCATCGCAGGTGCCGATCATCGACCATCCCATGCGGGTCAGTCCCGGGTCAGTCTGCGGTAGGTCACGCGATGTGGTCGCGCCGCCTCCGCTCCGAGTCTTTCGATCTTGTGCTGCTCGTAGGCCTCGAAGTTGCCTTCGAACCAGAACCAGGAAGCGGGATTCTCCTCTGTGCCCTCCCAACTGAGAATGTGGGTCGCTACCCGATCCAGGAACCACCGGTCGTGGGAGATCACCACAGCACACCCGGGAAACTGCTCCAGCGCGTTCTCCAGTGAGCTCAACGTCTCCACATCAAGGTCGTTGGTAGGCTCATCGAGCAAGATCAAGTTGCCACCTTGCTTCAGTGTGAGCGCCAGGTTAAGTCGGTTGCGTTCGCCGCCGGACAGTACCCCAGCCGGCTTCTGCTGATCCGGCCCCTTGAAGCCGAAGGCGCTGACATACGCCCGCGAGGGCATCTCGGTGGTACCAACTTGGATGTGGTCCAAGCCGTCGGAGACCACCTCGAAGACCGTCTTGTGGGGATCGATGCCGGCGCGCTGCTGGTCGACATAAGAAAGCTTCACCGTCTCACCGATGCGGACCGCACCTGAATCGGGCTTTTCCAAGCCGACGATGGTCTTGAACAAGGTTGTCTTACCAACACCATTGGGGCCGATGACGCCGACGATGCCGTTGCGAGGCAGTGTGAACGACAGATCTTTGATCAGCAGGCGGTGGTCGTACCCCTTGTCCAGGTGCGACACCTCCACCACGACATTGCCCAGCCTGGGTCCGACTGGGATCTGGATCTCCTCGAAGTCCAGCTTGCGACTGCGCTCGGCTTCGACTGCCATCTCTTCATAACGCTGCAGCCGGGCTCGGGATTTGGCTTGCCGGGCTTTCGCCCCCGATCGCACCCACGCGAGCTCGTCGCGCAGGCGCTTTTGCAGCTTCTGATCCTTCCGACCCTGGACGGCGAGGCGGTCGGCCTTCTTCTCCAGGTACGTCGAGTAGTTACCCTCGTAGGGGTAGGCCCGGCCACGATCAAGCTCAAGGATCCACTGCGCGACGTTGTCCAGGAAGTACCGGTCGTGGGTAACCGCCAGGACCGCGCCCGGGTAACTGGCCAAGAACTGCTCCAACCACAGCACGCTTTCTGCGTCGAGGTGGTTGGTGGGCTCGTCGAGCAGAAGAAGGTCGGGTTTGGACAGCAGCAGCCGGCACAGCGCGACCCGGCGTCGCTCTCCACCGGATAGGTGACTCACCGGCTCATCGGGTGGCGGGCAGCGCAGCGCGTCCATGGCCTGCTCCAGCTGGGAGTCCAGGTCCCACGCGTCGGCGTAGTCGAGTTCCTCCTGGAGCCGCCCCATCTCTTCCATAAGCTCATCGGAGTACTCGGTGGCCATCTTCTCGGCGATCTCGTTGAACCGGTCCAACTTGGCCTTGGTGTCCCCCAAGCCTTCCTCCACGTTGCCCAGCACGGACTTGTCCTCGTTCAACGCGGGTTCTTGCTCGAGGATGCCCACGGTTGCACCCGGCGCCAGGAAGGCCTCCCCGTTGTTCGGTTGATCAAGCCCAGCCATGATCCTGAGCACGCTGGATTTGCCAGCTCCATTGGGTCCGACCACGCCGATCTTCGCGCCGGGGATGAACGCAAGGGTGACGCCGTCGAGGATGACCTTGTCGCCATGTGCTTTGCGCACTTGCCTCATGGTGTAGATGAACTCCGCCACGGGCGCGATCGTAGAGGGGGGCGCCGGGGCAGGGCAGCGCGGCCGACCGCCGCTCCGCCCTGGCGCTGACCGCTCAGGCGAGTACCGGAACCGGCGGACGAGCCGCGTCGGCCAGGTCGGCGAGGGCCACCTCGCCCGCCGGTACCGCATCGTCGACCAGCCCTGACATGATCTCCGCAGTAGCGGGGGCGGAGTTGTCCTCCCCACCATGGGCCTGCTGCACCCGGCGCTGCTTATGGACCGTGGCCGCGCAGCGAGCCAGGTCGGGTCCGATCGCGGTGGCCTCCAATTCGACGACCGATCGACGCTCACCTTGTTCGGTGGTCCACTCGCGAGTGCGCAGCTTCCCTCTGACGATCACCGGATCACCCTTGACCAGGGAGGCAGCATTCTCGGCGAGCCTGCGCCAGCAGCTCGCCGACAGGTACAGGCTCTCCCCGTCTACCCATGATTCGGAGGCGCTGTCAAACCGACGCTCATTGCAAGCGACCCTGAAATTGAGCACGAGCGTCCCATCTGGACCGACCCGCCGCGGTCGCATGTCGGTGACCAGCGTTCCAACCACGGTTATCGGTGTCTCTTTCATCTCATTGACCCTCCTGCGCACTTTCCCCGCCGCAGGCGGGGAGCCGATCCCGTCGATCGACAAGATCTAGGCTGCTCCGCCAAGATTGGCGCCGGTAGCCAGCCATGATCGACATGTGGACGGCTAGTGCGCCTGTGCACAACTAGGTCGGCGTGGGCCGGGCGAACTGCTGGAATGTCAGGAGGCAGTGCTATTCACCGCGCCCGGTTGGGGCAGCAACGATCGACTGTGGAGAACCTCACCGTAGGCTTGCCAATATGGAGCGAGCCTTCGGCTTGGAGATTCCGCGCACCCTGGAAGAGGTCTGCGATCCTCGCCGTCTAGCGCTGATTGTCTACGACATGCAGATCGGCGTGCTGCGCCAGATCAAGGACGCGGATGCGGTGGTCAAGCGTGTCGGGGAGGTACTCGACGCAGCTCGCTCCGCCGGCGTCCGGGTGGTGTTTCTCCGGCACCTGTCGATGCCCATGGAGCTGATGGGAGTCTTCCAACTGCGCATGGCCATGACTTGGCAACGCGTCGACTCGGTAACAGAGGTCAACCCGTGGTTCCTGCGCGGCTCGCCTGGTTTCGACATCACTCCGGAACTGGCGCCTCGCGCCACCGAGGCAGTCTTCGACAAGATCACGATGTCTGCTTTCGAGGGCACGCCTGTCGACATCGTGTTACGCGACTGCGGCGTCAACGCTTTTGTCATCGTGGGTGTCGCTACTGAGGTGGGTATCGACCCGACGGTGCGCCACGGCGCGGATCTCGGCTACATCCCCGTCGTGGTGACCGACGCCTGCGGCGCTGGGAACGAGGATGCGGCCCGTCGATCGATCGACAACCTGCGATTCACCGGTGATGCCCTGTTCACCGATTCGACCACCTTCTGCCGCCTGCTTCGCGGTCACTGACGCGATGCGGGTTCGATACCAAGGTTGATCGACCAGCTTGTACCCAGCTAAGTGCGCTGGGTGCGATATGTCGGCCCGTGCTCGCTAGTCTGCTCAGGAGTGCCTACTGGCGTCACGCCCCCGTAGCTCAGCCGGATAGAGCAAGCGACTTCTAATCGCTAGGCCGCAGGTTCGAATCCTGCCGGGGGCGCTGCACCGGAGCTCGCGGAGTTGCAACGAGGACGACACGAGATCAACCCCACGGTTTGATTCGGCCCGAGCCTGTCCGCCGCGACCGCAGCAGCAGCTCCCGTCGTCCGTCGAGACATGCAGATCTCCTGCGTCATGGAAATCCGTTCGTGACCCAGAAGTCGGCGATCTCCCGCGCCGAGCAGCAGTAACCGGCGGTGTGGGGTGAACAGTCCAGCTGACCCCGGTGGTGTGCTGAGCGGTTTGACGGTACCGTTCGGGTGACCGGCTACTTTTCGTGCGCGCGGCACCATAGCTCGCGCCGTTGCTGGTTTGACCATGACACGGCTGTCGTTGATGCCGGGATGGGAACACCGACATGACGTCGGTTCGGACCGTCAACGCACGTCAGCTCGGTGCGCTTGAGCTCGGCTGTCCGCGATGGTCCGGCACGCTTGAGTCTGCGATCGACTAATTCTGCCGCGGCTGCTGTCCACGGCGGTGGGCAGTCGCAGTGAATCGAGGTCGAGGAGATCACGGTGGACGGCGACGATGCGCAGGAACCCCGTGGTCAGGATTCGGAGGATCTTCTCTGGCATGCGGAGGAGTCCCCGTCGCTGCGCCAAGCCCGCAGGGACGCCGAAACCAGCGTCTCGGCTGATTCGGTAGGCGTATATCTCAAGCAGATCGGCAAGGTCGCGCTGCTCAACGCGGAGGAGGAGGTGCAGCTGGCCAAGTGCATCGAGGCCGGGCTTTATGCCGCCGAGCGGGTACGCCGCGCCGCGGAGTTTGCCGAGGAGCTCTGCCCGCAGCTGCGCCGGGATCTGGCCTGGATCGCCCGTGACGGCGAGCGCGCCAAAAAGCGTCTACTGGAGGCCAACCTTCGCCTCGTTGTCTCACTGGCCAAGCGCTACACCGGGCGCGGCATGGCGTTTCTGGACCTGATCCAGGAAGGAAACGTGGGTCTAATCCGCGCGGTGGAGAAGTTCGACTACACCAAGGGTTACAAGTTCTCGACCTACGCCACCTGGTGGATCCGGCAGGCCATCACCCGGGCGATGGCTGATCAGGCTCGCACCATCCGGATCCCGGCACACCTGACCGAGATAATCAACCAGCTCGCGAGCGTTCAACGCGACCTGCGACAGAGCTGGGGCCGTGAGCCCACCCCCGAGGAACTGGCCAGGGAAATAGACCTCCCCCCACAGAAGGTGCTGGAGCTCCAGCAGTACGCTCGCGAACCCCTCTCGCTCGATCAGACCGTCGGCGAGCAGGGCGACTCTCGGCTCGGTGATTTCATCGAGGACTCCCAGGCCGTGGTCGCAATGGATGCTGTCTCGTTCGTCTTGCTGCGACAGGACCTGCAGTCCGTACTGGCCACGCTGTCTGAGCGGGAAGCCAGCATCGCCCGGCTGCGATTCGGGCTTATCGACGGTCGACCACGCACACTTGATGAGATCGGCCAGGTTCATGGGGTCACCCGGGAACGCATCCGGCAGATTGAAACCAAGACGATGTCCAAGTTGCGTCATCCCTCCCGCTCCCGATTGCTGCGCGATTACTTGGATTGACCAGTTAGGACGCTGGTCACAGAACCACCAGAGTCAATGAAGTTGTTGACGGCACGGCGTTCGTCAATGGTTTACCGTACGGCGTCGCCATGGTGCCTGATGTGGGTCGCCGCCCCGGCCGCGCTGAGATGCAGTGCCCCGGTGACTCGTTTGGCAGATCTGGGGTTTCCTTTGGAAAGCATGCGAAGCAGATGTTCATCACTGGCTAGCCAGCCGCCCTAGGTGCCGCCTATGCTCACGATCGACTTAGTCTCGCTATCAATGATTGCCACCGAAGGGAACCTCAGCGACCACATCGTTGCGTCGTTGCACCGAAAAGGAAAATGTGACGCAAGCCAGCATCTTCCTCTGTGTCGCCCA
Organism: Pseudonocardiales bacterium; assembly: GCA_019241525.1. GTDB lineage: Bacteria > Actinomycetota > Actinomycetes > Mycobacteriales > Pseudonocardiaceae. The sequence goes on from JAFAWY010000087.1 coordinate 15,979, forward strand.
CTGCGGGCCGCTCCCCGACCCGCTCGATGTCCGCCCACAAGGCATTGACATAGTCAAAGAGTAACTGGCGGGCGTCTAGCTGGCTCCCCGATCGACTCGCTCATTCGGGCAAGGCGCGCCCGATCGAAAGAGCCGAACGCATCGGCGAGGTCAGACGCAGTGTCCTGGTCCGCCACGGCCATGCCCTCACTTCTTTCTCGTTCGACGGCCGTACCTGTCTGCACGAGGTGAACAACCGTCTGACCCGATGAGCGCTCATCGCCCGGGAGTCGCTGCTGGCGCAGCCGCGTTCTCGCGACCTTGGCATGTCCATCTACGCACCTGATACCGGGTCTTATCCTGTCGCCATCGCCATGCCGATATCCTTCCAATTGTAATCGGGACGAGTGCCTCCGATAGGCTCACGGCGTAGCGGCTAAAAGGGTCCCGCGCTGCGGCAGTGATCGAAGGCGGTTTTAATTCTTGATCAATTTATCTGTGGGCCACGCATGGCGGTGCCGCGCTCAAAGCCCCGATACAGCCGGGGAGTACGGGGCTACAAGCCCGCCACCTTGACCATTTCGACCACTTTACGGGATTTCATCTCCATGTCTCACTACTCAGCCGAATAATCAACAGCCAGGGTGTGGAGCGCCGCGGGAAGCCGGGCTGCGGTGAGCGAAAACTACGCGGCTCGCTGGGTGCGAAAGCTGCTGGGCATAGATCGCTTCGGCCTGAGCACTATAGGTGCGAGCGTGAGCGATGCCACGATACAGCGGCCGGTCTTTCCCGTCACCGGAGCACCCGACGGAAAGGCGCCGCAGGAATGTCAGGGCACGGCGGATGCTCGATGGTGAAACAGGAGTGAGGCACGCGAATCGTCAGTACACCTTGAGGTAAGTGAAGCTGACACTGTTGCTCCTGTCGCCACCGTCCGCGACGGTCACATCCACCGTGCCGGCGCCTTCCGGGACACTCGCCTCGATACTGCCGGTGCCGCTGACCTTGAATGGCACCGACCGGTCTCCGAAGTAAAGGGTCTCCGCCGCGTCCAAGCCTTCACCTTTGATGAGTACCGGAGTGTCGGGCAGCGCCGAGTCCGGAGTGACACTGTCGATCTTCATGAGGTTCCTCCCGAAGTCGAATGCTGAAGAAGTACCTATGGAGTACCCACTGATGGACGTGTTCGCACGTGCATCCAGCTTCCCAGCAGATTGCGTGCAACAAGGTCAACAATGCCGGGAAACGCGCAGCGTGCACCGACGGGCTGTTAGTCTCTGCACTTCTTATCTGGTGCACCGAGGAGCGCGAGAGGATGACGCGCTGGACGCTACCGCCCGGGGACATCCCGTCGGCGTGGTTCAACGTTGCCCCCCATCTGCCAAGCCCGCTACAGCCGCCATTGCATCCAGCGACCCGGGACCCGCTAGGCCCGGACGACCTGGCACCACTGTTCCCGGCTGCAGTCATCGAGCAAGAGATGACCCAGGCACCCTGGATCGACGTGCCGGGCGAGGTGCTCGACGTGCTGCGGCTGTGGCGGCCCACCCCGTTGGTGCGTGCAACTGGCCTGGAGCAGGCACTGGGCACCCGGGCCAGGATCTACTTCAAGGACGAATCAGGCTCCCCGGCGGGCAGCCACAAACCCAACACTGCTGTGGCTCAGGCTTTTTACAACGCCAGGGAAGGAATCCGCAGGCTCACTACGGAGACCGGCGCTGGTCAGTGGGGAGCCGCCTTGGCGTTTGCCTGCGCCCAGTTCGACCTGAAGTGCATGGTCTACATGGTTCGAGCCAGCTTCGAGCAGAAGCCCTACCGGAGGATCCTCATGGAGACCTGGGGAGGCTCGGTAGTGCCCTCTCCGGTCGATCAGCCTGACCATCCCGGTTCGCTGGGCACCGCGATCTCTGACGCGGTGCGCGACGCCGCCGGCCGCGACGATACGCACTACGCACTTGGTTCGGTGCTCAACCACGTGTTGCTCCACCAGACGCTGATCGGGCTCGAAGCCCGGCAACAGCTCTCGCTGGCCGGGGAGACGCTGCCCGACGTGGTGATCGCACCCTGTGGTGGCGGTTCCAATCTCGGTGGCCTCTCATTGCCGTTCGTGCCCGACGCGGGAGTTCGGCTGGTCGCCGTGGAGCCGCTGTCGTGCCCCACCCTGACCCAGGGCCGGTTCGACTACGACTTCGGAGACACCGCCGGCTACACGCCACTGCTGCCGATGTACACCTTGGGCCATGACTTCGTGCCGCCAAGCATCCACGCCGGTGGGCTGCGCTACCACGGTGATAGCCCGCTGATCTCGGCACTGGTTCGCGACGGCCGGATGGAAGCGGTGGCCTACCCGCAGGGAAAGGTTTTCGAGGCAGCCGTGCAGTTCGCCCGCATCGAGGGCAGGGTGGCAGCCCCAGAAGCTGCGCACGCGATCCGCGCCGTCATCGATGAGGCGCTCGCCGCTGAGGAGACCGGCGACGAGAAGGTCATTCTGTTCAACTACTGCGGTCACGGGCTGCTCGACCTGTCGGCCTACGACGCATACCTTCAGGGCCAGTTACCAGACGAACGAGGCTGATACAGCTCATGGCGTCGTCACACGACGATGCGCATCAGCCGGTGGCGACGGTCAAGCTCGCCACCTAATGTCTCGGCACACCCCGCCGCCCACCGCCGGGCAGACCATGCGGCGGCCAGCGCGTCGAGTGCATCATCGAGGGCAACCCGTGCGGGCGCCGTGGCAAGCGCCGCATCAATGTCGACCATTCACGATAGCGCGGTGATCCGCTGCCAGGCACCCGGCGCGCTTTTCTTGCCGACGAAAGCAACACTGGGCGCCATCGCCCGGAAGGAAAGCTCCGGGTGCACCTCGATGACGTGCGACGGAAGCGACAGTGCGTCCCACTGCCGGATCTTCGGCACGATGCCCCAGGTATAGATGGTCATGCCCGCTTCGCCGCGCCGCCGCAGTGCCGCGCAAGCCTCCCGGTGGCTGGCTGCGTCGAGCACCGCACGGATTGGAGCGTGGAAGATCGAGGCTGCGGCACGCCCCAGACGGCGCCGAGCCTCCAGATCGCAGCGTCGCGGCCCTTGTTCAGGCAAGCCGATCGGAACGTCCACTCCGACCGCGGCACAGCCGGCCACCACCTCAAGCACCGCCGCGGCGTGCTGAGCTACCGCCCACGAGACCGCATCCCCGCGCAGCACGGCGATCACCCATCGGTCGCCCGCACCATCCACCCCAGCAATCATCGGCATCCGATCATCCCTTGATCTCAAATGATCTGCAGGTACATGCACCGGCGCCAGTTCAGCCTGGTGCGTCCACCCGGTGCGCGGCTAGTTCGGCCGCGGTTGGATAGGCGCGTATGAGGCTTGTGCTCATGGCCGATACCCACGTTCCCCGTCGCGCGCGCGATCTACCCGGAAAGCTGTGGCGGGCCGTCGAGGCGGCAGAGGTCGTCGTGCACGCCGGTGACTGGGTGTGCGTTGAGCTGCTGGATGCCCTACTGGCTCGGTCACACCAGCTCATCGGGGTCGTGGGCAACAATGACGGGCCGCCGTTGCGCGCCCGTTTGCCGGAGGTTGCGGTCGCCGAGCTAGACGGCGTCCGGCTGGCAGTCGTGCATGACACCGGTGCAGCGCGCGGGCGCGAGGAGCGCTGCGCCGCCCAGTTTCCCGACGCCGACGTGCTGGTCTTTGGACACAGCCATATCCCCTGGGACACGGTGGCGCCCACCGGGTTGCGGCTGTTGAACCCCGGATCACCAACCGACCGGCGGCGCCAACCGACCTGCAGCTGGATGACCGCGGAGATCAACGGTGGCCAGCTCGAGCAGGTGCAGCTGCACCGACCTCCCGTGACCTGAAGCGCCGCCAGTTAGCTGGTGAGATCGGCCAACAGCAAGCCACTGCGTGGCTTGGGCGTGAAGTAGGTGCTCTTGCGCGGCATACGGCGGCCCTGGGCGTGGACGGCAAGTACGTCCGCAAATGGCACCGCAGCTACCTGCAGCACGACGTCGACGTCCGGGCCCACCGGGCGCCCCGCGGGGAGGGCATGCACCGCGGGACCCTCTGGGTCGATACCTAATGCGTCGGCGATGAGTAACCGCTCCACCAGCGCGTGATCGATCCTGGGCAGAGGTTCGCCAGGAACAGGATCGGGCAAGGTGACGAGCAGGTCGCCAGTGCCGGCCCGCGCCACTACCGTGCCCGGCTGCGCCGGTGGGCCGAGATCGTCGACTTCCTGCACCGCGAGCCCGACCCGACGCCACGCGGTAGCCAGCTCATCCTGGTGTAGACCGGTGCCGACCAGCGCTCGGTGGATCGAGCCGATGTGCAGGGCCGGTCCGGCGGTCACCAGGGCGAGCAGGGACTGACCACTGGTCGCCGCGGCGGCCAGCCGGTGATTGCCGTCAGCGACCAGCAAGGGGCTGCCCGCTACCGCCGTGTGTACCGCGTCCTGCTCGGTACCGGGTCCGAGCAACCACAACTGATGGGTGCGCCCTCCGGAGTCGGTGGTCGACACCGCTGCTGGTCCCAGTGCGTCGATACTGCGCAGCACGGCTGCGGTTAACCGTTCACCGGCGCTGACCGGGACCAGCATCGCCGCGCTGGTCGCGCAGCCGAGTCCGGCGAGGACTGCGGCACGGTCGGCGACTACCTGCGGGTAGATCTCCTCGCTGTGCCGGACGAAGGGGACCCCGCGGGATTCCACGGCTGCCGAATCGACCAGACACAGCACCCCGACTGCCGTCCCGTCCAGGCCATCCACCCGGTATGGCGCCATCACATCCACCACCGGGCGGTAGGCGCTGGCACGCAACCGGTCCAAAGCTCGGCGCGCCGCGGGCAGCGCATCGACCAACGACATTCCCTCAACCAGTGCCGCAGGCGTGCGATGTGGGTGCTGTACAGCGAGCAAGGTGTCACCGCCACACCCCGATTGGGCCAGCGCCGCAATCACCTCCGCGGTATCGGCGAACTCATCGACGTCTGGTCCGGGCACCTGGTCCCTGATCACCCAGCCACGCCTGATCGGGTGTACCCACGGTGTCATTGCCGGCTCCTGCTCGCTGTGCTGTCGCTGGCTCTGGCCAGCGCCCATCGGCTCCACATCGAGAGCGTTGACCGCCCCGGTTGCAGATTTCGAGCAGCACCGCAACGTGAACTGCCTCCATGATCTTCCCATCGTCCAGGCCAGCACGGCGAAGCGCCAGGACGTCACCTACGGCAACCTCCTCAGGTCCTTGGGACAGGCGGCGCAGGAATGGCACTCTCGCGGCCACCCTTGGCCCAGCGCAACCCGGCGCGCGGCCGTGCACCACCATCGAGCAAGCGCGTTTCCCACCCATCCACGCTGGGTAGCCCCGTCGCGACCGCTTGTCCGACATGGGGACATATCGCGTGCTAGACGAGCTGCGCTGGCCGATATGTCTCCATACCGCGGGAAACAACGATGAAGGAAGGGGACTTCGCGAATGGGGTTTCAAGTTACTGAGGTGCAGAAGGTGCTCAAGGGCTTCGACTATCCAGGGGCACCGGAGGATCTGGCCCGTCACGCCGAAGAACATGGCGCGAGCAAGGACCTGGTTGATGCGTTGCGGAACTTGCCCAAAGACTCTTTCGACGGCCCCAACGCGGTGATGCACAGCCTGAGCGAGGTCAACGCTCTGGGCGGATCCACAAGGTAGACGGGCTAGCTGAACGACGAGCCCTCGCCTACCGCAGCAGAAAACAAAGGCTCAGCGCATGGTATGACCCGGGGGCACCAATTCAGCAAGTTCACGAGTAACCATGCCGGTGCCCGGGCAAAGACCCTACGCAAGCATCTCAAGGCATACGTCAGCTCAGTTCGGGCAGAGATTCCGCGGGCATATCCTGCGTGCTGGGTACCGGCAGCGTGAAGGAGCATAGACGATGACGGATCACCTACTACGTTCATATGCGCCGATCCCGACCGCTGGATGGCAGCAAATCGATGACGAAGCGAAATCCCGCCTGACCTCCAGGCTTGCGGCGCGGCGCATCGTTGACTGGGCCGGGCCGCGCGGCTGGAAGCATTCCGCCACTAATCTCGGTCGGACTAACCCCTTGGAGACCACCCCACCGGGCACCAAGTCCGAAACAGCCATCGCCCGGCAGCGGCGAGTACTCCCGCTCAGCGAATTCCGGGTGAGCTTCACCGTGGATTGGTCCGCGTTGCAAGACGCCGAACGCGGCGCTACCGACGTTGACTACTCCGATCTCGACCGCGCGACCTACGACGCCGCATTGATCGAAAATCGGGCTATATTCCATGGCTGGCCCGATGCAGGTATCACCGGGCTCACCGAGTGCAGCGCGCACTCCTCGGTGACGCTGGCTCAGGATGTCAGCGCCTACCCGCATGTTGTCGCGAAAGCAATCGATGTGCTCCGCCAGGCAGGCGTTGAAGGCCCATATTCCCTGGCTATCGGTCCTGAGGGGTACACACGCATAGCGGAGACCACCGAGAGCGGAGGCTATCCCCTCCAGCAGCACTTGAGCAGCATCCTCGGTGGCGACATCGTCTGGGCTCCCGGACTGGACGGTGCGCTGGTCGTCAGCAAGCGTGGCGGTGACTTCGTCCTGGACGTAGGCCAAGACTTTTCGATCGGGTATAGCCGACATGATGCCGAGAGCGTGACGCTTTATCTGGAAGAAAGCTTCAGCTTCCACGTCAACGAGCGTGACGCGGTAGTCGTCCTCGCGGCGGCGTAGCGAGTCAGGGCAGTATGCCAGCTACCGACCTGGTGATATTGGTAAGTTCGACTCGCAGACGTCCGGTAAACGCTCGATACTTGTTCCTGCGCAAACGAGCGGGCCGGCGGAAGGAACTCACCAAATCGTTCTCTCCAGGGCCTGGCGAGGAGAGTGCCATGTCGACGACAACTAGTGGAGCATACGCCCCTGATGGGTCCGCCCTGGCAATGCAGCGTAGCCGTGGCGCGACCATCGGCTTCTTACTCGTACTGCTCGGTATTTGGGGTGCCATCATCCCCTTCATCGGGCCGTACTTCGGTTACACCTTTGGTGTGACGACTCCGTGGTTTTTCACCTACGATCGGTTGTGGCTTAGCGTCCTGCCCGGTATCGCTGTGTTCCTCGGTGGCCTCATTCTTGGTCCGAGCGCCAACCGCGCCAGCGGTGGCTTCGGCGCATGGCTGGCCCTGATTGGCGGGATCTGGTTCGTTGTCGGACCGGTGATCAGCCAACTGTGGCAGGCCGACGGCCTGGGAGCACCCATCGGCACGCCGGCAGGTAGCCGGGAACTGCAGGTGCTCGAGCAACTGGGGTACTTCTACGGGCTGGGAGCAGTGATCACGGCGCTGGCGGGCATCGCGCTGGGCCGCATGATGACCCGTTCGATCTAACCGGTCAGCACGGCATCGAACACCGCACCGGCGGCCCTCCGCCGGTGCGGACCTTCTCCAAGACCCGCTAGACGGGTGACACAGAGATCCCGCGTCGGTGGTTTCGCGTCCAGACAAGCCGGATAGGCCAGCCCGATCTCGGGTAACCCCCTACCGTGATACCCGAGATTCCGCGTGACGTGGCTACCCACCACGGTTGGGTGGCTTCGGTCTACCTGGACGTCAGCCGCAATCGCGACGACGCACCGCATGAAGTCCGCCTGCGATGGGAAACCCTGGCCGAACAACTACGCCAGCAGGGAGCAGATGACAAGACCGTCGACGCGGTGGGGGAAGCTGTGATGCAGACCCACGCCCACCCGGGGCCAGCGGGGCGTGCCGTCTTCGCCGGCGAAGGCGAGGTGCTCTATCAGGCCGATCTGCCTGGCCCACCGCGACACGAGCTGGCCCGCTGGGCGGCGTTGCCGCATCTGCTGCCTCTGCTGGCACAGATGCCTGAGTACGTGCCGCATGTGGTGGTTCGGGTGGGCCGCACGGCGGCGACCATCGCCGCCTTCGGTCGCACCGGTGAGCAAGTTCGCCGCGAAACCGCCGAAGGCGCCCACCATCCGGTGCACAAAACCGGTGCCGGTGGCGCTGCGCACTACCGCTTGCAGCACCACACCGAGGAGGTATGGGCCCGCAACGCTCGCGCCTTCGCCGCAGAGGTCGACCGTGCAGTCGAATCACTGAACGCCGAACTCATCGTGCTAACCGGTGATGTCCGGGCTCGCAGCTTGGTCCGTGACGCGCTCGGGGAACGCAGCCGCAGCATCACCACGGATATCCCGGGTCCAACTCCAGACAACCACACCACAGATCACCCCATCGACGAGGAGGTGCGCCGAATCGCAACCGAGGGTGCCGCCCAGCGAACCCGAAACGTCCTGACCCAGTTCGAGCAGGAACGCGGGCAGACGGCTGGCCTGGCCGCAGAAGGCCTAGGACCGGTGATCCACGCGCTGCAGCTCAATCAAGCCAGTGCGGTGCTACTGCGCGATGATCCGTCCTCCGAGCTGCAGATCTGGATCGGTCCCGAACCAGCGCAGCTCGCATTGACCGAGGAGGGCCTCCATGAGATCGGCGCACCCGTACTGGGGACAGACCGCGCCGATGCCGCGCTGGTCCGCGCTGTCGCTGGCAGCGGGGCCGAGTTGGTGCTACTACCGGATCCCGCCTCGGATACCGAGCCGGACCGGACGGGCAGCGCGGCCGGTGGCGCACCACCGCTGGGCGGGCAGGCAGAACTTACCGACGGGATAGGCGCGCTGCTGCGGTTCAGCAGCCCGGCATAACCCCAGACCGACAGGGAGCACCGAGTGCAACGAGGCAGCGACAAGCACAGCGCGCGTAAGGACGACGCGTTGGCGCGCGATGTCGAGGGCATGATCCGCGGGACTGGTCCAACCCATGCCGAAGAGTGGAAGGATCCCGAGCCCCCCGCCGATGACGATCCTGAGCTCAACACCCGTGCGCCTATCGTGGACCGTGGCGACAGTACGAAATGACCACCCTTAAATTGGCCTGACACGGTTCTGGCAGGCAGCACACGCACGCCAAGTTGAGCAGGATTGAACGGGCCCGGTGCGGGGCATACGGGCGGCGTCTGGGCGCAACGCGCTGATGGCAATCAAGCCAGCGGGCATGCGGTACATGGTGATGCCCCGGTGGAGAGATCATGGGTACGTTATGCCTGCTCACGAAGGTCACCGAAGCTGGCGACGAGTTGGATCATCGCCCGCATCGCCTTGCTCCGGCTCCCCCACTGGCCTACTACCTGACCTACCGGATCTGCCTGGGCCTGCAACGCCCCCACCGGGAGGTACTCGATCACGGAATCGAAACGGCATCATCCGCCGGCTACCGCATGGCGAATTCATCGAAGTCCACCAATCCCTCGGTGCCGTCGACGATCACGGCCACCCCCTTCCCGTGCCCTACCAGGCGCCCGAGTGTCCCAACGGATGAGCCAACTCGGCGCCGCGGGACACCCTGTCCCCGGCTCGCTCTACCGGCCCGATCCCCCAGCCGAAACCGCCGCGCTCCAAGCTGCCCGCGACGGCAACAGTGAGCGCTAAATCCACCGCCGTGGAAGATCCAGTTGTGGGGGTGGTGGGGGTTCCAGGGGTGGCACCGGGAAGGGCTCCGGTTCCGGATGGATGGGATCTGGGGGCGGGGGCGGTACCGGTTCCGGGTCCGGTGTGGGCTCTGGATCCGGGGGGACGGTGTTCACGGCGAGCCCCGGTCGCCACGTGCTGGCAATCACGCGGAGTACCTCCTGCTCAATCGTCATCTCATGGGTACCCAGCACCCCTGCGGACGAAGCGCGGCGTCCTATCCCCTCCTCCATCTCCGATAGGGAGACATAATCGGGTTTTGACCCCCTAGAACGCCATATGTCTCCATGCCGGATCTAGGTATTGGGGGCTGGGGCGGCGTTAGGTGGCGGCAAGGCCGATCGCTAACAGCGTCACACCAACGAGGAGCCAGACGACGTAGTCTCCAAGGTGGCCTGAATGCGCAGTGCGCAGTGCCCGAAACGGCAGGGTAACGACGGTAGGGACCTGACTGAAGACCCGCCGGAGCCGGTCGCTGTACAAGCCCACGGCCGCTACGGCCAAGGCCAGCAGCACCGACAGCCCGCCTAGCAAGAGGCCGGACAACGTCCAGCTCGCAGCTGGCGCAGGCGGTGGCACAGCACTGATTCCGTCCAGGGCAGCGGCGGCATAGCCGGTGTGGTCGAGCAGCTGGGAAGCGGCATCCTGAGCAAGCACGGGCAGCCCGGGCACCAAGCCCAGGATGAGCCCACCGGCGAGCAGGGCGACTATCGGGACGAGCATGGTGACGGGAATCCGGCCGAGGTGATGCGTGGTCTCTGGGTCTTCCCCGGATCCCCGGGTGCCATCCCGCGTACCCGGCGGGGCGCCCGCACCCAGGAAAATCCGCAGTCCGGCCCGGAGCACGGCACCGCCGGTGACCGCTGAAACGCCCACTAATAGGTAATCAGTCCAGCCGAACCCGGCGTGGGACAAGCCGTCTTCAGCCAATGTCTTTCCCAGCCAGGTGCCGAATGGGGGAAGCGCCGCCAGCGCCAGGCCACCGAGGAGAAAACAGACTCGGGTGGCCGGCAAGTCGCGAGCGCGGCCATGCAGCTCGGCCTCGTCCACGCTGCCCCGAGCATTGAGCACAATCCCAGCGCACAGGAACAAGGCGCCCTTCACCGCAGCGTGCCCGACAACGTAGATCGCCAAACCCCCAATCGCGGCTGGTTCCAGCGCCCCGAGCGCGACGAGGAACATACCGACGTGGCCGACCGTGGAGAAGGCGAGCAACCGTTTGAGGTGGTATTGAGCCAGGCACATCACTGCCCCAACCAGCGCGGTCACCACACCGGCCGCCATCAGCACCGGCCGCAACCGTTCGGCCGGCAGCACCGGCGAGAATGCGGCTGACCAGGTTCGGGCAACGCCATAGAGGCCCAGTTCGACCATCACCCCGGAGAACAGCACGCACACCGGCGAGGGGGCGACGGCGTGTGCGTCGGCCAACCAGAAATGAAGCGGTACCGCAGCGCCCTTAACCAGGAACCCGGTGAATACCAGCGCGGTACCCACCAGCACCAGCCAGTCGGTGCTCTGCCCTGCCAAAGCTCGCTGGATCTGAGCAAAACCCAGTTCGCCGGTGCGCCCGTAGATTAACCCAATGCCCAGCAACGAGCAGTAGGCTCCCAGCGAGTTGATCACTGCGAAGTTGAGGGCACCCTGCAACGGCTTGGCTTCCTCGATCTTGTAGCCGGTCAGTGCGTAGGCCACCGCGCCCATCAGCTCGAAGAACACGAACGCGTTGAACAGGTCGCCGGTCAGGGCGAAGCCAACCATGCCTGCTAAGAAGAGCAAGATCAGGACGTGAAAATAGCTTTCCACCTCATCGAAGTAACGCCAGGTGTAAGTCAACACTGCGGTGACCAGCGCCGCGATCAAGGTAGCCAGCCCAGCACCGATCCGGTCAACGACGAAGACCACTCCAACGCTGGACCCGTCGACCGGTGGGTAGGCGCCGAGCCAGCTGACCACGCGCCGGGAACCGGTGGCGTTGAGCAGCATCACCGAGCCGGCGAGCACCAGCAGGCAGCTGAGCATCGAGACTGTATCGATTACCAACCGGGGCAGCACCCGGCCGCTGGCGGCCAGCACCGTCGCCGCCAGCAACGGCACCACCACCAGCAGCGGTGGCAGCGCCTGCACGGTCGGCGACACCCGTCAGTCCTGTAGCGCGCGCAGCTCGTCGGGGTTTACAGTCCCGTGCCTCTTGTAGATCTGGACAGTCAGCGCGAGCAGGACCGCAGTGACTGTTGCGGAGACCACGATGTCGGTCAGGCTTAACGCCTGCACCACCGGATCGACCACCCGGGTGCCGACCGGAACGTCAGCGAACACCGGTGCCGTAGCACCAGCCCGGAAGCCAACGGCGAGCAACAACACGTAGGTGGCCGACTGCGCGACAGTCAAGCAGGCCACTGTGTGCACGAGGTTGCGGCTGGTCACCAGTCCGTAGCAACCCACCAGAAACAACCAGCCGGCGACCAGGTAAGGCAGTGTGATCATCGTTGCTCCGCATCGTCGGCAACCATGCTCGAACCCGCAAGCGGTTCTTCGGTAGAGATGCTCGAACCCGCAAGCGGTTCTTCGGTCTGCCTCAGCACGACCTCCTGTTCGAGAAATCCGGATAGTAAGAGCACAATCGCGGCCGCCACCGCCACGCCGACAGCCCCGTTGAGCAACGGCACGGTGCCGCCGGAAAGCAGATCGTTGAGGCGTCCCGTGGGCAAGAAATTGACCAGAAATGCACCCCCGATAACCAAACCCGCCAGACCGATCGCAGCGTAAGCGGCCGCACCGACCGATTCGGCGATTTCCAGCACTGTTGGAGATGCAGCACGCCGCAGCGCTGTATAGCGCCCGGCGACGTAGAGCAGATGCCAGCCGGTGGCCAGCACCACCCCACCTTGGAATCCACCACCAGGGCTGAGCTGACCGTGGGCGATCACATAAAGCCCCACCAGAACGCTGACCGGCAACAGCAAGTACCCGGCCAACCGGGTGGTCGGCAACACCCGGCCAGCCGACCGCAGGCCGGTCTCCCGCTCCTCCGGCGCCGGGCGCAGCAGCACGATCGTGCCGATCACCGAACCGAACAGAATGAATTCTTCTCCCAGCGTGTCGATTGCGCGTTGGTCGAAATTCACCGACGAGACCACGTTGGCTGTCGCGCGCTGCCCGGTGGCCATCTCTACGGCGCGGTCGCCGTAGGGATGGAACTCGGAGCCGAAACTCGGCAGGCCCTGGGCCGCGAGGAAGAATAACGCCGCAAAGACCGGCGCCACGATGACGAACAACACCAGACGCGACCGACGAGTCACTGCGGGCCGCCGACTTTCTGAATCGTGAGCATGATCATTAAAGGCACCACGGCGGTACCGATCGCCAGCTGGGACAGCGCCACATCGGGTGCCTGTACGGTCATGAACAAGATCGCCAGTGTCAGCCCGAATACGGACAACATCACTGCCTGCCGAGCCGGCTGCTGAGTCAACGCGACCATCGTGCCGGTCACCGCAACCAATCCCAATGCCAGGAAGATAAGAAGCATCATGCCGGGGGGTCCATGTCGATCAGCCCTTGGCGCTGCGCGGCAGCCCGGCCGAGGGCGGCCACCGTGACCGCGCCGCTACCGATCAGCAGCACGCCGATCAGGACTAGCTTGACTGCCGAGAAGCTCAATCCTTCATGCACGACCAGCGCGGCGATAATCAGTGGTGCGCCAAGCGACGACGCCGGGCCGAGATAATGCAAGCGCAGGTAGGTGTCGCGGGCCATCAGCAGGCCGACGCAGCCCACCGCCACCCCAGCGATGCCTGCAACGAGCAGCACGATCTCCACGGCAGCGATCAGATCAGCCGGCGTGATCACTGCCGCACCACCAAGCGGGCAAACACCAGCGATCCAGTCAATGACAACGCGGCCAGGACCAGACCAGCGTCCACGTAGGAGCTGCGTTGATAGCCCTCGGACAGCAGCAGCATCTCCAGCGTGGCGACCACACCAGCCATCCCCAATCCGGCCAAGCGGTCGAGGAGGTCACCACGGCCGGCGACCACCACCGCCGGCAGCATTCCCACTACCAGCAAGGCCGCCGCAGCGACCAGCCACGTGTTCACCGCTGCAACGACCTTTCCAGCAAACCTGGGCTGGCGCGGATGCTATGCACCACCAGTTCGGGAGGATGAGCACTGCTGTCTACCACGAAACTTCCCGGGCTCAGGCTCAATAGCAGGCCGGCCACCGCCTGCCAGCTGAAGTTGTGGCGCTCATCGGGTTGATCTGCCAACTCCAGAGTCTGCAGCCGGCCGACCTGCGCTGCCCGCGGGGTGGATCCGGGCCAGACCAGGCGGATCAGCAACCAGGTATCGACCAACACTGCCGCCGGGAGCCGGATGAGTACCAATACCCAACCCTGCGGTACTGCGAACGACGAGCCGCTCGCCCGACGTGCCAGTACGGCTGCGCTGCCCGCAACGGCACTGAGCGACGCGCCCAAGATGTACTCGGCAGCGGAGCGCTCGGACACCAACACCAGGTAACCGGCGAAGAGCAATATCCACCACGCTGCCGCCTCGGTGATGAAAAGTAGCCCGCGCCTCCCCACGTCACGATCAAACCACGCCGAGGAGCTACCGGCCGCCAGTTGCGGCCATACCGTCAATTTCAGAGCACGGACGGCGCCCGCGCACAGACCAACACCTTGTCGGTACCCGTCAGCATGGTCGGTAGATCGACCACCTGCTGGACCTCGGGCGCCGCGCCGAGCCGGGCGTATATAGCGCGGACCAGCCGCCGGTCAGCCTGCTGCCCGATGAGCAGCCGCATGTTCGTGCGGCCAAGCAGTGCTTTCCTGCCCACCGGCGCGGCGCTGCGCGGCCTCCACGGGGTGGAGTTCGCGTGAGTCTGGAAACGGTGGCGTTCCCGTTGTGGCGCCTTTATCGCAGCAGCGACATAGGCCAGCTCGGAGACTTTCCGTGACGCCAGCCATGCGGTGGGCGGCGACCGCGATCAACGCGACGCTGTGCCTGCGCCCGGCAGCCGTCTGGTGCATCACAGGTTCCCGCAGCTAGGCCGCCGTAAACTTGACACTCAAGCGGTGCGGGCGACGCCGCGGTGGCGTAGCGCCGCGTAGGTCAATGCGTCCTGCAGGGCTAGCCAGGAGGCTTCCACCACGTTGCCGTGCACTCCCACGGTTGTCCAGGAGCCGGTCCCGTCGCTGGTTTCCACCAGCACTCGCGTCACCGCATCGGTACCGGATGTACCGGGGAGGATGCGGACCTTGTAGTCGGATAGCTCCACGGTGTCCAGCCACGGCAGGTGAGCCCCCAGCGCCTGGCGCAGCGCGCCATCCAGTGCGTTGACCGGGCCATTGCCTTCCGCGGTGGCGAGCACCCGCTCACCAGCGACATGCACGGTCACCGTCGCCTGCGCGACCACCGTGGCGTTGGGGGTGTGATCGATGATCACCCGGTAGGACTCCAACGCGAATGGGGGCGCGGGAGGCACCTCGTCGATCTCGTGGCGTAGTAGGAGCTCGAAAGACGCGTCGGCAGCTTCGAACGACCAGCCTCGCGACTCGAGTTCCTTGACCCGTGCTGTGATCACGCCGAGTTCAGCCGAGCGGCCGGTCAGATCCAGACCGAGCTCGCCTGCTTTGAGCTCGATACTGGCCCGACCGGCCATCTCGGTCACCAGCACGCGCTGCGAGTTGCCAACCACTGCGGGGTCCAGATGGTTGTACAACTCTGGATCTACCTTGATCGCGCTTGCATGCAGCCCCGCCTTGTGAGCGAAAGCTGACCTCCCGACGTAGGCCTGGTGGGTGTCGGGCGCGAGGTTGGCGATCTCGGCCAGCGCGTGCGAGGCGCGGGTCAGCTCGGCCATCCCGTGGGGGGGAAGGACGGGCATCCCCAGCTTGGTGGCCAGGTTGCCGATGACGGCGAACAGGTCCGCATTGCCCGCCCGCTCGCCATACCCGTTCGCGGTGCATTGCACATGGGTTGCTCCGGCTTGCACCGCTGCCACCGAGTTGGCCACCGCGCAGCCGGTGTCGTCCTGGCAGTGGATTCCTACCCGGAAGCCGGTGCGGGCGACCACCTCGGCGACGGTCTCGGCGAGCTGGAGCGGTAGTTGGCCACCGTTGGTGTCGCAGAGCACCACGATGTCAGCGCCGGCGGTCACCCCGGCTTCGAGAACCCGTAGTGCACAGTCGGCATCAAAGGCGTAGCCGTCGAAGAAGTGCTCGGCATCGAGGAACACTCGCCTGCCTTCGTTGACCAGTAAAGCCACGGTGTCGGCGACCATCGCGCACGCCTGCGCAACCTCCACCCGTAACGCGCGCTCCACGTGCCTGCGGTCAGACTTGGCCACCAGCGTGATCACCGGAGCGCCGGACGCCAGCAACGCCTGCACCTGCGGGTCCTGGTCAGCTCTCAGTGCCGCGCGGCGAGTTGAGCCGAAGGCCACCAGTACGGCGTGCTGCAAAACCAGTTCCCCGGCGCCAGCCCGGGCGAAGAACTCGGTGTCTTTGGGCAGCGCACCCGGCCAGCCACCTTCGATGAATCCCACACCCAGCGTGTCCAGCAGCCGAGCAACGGCGAGCTTGTCAGCCACCGAGTACGAGATCCCCTCCCGCTGGGCGCCATCACGCAGCGTGGTGTCGTAGAGATGGAACTCGTCACCGAGAGGCGTGCCGGCGGGGCTGATGCGGTACATCGTCAAGGCTCCAAGGGTGTACGGATGTGCTGGTTGTCCAACAAAAAAGACCCCTCGCGGGATGCGAGAGGTCTGCGCGCCGGGTGGTGGTGCCTGGTTACCCGACGCGCTCAACGATAATGACGCTACCAAGGTGGTGTGCCACGAGCGCAGTGTGGCACACCCGGCGGCAGAACTCCAACCACCACCGCGTTACCGCGGGTGCATAAGCTCGATACCCGGTCATCCGAGCCACTGCCCCAGGGTGTCGAAAACCGCGGTGGCAGCGACGTAATCGAGCCTGAGCACGCAACTGTTGTCGACATGTGGGTCGAGCACAATGGTTCCGTCGCTCTCCTTGGTCATCAGCAGGTTGCAAAAGTTCCTGCCACCACCATGCGTCGTGCAGGTAACCGGGATCGTCCGGCGGCTGCTGTTTTTCACCAACGCCTCCCCCATGCGGCGTCTTGGAATTGAGGCATGCCCCAGCGCTAACACCGGAGGCTATTGCCAGACATGATCAAGAGTACCAGGCAAATCGGTCGTATCACCCCGGGGTCGGCTTTGTCTCCCGCAGGGCCGGCCGGTAGCCGAGTGTTCATTGCGTCCCAGCGGTAGCGGGCGCGGTGAGCTGCGGCCGATCAATGCAATTCCCGGTACCGCCGGAGATCCACGCCATGCCCAGCGCCGCTGATGCGCTGGCTACGTTGATTCGCTGATTACGGGTAAAAACGCCCGTGCACTGCGGGTGGTCCCGGCAGCGGGTCGCTACCGTGATCGGCATGAGTGACATCGTCGACGACAAGAAGCACATTCGCGGCACGATCGACCTGTCCAACGCGGTGTGGCAGCGCGCTGCCGGCTCCGAGGAACTGGAAGGGCCCCATCTGGAGATTGCGTTCGTGCAGGACGGGTACGTGGCGATGCGTAGCTCGGCCAACCCAGTGGACTCCGAAACACTGATCTTCACCCCGGCTGAGTGGGAGGCGTTCGTGCTCGGCGCCAAGGACGGCGAGTTCGACGTGCTGTGACCCCGCGCCCGACATGGGGAGGGGAAGCCGGTTAGAGGCCGGCGCGCTCGACGCGTTGGCTGGATGACACCAGGGCGGCGAGGCGATCACCGATGGCGTGGGTACCGCCCGGGTGGGTGTGATCACGAGTCGCGAGGTCGAAGGCTACCGCAGCTTCCACCCGGCGGGCCGGCTCGTCCATGCCCAGATGAGCCAGCATGAGCCCGATCGACAGCACCGCCGCCGTGGGGTCAGCAACGCCCTGCCCGGCGATGTCCGGAGCGGAACCGTGTACCGGCTCGAACATGCTGGGATTACGCCGGGTGACATCGAGGTTGCCGCTGGCCGCCAAGCCGATCCCGCCGGTAACGGCGGCGGCAAGGTCGGTGAGGATGTCGCCGAACAGGTTGTCGGTGACGATCACGTCGAACCGTCCGGGATCAGTGACCAGATGGATGGTGGCCGCATCGACGTGCTGGTAAGCCACCGTCACCTCAGGATGCTGTAACGACACCTCCTCAACGATGCGCGACCACAGCGACCCGGCGTAGCTGAGCACGTTGGTCTTGTGCACCAAGGTCAGATGCCTGCGCGGGCGGGCCGAGGCCCGGGCGAAGGCGTCGCGCACCACCCGTTCGACGCCGAAGGCGGTGTTGACACTGACCTCAGTGGCGATCTCCTGCGGAGTGTCCTTGCGCAGCAACCCTCCTGTGCCCGCATAGGGACCTTCGGTGCCCTCCCGGACCACGATCATGTCGATGCTTCCCGGTTCCGCGACAGGACTGCGCACTCCCGGGTATAACCGCGCCGGGCGCAAATTCACATGGTGATCCAGTTCGAAACGCAACCGCAGCAGCAACCCACGCTCGAGGATGCCGCTGGGTACCGAGGGGTCCCCGACAGCGCCGAGCAGGATGGCGTCGTGCTGACGCAGCTCAGCCAGCACCGACTCAGGAAGTAACTCCCCGGTGGCGTGCCAGCGCGCGGCACCAAGGTCGTAGGGCGTGGTCTCTGCTTCGGGGGCGACCTCGTGCAAGACCTTGAGCGCCTCGCTGATCACCTCCGGACCAATCCCGTCACCAGGGATCACCGCGAGCCGCATAAGCCACCTCCAGTGCCCGAGCCCCCCGCCATGGGAACCCTCCGCAGCGGGCAGGCTACCCGGAGCTACAGAAGCGCCATACGGCGGATACTCCAAACGGGGGCACCCGAACGGGTATGCCTGCCAACATCATGGACCGCCAGAGCGAAACCGCGCTACCAGCACCGCCATCCCCCGGCCTACTGACAGGAGGACTGTGTCTATAACGCTGTTACGGCCTCTACCCGAAAGTAATCGGGCGAGCAGTGCGAGCACCCACCGATAGTTCGACCGCCGAAAGCACGTTGGCCGGAACACGCTGGTCTACTCGCAAAATCATGATCGCATCGGTGCCCGCGGTGGTTTGGCTGATCTGGGCAGCCTCGATGTTGATTCCTGCCTCGCCCAGCAGAGTGCCGACAACGCCCATCACGCCGGGACGGTCCGGGTACTCCAGAAAGACCGCCTCGCCTTGGGCCCGCAAGTCGAAGTTGCGGCCGTTGACCTCGACCAGCTTCGGTACCTGTGCAGGTCCGGCCAGCGTGCCGGAAACCGAGTAGCCAGTGCCGTCGGCGAAGGCTCCGCGCACGGTCACCACGCTGCGATGGGTCGGGCTTTCCGGCGCAGTGCGCACAGCGGTGGCGACGCCCCGCTCTTCGGCCAGCCTCGGCGCGTTGACGAAGGTGACCTGTTCGTCTACAACACCGGTGAAGATGCCGCGCAGCGCCGCAAGCCGCAGGACCGAGACGTCCTCGGCGGCCAGCTCCCCGCGAACGTCGACGGTCATCGAGTCGGGAGTGCGTGCGGTCAGGGTCGCCAGCACGGTACCCAACTTCTGGGTCAGCGGCAGCCAGGGCCGGACCTCCTCGCCTACCACCCCACCGCTGATCACGTTGACGGCGTCGGGGACGAACTCACCACGTAACGCCAGCGCCACGCTGCGCGCCACGTCGGTACCGGCCCGATCCTGCGCCTCGGCGGTGGATGCGCCCAGGTGCGGCGTGACGACAACTTGGGGCAGTTCGAACAGCGGGCTGGCAGTGCACGGCTCGGTGCTGAACACGTCGATCCCGGCCCCGCCCACCTGGCCGCTGCGCACGGCTTCGGCCAGCGCCTCCTCGTCGACCAGACCACCGCGGGCAGCGTTGATGATCAGCACTCCGGGCTTGGTCTTGGCGAGCTGGTCGGCACCGATCAGCCCGAGTGTCTCGGCAGTTTTGGGAAGGTGGATGGAGATGGCGTCCGCGCGGGACAGCAGCTCATCCAGATCGACCAGTTCGATACCAAGCTGGGTGGCTCGCGCGGGAGACACATACGGGTCGTAAGCGATGAGAGCGGTGCCGAAGGCTGCCAGCCGCTGCGCGACCAGCTGGCCGATCTTGCCAAGGCCGACGATACCGACGGTCTTGCCAGACACCTCCACACCGCTAAATGAGCTGCGCCGCCATTGCCCGCTGCGCAAGCTGGCGTCGGCGGCCGGGATGCGGCGAGCGACTGCCAGCAGCAGCGCGACGGCGTGTTCGGACGCCGAGACGATGTTGGAAATAGGCGCGTTGACCACCATCACGCCGCGCTCGGTGGCCGCCGGTACGTCGATGTTGTCCAGGCCCACCCCTGCCCTGGCGACGACCTTCAGCTGGGGAGCGTGACCGAGCGCCTCGGCGTCCACTTGGGTAGCCGAGCGCACCAGCAGCGCATCCGCCCCCGACAGCGCCGCAAACAGGGCTTCCCGGTCAGTGCCGTCGACGTGGTGGACGTCGAACTCGTCACCGAAGACTTCCAGCACCGACGGTGCGAGTTTCTCGGCGATCAGGACTACAGGTCGAGTCGATGTGGTCACGACCACCGAGTCTACTGAGGCGCCTCACGGGCGGTACGGCGCAGGCATTCGCGGTTTACGCAGTCGCGTTAGCCGCGTTGGCTCCGGCTGGTTGTCACAACCTGACAGCTCAGGCGGTGTCGGTGAGCGGGCGGTCTATCCAGGACATCAATCCCCGCAACCGCGCGCCGACCTGCTCGATGGGATGGCGCTCGCCCTCGGCGCGCAGCTTGGTGAAATTCGGCCGCCCGTTGTCGTCCTCGGCAACCCACTCCTGGGCGAAGCTGCCGTCCTGGATCTCGGCGAGGATCCGGCGCATCTCGTCCTTCACTTGCTGCGTGATGATTCGTGGTCCGCGGGTGAGATCGCCGTACTCGGCGGTGTCTGAGATCGAGTAGCGCATCCGGGAGATCCCACCCTCATACATCAGATCGACGATCAGCTTGACCTCATGCAAGCATTCGAAATACGCCACCTCCGGTGCGTACCCTGCTTCGGTAAGCACCTCGAACCCTGCCTGGACCAGCGCGGTCAGTCCGCCGCACAGCACCGTCTGCTCACCGAACAGGTCAGTCTCGGTCTCCTCGGTGAAGGTGGTTTTGATCACGCCGGCGCGCGTGCCACCGATCGCCTTGGCATAGGACAAGGCCAGTGCTTGGCCACCACCGGTGGCATCCTGCTCGACCGCGATCAGGCAGGGCACTCCCTTACCGTCGACGAATTGTCGCCGCACGAGATGCCCAGGTCCCTTCGGGGCCACCATCGCAACATCCACATCGGACGGCGGCTGGATCAATCCGTACCTGATGTTGAAGCCGTGCCCAAACATCAGCGCATCGCCCGAGTTCAGATTCGGCGCGATGTCGTTGGCATAAATCGTGCGCTGCTTGGTGTCTGGAGCGAGGATCATGATGACGTCGGCCTCGGCCGCCGCTTGCGCCGGCGTGACCACCGGTAGGCCTTCATCTTCAGCCTTCGGGCGCGACTTCGATGTCTCGGGCAGACCGACCCGGACATCGACCCCAGAATCACGCAAGCTCAACGCGTGCGCATGCCCCTGACTGCCGTAGCCGATCACGGCAACCCTCCGCCGGCTGATCACCGCCAGATCAGCATCCTGGTCATAAAACACCTCGGCACTCATTCGCTCGCTCCTTGGCTAGCTTGGCGCATTCTGGATGCAGAACGCGGTTTTTAGGGCCACAAAACAGCGTTCTGCATCCAGAACGCGGTCTTGGCGGGTGGTGGATGCGGGTGGGCGTTAGCGGAGGGAACCGGCGGTGATGGCGCGGGAACCGCGGCCCAGGGCGACCATGCCGGATTGGGCGATTTCCCGGATGCCGCAAGGTTCGAGCATCCGCAGCAGGGCATCGAGTTTGTCAGCGGTGCCGGTGGCCTCAATGGTCAACGCCTCCGGACAGACATCGACAACCTTGGCCCGAAACAGCGCGACTGTCTCGAGCACCTGCGACCGCACCGTGGTGTCGGCCCGGACCTTGACCAGCAACAGCTCGCGCTGGACCGCCGCCGCAGGATCGAGTTCCACGATCTTGATGACGTTGACCAGCTTGTTGAGTTGCTTGGTGACCTGCTCCAGGGGCAGTTCATCGACGGCCACCACGATGGTCATCCGGGAGATGTCGGGGTTCTCGGTGGGTCCAACCGCCAGCGAGTGAATGTTGAACCCGCGGCGGCTGAACAACCCAGCCACCCGGGCCAGCACGCCCGGTTTGTTCTCCACCAGCACCGACATGGTGTGCGTGGTCATGACCCGTCCTCGTCGAACAGCGGGCGAATGTCGCGTGCCGCCATGATGTCATTGTTGCCAGTACCGGCCGCGACCATCGGCCACACCTGAGCGTCCTTGCCGACCACGAAATCGATCACGACCGGGCGGTCGTCGATCTCTATCGCCTGCTTGATCACCTTGTCCACATCCGGCTCCGCCTCGCAGCGCAGGCCCACACAACCCAATGCCTCGGCGAGCTTGACGAAATCCGGGATGCGGGAGTGGGTTCCCAGGTCGGTCTGTGAGTAGCGCTCGGAGTAGAACAGGTTCTGCCATTGCCGGACCATGCCCAAGCTACCGTTGTTGATCACTGCAACCTTGATCGGGATGTGCTCGATCGCGCAGGTGGCCAGTTCCTGGTTGGTCATCTGGAAGCTGCCATCGCCGTCGATAGCCCACACCGCGACATCGGGTCTGCCCAGCTTGGCGCCCATCGCAGCCGGAACCGCGAAACCCATCGTGCCCAGGCCGCCGGAGTTGATCCAGCTGCCCGGCTTTTCGTACTTGATGAACTGCGCCGCCCACATCTGGTGCTGGCCGACTCCCGCGGTGTAGATCGCTTCCGGGCCGACCAGAGCGCCGATCCGTTCGATCGCGTACTGCGGAGCCAGCATCCCGTCGGTCGGGCGGTCATAACCCAACGGAAACGTCTGCTGCCAATTGCGCAGCTGCTGCCACCAGGCATCCAAGTCCGGGCTGGTGGCCTGGAACTCGGCGCGCACCGCGTCGATCAGCTCGCTGATCACCTCGGCACAGTCACCGACGATGGGCACGTCCGCCCGGCGATTCTTCGAGATCTCAGCAGGGTCGATGTCGGCATGCACCACTGCGGCGCCCGGCGCGAATGACGACAGCTGCCCGGTGACCCGGTCGTCGAATCGGGCGCCCAGCGCCACCAGCAGGTCGGCGCGCTGCATCGAAGCAACCGCGGCCACCGTGCCGTGCATGCCCGGCATCCCCAGATGCTGCGAATGCGAATCCGGGAAGGCGCCGCGCGCCATCAGCGTGGTGACCACCGGTGCCCCGGTCAGCTCAGCCAACTCCCGCAACGCGGCCGTGGCACGTGCTTTGATCACGCCACCGCCGACGTAGAGCACCGGGCGGCGGGCGTGTGCGATGAGCCGGGCGGCCTCCCGGATCTGCTTACCATGAGGCCGGGTGGTTGGCCGGTAGCCGGGAAGGCGCAGTTCGGGCGGCCATAGGAACGACGTCTGCTCCTGCAGCACGTCCTTGGGAATGTCCACCAGCACGGGGCCCGGGCGTCCGGTAGCAGCCAGGTGAAAAGCTTCCGCGATCGCTCTGGGGATGTCTGCCGGGTCCTTGACCAGCATGTTGTGTTTGGTGATCGGCATGGTGATCCCGGTGATGTCCGCCTCCTGGAAGGCGTCCGTCCCGATCAGCGCTCGGGTCTGCTGCCCGGTGATGGCCACCACCGGCACCGAGTCCATATGTGCATCGGCCAGCGGGGTCACCAGGTTCGTCGCACCGGGACCCGACGTCGCCATGCACACCCCGACGCGGCCGGTGGCCTGCGCATAGCCGGTGGCAGCATGGCCAGCGCCCTGCTCATGGCGGACCAGTACGTGGCGCACCCTGGTGGAGTCGAGCAGCGGGTCATAGGCAGGCAGGATCGTGCCGCCCGGGATACCGAACACGGCCTCGCACCCGAGCGCCTCCAGCGAGCGCACCAGACTCTGCGCGCCGGTAACGCGCACCGGTGCGCCTACCGGCGGCGCTGGTCTGGGCAGTTGCCTTGGGCTCGGCATCTCATTGGACAGGTCTCGAGAAGTCACGGATGTCATAGTTCTGCCTTATTTTCATCGCTTGCGCGGCCCCAAGCATCAAAAAACCCTCGCCGCCCGATGGGCTCAAGCGAGGGTTGGCGCGTCGACGTCTGGGGTTCTTCAGACGACGCGCCTCTGACGTACGAGGACGGTGAGGATCAGCACGTCGCTGACGGTAATGGCCGCACAGGGGCAGCGTCAACCTGATAACCCCTGCTCCCGCATGCTGAGAGGGAGGGCACCACAAGGCGGGGCGGTAGGCTCACCGTCGGTGGCCGTCCGCATGCCTTTCAGGCCGGTAGGAGCGAAACCCGTCCGTGTTGGCAGATCAGCGAAAGCGTACGACTATTTCCTCCCGCACCATAGCCAATCACCATGAGTACCATGACTGACTCCGCCAGGGTGACCATCCGGCTCCCGTTGACCGCGCTGCTCGGCGTATTCGGGTTGGTGGTGTGCATGACCCCGGTGGCGTTTGGCGCACCGGGATTGCAGGTGCTGTACCTGGTGCCGTTGAGCCTCGGGTTCTGGGTGGTACGGAACCGGACGGTGGTCGGCCCAGACGCGGTGGTAGTGCACCGAGTATGGGGCTCGCAGCGGATGCCCTGGTCTGAGCTCTCCGGCCTCCGCGTAGACGATCAGTCCCGGATATGGGCGGTGTTGCAAGGTGGCGATGAGGTCGGATTGCCAGCGGTGCGCGCTCGTCACCTTCCCGTTCTGGCGGCGGTTAGTGGCGGCCGGCTGCCGGCCACCTTCAGCGACGCCGGTGAGCAACCGACAACGCGAGGTTGACCCCAAGCTTTTTCGGCTGTGCTCTACCAGGCAACTACGGCGGTTCGTCACCGCTCACCAGCGGCATACAGATGAGCATTTACCCTGGCCGATCGTGCGCACCTCTGTGCCGGGTCCAGCCCGCGCTCGCCGCAGCGCGATCGGCGTGTTGATCGCGTCGATGACGCTGCTGTGCGCATGCTCGGTGACGCCGACCTTCCCGGATCGGTCAGCTGGACCGTTCCACTCCAAACTGGAGACTGGCACGGAAGCTGGACCGCAGCCGCAGATCCCCGGGCCGTTGCGGACCGAGAGCCCTGGCGCACCCGGGCAAGGTGGACCGCCAGGACCCCCGCAAGGCTGCGCCGACCCCGACCCGGCCGTGATCGCAACATGCCTGGAGCCGATCTCGGCACTGGTGGTCTTGCCCGGCTCAGGGCCGGTGGGCCTGGCTGCGGAGCGCACGACCGGCCGGATCCTGCAGGTGCAGCGGCAACGACCGAACCAGGAGGTCGCTGCGCTGGCGGTAGACCCCGCAGGTGACGGGGGCCTTACCGGGCTCGCGCTGTCGCCGAGCTATGCCGAGGACGAACTGATCTACGCCTATGTCACCACCCCGGTCGACAACCGGGTGATCCGGATAGCCCCCGGCGACATGCCCAAGCCTGTCTTGGTGGGTATCCCCCGGGGACCCACCGGCAATGCCGGCGCGCTGGCTGTTGATTCGCACGGCATGCTGCTGGTCGCCACCGGCGACGCGGGAAACCCGGCATCGGCTGCAGACCCGCAGTCACTGGCCGGCAAGGTGTTGAGAATCGACGCCTTCGGCCACCGGGCGCCGGATAATCCCGGCGGCTCCATGGTGTTAGTCAGCGGCTTGCATTCCCCCGGTGGGATGTGCGTCGACCCGGCAAGCAGCGAGTTGTGGATTACGGACCGGGCGCCCGATCACGACCTGTTAGATCGGGTTGCGCCCGGACAGCCGTTGGGTCGGGCCTCCTGGACTTGGCCCGCAGGCAGCGGTGCTGCTGGCTGCGTGGTCATGATGGGCCGCATCCAGGTCGCGTTCAGCAGTGGTGCACCGATGTTCGTGCTGGGGATCGGACCGGATGGCACCTTCGTCGGGCCACCCCTGCAGATACCGCTGGAACGCTACGGCCGGGTTTCGGCCGCGGCACTGAGCCCAGATGGGCGAGCCCTGTGGCTGGGCACGGTGAACAAAACCGGTGCCAAGCGCATCTCCAGCGACGACCGGGTCTTCATCCTTCCCGACCTCGTAGGTCCCGGAGCCGGCCACGACTAGCCGCCGCGTGTCGCGCCCTCGTGCCCGGCGTGTCGTGCCCTCGTGCCCTGCACGTCGTGCTCGCACGCCGGGCGTGTCGCAGCCCTATGCCCGGTTCAACCTCTGTGCGGCTGGTGGCGGCACTGTGCCGCTCCCCGGCGAAGACGTGTCGCCACCCGCGATGGGCTCGTCGACCCGAGCCGCAAGCGGTGATCACCGAGCGCAGTGCGCCAACACCAGCTCGCGTACCCGTTGCGCGTTGGCCTTGCCACCGGTGGCTTTCATCACGGCGCCAACGATTGCACCCGCGGCGGCAACCTTGCCGCCGCGGATCTTGGCTGCGATGTCAGGCTGGGCGGCGAGGGCCTGCTCGACAGCGGCGGTCAGGGCGGAGTCATCGGACACCACGGCCAGACCGCGGGTGACGATGATGTCGTCGGGTTCCCCCTCACCAGCCAGTATCCCGTCGACGACCTGGCGGGCCAGGTTGTTGGTCAGCGTGCCTGCCCTGACCAGCGAGATCACCCGGGCTACCTGCTGCGGGGTGATGCCCAACTCGGCGAGTTCCATGCCGCGGGAGTTGGCCTGCTGGGTGAGGTAGGCGACCCACCACGACCTGGCCTCAGCGGGAGCCGCACCCGCGTCGACTGTAGCCGCAATCAGATCCAGCGCGCCGGCATTGACCAGATCGCGCAACTCCAGGTCGGACAGATCCCACTCGGCCTGCACCCTGGCCTGGCGCTGCCAGGGCAGTTCGGGAAGCGTCGCACGCAGCTTTTCCACCCACTCGTCGCTGGGGGTGATAGGCACCAGGTCGGGCTCCGGGAAATACCGGTAGTCCTCTGAGGTCTCCTTGCGCCGGCCCGCTGAGGTGGTGCCGCTGGCTTCATCGAAGTGCCGTGTCTCTTGCACGATCTCGCCGCCGGAGGCCAGCACCGCGGCTTGTCGGCACATCTCGTAACGCACCGCACGTTCCACCGAGCGCAGCGAGTTGACATTCTTCGTCTCGGTCCGGGTGCCGAAGACCGACGACCCCCGAGGCATCAGCGAGACGTTGGCGTCACAGCGCAGCGACCCCTGATCCATCCGCACGTCGGACACACCCAACGCGCGCAGCAGGTCCCGCAACGCGGTGACGTAGGCCCGGGCGACCTCAGGAGCGCGGGCACCGGCACCGACGATCGGCTTGGTGACGATCTCAATGAGGGGGACGCCGGCCCGGTTGTAGTCGAGTAGGGAATAGCTGGCACCGTGGATCCGGCCGGTCGCGCCCCCCACATGCAGCGACTTGCCGGTGTCTTCTTCCATGTGCGCGCGCTCGATGCCGACACTGAGCGTCGAGCCATCAGCCAGCTGCAACTCTAGCGAGCCGTGTAGCGCTATTGGCTCGTCGTATTGCGAGATCTGAAAATTCTTCGGCATGTCCGGGTAGAAGTAGTTCTTGCGCGCGAAGCGGCACCACGGCGCGATCGAGCAATCCAACGCCAGACCGATCCTGATCACCGACTCCACCGCGGCCCGGTTGAGCACCGGGAGCGATCCCGGCAAACCCAAGCAGGTAGGGCACACGTGGGTGTTGGGCGGCGCGCCGAACACATTGGGGCAGCTGCAGAACATCTTTGTCGCCGTGGACAGCTCGACGTGCACCTCAAGCCCGAGCACCGGGTCGAAGCGCGCCACCACCTCGTCGTAATCCATCAACCCAGTTGTCATCCCAGCAGTCATCGACCGACAACCCCCGCAATCCTCGGACCTGACAAGCGGTCCTCGGTATCAATACTCGGACCCGACAAGCGGTCCTCGGTCAAATCAGGCACCCGGGACCACAGCGGGTCACCGTCGGTGGCGTCACGAGCCGCCTCGTAGGCCGCGGCTACCCGGTAGGCGCGGTCATCGGCCAGCACAGGCGCCATTACCTGCAGGCCCACGGGTAAACCGTCATCATCGGCCAGCCCAGCGGGAACGGACAGCGCGGCGTTGCCGGCCAGGTTTGACGGGATGGTGCACAGGTCTGACAGGTACATCGACAATGGGTCGTCCACCCGTTCGCCGAGCCGGAACGCGGTGGTCGGGGTGGTTGGCGAGACCAGCACGTCTACTTTCTCGAATGCCGCGGCGAAGTCGCGGATGATCAGAGTGCGGACCTTTTGCGCCTGGCCGTAGTAGGCGTCGTAGTACCCCGCGGACAGCGCGTAGGTACCCAACATGATGCGGCGCTTCACCTCGGCGCCGAAGCCGGCCTCCCGGGTCAGCGACATGACTTCCTCGGCAGTTCGGGTGCCGTCGTCGCCACAGCGCAAGCCGTAGCGCATGCCGTCGAAGCGAGCCAGATTCGAGGAACATTCGCTGGGCGCGATGAGGTAGTAGGCAGGTAGCGCATAGTCAAAAGCCGGGCAGGACACCTCGACGATCACTGCGCCCAGGTCGCGCAGCCGGCTCACCGCGGTCTCGAAAGCGTGCAGTACTCCCGGCTGATAACCCTCGCCACGGAACTGGCTGACCACGCCGATCCGGACACCGGTCAACTCGCCGGTGGCGCCGGCGCGGGCCGCGGCCACTACCGGCGGCACCGGGGCGTCGATAGAGGTGGAATCCAGCGGGTCGTGCCCGCCGATCACCTCGTGCAGCAACGCGGCGTCGAGCACTGTGCGGGCTACCGGACCGCCCTGGTCCAGGCTGGAGGAAAACGCCACCAGGCCGTACCGGGAGACGCCGCCGTACGTCGGTTTGACCCCCACGGTGCCCGTCACAGCGCTGGGCTGGCGGATCGATCCACCGGTATCGGTCCCGATCGCGAGTGGTGCCTCGAACGCGGCCACCGCCGTCGCCGAGCCGCCACCGGACCCACCCGGTACCCGGTCGAGGTCCCACGGGTTGCGGGTGGGCCCGTAAGCCGAGTTCTCCGTGGAGGAGCCCATGGCGAACTCGTCCATGTTGGTCTTACCGAGGAGGACCACCCCCGCTTCCCGGAGCTTGCGGGTGACCGTGGAGTCATACGGTGGGCGCCAGCCCTCCAGAATCCGCGAGCCGCACGTCGTGGGCATGTCTGCGGTAGTGAACACATCCTTGAGCGCCAGCGGCACGCCGGCCAGCGGGGAGGTCGCAGCGTCCCCGCGCTGGAGGCCCTCATCCACGGCGGCGGCGGCGGCCAGCGCACCGTCACCGTCCAGGTGCAGGAATGCGCGCACCACGGGATCCACGGAACCGATCCGGTCCAGGTGCGCCTGGGTCACCTCGACCGCCGAGGTCTCCCGGCGGGAAATCCGATCGGCCAGTTCGGCAGCCGAAAGCCGAGTCAACTCGCTCATGACTCATCCAGGATGCGCGGCACCTGGAATCGACCGTCCTCGGTGGCGTAGGCACCAGAGAGTGCCTGCTGCTGGGTTAAGCAAGGGCCAGGCACGTCGTCGCGGAACACATCTTCCAGCCCGATCGCGTGCGAGGTGGGAGGGATGTCCTCGGTCGCCACCTCGCGAACCCGGGCGACCGAATTCAAGATCACGTCAAGCTGGCCGGCGAACAGGTCGAGCTCCTCCTCGGTGACGGCGAGCCGGACGAGCCGGGCGAGATGCGCAACCTCGCCACGGGAGATGGTGGGCACGCGAACTCCTGAATGCTTGTGGGATTGCTGACCCGGCGAGTCTAGCCTCGGATCTTTTTGCAGTTGGGTACCCGGTTGCGTGCTAGGGGACGCCACGTGCAGCTCGCTCTGCCACAATCGCGGCCGGCGAGCGCTCGGACTATCGAAGTCGGCGTCTCTTAATGGAGGATTCTTCATGGAGTTGACTCGGCGCGCGAACAGGCACGGCGGCGGATGTCCTTTCTGATCCGAGTTCAGCTGCCCGATCGCCCTGGCGCGCTCGGTGCGGTGGCAACCGCGCTGGGCAAAGTAGGAGTCGACATCCTCAGCTTGGACGTTGTCGAGCGTAGATCGGGCGTCGCCATCGATGACCTCGTGGTGGAGCTGCCCACCGGCCAGCTGCCGGATGTGTTGATCACTGCTGCGGAGTCGGTGCCGGATGTTGAGGTCGATGCCGTCCGCCCGTGGGCAGGAGTTCTGGACACTCACCGCGAGCTGGAGCTGGTGGAGCAGATCGCCGCCGACTCTGAACACGGACTGCAAACCTTCACCGACGGGGTTCCTAAGATCATTCGTGCGGGTTGGGCGGTGGTATTCACTGCCAGCGAGGGCGAGCCCCGCCGGCTCACCGCCTCGTTCGCGGCACCTGAGACGGTCGCCGGGGAGCTGCCGTGGTGGCCTTTGCGCCGGGCCACGATCTTGGACGGTGAGGAGTCCTGGGTCCCGCTGCCCTGGCGGGAACTGGGCACAGAACTAGCGGCCACCCCGGTCGGCGGCCCCGATCGGGTGCTGCTGATCGGCCGCCCGGGCGGCCCGATGTTCCGGGCCGCTGAAGTGGCCCGTCTAGAGCACCTGGCCGGCATCGTCGCAGTCGTACTGCGTAAGTGATTCCCGAGCGCCAACCTCGCGAATGCGGATCACGTGGGGTCGGACATGTCGTGGACTCGACAAAACCGACGTTTTTGGCCCGCGCGAATGTGGGTTTCATCGAGCTCACAGCACACCCCGCAGATGGGAGTGGCAGCATCAAACATGCTGCCCAGTACTGCCGCCCGTCGGCAGGTATTAGCTCACATTCCATTCATTGGCATTCCACGTGACGCCGTCGGGAGCTTGACGGTAGACGGTGTCAATGTTGTTCGCATAAGCCCACATGATGGGGACCTGAAAAAGTGGAAGCGACACTAGATCGTCGGCGAGGAGCCGATCGGCCTGGGCCAAGGCATCAAGCTGAGTGGGTTCGGCGTACTCCGTCTCTGCGATACCGAGCGCAGTGTCGACGGCCGGGTTGCTGTAATGCTGGTAATTGAGCGTGCCTTTGG
This sequence comes from Pseudonocardiales bacterium, assembly GCA_019241525.1. GTDB lineage: Bacteria > Actinomycetota > Actinomycetes > Mycobacteriales > Pseudonocardiaceae. The sequence goes on from JAFAWY010000087.1 coordinate 46,621, forward strand.
AGTCGTAGTGGTCAGCCGCGGACCATGCCCGGGGTATGCGTGAACTCGCCGTCAAGACCACATCGAACCGGCCCTGGGATACGGCCTCGTCCAGGTCGTTGGGGTTAGCGGTGTTGGCGATCTCCATTCCGGCTTGCCGGCATTGTTCCCTGATCAGGTCGACTTCTTGGGAATGCGCCGACGAACCGTCATGGCTGATCGCAAAGGAAAGTCGCTGTCCGGCCCGGGAATAGACACCATCAGAACCCAGCACCCACCCCCCGCGCTCTAGCGTCACTTGTGCTTTTCGCGGGTCGGCAACCATCTTGCCCGAGTACAGATCCTCGTACTTCGCATCCCCGGGAAGGAATACCAGGCTACCCAATGGCTGAGCCTCCGGGCGCACACCACGAACCAGTTCATCGACTAGCTTGTTGCGATCGATGCACTGGGCAAAGGCTGCGCGGACCACGGGATCTTTGAACAAGGGGCCGGCCAGATTGAGATCAAGGTGTTCGACGGTGGGGCCGTCGCTTGTTTCGAATGTCACACCGCGCGCCGACAGTTCCCGCAATCGATCGGCCAGCAGCGGATCAGCCGGGAGTTGCACAACACCGAACTGCCGGTTCGTCAGTCCTGCGGCCGCGGCAGCACCATCCGTCACGACGGTGAACACGAGCATCGCTGGGCCTCCCGGATTGCCCACCCAGGCGCTGTTGCGGATCAGCACTGTCCGAGTGCTCGACGTTGAGCTGTCGAATTGATAGGGGCCCGACGCTGGCATCGTCTTCAGGTCGAAGTCGTTCCATTTGCCGTTCCAGAAGTCACCGGCCTTTTTGAGTTCTTCGGGCGGCGACGTCGGCCGCAGTGCCGTGACGTTGGAGATTCCGGTTTCCTGTTCGAGAATATGGGCGGGCAGGATGGCGTGCTGGAGGTAATTGCGGCGCCAATCGGCGTAAGGAGAACGGTAGGTCTCGACGAACGTGTTGTTGTCCCGACACTCCGCGGTGACGCGATCCAATCCGCGGGTACTCGCCGGCTTGAAGTACGGGGTGGATCCACTACCCGCCAACCAGGCCAGGTAGAAGTCGCGGCAATCCCAGGGCTGCCCGTCCGACCATCGGACATTGGGCTTTATTTTGTAGGTGACAACCTGTGGATCTTTCGACGTCAGCTCGGCGGAGAGCAGCACGTCGGAGTTCAGTAACAGTTTTCCGTTCCCGTCGAGGATGAACGGGTCGGCCAGCACTTGATTGAGGACCAGATCATTGTCTGGATTGTGCTTGGCTTGCGCCGTCGCGTTGTTGTACGCAGAAAACGGCGCGCCGTGGGCGATGACGACAGCGTGCCCCGGCGGCACCTTCGGGGCCCGATATGTCCCGTCTCCGCTGTCACCACGTGCTTGGGTACTCGCGGCACCGCCGCCATCCGGACGGTCGGTTTCCCGGGCCGACGAACAACTGGTCGTGGCAAGGAGCAGGCAGATGATCCCCGCCAGAAGCCGGATCAGCAGCCGGATGCACCTTGACGTGCGCAATAACGGGATCCCTTCTGGAGTCACGGGCGCAACTGCCAGCGGGCAGCGCCGTCGAGCGGACCTTCCAACGGCGTGCCAGGGACCACGTCGGGCAGCTGGCTCGTGCTGATAAACAACGACACCGGCTGGTATAGCGGGATCGTCACGGCGTGCTGCCACAGTGCAGCATCCAGCGCAGCGGGCACCGTGCCCGCCGGATCCTCCTCGGTCAGCGCCCGCTCGATCATTGGTTGCAGGGTCAGGTCGCAGAACTGGGCGGGATTGGGCGGGGCAGGAGCCAGCCTGGCCGGGACGACCAGCGGGCAGCCGTACCAGGACTCCAGCTGGGTGGCGGGGTGGCCGGCGGCCGGCTGAGGCACCACCGCGATATCGACGTCCGGCGTAGTGGCCGACGTGGGCAGCTCGGCGGTGCCGCCACGAGGCGCCCCGGGGGCGATCGGACCGAGCAAGGTGCCGAAAAGCTCGTCAGCATCTACTTCGCGCAGTGCGGCATCGATCCCAGCGGTCCGCAACTGGTCCACCACTCGAGCGGCGAGGGTACCGTAGGGCTCTCGATTTGCCGGCGCAGCCACCACCAGCCGCAGCGGCTGCCCGGCACGCTCCCAGCCGGTTGGGCCACGGGTGTACCCGGCGTCGGTGAGCAGCCGGCGAGCGAGATCTGGATCCGGCGCTACCGGTACTCCCGCGGTCGGTGCGGTGGGGCGGTAATCCGGCGCAGACGGGGCGAGGATTTCCGAATCGGCGCGCAGCGCTGCGGAGGGCCCGCTGCCGACCCCGGTGGCGATCAACGAAGCTCGGTCCAGCAATGCGGCTACCGCGGTGCGCGTCCGCTCATCGCTCAATACCCGGCTGGCCGGTCGCAGCAGCAGCGATACCAGCACCGGCTGGGGTACGACGGTCGGGCTCACACCCAGCTGGGCTTCCCGCAGGAGCAACTCGGTGATGGCATTGGGACGCCCGAACAGGGCGCTTTGCATGCCCCCGGTACGCAGTGCATCGATCACCGCTGCCTCGCTGCCTTGCCGCAACCGGATCCGCCCTATTTGCGTCGGGGTGTCCCAGTACCGGTCATTGCGTTCCAGCACGATCTCGCCGCGCGACCGGTCTACCGAGGTCATTGCGAACGGTCCACCGGAGACCGGCACCCCGGCATCGAGCGCCTTACTCCAGCCTCCGGGTGCATCCTTAAGCAGGTGAGCGGGTAGCAGGTAGCGAAACAGGGTGCGCCACCCTGCGTAGGGCCGGGTGAAGACCACTTCGGCGGTCTTGCCACCGTCCCGGGAGATCACCTGGTCGATCAGCTGGTAGCCGGCCGAATCCACGACCCCGGGCTGGCTGCGCATCTGCGCAGCGAGATACCCGAAGTCCTCTGCGGCGATGGGGGTGATATCCGACCACTGCGCGTTGCGCCGGATCCGGTAAGTGACGGTGAACGGCGCCGTGTTGGTCACCTCGGCGGAGGTCAGCAACGTGCGGTCAAGGACCCACTGACCGTCCGATTCCTGGTGAAAAGCTGACGGCAGCAGCAGCCCTGCCAGCGCCGCCGAAAGCGGGGCCAGATCGGCGAGGGTGTGCGGGTTGAAACCACCGATCAACCCATCCACGCCGAGTACTACTTCCCGTACCAGCGGCGGCGAAATCGGCAGGCTGGTGGCCGGGCGCCGGATCGCGTTCAGCGGCGGCTGGGGGGCGCACGCGACGATCGCAGCGACTGTGGCGCTGGAGACCAGCGCGGTCACCACCCTGCGCGCGCCGCTGGGCATCCTCACGAGGCGACATGCTGCCGCAGGGCGATCTCGCCGGCGATGACCGGGGTGTGGGGCAGGCTTGGGCCAGGCCGGTGCTATGCCCTAGCCGCCCGGTCCCGGGCGCGCTGGCGGGCGCGCTGGGTCGGGTCGAGCATCACCTTGCGCACGCGAACCACTTCCGGCGCTACCTCGACGCACTCATCAGCGGCGCAGAATTCCAAAGCCTCCTCCAACCCGAGGATCCGCGGGCGGGCTAGCCGCTCGAGTTCCTCACCGGTGGACGAGCGCATATTGGTCAGCTTGCGTTCCCGGCACACATTGACGTCCAGATCCTCAGCTCGGGGGTTCTCGCCGACCACCATCCCGGCGTAGACAGCCGCGCCGGGTTCAACAAAGAATGTTCCCCGGTCAGCCAGCTGGGACAGCGCGTAGCCGGTGACCGCTCCGGACCGGTCGGCGACCAGCGATCCGGAGCGCCGGGTGCGCAGCTCACCAGCCCACCGGCGGTAGCCGTCGAAGACGTGGTGAGCGATGCCGGTGCCCCGGGTCATGGTGAGGAACTCGGTGCGAAAACCGATCAGCCCGCGGGACGGCACGGTGAACTCCAGCCGCACCCAACCATCCCCGGATACCGCACCCAGCTGCTCCAGCCGGCCCTTGCGGGCGGCCAGTAGCTCGGTCACCGCACCGATGTGCTCCTCGGGAACGTCGATGGTGAGCAACTCGTACGGTTCGTGCTGGACGCCGTCCACGATGCGGGTGACAACTTGCGGCTTGCCGACGGTGAGCTCGAAGCCCTCCCGACGCATGGTTTCCACCAGGACAGCCAGCGCCAGCTCGCCGCGGCCCTGCACTTCCCAGGTGTCCGGGGAGTCCGTGGGCGACACCCGGATGCTCACATTGCCGACCAGCTCGGCCTCCAACCGGTTACGCACCAAGCGGGCGGTGAGCTTGCGGCCACCACCCCGGCCGGCCAGCGGGCTGGTGTTGACTCCGATGGTCATCGCGATCACCGGCTCGTCCACGGTGATCCGCGGGAGCGGGCGTGGATCGTCGACGTCGGCCAGGGTGTCCCCGATGGTGATCTCTGCGATGCCGGCAATGGCGATGAGATCGCCGGCTTTGGCGCTGGTGGCCGGGACCCGCTCGAGTCCCTCGGTACGCAGCAGCTCAGTGATCCGCACCGGGCGGATCGACCCATCCTCGCGGCACCAGGCCACCGTCTGGCCCTTGTGCAGCCGTCCGGCGCGGATCCGGCACAGCGCGATCCGGCCCAGGAAGCTTGATGCATCCAGGTTGGTGACATGCGCTTGCAACGGCGCTTGTGCATTGCCGTCAGGCGGCGGCACGTGGGTGAGGATGGCCTCGAACAGCGGGGCGAGGTTTTGGGCGTCCGGCATCTCGCCGTCGCGCGGCCTGGTGCGACTGGCCCGACCAGCCCGGGCACTGGCGTAGAGCACCGGCATGTCCAGCACCTGCTCTGCCGCATCTTCTTCCAGATCGCCGGCGAGATCGAGCAGCAGGTCGTGGGTTTCCTCGACCACCGCGTCGATCCGGGCATCTGGACGGTCCACCTTGTTGACGACGAGCACGACCGGTAGGTGTGCGGCCAGTGCCTTGCGCAGCACGAACCGGGTCTGCGGCAACGGGCCCTCGCTGGCGTCGACCAGAAGCAGTACGCCATCCACCATGGACAGGCCACGCTCGACCTCGCCGCCGAAATCGGCGTGCCCGGGGGTGTCGACCACATTGATCGTGACGGGACCGTCTGGTGTGGGCCAGGTAACTGCGGTGTTCTTAGCCAGGATGGTGATGCCCTTCTCCCGTTCGAGGTCACCAGAGTCCATCACCCGATCCAGCTCGGTTCGCCCGGCCACCGCGCCGGATTGCCGCAGCATGGCATCCACCAGCGTGGTCTTACCGTGATCGACGTGCGCGACGATGGCCACATTGCGCAGGTCGGTGCGCATGCGAGCAGGGGCGGCGGTGGGCACGCGGGAACTCCTCAACAAGCATGTGGGTGATGCCGGGGCCCTTTCAGGTTACCCTCAGCCACCGGCGCGTCTGTCCTCGTGGGCCGCCAGGAGCGCGTGAAGGTGCGGCAGCACCACTCGGTCGGGATCCAACCAGTCGAGCTCAGCTAGCTCCCTGCGACTTACCCACCGCAGCGCGGCATGCTCCACCGGGCTCGGTGTCGCCTCTGGCCAGGCCAGGCGCGCGACGTGCACGCGGAGTGTGGCGCCCCCGGGCAACGGTATGTCTGGCCCGAGTTGGTCGCCGGGTACCACGTCAACGGCGAGTTCCTCGCGGCACTCCCGGATCACCGCGTCCGCGGCGCTCTCCCCCGGCTCGACCCGGCCGCCGGGCAGCTCCCAACGGCCCGCGGCTTCTGGCGGAAAGGCCCGTTGCTGGGCAAGTACCCGGCCATCACGCATTACCGCCGCCGCAACCACGAGCACGCTCGCCTCCCTCTCCTTTAGCAGACATGAGACATATCCGGGTTTCCCACCGACTCGCCGCCCCATTACGTCTCCATGTCGGCGGTAGGGTGCGGGAGTGGTTGCTGACGACGAGGCGCTGATCGACGTCGAGACTGTGCTGACGATGATCACCGATGCGCCAGCGCTGGAGGGGGATAACCTCCGGTTCGTTCTTGATGCGCTGGCTTCGGCGACCGATAGCGCGCTGGATTTTCTCTCCGGCCGGATTGAGTGCCACACCGCGCAGGGCGGCGTGCTCGAGGCGCAGCTGGCAGCACTGCGCGCGCAGGCTCGTAATCGCGAGGAGAAAGCGGCGGTTGCCCTCGTCGCGGCCCGCGCCGCCGAGGGCTCCGGGGATTCGGCCACCGCACGCGACCTGATCAACGAAGCGTTGACGGTACGTCCCGGACTGGAGCCGGCATTGCATGACGGCGCCCAGTACGCCGCGGCCCGCGGCGACTACGCCACCGCTGACCGGTACCTACGGCGCGCCGAGCAACCCAGCCCACTGCGGCCGGGGTTGAGTGAGGCCATCGCCGCTACCGACCACGCCAGCGACTTGGGCCGCAACAGTCCCTGCCCGTGCGGGTCGGGCCGCAAATTCAAGGCCTGCTGCTTACGCGATGCGCTGCCCCCGCTGCACGCGCGAGCCCAGCTCATCTACGCGCTGCTGGGCACCTATGCCGAACGCGCGCCCGGTCTTGAGGTGATCATGCCGCTCATCGAGCGCACCGGCAACCCCGCTCAGTATGCGATGTTCCTACTGGATTTGGCCTTGTTCCCGGGCGGCCTTGTGGACAAGTTCCTGGCCGCGCGGGGTCATTGGCTGCATCCGGACGAACGCGAGCTCATCGAGGACTGGCGCCGGGTTCCGGTGACGCTCTACGAGGCTGTCGAGGTCCAGCGTGACGCCGGCGTCACGCTCCGGGCGCTCCCGGACGGGGAGCCCATCCAGGTGGCCGACACGCTGTTCTCGCAGTCCGTGCAGCGGCTGGACCTGCTGTGCGGGCGAGTACTGCATGACAGGTCGGCGCCCCGCATGCTGGCAGCCACCGTCCCGATCCCCCGCCAGCGCCGTCGCGAGCTCGCCGACCTGCTGGCATCCGATCCACCACCCGAGAAGATCGCCGATTTTCTCGCTCCAGAACCTCCCGTCCAGTTGCGCAACAGCGACGGCGATGATGTGTATGACTGCCGCGTCGTCTACCGGGTTCCGGACCCGCAGCACGGCTTTGACCAGCTCACCGACCGGTTGACCCGAGCCGGCGAGGACGTACTCGCCTGGCACCGGCACCAGCTTGATGGGCGGGTACTGAACCTCGGGGTGATTGAGCGCGCCGGTGCGCAGTTCACCGTCATCGCGAACTCACCTGCCCGGCTCGCCCACCTCGAAGCGCTGCTGCTCGAGGTCGCCCCCGACGCACTCGAACAGCAGCGGCACGCCGAGCGCCTTAGCCCGGACCCCGGCGACCGGGAAGCCCGAACCCTGATCTTGGACAGCTACTTCCTGGACGGCACTGCTGCCGAGCAAGGCGAGGCCGCCGATCAACTCAGCCGCGATGCGGAAGCTAGCTGGCTTGACACCGAGGGCATCATCGGTGACCTGAGCCCGCGGCAAGCCGCCGCCTCCAGCAATACCGCGGTCCGCGCAGAGCTGCGTAGCACCATCGATGACATCGAATCGATCCTGCTGCAGACACAGCGGGCGGGCCAGCCCACAGCCGGCCTGATGAGTCCTCACCAGCTTCGCGAAACCCTAGGGCTGGAAAAGCACACCCGGTGACCGAGCTGGCGATCCGGGTCCGGGACCTGCGCAAGGTATTCGGTGCCACCGTCGCCGTCCGCGGTGTGGACCTCGACGTCCCGGCAGGCGCGGTGATGGGGTTGCTGGGTCCCAACGGCTCGGGCAAAACCACGTTGATCCGCCTGCTGTTGGCGCTGTCCCGGCCTACCGCGGGCACTGTGGAACTGCTCGGTGCGCCGGTGCCCGCCGCCGCGGGAAAGGTGCTGCCGCACGTTGGTGCGCTGGTGGAGGGGCCGGCCTTTCACCCGTTCTTGTCCGGCCGGGACAATCTGCGGCGGTGCGCTGCGGCGGAGCCGCTGCTGGCTTCCCGGGCTATCCCGGAAGCGGTGGACCGGGCCCTGATCCGGGTTGGCTTAGCGGATGCTGCGGAGCGGCGTTACCGCGCGTACTCACTGGGCATGAAACAGCGCTTGGGACTGGCCGCGGTGCTGCTGACACGCCGGCGGCTGGTGGTCCTCGACGAGCCGACCAATGGTTTGGACCCGGCAGGCACCCAGGAGGTCCGCCGGATTATCGCCGAGTTGCATGCCGACGGTGCCACCGTGCTGGTGTCATCCCACCTCCTTGCCGAGGTGGAGTCCACGTGCACGCATGTGGCGGTGCTCGATCGAGGGTCGTTGATCGCCGCAGGATCGCTGGCTGTGCTGCTCGATGGCGAGGCGCCCGCGCTCGACGTGCGCACGCCGGATTCCGTCACCGCGGTGGACGCCCTGCGCGTCGCGGGGCTCAGTGCTGCTGCGACCTCCGACGGGGTACGTGTCGAACTGGCCGGCACCGAGGCACCGGCGGTGGTCTCGATGCTGGTCGGTGCCGGCGTGGCGGTGCATGAGGTTCGGCGCCGGCGGACCGGACTTGACGAACTGTTCGCCCAGCTGACCGAAGGAGACGGGCGGTGATCCTCCCGATATCCGGTCCGGTGCGCGCCCCGCTGGTGCGGCTGCTGCGCAGCGAGCTGCGCTGGGTGTTGCGCCGGCCACGGACCCAGATCACTCTGGTTCTGCTCGCCCTGGTTCCGGTGCTGACCGGGATTGGCGTGGCGGCCGCGGGCTCACCAGTTGGTGCCGGGTTGCTTACCGAGGTCGCCGGTAACGGGTTGGTACTGCCGGTAGGAGCCCTGTCGATCTGCCTGACCCTGCTGCTCCCCCTCGCCGTGGCGATGGCCGCAGCCGACGCCCTGGCTGGCGAATCCGCACACGGGACGCTGCGCGGGCTGCTGCTGGCGCCAGTCAGCCGTAGCCGGCTGGTCCTGATCAAGGCGATCGGCGTGCTGGCTGTCGCAGTCACCACAGTCGCTGCAGTGACCGTGCTCGGCATCATCACCGGGCTGATCCTGGTCGGGCCATCCGGCAGCGCCCATGGCCTGTTGACCCTGTCCGGCACCGAGATTGGGCCGGGATCGGCCCTGATGCGAGTGGCACTGGCGGCGATCTGGACGGTGGTGCAGCTGGCCGCGGTCGGTGCGGTGGCGCTGGCGGTGTCTTCCGCAACCGATCACCCGCTGGTGGTGCTCGCGACGGTACTGGGCGGTCTGATCGGTTTCGGGGTGATCTCCGCAATTCCCGCGCTGGACTGGCTGCATCCCCTGCTGCTGACCACCGGCTGGTTTGCCATCACCGACGTGCTCCGTGATCCGATGCCGCTGACGGGCTTAGCTTCCAGCAGTGCCCGCGCGGGGTGCTACGTGATTCTCGGTGTGACGCTGGCGCTGGCTCGGACGGCCACCCGGGAAGCCTGACTCCGAACTCGCATCAGCGGGCGGCAACGTGCGTAACGTCCATGAGACCCTTCGATGTCCATGAGGTGCACCAGCGCCCTTGAGACCGTGAGGAGAGTGGTATGGCGACCCTGTTGGACGACGAGCAGGTCAAGGTTGCTCTGGACGAGCTCACCGAGTGGCACCGCGATGGTGACGCGATCGTCCGCACCGCGGACCTACCCACCTTCCCCGCGGCAATCGAGACGGTCCGCGAGGTAGCTGAGATTGCTGAAGCGCGCAATCACCACCCGGACATCGACATCCGCTGGCGCACGGTGACGTTCCGTTGCAGCACCCATTCCGAGGGCGGTATCACCGACCTCGACATTGAACTTGCCAAGCAGATCGATCGCGTGCTGGCCAGCGCACCGCGCTGACGGTAATGGTCGTCGATCACACCACGAGAGGGAAAGGATGCCGACCCGGGTCCGCCTGCGGCAGGGTGTTCGCGACCTCAGCGAGGATCTCGGCCGCGTGCTGCAAGATCTCGGTTGAGTGGGTGAAGGGCAGCCGCAACCGGTCAGCGAAGGCGTAGCCCGTGCCGAACGCGGTCCTGCTGCCAATCGCAGCCCACGCCGCTCAGCTGCATCGACGACAGCGTTGGATACTGGCGCTCCCAAGTCACACCACAGCACCAGCCCGCCGGGTGGCACGGGCACCCGCCAACATGGCACGGCGGTCGCGACTGCGGTGGCCAGGGCGTCGCGTTGGATTCGTAGCCGCCGACGATGTGTGGGGCAAGACATCATCGGCGATCTCAAGCAGGTGGCGTGCAGCAAGCTGTTCGAACACCGGTCCGGACAGGTGAGCACGCATCGCCGCCGTGGTGAGCTGCTGCATCAGCGAGGTTTCAGCACGCAGCCAGCCGATCCGCAGACCAACGCCGTAGCGACGGCCGCATACATCGGCGCCCGGTTGGGTCCGGGCCCGCGCGACGGCCTCATGACCGGTCTGGTCCGCCGGACCGGTGGGTCGGTGCGATTGGTGCGCACCACGATCGAGATTGCGGTGGTTATCACCGGTTGGGCACTCGGCGGCACGCTGGGGATCGCCACCGTGCTCTATGCGCTGACGATCGGTCCGCTGGTCCAGCTCTTTCTTCCCCACCTCACCGTGCGCCGGGCCGGTAGCTCACTACAGACCACCGGCCGGCGCCCGTAGCGACATATTGCCACTGCCGCCCTTATCCGGATAAGCCGCCGTCAAACAGCGACATGGAGGTTCACATTAAGAAGCACGAGAGGCCAGAGCAAGATGGCCAGGACAAAAGATAGTAGATCGCCGATACTATGGATGGCATATCCATTGGTGACCGCTACTACCACGCCGATCAGCAAGTACAGAATGCCGAATAACGAAGCACCGTATTGATGCATGGTTTCTCCTTAATATTTTGGAGCAGTCGTGAGCCGGCGAGAAACAATACGTCCGCTAAGCGTCAAGCGTGCACGATTCTCCTCCAGCACGACCCCTCCCCCGCATCGAGTACTGAGTGTATCCGCGGATGCCCGGGCCGGGAAAGGCCTACTTGCGACACCCGCGGATTCGGCTGAGACCGCTGACCACACATCTATTCGAATCCATCGCTGCGGCCGCAAACCACGGCAAAGCCATGGTGCCGCTGGGACCGGAGACCGCGCGAAGCGGGGACTACACGTTGAACCGGAAATCCACCACGTCAGGTGATAGGCGGAGCAGGATGGCCTACGACTGATTACAGCAAATGGTGAGGCCGACTTGGCCACCGACGGCGGCCGCATGTACGCCCGCATTAAGGCAGCCGTCGCCCGAGCCGAGGTTGAGCGCAAGGGTGCCCGCCAGTCGGCGGCACAAAAGCAGAGAGCCGCCATGGGACGTCCGCCGCGTGGCGTTCGTGCAACCGGCTATACGTTGGACGGAGAACTGATCCCGGCCAAGGCCGATGCGGTGCGGGCAATATTTGAGGCATTCGCAGCAGGGTCGTCGCTGAGGGCAATCGCGGCGGCGCTCGACGGCGCATGGCAAGCCGTTCTCATCGAGTGCAAGCGGCCAATGATCCAGAGGTTACCAACCGGGATAACTCCAATGCCCACTCGGAGCGGGCGCCCGTGGAACCCGAGCACTGTGACGACGATTCTGCGAAACCCGCGCTATGCGGGGTGGTCCATGCTCGATGGAACGATCGTGCGAGACGGCGGCGGGCGCCCAGTTGCCGGGCAGTGGCGTCCGATCGTGTCAGACACGCTGTGGTTGGAGGTTCAGCGGCGCCTCGACGATCCGGCGCGCAAGTCCAACCGCAATGGGACGGACCGCAGACACCTAGGTTCAGGGCTATACCGCTGCGGTGTCTGCGGACAGCGGGTGAAGGCGCACAACACCCGCTACCGCTGTGCCGGACACGTGATGCGGTCACGGTCGCGGGTGGACCGCTACGTCCTCGACGTTGTGCACGAACGCCTATCTCGCCCGGATCTGGCCAACCTTCTGCCCACTACGGACGAGAGCGAGGCCACCCAGATGCAGCAGGAGATCGAGCGGCAGCGCGGTCGCATTCTCCGTGCCCGGGCGGACTACTCGGCGGAATTGATCGACGGTCTGATGTCCAAGGAGATCAAGCTAGAGGCCGAGGCGAAGATCGACCGACTCGAGGCCGAGCGGCTCTCCCTGAGCGGGAGTTCGACAGCCTTTCCAGTGTTCGCCGCCGACGACCCGGTGCACGCTTTCAGCAGCGCTGACCTGGCAACGGTGCAGGCGGTGATCGACACTCTCTGCACGGTCCACCTTCACCTAGCTTCTCGCGGACGCAAGGTGTTCGATCCGGAGTCAGTTGAGATACAGCCACGGGTGGCCTCGGCAGCTCATAGAACGATTGACCGGGCCACCAGCGTATGACGTCCTTCACAGGCTTGAGTGGCGTCTCGACTCAAGCCAAGTGGCCTGGATCAGCGGCAGTGTCAACGGTCCGGGCTTATTGATCCGGTTCCAACCCTTTGACCTCGGGATTACGGACGTGGCTGCGAGGTCCCGCTTACGAACCACTAGACATGGTTAGGAAAGTAGCCATGCACGATCAGCGCATATGCAGTACATGCGCAGTCGTCACTTGACACGAGGTCGCGTATGGCGAGTGAACTCGCAGGTTAGAGGCCAGTTATGCCGGGTGCGTAGTTCTCGATCAGTGTTCACCCCGTTGCGATTACGCTTGACTGCCACGGTCGTGCCGACGCTTCACCCGGGCGATCTCGCCCGGGATCGGCAGCCAGTAGAAGGGAATGAACGCGGCGATCACCGCCACGCCGAGAGCGGGAAACAGGGCGCCCAGCAGGGTTCCGGTCGCGATCCAGGCAAGGGCGAGACGGAAGCGCCGGCCGATGGCTCTCACACCGGCGGAATCGATGGTGGTGACGAGCAGCCGGCGATCATGACGCGCGTACCACCAGATGACGTTGAACAAAATGGCCGCCAATTCAAACGCGATGCCGTGCAAGACGACGGCAATGCGCTGCCCGTGTCCGTCGTGGAACGCCTTGGCCAAAACGGAGGCGGCGAACGGCAGAAACGCGATATCCATCAGCAGCACGGTGTTCAAGAACAGCACCATCCGGTCGGCACTACGGATGTGGTCGAACATGACGTGATGATTAGCCCACACCTGCCCGATCAACATGAAGGTGAGGCCGTAAGCCATATAAGACGGCCACAGCGCGGCCAGACCCTGCACCAGGCGCCCAGCGTCCTGCGGTGGGCGGATCTCCAGGACGAGCAGAGTGACGGCGATAGCGATGACTGCATCGCTAAAGGCGACGATCCGCACCGGGTCGCGCTCCGCGCCGAATGGCGTTGACCTTCCTGGTCCACCAACACCTTCTGTCACCGTCCCAGCGTGAGACACCAAACGCCGCTGCACGCGGAGCCGGGCCGCGTGTCGTCCAACGAGGGGCCCTCGCCCACGCAGGATGGCGCGCGACGAGCAGACGAAAGACGGGCACATCTGTCGCCTCGAACCTCTACCGACCCTGCGGCACGATCACCACGGGGCAGGCCACCGCCTGTCCCGACCCCATGCGCCGCCCGAGCTCGCGTTCGCCCAGCGGCTAGGCACGCTCGTCGTGATCGCTCACCGGATCAGCTCGGCGATGCCGCAAAACGGATTCTGGTCATGGGCGGCGGCAACGCGCGGTATCGGGTAGCGACCAAGAACTTCTGCCAAGCAACACCCGTTACGCCGACCTCGTCGGTCACTGGCACCACACCTCGCGGCTATAAAATCATCTCAGCTATTCAATTTGTCCGCGATCCCCATCCGGACACCAACCCGCCCCTCCGACCCGCCTCCACCGAAATAGCCGCCACCAGCTCCGCCGCCCCACCAGCGCCGGTGCCGCTGCCTTGGCCACCGGCGCCACTCAGACCGGCAAACCACTGATCCCGTTATTGCCCGGACTGCCGGCATGGGTGTTGATGCCGCCCGCGTCGGGCGCCGAGGCGGTGCCGCCGGCGCCTGCCGAGCCGGGATTGCCCCGCCCCCGTTGCCACCGTTGAACCCGGTGGGGCATCCGCCGCTACCGCCGCTGCCCCCTGCGGCGACGCCGAAGCCGCCGGTGCGCGGGAATCGACATGATCTTTTCGAAGTCGTCTCAGGCACCGGTCAAGGTCCTCCCATCTGACCCGGTTCCGAATTTTGCTCGGTCGGGAAGATGATCGTGGCCCCGACGCAGGCAGGGTGCTGCGTCGGGGCCACGGGGGAGCTGCTTAGAAGGTGACGGTCACGGTGTTGGAGGTTGAGGGCTGGAATTTCGTCGGGTTAGTGGGGGTGAACACCGCGCTGAGCGAGTGTGAGCCCGGCCTGAGCGTGCTGACAGGCCCGATGGCGATGCCCGCGAACACCGGCACCGGGGCACCGAGGTTGGCTGATCCGTCTTTGAATTGGACGGTTCCGGTGGCATTAGCCGGTGCGACTTGCGCGATGGGGATCACGATCCCACCCAACCCTAGTGGCAGGGGAATCCGGATCACGGTCAGCGTGGTGGTGGTGACCGTTGCTCCGGGTACGGGCGTCGGCGTCGGCGTGACCACCGGAGTCGGCGTCGGCGTCGGCGTGACCACCGGAGTCGGCGTCGGCGTCGGCGTGACCACCGGAGTCGGCGTGGGGGTGGTCATTGAGGTGGGTTGGGCGCACAGGGCAAAGCCGTGCAGTTGGACGGGTCCGTTGGCCGACGCGCCGCCGGATTGCACGAATGCGGTCCAGGCGCTGGGGTTGGTGGTGTTGTTGGTGGCCTCGGCAGGTGGGGTGCCTGATCCAGTGGAGGGGTAACTGCCGCGCATGTGGTAGCCCTGCTGGGGTTGCAGGCCTGAGGTTCCGTTGACGGTCTCGTCGACGCTAAAACCTCCGCCGATCAGCTGGGTTGTGGGCGGGCAGACCGGGGTGACGGTCAGCGTGCCGCTGGTAAACGACGCGTCTTGGCGGGCTACCTGGACCGGCCCGATCGCATCGGAGGTGCACAACGCCAGGGAGGTCACCGTGTCCGTAGAGGCGGCGAGCCCGGCCGAGCCGTAGGCGCTCCAGGAGGTCGC
>JAFAWY010000006.1 GCA_019241525.1 Pseudonocardiales bacterium
GGCCTCTGGATCGGACGCGGACAGGCCTTGGTTCTGTGGCCGACGAAAGCTGATCTGGATGACACGCCCTTGAGGAGTCGCTCCCAGCCGGACGCCAGGTTCAATGGACGAAAGTATCTTGAACGGTTGCCAGTCCTGAGCTTGACCGCACACAGGCCGGTTCTTCACCCAAGCTTCGACCGTCCGTACAACCTGCGGCAAGACGAGGGGAGAGCACGTGACCTCGTTGCGTAGCTGTGGGATTCGAGCCAGCGCGAGTCAGTACCCCTTACCAACCACAGCGATCCGCGAGTCATGGAGCCCTCACGGGCTCGCACACTGATGCGCTCATATATATGTACTGTCAGCCACCGCGCTCAAGGTACATAGACGAACGCCTGGAACACCGTGGAGTGCTGTTCCTTGATGAGGCCGCCGAGTTCGGGCCACGGTCGCTAGAAGCGCTGCGCACCCCGCTAGAGGATGGCGAAGTACGGTTGGCCCGCCGCGACGGAGTGGTGCGCTACCCGGCGCGGTGCCAGCTTCTGCTGGCCGCCAACCCCTGCCCATGCGCTCCGCCCGATGAGCGGGACTGCATCTGCGCCCCATCGGCGCGCAGGCGGTATCTGGGCCGGCTGTCCGGGCCGTTGCTCGACCGGGTGGATGTCCAGGTCGCGATGCGCCCGTTGAAAGATCTTGGCCAGGTCGACGTGCAGCCGGAAGGCACCGCGACGGTGCGTGAGCGGGTGCTGCGTGCCCGTGCAGCGGCCCGATCGCGGTGGTCGGGTACCGGTTGGACTACTAACGCCGAAGTCCCTGGTCCGGTGTTGCGGCGACGCTTCCGGCTGCCGCGGGCAGCGACCGAGCCGATCGAGGCGGCGCTGCACCGGGGTGTGTTGACTGCGCGCGGTGCAGATCGCACCTTGCGGTTGGCCTGGACGTTGGCCGATCTGGCAGGGCGCGACTGGCCGGTGATCGACGACGTGTCCGCCGCGATGGGTCTGCGCCACCGGAGTACCGCATGACCCCGGGCCAGCGTGAGCTGCGGCGCGCTCGGGCCTATCTCAGCCGGGTCGTCGAACCTCCAGCCCAAGCGATATCGGAACTGATCGACGAGGTCGGCGCAGTGCGGGCGGCCCGGTTGGTCGCCGCCGGGCAGGTGCCGCATCGGGTGGCCGCGGAGACCAGTGCACGCCGAGGTGACGATCGGGCCGAGGCGGACCTGTCCGCGATCGCTGCTCTCGGGGGACGGTTGGTGGTTCCGGAGGATGCCGAGTGGCCCGCTGCGGCATTGAGCTGTTTCACCACGCCGAGCGCGCTTGCCGACGAGCGCTGGCGACCACCGGTGGCGCTGTGGGTGCGAGGACACCGCTTGGACGAGCTCGGTGAGCGGGCAGTGGCGGTGGTAGGGGCCAGGGCGGCAACCGGGTATGGCGAACATGTGGCTGCTGAATTCGGCTATGGCCTCGCCGAGAGCGGCGTGGCCGTGGTATCAGGCGCCGCGTTTGGCATCGACGGTGCGGCGCACCGGGGCGCCCTCGCTGCTGAGGGCTACACCGTCGCGGTGCAGGCCTGCGGGCTGGATAGGGCCTATCCGGCGGGTCATCAGGGATTGTTGGATCGGATCGCTGCCAGCGGTGCGGTGGTGAGCGAGTACCCACCGGGTGCCCGACCGGCGCGACACCGGTTCCTGGTACGCAATCGCCTGATTGCCGCATTGACCGCGGGAACGGTTGTCGTGGAGGCCGGTGTGCGCAGCGGCGCTCGGTGCACCGCAAGCGCCGCAACGGCACTGGGACGAGTAGTGATGGCAGTTCCAGGCCCGGTCACGTCGGCGCTGTCTGTTGGCTGTCACTTGCTGCTCCGGGAAGAGCAGGCGGTACTGGTCACTCGGGTGGAGGAAGTGGTGGAAGCGGTTGGGCGGATCGGTGATGACCTGGCCCCCGCGCTGAGCACACCGCACCGGCCAACCGACGGATTGAGCCCGGCGCTGCGCGCGGTATACGAGGCGCTGCCCGCGCGCGCCTGCCGGTATCCCGAACAGCTCGTGCACGACTCGGGACTCCCACTACACGAGGTTCGATCCGCGCTGCCGTTACTGGAGCTCCGAGGCTTGGTGAAGTGCGGAGTTAGCGGTTGGTACCGGATCGTTGCCGATACCGGGCGTGGCGGTGCTTGACCAAGCGGGCTCTGGGGCGCAGCGTGCTCCGGGTGCGCGAGGACCGGCGGGCATCCGAGTCGTTACCGGAGGGCCTGGCGGCTTGTCGAGAGCGTTTTGTGGCCCACTTGGCATCAGTGCGCGGGTTGTCCGTGCACACCGTGCGCGCCTACCGGGGCGACGTCACCACATTGCTGCGGTGTGTGGCAGATTCCGGCCGCGATGATCTCGGTGTGCTGGATTTGCCGTTGCTGCGCAGCTGGTTGGGTGCGCAGCACCGGGCTGGGCACCGGCGCAGCACGCTGGCCCGGCGCGCTGCCGCAGCCCGCACTTTCACCGCTTGGGCAACCCGCGCTGGGCTGATGGCCAACGACCCAGGTCTCCGGTTGGTTGCGCCGAGCGCGCGGCGGGCACTACCGGCGGTATTGCATCCAGAACAAGCTGCCGCCGCGTTGCACGCTGCCCAATGCGGCGCCGCCGAGGCGGACCCGCTTGCATTGCGTGATCACGCAGCCGTCGAGTTGTTGTACGCGACGGGGATACGCGTCGCCGAGCTTTGCGGGCTCGACCTGGGCGACCTGGACCAGCAGCGGCGCCTGGTCCGGGTACTGGGCAAGGGAGCCAAGGAGCGGGTGGTTCCCTATGGAGTGCCGGCGCAACGAGCACTACGCCGCTGGCTTGAGCAAGGCCGTCCCACCCTCGCGCGTCCCCATTCGGCTGCGGCGTTGTTCCTGGGCGCCCGCGGTCGGCGGGTCGACCAACGGATCATCCGCGCTGTCGTGCACGAAGTGGTAGGTGCGGTTCCGGATGCGCCCGACATGGGGCCGCATGGTCTGCGGCACAGCGCTGCCACTCATCTACTGGAAGGAGGCGCGGACCTTCGCAGCGTTCAGGAGTTACTCGGTCACGCTACGCTCGCCACCACGCAGCTCTATACGCATGTCACCGTTGAGAGGCTGAAAGCAATCCATGACCGGAGCCACCCCCGATCCTGACTACGCCGGGGGTTGTGACCGCGTGCTGACCGCTGTCCCCCGTGCTGACGTAATGCCGTGCAGTTGGACCGGTGACACCAGGGCCGAGGAAGTGGACGCGGGCATCGTCGCGTTGTGGCAGGCGTACGGCCGGGATCGTGACGCTGCGCTGCGCGACCGGCTCTTGTTGCACTACGCCCCTTTAGTGAAGTACGTGGCTGGGCGGGTCGGCACCGGCTTGCCGTCCCATGTGGACGTCGCGGATCTGGTGCAGTCGGGGGTGTTTGGCCTGTGGGATGCCATCGACCGGTTCGAGCCTGACCGGGGCTTGAAATTCGAGACCTATGCGATGCAGCGGATCCGCGGGGCGATCCTGGACGAGTTGCGCGCCCAGGACTGGGTGCCTCGTTTGGTGCGCAGCCGGGCTCGTGAGGTGGAACGTGCGCTGGAGCGTTTAGAGACCCGATTGCAGCGTTCGGCCTCTGATGCAGAGGTGGCGGCGGAGCTCGGAATCAGCGTTGCGGAGTTGCGGGAACTGTATGCCCAACTACAGCTGACCAGTGTGGTCGCCCTGGACGAGCTGATGGCGGTCGGTCGTGGAGGCACCTCGATCGCCGACACGTTGCCCGACGAAACCGCACAAGACCCGAGCGCGTTTCTCGATTCCATCGAAAGCAAGCGCCTGCTGGCCGAAGCTGTTTCTCAGCTCACCGACCGCGATCGGGTGGTGGTGTCGCTGTACTACTTCGAGAATCTCACTCTCGCCGAGATCGGCCGGGTGCTCGGAGTTACCGAATCACGGGTGTGCCAGCTCCATACGAGAGCAGTGCTACGGCTCAGGAGCAAGATGTTGGAGGCTTCGGCCGGCTAGACAGCGCCGGTCGCCACCCGTTGGTCCCCGGTAGTCCGCGACGCCCAAGGTCATGCCGGATCCATCGGCAGCAGACGCACCTTCGCCCCGGCAACCAGCCACCGCGGGTCCACATAGTTGCGCTCGGCTTCGCCCGGGTTGGGCGCTTGGGCCCGGCTCCGAAAAGCTCCCCAATGCAGGCAAACTGCCACGGGGCACCCCGCGTGCCCGGGTTGCACGGTACCGATCTGCTCGCCTTTAGTGACTCGTTGACCGGCGTTGACGATTGCTGTCACTGGTTCATACGTTGTTCGCAGGCCCCCGTCATGGCTTACCGATATCACTGCGCGGCCGGCCACCATCCCAGCGAAGACCACCGTGCCGGTCCCAGCGGCGAGCACCGGCGCACCAGCTACCGCGGCCAGATCCACACCGCGATGTCCTGACCCGTACCGGAATGCAGGACGATGGAAGCCACGAACCACAGCTGGGAAACCGGTCAGTGGCCAACCGAAGCGCTGCTCGGGCGGATTGTCCGGACCGGCCATGGTGGTGAGGGCTGCGGGCTGAGGACGGGTTGCCGGTTCGGCGACAGCCGCCGACTCTCCGGACAACACGGACAGCGCCGCCGCAAGCACGCTGCACATCAGAACCCGAGGCACACCCCCGCACCCTGCCCCAACTCACCGCACCCCGCCCGCACCAGCCCTCCGCCCTGTGCACAACCCCTTCCCTGTGCACAACCTCAGTCCTAGGTCGCAGTCTGCATCCAGACTGCGCCGAGAGTGAGCGGCCGAGAGTGAGTGCCGCGGATGGGGGGTTAATGGGGATGGTTCGCCAGAGACGCGTAGACTGGGACAGCGGCCCGCGTGCGGGTCGACTTCGCGCGCCAGCGCTGCGCCCTTCCGGGGCTTCGGCGTCCGGCGGTCCTCGTTGCGGTCGGCGATCGCACGGGGTCCGGACGTCGGCCTGGCGCTAGGGCGGCGGTCCGACCTGGTCCGTCGCGACAACCGCATGAGCGCGCCGGCGGGAACCGGGGCGCCCGACACATCGAGGTGTGCACCGGCTATGGCCGTCGTCACCATGAAGCAACTGCTCGACTCCGGCGTGCATTTTGGTCATCAGACCCGCCGATGGAATCCGAAGATGAAGCGCTACATCTTCACCGAGCGCAACGGCATCTACATCATCGACTTGCAGCAGACGCTGACCTACATCGACAAGGCCTACGAGTTCATCAAGCAGACCGTGGCCCACGGTGGTTCAATCCTGTTCGTCGGGACCAAAAAGCAGGCCCAGGAAGCGATCGCGCATCAGGCGCAGCGCGTCGGCATGCCATTCGTGAACCATCGCTGGCTGGGTGGCATGCTCACGAATTTCTCCACCGTCCACAAGCGCCTCCAACGGCTCAAGGAACTCGAAGCAATGGAACAGACCGGTGGTTTCTCCGGGCTGACCAAAAAAGAGATCCTGATGCGGACTCGGGAAAAGGATAAGCTGGAAAAGACCCTTGGTGGCATCCGCGACATGCAGCGCGTGCCCAGCGCAGTGTGGATCGTGGACACAAAGAAAGAGCAGATCGCCGTCGGCGAGGCGCGCAAGCTGGGTATTCCGGTCGTGGCCATTCTGGACACCAACTGCGACCCCGATGAGGTCGATTACCCCATCCCGGGCAACGACGACGCAATCCGCTCCGCGGCACTGCTTACCCGAGTGGTGGCGGATGCCACCGCCGATGGGCTGATGTCGCGTGCCGGCCGGTCCTCGGGAGCCGACGGAACCGACAAGCCGGAGTCCGGTGTCGGCGCCGACGAGCCGCTGGCCGAATGGGAACAGGAACTGATGGTTTCCAGTGACCCTGCTTCCGGAAACGTTGCTTCGGGTAGCGCGGCTGAGCCACCAACCGAAACGATGGTTGCCAATAATGGAGTGTCGCATATCTGAGCGAGTCAGCGGCACCACGACTGTCAATCCGATAAACGAACTTCAGGACGGTATAGCCACGATGGCGAATTACTCCGCCGCCGATGTCAAGAGAATCCGGGACCTGACTGGTTCCGGCATGATGGCCTGCAAGAAGGCCTTGGAAGAGTCCAACGGTGACTTCGACCGCGCAGTCGAGTTGCTCCGTATCAAGGGCGCCAAGGACGTCGGCAAACGAGCCGAACGCACCACCGCCAACGGGCTCGTCGCCGCCGAGGGTGGCGTGATGATCGAGCTCAACTGCGAGACCGATTTCGTCGCCAAGGGCACCGATTTCCAACAGCTCGCCAGCCGGATCGTCGCTGAGGCGGCCCGAATCCGGCCGGCCGATGTAGAGACGCTTGCTCAGGCACCACTGGGTGACCAAACCGTCGATGAGGCGGTGCAGGAAGCATCGGCCAAAATTGGCGAAAAGCTCCAGCTGCGGCGAGTGGTGTCCTTCGACGGGCAGGTAGCCACCTATCTACATCGCCGCGCCTCCGACCTACCCCCTGCGGTGGGCGTGCTGGTCGAATACGAAGGTGATTCGTCCGACACAGCGCGGGCGGTAGCGATGCAGGTTGCCGCCATGAAACCACGTTTCGTGACCCGGGACGAGGTACCCGATGAGGTGTTGGCCAACGAACGGCGCATCGCTGAGGAAACCGCCCGCGAGGAGGGCAAGCCGGATCAGGCGCTACCCAGAATCGTCGAAGGCCGTCTGAACGGATTCTTCAAGGACACCGTGTTGCTGGAACAGACCTCGGTACAGGACTCCAAGAAGACCGTCAAGGCGCTTCTCGGTGAAGCGGGGGTAACTGTGCGGCGCTTCGCTCGCTTCGAGGTCGGCCAGGCCTGACCCGCCCATGAACGCCGGCCGGCTGATCGTTCCGGGATACCGCAGGGTGCTACTCAAACTCGGCGGGGAAATGTTCGGCGGCGGGGCTGTAGGGGTAGACCCCAAGGTGGTCAAGGCGGTCGCTCGGCAAATCGCTGACGTCGTTGCCAGCGGGGTCCAGATGGCGGTTGTGATCGGCGGAGGGAACTTCTTCCGCGGCGAGGAACTCCAGCAGGGCGGCATGGAACGTTCCCGAGCCGACTACATGGGGATGCTCGGCACCGTGATGAACTGCTTGGCGCTCCAGGACTTCCTGGAGCGCGAGTACAAAATCGATACTCGGGTGCAGACAGCCATCACGATGGGACAGGTCGCCGAGCCCTATATCCCCCGCCGAGCAATCCGGCATCTCGAAAAGGGCCGCGTGGTCATCTTTGGTGCCGGAGTCGGCATGCCCTATTTCTCCACCGACACCACCGGCGCCCAGCGGGCACTCGAGATAGGGTGCGAGGTCCTGCTGCTCGGCAAGGCGGTCGACGGCGTCTACACCGCTGACCCCAAAACCGATCCATCGGCCAAGATGTTCACTCACATCACCCACCGCGAGGTACTTGAGCGGGGACTTAAGGTGGCAGACGCCACCGCATTCAGCCTGTGCATGGACAACAAGCTGCCAATCATCGTGTTCAACCTGTTGACCGAGGGCAATATCGCTCGCGCGGTCCGTGGCGAGCCGATCGGAACCCTGGTCAGCACTGCGGCTACAGAGGCATCAGGCTAGTAACAAGGAGCAGCCGTGATCGACGACACCCTCCTCGATGCTGAGGAGAAGATGGAAAAGGCCGTGTTGGTGGCCAAGGAGGATCTCGCTACGGTGCGTACCGGCCGCGCCAGTCCGGCGATGTTCTCCAAGATCCTCGTGGACTACTACGGGGCTGCCACCCCCTTGATCCAGCTGGCCAGCGTGACAGTCCCCGAGGCGCGGATGGCTGTGATCAAGCCCTACGATCCCAGCCAGCTCAAGACGATGGAGAAGGCGATCCGGGATTCCGACCTCGGCGTCAACCCGACCAATGATGGAATGATCATCAGGGTGGTTATCCCGCACCTGTCTGAGGAACGCCGCCGCGACCTGGTCAAGGTCGCGCACGCAAAGGGAGAAGACGCCAGGGTCGCCATCCGGAACATCCGTCGCAAAGCCAAAGAACAACTGCACCGCATCAGCCGTGACGGGGAAGCCGGTGAAGACGAAGTGACCCGGGCCGAGAAGGAACTCGAGGTCGTCACGCACCGGTACGTAGCCCAGGTGGACGAACTCGTCAAGCACAAGGAATCTGAATTGCTCGAGGTCTGAGTGTCTGCGAGCAGGCTTCCCGAGCAACCCGTTTCTGCTTCAGCGGTGCCCCCGCCGCAGCGTCCCCGCACCCCGCGGGCGGGCCGCAACCTATGGGCGGCAATCGCGGTCGGGTTGTCGATGGGCGCCGCAATCCTGGTGGCGCTCTACACCGTTCGCCAGGTGTTCATCGGCATCGTGGCCGCCACCGTAGCTATATCCACCTGGGAGCTGGCTGGTGCGTTGCGCCGGGCTGGTATCGGCGTGTCGCTACCGCCGGTACTCGTCGGTGGGCAAGCGATGGTATGGCTGGCATGGCCATTTGGCCCAGACGGGATACTCATCGCATTTGTGATCACCGCGCTGCTCTGCTTGGTCTGGCGCTTCCCAAGAGGTGCGGCAGGCTACGTCCGTGACGTCAGTGCCTCCGTGTTCAGCGCAGCCTACGTCTCCGGATTCGCCGCATTCGCGACCCTGCTGGTCGTTCCGGTCGACGGCGCGGCGCGCGCGTCGTGTCTGATGTTTGCCGGAGTGGCGTCAGATGTCGGGGGGTATGCCACCGGCGTATTGGGGGGGCGGCATCTGATGGCACCGTCGATCAGCCCCAAGAAGTCATGGGAAGGGTTCATCGGATCGCTGGCGGTCGGAACTGCGGCGGGCGCCCTGGCAGTGACCTTGCTGTTGGGTGGCCAGTGGTGGCAGGGCGTGCTGTTCGGGGCGGCGATCGTGCTCACCGCCACCGGGGGAGATCTGGTGGAATCTCTGATCAAACGCGATCTCGGTGTGAAAGACATGGGTACCGTGCTGCCAGGCCACGGTGGGTTGATGGACCGGATGGATTCGCTGCTGCCCTCAGCGGTGGTGTCCTGGTTGCTGCTGAGCGTGCTTGTACCGGCCTAGCGGAAGCGCGCTGATGCGGGTGACTGATCGGGCAGTGCTGGCCAGCCCCAACATCTGGAACTGGCCGGATATCTATGAGCGGGAGAATGAGGCCATCGACGCCGACGGAGCAGTGTGGGCGGCGTTGGCCGAGCAGGTCGACTGGTGTGGCGCCGACGTCGTCGACGTCGGCTGCGGGGACGGGTTTCACCTGCCTCGATTCGCCCAGCAAGCCCGCAGCGTCGTCGGCGTGGAGCCGCACCCCCCGCTGGTGCTTCGCGCTCGGCGCCGGGTGCGCAACCTGCCGACAGTCCAGGTACGCGCCGGCTGCGCGCAACGGTTGCCGCTACCCGATTCCAGCGTTGATCTCGTGCACGCGCGTATCGCGTATTTTTTCGGTCCCGGCTGCGAGCCGGGTCTGGTCGAGACGCATCGCGTGCTTCGTCCAGGCGGAAGTTTGGTCATCATCGATCTGGACGGTACCCAGCCTCCCTACGGTGAGTGGCTGTGTGCGGCGACACCCCACTACCGGCCGGCCGCGGTCGAGGCATTCTTTGCCGCACAGGGCTTTGACTGCCGCAGGGTGGAAACCGTATGGCGGTTCCGTGATCGAGGTGAGTTGGAGGACGTGCTGCGCATCGAGTTCCCACCCAAAGTGGCAGCGCGGGCGATCGCGCAGACGCCAGGCCTGACCATCCCAGTTCGCTACCGCATCCATATCCGCCGCAGGCCCCTTTTGCGCGACATGGAGACATACCGATATTGCAGCGGCCTCATCAAGCCCGATATGTCTCCATATCGGGAGGGGGCCTGGGACAGTGGAACCTGAGATGACTGCTTTACCTTTGGTGTTTGAGGCCCCGCGCCGGGGACAGCCGCCGCGGCACCTCGCCGACCTCGACCGTGACCAGCGCCGCGCGGTGGTGACCGAGCTCGGGGAACCGGCTTTCCGCGCCGACCAGCTGGCCCGGCACTATTTCGCCCGGTTGAGTACCGATCCGGCTGCGATGACCGATCTGCCCGCAGCAGCCCGTAGCCGGCTTGTGGCAGCGTTGCTGCCCGAGCTGGCCACCCCGGTGCGGCACCAAAGCTGCGACGGTGGCAAGACCCGCAAGACCCTGTGGCGTGCCGCCGACGGAGCCCGTACGGAAAGCGTGCTGATGCGCTATCCGGACCGCGCCACGGTGTGCATCTCCAGCCAGGCCGGCTGCGGGATGGCATGCCCGTTCTGCGCCACAGGTCAAGGTGGGTTGACCCGCAACCTGTCCACGGCCGAGATTGTCGATCAGGTGCGTGCGGCTGCCGCCGCAATCCGTGACGGGAAGTTGACCGGTGGCCCCGGACGGCTGTCCAACGTCGTGTTCATGGGTATGGGTGAACCGCTGGCCAACTACCCGCGGGTAGCTACCGCCATCCGCCGGATCACCGATCCCGCACCCGAGGGCTTGGGGTTGTCCCAGCGGTCGGTGACGGTCTCCACCGTGGGCCTGGTGCCGGCGATGCGGCAGCTGGCCGATGAGGGGATGCAGGTCACGCTCGCGGTGTCGTTGCACACCCCGGATGACGAGCTGCGCGACACTCTCGTCCCGGTGAACCGCCGCTGGAAGGTATCTGAGGTACTCGATGCGGCGCGGCACTACGCAGACGTCACCGGCCGCCGGGTGTCTATCGAGTACGCACTCATCCGGGACATCAACGACCAGCCGTGGCGTGCCGAGTTGCTCGGCCGGCTCCTGCACGAACGGCTAGGCGCCCGGGTACACGTCAATCTCATCCCGCTCAACCCCACCCCGGGCAGTGCCTGGGACGCTAGTCCTCGGGCCGTGCAGGAACAGTTCGTGGCCCGGGTGCGCGGGGCAGGGGTGACCTGCACCGTCCGGGACACCCGCGGCCGGGAGATCGCCGCTGCATGCGGGCAACTGGCAGCGGCCACACCAGCTGACCAACCGGGATCGTGAGCCGATCCGCGGTCGTCGCCGTGATCGGTGCCGGCAACGTGGGCTGCGCGCTGGCTACTCACCTGACCCTGCGCGGCCATGAGGTGCGGCTGTGCACCCGGTCTGAGCAACGGCTGCGCCCGATCCGGCAAGCCGGTGGTCTCACGGCTACCGGCGCTGTAGAGGGCAGCGCACCGATTGCCCTGCTGACCACCTCGCTACCACAGGCAGTCAGCGGCGCCGACGTGATTGCGGTCACCGTGCCCACCCCCGCGCTGCCGCACTGCGCGCCGGCGCTCGCACGGGCCATCACCAGCGATCAGCTGCTGTGGCTCAATCCCGGGCATAGCGGTGGCGCGCTGTACCTCGGTGCGGAAATGGCCCGGGTCACCGGCCGCGGCGGGCAGCCGATATGCCAGTTATCCACCGCGTCACACGGCTCGCGGATGACCGGACCGGCTACTGTCGGTGTGTTCCGACTTAGCCCCGCGACCTTGGCCGCCTTCCCGGCGCGCCACCTCAATGAGTGCCACCAGCGCATCGACGCCTTGCTACCCGGGCAGTTCGACACTGCGGGCAGCGTGCTCGAGCTTGATCTGGCCAATGTCAACGCCGTCATGCATCCTGCGCAGATGATCTGCAACGCCAGCTGGATTGAGGCGACCGGCGGGCAATTTCGTGTCTACCAGGAAGGCAGTGGTCCCGCGGTTGCCCGGGTTATCGAAGCCGTCGACCGTGAGCGGCTGGCGCTGGCTGCCCAACTAGGCGTACCGACCGCCCCATTCGCAGAGATGTTGCATCGTGCCGGATACACCACCGCGGCTGCTGCCCGTACCGGCCGGGTCCACCAGGTGTTGCAGGCTGGAGAGGCGATCCGGTCAGTGAAGGCACCACCTACGCTGGATCACCGGTACCTGCATGAGGACGTAGGCTGGGGTTTGGTGCCGTGGATCTCGCTGGCTAGCCGCACCGATGTCGCCACCCCGACGATGACAGCCCTTACCGAACTCGCCTCTGTCATGAATGGTGTCGACTATGCCCGTACCGGCCTGACGCTGGACAGGATGGGGCTTGCAGGCACGCCGCCACAGCAGATTCACCAGCGCATCATCGACGCCTCGTTGTGAGGGACGCTTGTGGCATCGCCGGGCTGGACCTCCTAACCATCCGCCGCGGCGTCGAAAACCGTGGCCGGGTCTGCCACAGGGGCACGCTACCGGGGCCAGGCGGCACACTCTAGCTCGTGCACCTTCCCGTCATGCCCCCCGTCGCTCCGATGCTCGCCAAGCCTGCCGCTGGCATCCCTCCAGGCCAGCACTACGAACCGAAGTGGGACGGCTTCCGATCGATCATCTTCCGCGACGGTGATGAGGTAGAGATCGGTAGCCGCAACGAGCGACCGATGACTCGTTACTTTCCCGACGTCGTCGCAGCTGTGCGGGCCAATTTCCCACCCCGCGCGGTTATCGACGGCGAAATTGTCATCGCCGACACCGAGCGCAACACGCTGGACTTCGAGGCACTGCAACAACGCATCCATCCTGCCGCCAGCCGGGTCAACCTGTTGGCTGAGCAGACCCCGGCCAGCTTCATCGCCTTCGATTTGCTCGCCCTCGGCGACGAAGACCTCACCCAGCAACCGCTGCACCAGCGGTGGGAGCGGCTGCAACGCGCCCTGGCCGGCGCTGCGCCGCCGGTACACCTCACGCCGGCCACGCAAGACCTCGAGCTGGCTCGCCGCTGGTTCGAGCAGTTCGAAGGCGCGGGCCTGGACGGCTTGATCGCCAAGCCACTCGACCTGGCCTACCAACCGGATAAGCGTGTGATGACCAAGATCAAGCATGAGCGCACCGCCGACTGTGTCGTCGCCGGCTACCGGCTGCACAAATCCGGTCCTGACGCCGTCGGTTCCCTGTTACTCGGCCTGTACGACGACCGGAACACGCTGGCCTCCGTCGGAGTAGTGGGGGCCTTTCCGATGGCCACGCGCAAGCGACTGCTCACTGAGCTCCAGCCTCTTGTCACGACATTCGATGAGCACCCGTGGAATTGGGCGGCCCATGACCAGGGCGAGCGCACCCCACGCAAGAACGAGGCGAGCCGGTGGAACGCCGGCAAGGATCTGTCCTTCATCCCGCTGCGGCCTGAGCGCGTAGTCGAGGTGCGCTACGACTACATGGAAGGCCCGCGGTTCCGCCACACCACGCAATTCGTCCGCTGGCGCCCCGATCGCGATCCGCATTCCTGTACCTACGACCAGCTCGAGCGCCCAGTCCGGTTCAGCATCGCCGATGTGCTTCTGGGCTAAGGACTAATCCGTGTCGCGGTCGGCCCATTCGAGAAGCAGCTCGAGGGAAAACACCGCGTTGTCGATGCCGGCATGAACGTCACCCAGGCGCGCGAATCGCTCAGCCACGGTGGCCAGGGTGAAATCACCAGGTTCGGCGTCGGGCACCTCGTCCCATCGCAGTGGGGTGGACACCACTGCTTCGGGTACGCCCCGTACCGAGTAGGCGCTGCGAATCGTGTGGTCCCGAGTGTTCTGATTCCAGTCCACAAACACGGCGGCGATCCGGTCCCGTTTCCACCACGCGGTGGTGACCAGCTCGGGTGCGCGCCGTTCCACTTCACGCGCGAAGGCACGGGCCGCACGGCGCACGTCGGCGAAGCCCCAGCGGGGTTGGATCCGCACGTAGACATGCATTCCACGACCACCGGACGTCTTCGGCCAACCCACCGCACCGACCTCGGCAAGCACCTCCTGCACCACTAAAGCCACCTGGCGAGCGTGCGCGAATCCGGTGCCGGGTTGCGGGTCCAGATCAATGCGCCACTCGTCAGGGAATTCGACGTTAGGTGCCCGGGTATTCCATGGATGGAATTCCACGGTGCTCATCTGGACTGCCCAAATCACATCAGCAATGTCCGTGACGCACAATTCATCCGCAGACCGCCCGGAGGGGAAGTCCACTCGCACGGTGTGCACCCAGGGTGGAGCGCCGGCTGGCAGCCGCTTCTGGTACACCTTGGGTCCGGCGACTCCACTGGGAAAGCGATGCAGCATGCAGGGACGCTCGCGCAGTGCCCGCACAATGCCGTCACCGACCGACAGGTAGTAGCGGACGAGATCAATCTTGGTCTCACCGCGCGCGGGGAAATAAACTCGGTCCGGATTGGTAATCCGGACGGTCCGGTGGCCGATCTCCAGCTCGACGGCCGATGAACCGTTCAATCCCGCCAGCGTCGCTTTTCTTTGTAGGCCTTCACGTGGCTTGCGATGAGCATGACCACCAGCAGCGTGCCAAGGCACACCAGGTACACCACTTCGGTATTTCCCTCGCGATTCCCAACAATCATCGCGAATAGCGCGAAGGCAGTGAACCATCCGGCAATCTTGCCGGCGCGAGGGAAGCTGCCGTGCCATCCCCAGGCGGCGGAGGGTTCCTCGTGGGGATCGACACCATGGGCAAGGGTGGTCCCATGGGTGAGAGATGTCTCGGTGGAATGCCGGTCTGTCATAGCCACTGCCGCATCATCGCATACCGTGGCCATGCCGGCGGGGAGGCATACCGCTAGGAGCTGGCGGGACGGAGCGTGCGCTGCACCCGCCAGCTCGGCAGGGTCAGTAGCGCCACACTCCTCTTCTCCCGACGGCAAGCCGGTAAATTATCAGCAAGATGAGGGATCCGATGATGGCGACGATCCATGTTTGAAGATTCCAGAACGTCTCCAACCCTCGCCCGAAAATACGGCTGCCGATGAACCCGCCAATGACGGCCCCGACAATGCCCAACAGCATGGTGACGATGAACCCGCCGGGGTCATTACCCGGCATGATCAACTTGGCGATGGCGCCGGCAACCAATCCGAGAACAATCCAACCGAGAATGCCCATGCCCGACTCCCTCCGTGCGCACTCACGATCAGTGTGATCCGCGTGAGGTCACCTTGCACGCATAAACACCCGGCGGTCGGGAACAATGACCTGGATGGACCTGTCAACTCGGCCCCGCACGGTGGTGTTACTGGGCAGCACCGGATCGATTGGTGTCCAGGCACTCGACGTGGTGCGTCGAAATCCGAAGCGTTTCCAGGTTGTCGGGCTGGCTGCCGGCGGCGCAGATCCGCAGGCGCTGGCCGCACAAGTGCTGCAGACCGGAGCCGGCGCAGTGGCCGTGGCTCGCGGCCGGGCCGCGCAGGATCTCCAGCTGGCGCTGTTCGCCGAGGCACAACGATGCGGCTACAGCCAGGGCGGCTACCGGATGCCGCGGATTCTGGTCGGTCCCGATGCCGCTGCTGAGCTCGTCGCCACCCAGCCCGCCGATGTGGTGCTCAACGGCGTGACTGGATCCCGCGGTCTGGCACCGACACTGGCTGGCCTGCGCAGCGGCGCCACCCTGGCACTGGCCAACAAGGAGTCCCTGGTGGCCGGTGGCACCCTGGTCACCCGCGCAGCTGCGCCGGGTCAGATCGTGCCGGTGGACTCCGAGCACTCCGCGCTGGCCCAGTGCTTGCGTGGCGGCAACCGAGCCGAGGTGTCGCGGCTGGTGCTGACCGCTTCCGGGGGCCCGTTTCGCGGCTGCCGCCCCGAACAGCTCGACGAGGTCACCCCCCAGCAGGCACTGGCTCACCCCACCTGGCGGATGGGCCCGGTAGTCACGGTGAACTCGGCCACCCTGGTGAACAAAGGCCTGGAACTGATCGAGGCTCACCTGCTGTTCGACATCCCCTACGACCGCATCGACGTCGTGGTGCACCCGCAGTCGGTGATCCACTCGATGGTCACCTTCGTTGACGGTTCGACGATTGCCCAAGCCAGCCCTCCAGACATGCGGCTGCCGATCGCCCTAGCGCTCGGCTGGCCGGACCGGGTTGCCGGTGCCGCGCCGGCGTGCGACTTCAGCAGCCCGGCGAGCTGGACGTTCGAACCGGTGGATGCCAAGACCTTCCCGGCCATCGAGCTGGCCAAGGCGGCAGGTGCCGCCGGAGGCTGCGTGCCGGCGGTGTTCAATGCGGCCAACGAAGAGGCAGTGGCAGCCTTCCTGGACGGCCGCATTCCCTTCCGCCGGATCGTCGACGCCGTAGCGGTCGTGGTGGGCGAGTCAACTGGGTGGCAAGCCGATCCGACTACGGTGGAGGACGTACTAGCAGCCGAGGAGTGGGCCCGGCGTAGGGCCACCGAGCTGCTGGGCGGCCGCCTCGCGCCAGCGAGTAAGAGGCCCGAGTGAGGAGCCCTTGAATGAGGAGGAGCACAACGTGGCGTTCGTGCTGGGGGTAGTGCTGTTCGCGGCGGGTATCGGAATCTCCATCGCTTTGCACGAGGCCGGCCACATGGGCACCGCAAAGGCCTTCGGGATGAAAGTGCGGCGATACTTCATCGGATTCGGCCCCACCTTATTCTCATTCCGGCGTGGTGAGACCGAATACGGGCTTAAATTGATCCCGGCGGGTGGCTTCTGCGATATCGCTGGCATGACCGCGCTGGAGGAGCTGTCCGATCCGGATGACCGCAGGCGTGCGTTCATCCGATTCCCCACCTGGCAGCGGGTAGTGGTGCTATCGGCGGGCGCGTTGACCCATTTTGTGTTAGGCATCGTGCTGATCTACGCGATGGCTGTGTCGAC
Source organism: Pseudonocardiales bacterium (assembly GCA_019241525.1). Taxonomy (GTDB): domain Bacteria; phylum Actinomycetota; class Actinomycetes; order Mycobacteriales; family Pseudonocardiaceae. Next base: position 16,535 of record JAFAWY010000006.1, read on the forward strand.
CGGCCTGCCCAATCTCAATCCAGCGCCCACCCCCGCGGTAGTGTCCGTGGTCAGCCCGTGTATCGCACTGCGGCCCGATGGTTCCTGCCAGCCGGGTTCCCCGGCGCCTGCCCGGGACGCCGGTTTGCAACCGGGGGACCGCGTGCTGGCGGTGGCGGGTACTCCGGTGCGTGACTTCGATGACCTGACCACCGCCATCCGCAGCCGGTCAGGCCCGACAGAGGTGCGGCTGGACCGGCACGGGCAGCAACGCACGGTAGTGATCGATGTGGCCCGGGTCCCGGTATCGGCATTAGGTGGTAAAGGCGACGAGGTCGTCGGGGCGATCGGGGTGTCGCCACCGCGCCAACCTGCCGTGACACCGCGGTACGGACCGGTGGAGGCGGTTGGCGCGACCATTACCTTCACCGGCACCATGTTCGCCAATACCTGGCAAGGCGTGAAGGAGTTCCCGCAACGCATCCCGGCGTTGCTGGATCGGATCGCCGGGCAAGATCGGCCAGACACCCCGTTCAGCGTGGTCGGGGCCAGCGTGCTCGGTGGCGACGCCGCCGGTTTCGGCGCATGGTGGTTTTTCTTGTTCCTGCTCGTGGCGATGAATCTCTTCCTCGGAGTCTTCAACCTGTTGCCGCTGCTTCCCCTGGACGGTGGCCACATCGCGGTCAACGTCTACGAGGGCATTCGCAATGCCATTCGCCGGGCCACTGGGCGCGCGAACGGGCCTCCGGTGGACTACACCCGGCTGATGCCGCTGACCTACCTGGTCATCGTGGTCTTCATCGGCGTAAGCCTGTTGACCATCACAGCAGACATCGTCAATCCGATCCGCCTACACCGATAACCGATAGGGGCCTCCCATGCTGATCGGTATGCCGGCCGTGCCGCCGCCGGTGCTGGCCGAACGCCGCAAGACCCGCCAGCTGCACGTCGGAACCGTAGGCGTGGGCAGTGACCACCCGGTATCCGTGCAGTCGATGACCACCACACTCACCGCTGACATCAACGCCACCTTGCAGCAGATCGCTGAGCTCACCACGGCCGGCTGTGACATCGTGCGGGTGGCCGTGCCCAGCGCCGACGACGCCGCGGCGCTGCCGGCAATCGCGTGCAAGTCGCGTATCCCGGTGATCGCCGACATTCACTTCCAGCCCAAGTACGTCTTCGCCGCCATCGAGGCGGGATGCGCGGCGGTGCGGGTCAATCCCGGAAATATCAAGAAGTTCGACGACCGGGTCGGGGATATCGCCAAGGCCGCCAAGGACGCCGGCATCCCGATCCGGATCGGCGTCAACGCCGGATCGCTGGATCCCAAGATCCTGACCAAATACGGCAAGGCGACCCCGGAGGCTCTCGTCGAGTCTGCGCTGTGGGAAGCCAGCCTGTTCGCCGAGCACGACTTCCACGACATCAAGATCTCGGTGAAACACCACGACCCCGTTGTCATGGTGCGGGCTTACCAGCAACTCGCCGCGCAATGTGACTACCCGTTGCATCTCGGGGTCACCGAGGCAGGCCCGGCCTTCCAGGGCACCATCAAGTCAGCGACCGCGTTCGGGGCACTGCTCAGCCAGGGCATCGGCGACACCATCCGGGTCTCGCTGTCCGCGCCGCCGGTCGAGGAGGTCAAGGTTGGTCTCCAGATCCTGGAGTCGCTCAACCTGCGGACCCGCAGGTTGGAAATCGTGTCCTGCCCGTCATGCGGGCGGGCCCAGGTGGATGTCTACAAGCTTGCCGACGAGGTGACCGCCGGGCTACAGGGCATGGAGGTGCCCCTGCGGGTAGCGGTGATGGGTTGTGTGGTCAATGGACCGGGAGAAGCCCGCGAAGCCGATCTGGGAGTGGCCTCGGGCAACGGCAAGGGGCAGATCTTCGTGCGGGGCGAAGTGATCAAGACTGTCCCGGAGTCGCAGATTGTCGAAACTCTCATCGAGGAAGCGTTCCGGTTGGCACAGGAGGGTTCCTGAGGCGGCTAGGCAGCGTTCTGGCACCCTAGGTAGGTGCTCAAGCACGCGAGCGTGCACCTGCTAGATGACCGCCACGCACGCAGCGTCCGGGCGGTACTGGCCACGGATCCCGTGATGTCCTGCATGGTCGCAGCGCGGATCGAAAACGGTGGCCTAGATCCATGGCGACTTGGCGGGGAGATGTGGGGTTTCACCAATGATCCGGAGCGTGGACGCGATGCTGCGCTAGCCGGGCTGTGCTTCTCCGGTGCGAATCTGGTGCCGCTGTGCGGCGGGCGCCCGGCGATCCGCGCTTTCGCTGATCGGGCGGCTCGCCGGGCCAGGTGCTGCTCGTCGATGGTGGGGCCGGCTGATCAAGTGCTCGCACTGTGGGAGCAGCTCGGTGACAGCTGGGGGCCGGCCCGCGAGGAACGGCCGGACCAGCCGCTGCTCGTGCTGGCCGAGTCGCCCCGGGTGCCGGCCGATCCACTGGTGCGGCCGGTGCGTCCAAATGAGCTGGACCAGTACCTGCCGGCGGCGGTCGCCATGTTCACCGAGGAAGTAGGCATCGATCCCCGGCTAGCCGATGGTGGCGCTGGGTACCGGGCCCGGGTTGCCGAGTTGATCGCAGCGGGCCGCGCATTTGCCCGGTTCGAGGCTGGTGAAGTGGTCTTCAAGGCGGAGATCGGGGCCATGTCGTCCACAGTCGGTCAAATTCAAGGAGTCTGGGTACATCCCGCTCGGCGAGGGCAGGGCTTGGCGGCCGCCGCGACCGCGGCCGTGGTGTTGCGACTGCAGCAGATGGGCCGGATCGCCAGCCTCTACGTCAACGCCTACAACCGTCCAGCCCGGGCTACCTACCGGCGAGTCGGGTTCACCCAGGTGGGCTGCTTCGCCACGGTGCTGTTTTAGGATCGTCGCTCCACTGGGCCGACTAGGGGCATACTCGCGGCCGTGTGTCGACAGCGTCCGGTAACCGCCAGCCTGGCGGTCCTGACGGTTGCTCTTGCCTTGATTTCGGCGTTGCTGGCGGGCTGTGGGATCTTCGGCAGCGACCCTCGTGACACCGCGGCAGCGTTCCTGGCTGCGCTGGCCCGCGGCGACGCGGTGGGAGCCGGGCAGCTCACCGACAATCCGGCCGCTGCGACCGAGCTGATCCGGGAGGTCCGCGACGAACTGAAACCGCAGAGCGTGAACTTCACTCTGGGTGATACGCATTCCGGCGACCACATCGCCTCCGCTTCTTTCTCCGCAGTCTGGAACCTGGGTCGCAACCGGCTATGGCGGTACACGGGCGGTTTTGATCTCATCCCGGCGACCGCGGGAGGTTGGTCAGTACGGTGGAACCCAGCGGTGCTCCATCCGCGCCTGTCCGCGCAGCAACGGCTGGCGCTGCGCGTGGTACCAGTCGACCCGCCCGCAGTGGTCGATCGGGCCGGGACGCCGCTACTGACCTGGCAGGCCGTGGTCAACGTCACGCTAGACCGCAGCAAGACCGCCGATCTCCCTGCGGTGGCCGCCCGGCTGGCGGCAGCCCTGGGGCAATTCGATCCTTCGATCACCGGGCAGTCGATCATTGCGGCGGCCGATGCGGCTCCCGCAGGGCAGCCCGGCGTGGTGGCGGTGCTGCGGGACAGCGATTACCAATCGGTGCGTGATCGCATCGTCGACCTGCCAGGCATGAGTTTTCCCACTCGGCGGCAACTCCTTGGACCAGATCGAGGATTCGCCACCCAGCTGGTGCCAGGCATTCGTGGAGTGGTCGAGCAGCAGCTCGACACTGCCGCCGGGTGGCGGGTCGTCACGGTCAATCCGATGGGCGACGACGTGGAAGCCCTCGCCTCCCAGCAGCCGCATTCGCTGCCGACGGTGACCACCACGGTCGACCGTGCGGTGCAGACCGCCGCAGAACACGCTGTCGACGCGGTACCCAACGCGGCGATGATCGTGGCACTTCAACCGTCGACGGGCGAGATACTCGGGGTCGCGCAGAACAATGCCGCCGATACCAGGGGCCCGTTAGCGCTGACCGGACGTTTCCCGCCGGGCTCGACTTTCAAAATTGTCACCGCGGTGGCGGCGCTGGAAGCCAAGCAGGTCACGGTGGATTCGCCGGTGGCTTGCCCGGCGACCACCATCGTGGGGGAGCGTGTGGTGCCTAACGACCACCTGTTCGACCTAGGTACGGTACCGCTGCACACCGCATTCGCCCGTTCCTGCAACACCACCTTCGCCCAACTGGCGGCCCGTCTCGGGGCTGGTGGGTTGACCGATGCGGCGGATCAGATGGGCATCGGGATGGACTACGGCATCGCCGGCATCACCACCGTCACCGGTCAAGTTCCTCCGTCGGAGTCGATGGTGCGCCGCGCGGAAAACGGCTTTGGGCAGGGACGGGTACTTGCCAGCCCGTTCGGTATGGCGCTGGTCGCCTCGACGGTGGCCGCTGGCGGCAAACTCCCGACCCCCGTCCTGATCAGGGGCATACCGACGCATGTGGCGCTAGGGCCGGTGGCCCCGATGCAGCGTGAGGTGGCCGACGCGGTGCGCTTGATGATGCGAGAGGCGGTCACCCACGGCACCGCGCAATCCCTGGCAAATCAGGGCCAGCTTTTCGGCCAGACCGGGACCGCGGAAGACAACCCCACCGACGCCCATGGCTGGTTCGTCGGGTTCCGTGGCGATCTTGCCTTCGCGACTCTGGTCGTCGGCGCGGGTTCATCCGGTCCCGCCCTCGATGTGTCCGATCGCTTCCTGTCTGCGCTGCCTACGCCGTGACCGCCTGAACCCGGTACAGACCAGGGCATAGACCTAGATCCGGCATAGAGTGGGGGTATGCCCGTGAGAACGCCGTTGCGCCCTGGCGTGCAAACACCGAGGCGGCCAGTGCCACCGGAGATCCGGCGACCGGAGTATGTCGGTAAGGCGACGCCCAGCCCGTGCACCGATCCAGTGGTGCAGCCGCCCGAGGTGATCGAGGCGATGCGGGCGGCGGGAAAGATCGCCGCGCAGGCACTCGCCGAGGGTGGGCGCATGGTGGCCCCCGGCGTGACGACCGATGAGGTCGACCGGGTGGTGCATGAGTTCCTGCTCGACCACCACGCCTATCCGTCGACGCTGGGCTACAAGGGCTTTCCGAAGTCCTGCTGCACCTCCTTGAACGAGGTGATCTGCCACGGCATCCCGGACTCGACGGTGATCGAGGACGGCGACATCGTCAACATCGACGTCACCGCCTTCATCGGTGGCGTGCACGGTGATACCAACGCCACCTTCCTGGCCGGTGACGTCGCTGAGGAGGACCGCCTCCTGGTCGAGCGCACCCACGAGGCGATGATGCGCGGGATCCGCGCGGTGCGCGCCGGCCGACAGCTCAACGTGGTCGGCCGGGTCATCGAGGCGTATGCCAAGCGCTTCGGATACGGGGTGGTCCGCGACTTCACCGGCCACGGCATCGGCCGCTCCTTCCACGGCGGGCTGGTCGTGCTGCATTACGACGAGCCGGGTGTGGACACCGTTCTGGAGGAGGGCATGACCTTCACCATCGAGCCGATGATCACGCTGGGCTCAATCGCCTACGACGTGTGGCCGGACGGGTGGACGGTGACCACCAGGGACAAGCAGCGCACTGCCCAGTTCGAGCACACCCTGGTCGTCACCGCGGATGGAGCGGAAATCTTGACCCTGCCGTAATCATGCGCCTATAGCTGATGAACGGAGCGCTGCTCGTCGCCGGCACCACCTCGAACGCGGGCAAGAGCGTGCTGGTAGCCGGGATCTGCCGGTGGCTGGCCCGTCGCGGGGTATCCGTGGCGCCGTTCAAGGCGCAGAACATGTCCAACAATTCGGTCGTGACCCCCGACGGTGGAGAGATTGGCCGGGCTCAGGCGATGCAGGCGCTAGCCTGCGGCATCGAGCCCGGGGTGCGGCTCAACCCGGTCTTGCTCAAACCGGGCGGTGACCGGTGCGCCCAGCTCGTGGTGCTCGGGCAGGCGGCTGGCACGGTGTCTGCCGCGTCCTACCGGCACCGGCACGCTGAGCTTCTTGAGGTGGTGCGCAGCGCGTTGGCTGCGCTGCGGGCCGAGTACGAGGTGGTGATCTGCGAGGGCGCCGGATCGCCCACCGAGATCAATCTGCGCGGCACCGACATCGCCAATATGGGCTTGGCCCGGGCTGCCGGGCTGCCGGTGCTGGTGGTCGGGGACATCGACCGCGGCGGCCTGCTTGCCCATCTGTTCGGCACCCTGGCCTTGCTCTCGCCCGCCGATCAGGCACTGGTGGCCGGGTTCGTGATCAACAAATTCCGCGGAGACCCGGACTTGCTGGCTCCCGGCCTGGCCCAGTTGCAGGTGCTGACCGGCCGGCGCAGCTACGGTGTGCTGCCCTTTCGGGATGCCTTGTGGCTCGATGCCGAGGACTCGCTGGCCCACGTCGCCGACGGCGTGGTCGGGCGAGCGGCTCCGCCCCAGGGCACCCAGTGGTTGCGGGTGGCCGCGGTGCGGCTGCCGCGGATCTCCAATGGCACGGATGTCGATGCGTTGGCCTGCGAGCCCGGGGTGGCGGTGCGCTATGTCACCGAGCCCTCCCGGTTGGCCGACGCCGACCTGGTGGTGCTGCCCGGCTCCAAGTCCACCGTGGCGGATCTGTCCTGGCTGCGCCGCAGTGGGCTGGCTGCTGCGGTGGCGGCGCACGCTAGCGCCGGGCGCCCGGTGCTGGGCATCTGCGGTGGCTACCAGATGCTGGGGCACCGCATCACCGACCACGTCGAGTCCGGCGCCGGTGAGGTGCCCGGCCTGGGACTGCTGGACCTGGAGGTAGTCTTCGATCAGCGCAAACACCTGGCGCGTGCGGCGGGGACCGCGCTGGGTGAGCCGGTCACCGGCTATGAGATCCACCATGGTCGGGTGGTGTACCGGGGCGGCCCTCCGCTGATTTCGGGGCTGGTTTCTGGGGCGGATGAGGGGTCCGATGGCGGCCACGTGCTGGGCACTCACTGGCACGGGTTATTAGAGAACGATGCGTTCCGCCGAGCCCTGTTGCGCCGTGTGGCCTGCCTCGCCGGCCGGGCCGGTTTCCGACCGGCACCGGACACGAGCTTCGCCGCGGCGCGGGCCGCCCAGCTGGACCTGCTCGGCGACCTGGTCTCCACCCATCTGGACACCGGCGCGCTGTGCGAGCTCATCGAGCACGGCCCCCCACCCGACCTGCCTTTCATCCCCCCCGGCGTCGACGACCAGTAGCACCCGCCCCGCGCGGGAACGCCCTCGGGCGCCGCGGCGCCCGCTGGCTGCACTTGGTCTGACTAGACTAATTCCTCGTGGAAAAGCAGGTGAACGTCTACGAGGCCAAAACCCAGCTCTCCAAGCTGCTGCAGCAGGTCGAGGCGGGTGAAGAGATCATCATCGCCCGCCACGGCAAGCCGGTGGCGCGGCTGGTGCCGGTGCAGCGGACCGCTGTGCACCGGCTACCGGGAGGGTGGAAGGGCAAGGTCTGGATGTCCCCTGACTTCGATGAGCCTGACCCGGAGCTAGAGGACTTGTTCTACAACGGACCCATCTTCCCCGATGAGGACGATCGCTTGTGAGCCTGCTACTCGACACGAACGTGCTGATCTGGTGGCTCCAGGAGTCGCCACGGCTGGGTAAGCAGATTCGCGAGACGATCACGGAGGAGCCCAAGGTCGTTGTGTCGGCGGTCAGTGCGGTCGAGATCGCAGCCAAGGTGGCGATCGGCAAGCTGCGGGTGCCAGGTGACCTTGCTGTGCAGATCACGGAGCAGATGATGACCGAACTGCCGGTAACGGTGCGGCACGGAGTGGCAGTGGGCCAGCTGCCCATGCACCATCGCGATCCGTTCGACCGGCTGCTCATCGCTCAGGCGCGGTGCGAGGGGCTCACGATCGTCACCGCTAATCGTGCCTTCGCCGCCTATGACGTGCCGATCCTGCCCGCCTGAGGTGCCCGCGAGAGCCGGTTGGCGGCTGCGCCGAATGGAGCGCGTGTTCGCTGGTCCAGGCCCGAGGTTCCAGCGTCGGTCGAGAGCTGCGCGCCGGGGTGGTCACGTTCGTCACGATGTCCTACATCGTGGTGCTGAACCCGTTGATCCTGGGCAGCGTCAGTGCCGACGCCCCGGGCGCCAAACGGGACGTGCTGGGCGCGGTGCTGCCGGTGCCGCAGGTTGCCGCGGTCACCGCGCTGGTCGCCGGGGTGATGACCCTGCTGTTCGGACTCGTCGCGAACTACCCGTTCGCGATCGCCACCGGGCTGGGCATCAACACCCTCGTCGCGGTCACCATCGCGCCGCGGGTCAGCTGGCCGGAGGCGATGGGCCTGGTAGTGGTCGACGGACTGATCATTATGCTGCTGGCGGCGACTGGGTTCCGAACGGCGGTGTTCACCGCGGTGCCCGCCGAACTGAAGGCCGCGATCGCGGTCGGCATTGGACTGTTCATCAGCTTCATTGGGCTGGTGAACGCTGGGTTCGTCCGCCGGATTCCGGACGCGGCGAACACCACGGTGCCGGTCACCCTGGGCACCGGCGGCTCGATCGCATCCTGGCCGACGGTCGTGTTCGTGGTCGGGCTAATGCTCACCGGGGTGCTGGTGGCTCGCGGGGTGCGGGCGGCGATCCTGCTCGGGGTGCTGGCCAGCACCGTGCTCGCGATCGTGGTCGAGGCCATCGCCAAAGTGGGCCCGTCCCGCGGCGCTCATTCCCAAGGCTGGAGCCTGGGGTACCCGGCGCTGCCCGAGCGGGTGGTCGGGCTGCCGGATCTCTCGCTGGTCGGCGACGTCTCCTTCGGCGCGTTCACCCGGCTGCCGGTACTCACGGTGAGCCTGCTGGTGTTCACCCTGGTCCTGGCCAACTTCTTCGACGCGATGGGCACCATGACCGGGCTCGGCCAGCAGGCCGGACTGCTGCGCCCGGACGGCCAGCTGCCCCAGGTGGGCCGTGCGCTGGGCGTCGAGGGCCTCGGTGCGGCGGTCGGTGGCGCGGCGTCCAGCTCGTCGA
>JAFAWY010000090.1 GCA_019241525.1 Pseudonocardiales bacterium
AACCAGGCAACACCGCACCAGCCGGTCCGCCGGCGCCGATGAGGAAGGTGGGCAGCGATGACCGAGCAGGACCGGCCGTCGGAGCAGGACCCGAAGGAGCGCGACGGGCAGCCGGGTACCGGCGATCTCGGCGGCCCCGGCGCCGCGCTGGGCAGCGGGGTGGAGGACACCCTCACCGGCGAGCAGCCGCGCGAGGACGACGAGGGCAAGGCCTCGACCTCTCCGGAACCGACGGGCTGACCCGCCTTTAGCCGCAGGCCGGAGGGACTCGGGCAGTGAGAGCGGGTGACGGGAATCGAACCCGCGTAATCAGTTTGGAAGACTGAGACTCTGCCATTGAGCTACACCCGCGATGCCCGCCGATCGCCGCCGAACCGGCCTGCCGGCCGCCCGTCGGAACGATCTGCGCGTGCCCGGACAGCCTAGCGCGTCGCCGGGGGCCGAGCCGACACCCGTACACTGGCCGATCGGTACCCGCGCCATGCCTGGAACTGCGATCCACCCGGCGTGGATCGCGGTTGCCGGGGTGTGGCGCAGCTTGGTAGCGCACTCGCTTTGGGAGCGAGGGGCCGCAGGTTCAAATCCTGTCACCCCGACGGGTATGACCCGCGGCTGCGTTCTACCGAGGACGCCACACCGACAGCCACACCGAGCACGACCGGGCAGTCCGCCCGCACCGTGAGCCCGCCATCGAGGAGCGAAAGAGCACACCGTGAAGAGCAGCGTCGAGAACCTGAGCCCGACCCGTGTGAAGTTGGCGGTCGAGGTGCCGTTTGACGAGCTGAAGTCCAGCCTGGACGAGGCCTACAAGGCCATCGGATCCCAGGTTCGGGTGCCCGGCTTCCGCCCCGGCAAGGTGCCGGCCCGGATCATCGACCAGCGCATCGGCCGTGCCGCCGTGCTGGAGGAGGCGATCAACAAGGCGCTGCCGAAGGCCTACTCCGACGCGGTCCGCGAGACCGGCGTCAAGGCGCTCGGCCAGCCCGAGATCGAGGTCACCGAGCTGGAGGACAACCAGCGGCTGGCCTTCACCGCCGAGGTGGACGTCCGCCCCGAGATCACCGTCGCCGGCTACGACCAGCTGGCCGTCACCGTGGACGACGCCGCGGTCACCGACGAGGAGGTCGCCGAGCAGTTCGAGGAGCTCCGCGCCCGGTTCGGCACCCTCAAGGGCGTGGACCGCGAGGTGCGCACCGGCGACTTCGTCTCGCTGGACCTGACCGCCACCGTCGACGGCGCCGAGGTGGAGGGCGGCTCGGCGCAGGGGCTGTCCTACGAGGTGGGCTCGGGCAACCTGATCGACGGCCTGGACGATGCGATCGTGGGCAAGTCGGCCGGCGAGTCGGCCACCTTCTCCTCGACCCTGGCCTTCGGCGAGCACGCCGGCTCGGACGCCGAGATCACCGCGCTGGTCAACTCGGTGAAGGAGCGCGAGCTGCCCGAGGCCGACGACGACTTCGCCCAGCTGGCCTCGGAGTTCGACACCGTCGAGGAGCTGCGGGCCGACCTGCGCTCGCGGCTGGACCGGGTCAAGGTGCTCGGCCAGGGCGCCGAGGCGCGCGACAAGGTGCTGGAGCTGCTGGTCGCCCAGACCGAGGTGCCGCTGCCGGAGTCGGCGGTGCAGGCCGAGGTCGAGTGGCGCGAGCACGACGTGGTGCACCAGCTCGGCCACGACGACGCCGCTTTCGAGCAGTACCTGCAGACGCAGGGCAAGACCCGCGAGGAGTTCACCGCCGAGCTGCGCGAGGTCGCCGAGAAGGCGGTCAAGACCCAGTTCATCCTGGACTCGATCGCCGACGCCGAGGCCGTCTCGGTCTCCGAGGCCGAGCTGACCGAGTACATCGTGCGGCAGGCCCAGCGCTACAACATGGCGCCCCAGGAGTTCGCCGACCAGATCGTGCAGGCCGGCAACATCGCCGCCCTGATGGCCGACGTGCGGCGCAACAAGGCGCTGGCCGCGGTGCTGGAGTCGGCCAGCGTCACCGATGCCTCCGGCAACCCGGTGGACCTGTCGGCGCTGGCCACCCCGCAGGGCCAGGCCGAGCTGGAGGACCTCGAGGACGCTGCCGAGCAGGCCGCCGCCGACAACGGTGGCGTCGGGGCAGCCGGCACCTCCGGCACTGCAGGCACTGAGGGTTCTGCGGGTTCTGCGGGTTCTGCGGGTTCTGCGGGTTCTGAGGATGCTGAAGGTTCTGAGGGTGCTGCGGGCACTGAGGGTTCTGAGGACGAGAGCCGGGTTTGACGCCCTGAGCGAACGGCGCAGCCTGACGACCCCGACTGTCGGAACGGGCCATTAGGGTCGAGGCAGATCCACTTTTGACGGAAGGAACGCCAGTGAGCCCCTTTGACGCCCAGCGCGGCCAGCATGTCGGGTTCGACCGTGCCGGCGCCGGCGCCCGCTCGGAGCCGATCCGGATCATCGAGTCGCGCAGCCCCGGCGCGGGCATGAACCTCAACGACTCGATCTACGACCGGCTGCTGCGCGACCGCATCATCTTCCTCGGCCAGCCGGTCGACGACGACATCGCCAACCGGCTGTGCGCGCAGCTGCTGCTGCTGTCGGCCGAGGACTCCACCCGCGACATCAACCTCTACATCAACTCGCCGGGCGGTTCGGTGACCGCCGGCATGGCGATCTTCGACACCATGCAGTTCGTCGAGTGCGACGTGGCTACCTACGCCCTCGGCATGGCGGCCTCGATGGGGCAGTTCCTGCTCTCGGCCGGCGCCCGCGGCAAGCGCTACGCCCTGCCGCACGCGCGGATCATGATGCACCAGCCGTCGGCCGGCATCGGCGGCACGGCCTCCGACATCGCGATCCAGGCCGAGCAGTTCAAGCTCACCAAGGCCGAGATGGCCCGGCTGATCGCCGAGCACACCGGCCAGACCGTCGAGCAGATCCAGGCCGACTCCGAGCGCGACCGCTGGTTCACCGCCCAGCAGGCGCTGGAGTACGGCTTCGTCGACCACGTGGTCAGCCGGGTGGCTCAGATGAGCAACGGCTCCGCCCCCGCCCCGGCCTAAGGAGAACCCACCGATCATGAGCGAGCTCTACACCCCCGGCAGCGCCGGCTGGCAGTCCCCGGGCTGGGGCACCGCCGGCTCCGGTGCCCGGATGCCCTCCAGCCGGTACGTGCTGCCCTCCTTCGTCGAGCGCACCAACTACGGCATCAAAGAGTCCAACCCGTACAACAAGCTGTTCGAGGAACGGATCATCTTCCTCGGCGCCCCGATCGATGACGTCGTGGCCAACGACGTCATGGCCCAACTGATCGTCCTGGAGTCGACCGATCCCGACCGGGACATCCAGATCTACATCAACTCGCCGGGCGGCTCGTTCACCGCGCTGACCGCGATCTACGACACGATGAGCTACGTCCGGCCCGAGATCCAGACCTACTGCATGGGTCAGGCCGCCTCGGCCGCCGCGGTCCTGCTGGCGGCCGGCACCAAGGGCAAGCGGTTCGCCCTCGAGCACTCCCGGATCCTGATCCACCAGCCCTCCGGCGAGGGCCAGGGCCAGGTCACCGACCTGGAGATCCAGGCGAACGAGATCCTGCGGATGCGGGGCCTGCTGGAGGAGATCCTGGCCAACCACACCGGCCAGACCCTCGAGCAGATCAAGCTCGACATCGAGCGGGACCGGATCCTCACCGCGCCGCAGGCCAAGGATTACGGCATCGTCGACGCGGTCATCACCACCCGCAAGCTCACCAGCGACAGCTGAGCTGTAGCCGGGGCGCCGGCTGCCGATGTGGTATCGAGCGGCTGTCGGCGTTACCGTGGCCTGACCCGTCCCGGTGGCCTGGCCGTCCGGTGACGCGGACGGGCGGCGACGGGGGACACGCAGCTAAAGGAGCGACTTCTCGGCCCGCACGGGGTAGCGTTTCACAAGGCGCTGCTCCGTGCGGACCAGCTGTTGCCGAATCCAGATAGCAGTCCATCGGTAGCCCATCGGTAGTGCGGGGCAGGTAAGGAGTACATCGGGTGGCGCGTGTAGGTGACGGAGGCGACCTGCTCAAGTGCTCGTTCTGCGGAAAGAGCCAGAAGCAGGTCAAGAAGCGGATCGCCGGGCCCGGCGTCTACATCTGCGACGAGTGCATCGACCTGTGCAACGAGATCATCGAAGAGGAACTGTCGGACAACGCCGAGTTCAGCTTCGACGAGCTGCCCAAGCCGAGCGAGATCTGCGACTTCCTCAACTCCTACGTGGTGGGTCAGGACCAAGCCAAGCGAACCCTCGCGGTGGCCGTCTACAACCACTACAAGCGGGTCCAGGCCGGCGGTGACGGCAGCGCCAAGCGGGCCGACGCCGCGGTCGAGCTCGCCAAGTCCAACATCCTGCTGCTCGGCCCGACGGGCTCGGGCAAGACGCTGCTGGCCCAGACCCTGGCCCGGATGCTGAACGTCCCGTTCGCGATCGCCGACGCCACCGCGCTCACCGAGGCCGGCTACGTCGGTGAGGATGTCGAAAACATCCTGCTCAAGCTCATCCAGGCCGCCGACTACGACGTCAAGCGGGCCGAAACCGGCATCATCTACATCGACGAGGTCGACAAGATCGCCCGCAAGTCCGAGAACCCGTCGATCACCCGGGATGTTTCTGGAGAGGGCGTGCAGCAGGCCCTCCTGAAGATCCTCGAAGGCACTACCGCAAGCGTCCCGCCGCAAGGTGGCCGAAAGCATCCGCATCAGGAGTTCATCCAGATCGACACGACGAATGTCCTATTTATCGTCGCTGGTGCATTCGCTGGGCTAGACAAGATCATCGAGGACAGGGTCGGAAAACGAGGGCTGGGCTTCGGTGCCGAGTTGCGGTCCAAGGCCGAGATCGATACCTCAGACGTATTCGCGGACGTGATGCCGGAGGATCTGATCAAGTTCGGGCTGATCCCGGAATTTATCGGGCGACTTCCGGTGATCGCCAGCGTGACTAATCTGGACAAAAATTCGTTGGTGCAGATCCTTACCGAGCCCCGCAACGCGCTGTCGAAGCAGTACTGCAAGTTGTTCGAGATGGATGGCGTGGAGCTGGAATTCACCAGTACTGCTCTCGAGGCGATCGCTGATCAGGCCATCCTGCGGGGCACCGGCGCCCGCGGGCTCCGCGCGATCATGGAAGAGGTGCTGCTGCCTGTGATGTATGACATCCCCAGCCGCACAGACGTGGCCAAGGTGGTCATCACCGAGCAAACCGTGCGGGAGAACGTCAACCCCACCATCGTGACCCGCCAACCCACCCGTCGCGAGCGCCGCGAGAAGTCGGCCTGATCGGCCCAGCTGGTGGCTCTTCAAGTACGGCCAACCCTGTGTCGCCGCTGCTCCTGACTACTACCAACCTCCGCCAAGCGCGCGGGGCGCTTTGCCGAGACCCGGGCCGTCCGGCGGAAGCGGGATCAGCGGGCACTCTAGTGTGGTAGGCGATGACTCAGCCGTCGGTTCATCACGAAGATGCCGCGCTGGCCGCACTCGGAGCAGTAGAGGCTGATCTAAACCGCCGTTGGCCGGAAAGCAAGATCGAGCCGTCACTGACCCGGATCGCAGCGCTCGTCGATCTGCTGGGCTCGCCGCAGCACGGGTATCCGGTGCTGCACATTGCTGGCACCAATGGCAAGACCTCGGTGGCTCGGATGGTCGATGCGCTGCTATCCCGAGTGGGCCTCCGGATCGGCCGCTACACCAGCCCACATCTGCAGCAGCCCACTGAGCGGATCGCCTTGGATGGGGCGCCGATCAGCCCTGAGCGCTACGTCGAGACCTATCACGACATCGCGCCGTACGTGGCGATGGTCGATGACTGCTCCTCGGTGCCCATGAGCAAATTCGAGGTTTTAACCGGAATGGCGTTCGCGGCTTTCGCTGAGGCGCCGGTGGATGCTGCGGTGGTCGAGGTCGGTATGGGTGGCAGCTGGGATGCCACCAATGTCGCCGACGCCGCTGTAGCCGCGATCACGCCGATCGCCGTGGATCACGCCGATTACCTGGGCAGTGACATCGCGGGGATCGCTGCCGAGAAGGCAGGGATTATCAAGCCTGGTTCGGTCGCCGTGCTCGCACCTCAGTTAGCGGAAGTGGCGGAGGTGGTCACTGCCCGCAGCACCGAGGTCGGGGCGACGCTGGCACGGGACGGCGTCGAGTTCGGAGTGCTGCAGCGCGACATCGCCGTGGGCGGCCAGCAGCTGAAGATCCAAGGCCTCGGCGGTGTGTACAGCGAGATTTTCCTCCCCCTGCACGGTGCGCACCAGGCTCGCAACGCGGCGCTGGCGTTGACCGCTGCTGAGGCATTCTTCGGCGCGGGCGGCCACCGCAGTCTTGATATTGACGCGGTACGTGATGCCTTCGCCACGATAACCGTCCCGGGGCGGTTGGAGCGGGTCCGCGCGGCACCCTCAGTGTTCCTCGACGCTGCGCACAACCCACACGGTGCTCGAGCGCTGGCGGTCACATTGCGTGAAGAGTTCGCCTTTCGCAGGCTGATCGCGGTGGTGGGAATGATGCGTGACAAGGACGCTCGCGGCATTCTTGTGGAACTAGAACCAGTGGTTGACGACATTGTGCTCACCAGCCTGGGCTCGCCGCGCGCGATGGACGTCGACGATCTCGCTGCGGCCGCCCGCGAGGTCTTCGATAACTCCCGCCTGGTGATCGAGCCCAGTTTGCCGGACGCGATCGACGAGGCCGTCGCGTCAACCGGAGATGCCGATGCGGATTCCGACCAGGTTTCCGGGACCGGTGTCGTCATCACCGGCTCGGTGGCAATGGTCGGCCGGGTGCGCACCCTGTTCGGTCTTGATCCGCAGTGAGTGACCAGCCGGTCCAGCGCGATCCGTGGCGCGGACTGCGCGGCATCTTCGCGGGCGTGCTGGTGATGGAGGCCATCGTGGTCGGGCTCGCCCTGCTCGTCGTCGGCCGGCTCGGCGGCGGATTAGGCGGGCCAGCTGGTTGGTACACCGCCGGGCTGGCGCTGGCGATGGTCGTTGCGGCGTGCGTGCAACGGCGCTCGTGGGGCCTGGGACTAGCCCTCGTGCTGCAGTTCGCGATGGTCGCTGGCTGGTTCGCTCACCCCGCGCTGGGTGGTCTTGGGCTGCTGTTCGTCTTGGTATGGGGGTACCTGTTATACGTACGCTGGGCTGTCGCCCGACGGGTTTCGAGCACGCACCATCCGGGGTAGGGCAGCCCTCCTTGCCACCGTTGAGCTCGCATCGGTGCCCGGTCGCTAAGCTCTTCGGCGTCGCATTCCCCTTGTCACCGTGAAGGAGAAACGAGCTGCTGTGAGCAAGCGCACCCTGGTCCTGATCAAGCCCGACGGTGTCAGCCGTGGCCTGGTTGGTGAAGTGATCTCCAGGATCGAACGCAAGGGCCTCATGCTGGTCGCCTTGGAACTGCGCATGGTTGACCGCGAGCTTGCCGAGCAGCACTACGCCGAGCACGCTGAAAAGCCATTCTTCGGCTCACTGCTGGAGTTCATCACCTCTGCTCCAGTGGTAGCCGCGGTGGTGGAGGGCGAACGCGCGGTGGCAGCCTTCCGGCAGCTGGCGGGAGGAACGGATCCGGTGGAAAAGGCTGTACCGGGTTCGATCCGCGGTGACTTCGCGCTGGAGACCCAGTCGAACCTGGTCCACGGATCAGATTCGGTCGACTCTGCCAAGCGGGAAATCGCGCTGTGGTTCCCTGAGCTGTAGCCACGATGCTGTAGCACCGGCAACGGTCGTAAAGCGGGCGATGATTGTCGGAGGTGCCGGGTAGCGTCGGGATCGTGTCCGACTCCCTCGTACAGGCCCGCGGGCTCCGCAAGCGCTTCGGCAGGTTCGAGGCGGTCCGAGGCATTGATATCGACGTCTGGGCCGGCGAGGTGTTCGGCTTTCTAGGGCCTAACGGCGCGGGCAAGTCCTCCACCATGCGCATGATCGCCTGCGTGTCCCCCCGCAGCGACGGTGAGTTGCAGGTTCTCGGGATGGACCCGGATGTGGACGGCCCGCAGATTCGGGGCCGCCTAGGCGTGGTGCCTCAGCAAGACAATCTGGACACTGAGCTTTCGGTACGGGACAACCTGCATGTCTACGGCCGCTATTTCGGCATGTCCCGGGCCGCGGTCCGGGCGAGAGCCGCGGAGTTGCTGGACTTCGTTCAACTCACTGATCGGGCCGATGACCCCCTTGAGCAGCTGTCCGGCGGTATGAAGCGGCGACTGACCATTGCCCGGTCACTGATCAACGATCCGGAGCTGATGCTGCTCGACGAGCCGACCACGGGATTGGATCCGCAAGCTCGTCACCTGCTGTGGGACCGGCTGTTCCGGCTCAAGCAGCAGGGCGTCACATTGATCATCAGTACCCACTACATGGATGAGGCCGAGCAGCTTTGCGACCGACTGGTCGTGATGGACGGCGGCCTGATTGTCGCCGAAGGCTCGCCGCGGGAACTCATCGCCCGCTATTCCACGCGTGAGGTGCTTGAACTGCGATTCCCGCCGGGCGATGAGCATGGCTGGCCAGAGACGTTGAGTGACCTGGCTGATCGGGTGGAACAGCTCCCTGATCGGCTGCTGCTCTACGCCGCTGATGGCGAGGCAACGCTGGCCGCCGCGCATCGGCGAGGTGTCCAGCCAACGTCCACCCTGGTCCGGCGGTCCTCCCTGGAAGACGTATTCCTGCGGCTCACCGGCCGCTCGCTGGTGCACTGATGATGGGCGAACCGCTGACGTTTGCTGACCGAAGGCCGGTGCTGGCTGGGTGGGCAGCCGTGCTGCGTGTCGTGGAGGGACTGTGGACGTGGTATCGCCGCAATTGGCGGGCCGCGGTCGTTTCCAGCGTGCTGCAGCCTCTGCTGATGTTGATGGCGTTCGGTATCGGCTTCGGTAGCCTGATCGACACCAGCGCTCGTGCGGCACAGGCGACCGGTGGGGTGCGATACCTGGTGTACCTCGCACCCGCGCTGCTGGCGGTCAGTGCCGTCCAGACGGCGGCTTTTGAGTCGAGCTATCCGATCCTGTCGTCGTTTAAGTGGCGGCGCACCTACGAAGCCGTCACGGCGACTCCGATTACTCCCGGGCAGCTGGCCGTTGGGCAGCTGACGTGGATCGCGCTACGGCTGATCATGTCTGGTGGAGCCTACCTATTGGTGATCATGCTATTCGGTGCTGTCCGCGGGCCTGGGGTGCTCGCCGCATGGGTATTCGCTGTGTTGTGCGGCATGGCGTTCAGCGCTCTGCTGGTGGCTTTCTCCGCAGCTCAAGAGCAGGAGGGCGGCGCATTCACGGCCATCTTCCGGTTCGTGGTGCTGCCCATGACGCTGTTCTCCGGGACTTTCTTTCCGATCTCCCAGCTACCTAGGGTGGTCCAGCCACTGGCCTGGGTCAGTCCGCTGTGGCATGGCACCGAGCTGGCCCGTGGTGCCGCGCTGGGTACGTTGCAGCTGAGCGCCGCGGCCGGCCATCTCGGCTACCTGGTGGCCTTGCTGGTGGTCGGCGTGCAGCTGACCCGCTGGCAATTTCGGGTGAGGTTGACGCGGTGACTGCGCTGCGGGAACTGTCCCGGGAGTTCGACGCCTCCCGGGCGGCGCTGCTGGTCCGAGTGTTGCCGCCAGGTCTGTATGCCGGCCGTGCCCGGATGCTTGTCCTGCGCTCGGCGCTTGCCTCCCGAAGCGTCTGGCTGGCCGTCGTATCGGGATTCTTCGAGCCGCTGTTCTACCTGATGGCCATGGGGCAGGGGCTGGGCAGCCTAGTCGGTACGGTGTCGGGGCCGGCTGGGCAACAACTGAGCTATGCGGCATTCATCGCGCCGGGGCTGCTGGCCGCGTCGGCGATGAACGGCGCGGTATACGACGCGACATTTAGTTTCTTTATCAAGCTCAAATATGCCAAACTTTATGACGCGATGCTGGCAACTCCGCTAGGGCCGGTAGACATCGCGCTGGGGGAGATTGGTTGGGCGTTGCTTCGCGGCGGCATGTACTCGGCAGGCTTTCTCGGGATCATGCTTGCCGTCGGCTTGATCTTCTCGCCGTGGGGATTGCTGGCGTTGCCTGCCGCGCTATTCGTGGCGTTCGCATTTGCCTCGATCGGGATTGCAACGACCTCTTTCATGCGTTCCTGGCAAGATTTCGACCTGGTGCAGCTCGCTGTCGTGCCAATGTTCTTGTTCTCTGCGACCTTCTTTCCCTTGTCTGTGTACCCGTCGGCGGTGCAGTGGCTGGTACAAGCGTTTCCGCTTTACCACGCGGTATCCCTGATGCGCAGCCTCACCACCGGCGCCGTCGGCTGGTCGGCACTTGGACACCTGGCCTATTTCGCCGTCATGGCCACGGTGGGCTTCTTGGTGGCTTCCCGCCGTCTGACGACCCTCCTTCTCCGTTAGGAGGCTCTTCAAGTACTACCAACCGGTATTGTGGCGCCTATAACCACTGCCAGCCTGGACGCTCACTGTTCCCCGTTGTCCACACAGGTATCACCTATCCACAGACCTAGAGATGAGCGGTTGCTGTGGACATTCCCGAGCGCCATGGTGGCGCTTATGCATGAGTGGTGGACGTCCTTGCTGGAGCCGATCTTGGAGAGGGCTGATCGCCTGGTCTTGCAGGATAGGGCAGTGCCATTACCTATTCCGCAACATGAACTGCGGGCGCCGGACGGCAGCCTGGTGGCTCGGCTCGATGGGGCTTATGTACGCGAGAAGATGGCTTTGGAGTTCCACGGAGTGGATCCACATGGAATACCCAAAGCCGTCTTCCGCGACCGGTAGCGCCAGAACGGTTTACCGGAACTGGAGTGGATGGTGCTCCGCTTCACCTGTTGGGACGTGATGTGCGACTCCCGACGGGGTAGCTGCCATCGTGCGACGCTCCTTTGCGCCGGCGAGCGTCGTGACCGTTGCATCGGCGCGGTTGGTCGCTGTTAGAGATGCTGCCGGGCCGGGTTGGCGTCGTTTCAAGAGTGGCCAACTACGCTGGACGGTATGTCAGGCAGGTCGGTGTTCGAGCAGCTTGAGTTCTTACTGCCCCTGGTTTCCAAGCCGGTGCAGTACGTGGGAGGCGAGCTCAATGCCACGGTGAAGGACTGGGACACCGCTGCGGTGCGCTGGGCGCTGATGTACCCGGATGCCTACGAGGTCGGCTTACCCAACCAGGGCATCATGATCCTCTACGAGGTGCTCAACGAGCTGCCCGACGTGCTGGCCGAACGGACCTATGCGGTGTGGCCGGATCTCGAGAAACTGATGCGCGAGCATCGGGTCCCGCAATTTACCGTGGATTCCCACCGGCCGGTCGGCGACTTCGACTTGCTCGGGGTGTCCTTCGCCACCGAGTTGGGCTACACAAACCTGCTCACCGCATTGGATCTCGCCGGGATCCCGCTGCATGCAGCGCAGCGCACCGATGACCATCCGATGGTTATCGCCGGGGGCCATGCCGCGTTCAACCCCGAACCGATCGCGGATTTCATCGACGCTGCCGTACTGGGTGACGGCGAAGAAGCCGTCCTTGAAATCACTGACGCTGTGCGCGAGTGGAAGGCACAGGGCCAGCCCGGCGGACGTGCAGAACTGCTGAGCAGGCTGGGTGAGGTCGACGGTGTGTACCTCCCGGGCGCCTACGACGTCAGTTACCTGCCCGACGGCCGGATCGCTGAGATCGTCCGTAATACGGAGCGGGTTGCCCACCGGGTGGCCAAGCGCACCACCATGGACCTTGACGAGTGGCCCTATCCCAAGCAGCCGCTGGTGCCGATTGCCGAAAGCGTGCACGAGCGGATGAGCGTGGAGATTTTCCGTGGCTGCACGCGCGGCTGCCGGTTCTGCCAGGCCGGGATGATCACCCGTCCGGTGCGGGAACGATCGATCCAGGGCATCGGTGAGATGGTGGAGCAAGGCCTCAAAGCCAGCGGGTTCAGCGAAGTTGGCTTGCTGTCGCTGTCCAGCGCGGACCACTCGGAGATCCGGGAGATCACCCAGGGATTGGCTGACCGCTACGAGGGCACCGGAACTGGTCTGAGCCTGCCGTCCACCCGCGTAGATGCCTTCAACATCGACCTCGCCAACGAGATCTCCCGAAACGGCCGCCGATCCGGGCTGACCTTCGCTCCGGAGGGCGGCTCCGAACGGATCCGCCGGGTGATCAACAAGATGGTGTCCGAAGAGGACCTCATCCGCACCGTCGCCACCGCGTTCGGTGCGGGTTGGCGGCAGGTGAAGCTGTACTTCATGTGCGGGCTGCCCACCGAGACTGACGACGACGTGGTCCAGATAGCCCACATGGCGCACCGGGTGATCCGGGCCGGTCGGGAAGCCACCGGGAGTAAGGACATCCGGTGCACGATCTCGATTGGCGCCTTCGTTCCTAAGCCGCACACCCCGTTCCAATGGGCTGCTCAAGAACATCCCGACATCGTGGACAGCCGGCTGCGGAAACTACGCGTAGAGATCAACAGTGATCGCCGGCTCGGTCGGAATGTGGGCATGCGCTACCACGACGGCAAACCAGCGCTTATCGAGGGGCTGCTGTCTCGTGGGGATCGGCGGGTCGGTCGGGTGATCGAGCGGGTGTGGCGCGACGGCGGCCGGTTCGACGGCTGGAGCGAACACTTCAGCTACCACCGCTGGGTCGCGGCGTGTACCGCTGAACTCGCCTGCCTGGGCGTGTCGTTGGAGTGGTTCACCACCCGGGAACGCGGTCGAGACGAGGTGTTGCCGTGGGATCACCTGGATTCCGGGCTGGATAAAGACTGGCTCTGGGACGATTGGCAGGACGCGCTCAGCGGCCGTGAGCAGGACGACTGCCGGTGGACGCCGTGCTTTGACTGCGGTGTCTGCCCGTCGATGGGCACCGACATTCAGGTCGGACCTAGCGGGCGACAGCTGTTACCGATCAGTCCCGCCGGACGCTGACTGCTCTGAGCGCATTGACCAGGCCGGCACCGTAGAACCCGTTGTCGGTGTCGCCGGTGCACGCCGCCGATGGATCGTCCTGGTGAGCTGGGCACGGCAGCGGGTCGGCTTGCTGGCGCAGCAGACTTGCGAGTTCCCGGGGACCGGTCTTGGGCTGGGCGGAGGCAAGCAGGGCGGCCACCCCGGACACGTGCGGAGTGGCCATCGAGGTACCGCACGCGTAGCCATAGCCGCCGGGTATCGCGGACAGCACGCACCCGTTGCCCTTCGGTCCCGAGGGCTGTGCTCGATCCCCGCCAGGAGCTGTCACGGTAATCACGCCCTGCCCGTAGGAGCTGTACTCGGACTTGATGCGCCATGCTCCCACCGCTGACACCGCCACGACACCGGGCAGCTCTGCGGGCAGCACGCTGCAATGGCCGTCGACCGGGCGGCGGCGAGGGTTGGGGACATTGTCGGGGCTGCGCACGTCTTGGTGTGGGTTGGCGAGGTTGATCCCCTCGTTGCCGGCGGCGGCGATGCTGAGCACTCCATGGGCAGTGGCGTAGTCCACTGCTCGCTGCACAGCGGTATACGCCACCGCCTGGCCAGGCACGTTGGAGCAGGTCAACAACCATGGGTCCAGCGAGTAACTGTTGTTGGTGATGCGCATGTGCTCCCGCGCTGCCCACATGAAGCCACAGACGGCGTACTCGGGATAGATAAAGCCGTCGTCATCCACCACTTTCACCGAGGCCACCCGGACCCCGGGCGCAACTCCAGTGATGCCGTGCCCGTCGTCGGCTGCTGCAATGATGCCGGCCACATGCGTGCCGTGCTGCGATGTACTCGGGCTCCACGCGGCTGGAGACTGATCCGGCTTGCCGGACAGGCAGCCCGCCGACCGAGTCGGATCGACCGCGGCGGCCAGATCGGGATGAGTTGCGTCCACACCCGAGTCCAGCACCCCGACCAGCACCTCCCGGCGCCCGGGATTGATTGACCTGGCTTGCGGTGCATGGATCATGTCCATGTCCCACTGCTGGCCTGACCGGTCGGCAACCAGCTGTTGTTCCGCCGCCGGCAGGCGCGCGGCGGTGGACGGTATTGCCGGGCTGCCCAGTTCCGCTGGTGCCGGGTTGCCGACGGTCTCGGCTTGCGCGCTGTACGCGCGAGCCAGCCCGAACCGGGCGGCGAATCTTGGCTCGGCGGAGACCGCGATGCCCACAGCGATCTGCGGGTAGAAGGCGATGCTGGTGCCACAGGCGGACCCGACCGCTTGCTGCGCGGACTGCTCGGACGTCCCGGCGTCAAACAGCACCACATACCGCAGCAGCCGGCCGGTCGATTTGCACTGTTGCGCACTGCTCACTGCCGACGAAGGCGCAACCAACACCACGAGCAGGGTTGCGACGAGCGCGGCAACGCGCGAGAGGCGGAGCAACACCCGTAACCTCCGGGTGGACAGGGCGTTCGCCCGCGACAAGGTCGCCGTGGACCTTAATGAGTCCCCGCGCCCGGGACGCGTGGGGGTCGTGAGTGGCATTGCGTTACTGGCCCGAAGTGCTAGAACACTGTTACTCATTGACTAGGAGCTTCATGAAGATCCGGTTGCGTTACGCCAAACGGGGGAAACTGCGATTCGCGTCGCATCGGGATGTCGC
Source organism: Pseudonocardiales bacterium (assembly GCA_019241525.1). Lineage (GTDB taxonomy): Bacteria > Actinomycetota > Actinomycetes > Mycobacteriales > Pseudonocardiaceae. The sequence continues at coordinate 14,525 of JAFAWY010000090.1, forward strand.
GAGAACTTTCGAGCGGGCGTTGCGGCGAGCCGGGCTGCCGATGGCGTACTCACAGGGGTACAGCCCCCACCCCAAGGTGTCGTGGGCTGGTGCGGCACCCACCGGGGTGGCCAGCGAGGCGGAATACGTCGAGATCCAGCTCGTTGAACAGGTTGATCCGACACTGATTTGCGCGAAGCTGAATGCGGCGCTGCCAGACGGGTTGGCCATTATCGAGGGCGTGCCAGCCGGTCCCGGTGGGCTCGCCGAACGGATGACGGCCAGCACTTGGCGCATCGAAATCCGTGGGGTAACCGCACAGCAGCTACGACAGGCGGCGCAAGCGCTGCTGGCTGCTCCTGAAGCGTTAGTTGAGCGCGTCACCAAGGACGGCCGGCGATCGATCGATGCACGGGCCGCCATCGTGTCCCTGGACATCGAAGATTGTCCGACCGTGCCGCCTGTGCCCGATCAGCTCAGCGAGTGTGGGATACTCATTGCGGTCGTGCGACAGGTCAGCCCTGCAGTGCGACCCGATGATGTGCTGAGCGCGCTCGGCGCCGTCGCCGGACTTCCGTCGTCGGTGCTCGCGAAAGCGATCCGGACTAGGCAAGGCTGGCTTGACGACGACGGGGGTCTCGTCGATCCGCTCATGGCGGACCGGGTAGCCGCCCGGACAGCCTTGTTGAGGTCTGGTGATGAGCCGGATCGGCACGACGTCGCGGACATACCGGTGGACCGCTGAAACATCGCGGAGCTGCTGGTGACAGGACAGGATTTGCCGCCGCCGAACTCGGAGGCGGATGACGCACAGGGCCCCTGCGCGGCCGCGTCCCAGTACGGGACGCGCCCGGGGGCTGGAGGAGTTGAATGACGAAGACGACAGCGCCCGCCAGAGACGTCGGCGGGCGGACAGGCGCACCCGCAACTACCATGTCCGACGAGGCTGATCTTGCGGCCACACTGCCTGAGAAGTTACGGGTGCATGCCCTGGCGAAGCTTCTAGCGGTAAGTAGCAAAGACGTCATGGCGGCCTTGGGCGAACTCGGTGTCGCTGTCCGCAGCGCACAGTCCAGCATCGACCGCGAAACAGCCGTGCGGGCGATGCAGATGTTGTTACCGGAGCCGGAGCCCACGGAGATCGACGAGTTGGCCCAGCAGGGTGCGCTAGACACACCCGTACCGCCGACCTTGCATCCGGTTCGGGCGCCGATTTTCAACGCGGCAGCCCCGGTTTTCCTTCCGCCGTCCCCTCAGCCGACGGCAACCAAGCAGTCCGATCTCGACGGCGATGCCGAGGAAGGCTCCGGCCCCGACGAGACCGGGGTCGATGAGGCAGACGCCGATGGCAGCACCCGGCGACGCCGACGGCGCGGACGGCGCGGACGTGGCCGAGGTAAGGCGGCCGGTGGGGATATTGACGACAGCTCCAGCGAGCAGCATCCAAGCAGCGAGCAGGACGACAGTGATTCCCCCGATGAGCCCGCTGAAGACGATGAGGCCGCGGAGGATGTGGATGAATCGCCTGGAGAGGGCACTGCACGGCGGCGGCGGCGGCGCAGGCGCCGGCGGGACGGCAGCGATGAGGACGCTCTCATCAGCGAGGACGATCCACCCGATACCGTCGTGCACGTTCGGGACGGCAGGACTGCCCAGCTGGGGGACGACGAGGTGCAGTCCATCCGTGGTTCGACCCGGTTAGAGGCCAAGCGGCAGCGCCGCCGTGACGGTAGGGAAGCAGGCAGGCGCCGGGTCGCCATCCTGTCCGAATCAGAGTTTCTCGCCCGGCGCGAAGCAGTCGAGCGAACCATGGTGGTGCGCGAGCGGCCCGACCGTACCCAGATCGCGGTGCTCGAGGATGACATCCTCGTGGAGCACTTCGTCACCACATCCGGCTCCGGTTCACTTGTCGGCAACGTTTACCTCGGCAGGGTGCAGAACGTGTTGCCGTCCATGGAGGCCGCCTTTGTCGACATCGGCCGGGGCCGCAACGCAGTGCTCTATGCAGGTGAGGTTGACTGGGACGCCGCCGGGCTGGAGGGCAAGGCACGGCGCATCGAGCAAGCATTGTCCAGCGGCGACTGTGTCGTGGTGCAGGTCACGAAGGACCCGATAGGCCACAAGGGCGCCCGGCTGACCACCCAGGTCAGCCTCCCCGGCCGGTTCCTGGTCTATGTCCCCGGTGGTCGAGCCACAGGGATCAGCCGCAAGCTGCCCGACACGGAACGTAAGCGCCTCAAGGAGGTCCTCAAGCGCATCGTCCCCGACGATGCAGGCGTGATCATCAGGACCGCGTCTGAAGGAGTTAGCGAAGATGAGCTAGCCCGCGATGTCCGCAGGCTGCAGGCTCAATGGGAGGTCATCCTCAGCAAGGCAGGGGTTTCTCCGGACGGTGCGGGCAGATCCGGAAGTAAAGCCACAGCACCAGAACTGCTGTACGAGGAACCTGACCTGCTGGTCAAGGTGGTTCGCGACCTGTTCACCGAGGACTTCCGTGAGCTAGTGGTCCAAGGTGAGGACGCGTGGGAGACCGTGGACGGTTACGTCCGCCACGTCGCCCCCGACCTGATGCCCAGGGTGCGCAAGCACACCGGTGTCGAAGACGTGTTCGCCGAGTACCGGATCGACGAGCAGATCACCAAGGCGCTCGATCGCAAGGTGTGGCTGCCCTCCGGCGGGTATCTGATCATCGACCGTACCGAGGCGATGACCGTCATCGACGTCAACACCGGCAAATTCACGGGATCCGGCGGCAACCTGGAAGAGACCGTCACCCGGAATAACCTTGAAGCTGCCGAGGAGATCATCCGGCAGCTCCGGCTCCGGGACATCGGCGGGATCATCGTCATCGACTTCATCGACATGGTGCTCGAGTCGAACCGGGACTTGGTACTACGCCGGTTGACCGAATGCCTGGGCCGGGACCGCACTCGCCATCAGGTCGCTGAAGTGACGTCACTGGGTTTGGTGCAGATGACCCGCAAGAAGGTCGGAACAGGATTGCTTGAGGCGTATTCCAGTATCTGTGAGCACTGCAAGGGGCGCGGCGTGCTGGTGTCTGCGGAGCCAGTGAACGCTCGGAGCCAGCCGGTTCCTGCCGGCCCGGCACCGTCGAGCACCAGGGAGCCTGGCAATGTGAACGGCCGCCGGTCCCGGTCTCGCGGGCGCGGGTCGCCTGGTGCCTCCGTTGCGTCGGAACCGACGATCGCGCCAGGATCAGGTGCCGGGGAGGATTCGTCCGTGCCGGCACTGGTTGAAACCTCGCATCCAAGCGCAGAGCCAGACCGTGCTGGCCCGGCAGCACCCACCGGTACGGAGGCTCCGGCGCCACCGCCTAGCGACGCGCCGAGCGTGCCTGCGCAACTGGCACCGCGGACGGTGGCGCGCCGCCGGCGGACCGCTTCCCGACCTGCCGGGCCGCCCGCCACTGACTCAGGTGACAATGTCAATAATGTCGATGCAGCGTCGCCGGTGATCCACGGCACCACACGCGAGGTGAGTACCCCAGTTTGACCCGGCCGAATGGTGGGTCGTACCCTCGTGGGCGCGGCCCGCCATTTCGGCGGGTCGAGGTCTGTGAGCGCACGTCCTGTTGCGGGCCCAGCGGCCTCAGCCCTGAATCAGTCCACTGCCAGTCGAACAGCCAGGAGTACCGCCCGATGTACGCGATCATGAAGACCGGCGGCAAGCAGTACAAGGTGGCCGTCGGGGACGTCGTCGAGGTGGAAAGGCTTCCCGGCGAACCCGGGACTGAGGTCAACCTGCCTGCCGTGCTGCTGGTCGACGGTTCCACGGTGACCGCAGACTCGGCTGCCCTCGGCGCGGCCTCGGTCCGTGGCAGGGTCGTTGCGCAAGTCAAGGGACCCAAGATCCGCATCCACAAGTTCAAGAACAAGACCGGCTACCACAAGCGTCAGGGTCACCGCCAGCAGCTGACCCGGGTTGAGGTCACCGGTATCAATCGCTGACCGTTGGCCGTTGGACGATCTGAGTAAAACACTAATGAGGGTGTGAGCAGCAATGGCACACAAGAAGGGAGCATCCAGCTCCCGCAATGGACGCGACTCCAACGCTCAGCGGCTTGGTGTAAAACGTTTCGGCGGGCAGACGGTCAACGCAGGGGAAATCCTCATCCGGCAGCGTGGCACCAAATTCCACCCAGGCTCATATGTCGGTCGTGGTGGCGATGACACCCTGTTCGCTCTCGAGGCAGGCGCCGTGGAGTTCACCACCAAGCGCGGGCGCAAGACGGTCAACATCGTCCCAGCCGAGGCTTGATCGCGGCCCGACACAACGCAGCCCGACGAGGGGCGAGGCCGGCGAGACCGGCCCGCCCCTCGTCGGCGTTGCAGCGGTCAATCGATAGTGAATTGAGAGAATGCAGACGTGTCCCGTTTTGTGGATCGAGTGATGATTTCCGTCGCGGCCGGTGACGGCGGTCACGGCTGCACGTCGGTGCACCGGGAGAAGTTCATGCCGCTCGGTGGCCCGGATGGCGGTAATGGCGGCCGCGGCGGTGACGTAGTGCTGGTCGTGGATCCTGGCGTGCATACCTTGCTCGACTTCCACTTTCGCCCAGTAGCGAAAGCTTCCAACGGCAAGCCCGGCCAGGGGGGCAATCGCAATGGTGCCGAGGGAGAGGACCGGCTACTGCGGGTGCCCGATGGCACCGTGGTGCTCACCCCGGACGGCGAGGTACTGACAGACCTGGTCGGTGAGGGGACCCGGTTCGTGGCTGCGGCGGGCGGCAGGGGTGGGTTGGGTAATGCAGCGCTGGTGTCCAGGACCCGCAAGGCGCCGGGCTTCGCCTTGCTCGGTGAGCCCGGCGAGCATCGTGAGTTGGTGCTTGAGTTGAAGTCGGTTGCCGATGTGGCGCTCATCGGTTTTCCCTCGGCGGGTAAGTCGTCTTTGGTGTCAGTGCTCTCCGCAGCCCGCCCCAAGATCGCCGACTACCCGTTTACGACCCTGGTGCCAAACCTTGGTGTGGTGACGGCGGGGGACACGGTGTTCACCGTGGCCGACGTCCCCGGCCTGATTCCAGGTGCCAGCCAAGGCAAGGGGCTCGGGCTGGAATTCCTGCGGCACATTGAACGCTGCGCTGTGCTGGTGCACGTGGTGGATTGTGCAACGATTGAACCCGGCCGCGATCCACTCTCCGATGTGGATGCGTTGGAAAGGGAGCTTTCCGCCTACACCCCAACGCTGGGTGGCGACTTGGCGACCCGTCCGCGATTGGTTGTGCTCAACAAGATCGACGTTCCGGATGCCCGGGAGCTGGCAGAGATGGTCCGCCCCGAATTCGCGGCCCGGGGATTGCCGGTGTACTGCGTGTCCACGGTGACCACTGAGGGGCTGCGGGAGCTGCGTTTCGCGCTCGGCGCAGCGGTGCACCAGCACCGCGAGTCGCTGCCCCCCGCCGAACCGCCCCGGGTGGTGGTGCGCCCGGCAGCAGTCGACGAGTCCAGTTTCAACGTCGCCGTTGACCCGGACCGCCCCGGCGGGTTCGTTGTTCACGGCGCGCGCCCGCAGCGGTGGGTGCGGCAGACCAACTTCGACAACGCCGAGGCCGTGGGCTACCTGGCTGACCGGCTCGCCCGACTCGGTGTCGAGGATGCCTTGGCTGACGCAGGTGCCCGGCCGGGCTGCCCGGTCACTATCGGGGAGATCACCTTCGACTGGGAACCTGCCACGCCGGCCGGAGCGGCCGCCGTTCGGTTGGGCGGACGAGGCACGGACTGGCGGTTGGATCGTGACGAGCGCACCAGAGCGGCGCAGCGCAAGGCCGCCCGGCGGGCTCGGCGAGAGCCCGTTGGTGATGACGAGGTTGAGCCGATGTGAGCCAGACCCGGCAGGCCGTGGCGCAGGCCCGGTACCTGGTGGCCAAGATCGGTTCATCATCGCTTACCACCGCGGCTGGTGGACTGGACCGTGCCAGGCTCGACGCATTGGTCGACGCATTCGCCACCCGGGTCGCTGCTGGAACGCACCTGGTTCTGGTGTCCTCGGGCGCTATCGCCGCCGGGCTGGCCCCGTTGGGCTTACGGCGCCGGCCCCGCGACCTGGCGACCCAGCAGGCCGCTGCCAGCGTCGGGCAACTGGCGCTGGGGCATGCCTATACCGAATCCTGGGCGCGATATGGCCGCACCGTCGGGCAGGTGTTGCTGACTTCGGACGACTTGGTGCGCCGCGCGCACTACCGCAACGCGCAGCGCACGTTCGCGCGGTTGCGTGGCCTGGGCGTGGTGCCGGTGGTCAACGAGAACGACACCGTGGTCACTGACGAAATTCGATTCGGGGACAACGATCGGCTAGCCGCTCTGGTGGCGCACCTGGTCGGGGCCGATGCGTTGGTGTTGCTGTCCGATGTTGACGGGCTGTACGACAGTGATCCTCGGCTCGGCCCCGCATGCATGATCACGGACGTGACCGGACCGGTTGATCTGCGCGGTGTGCAGGTCGGTACCGGCGGAACGCTGGGTACCGGCGGTATGGTGTCCAAGCTCGACGCCGCGACACTCGCCTCGCACGCTGGGGTACCGGTGCTGCTGGCCGCAGCGGCTCAGGTCGGGCTAGCGCTAGGACAAGCCGATGTCGGTACGGCTTTCGCGCCTACCGGGCCACGGCTGTCGGCGCGCCGGTTCTGGCTGCGTCACGCAGCAGGTGCGGCTGGCCGCCTCAGGCTCGACGACGGGGCGGTGACCGCGGTGGTCCATCGCCGACGTTCCCTGCTCGCCGCCGGTATCACCGGCGTCGAGGGCGATTTCGAGGCCGGTGACGTAGTCGAATTGATCGATGGTCAAGGCGTTGTGGTCGCGCGCGGGATGGTCGGCTTCGACGCTGTCGAGCTACCTGAGCTGATTGGTCGCTCCACCCGCGATCTGCCCCCAGAACTGCGCCGCGAAGTCGTCCACGCCGACGACCTCGTCCCCGTCTAACTCCGCCCGCGCGTGTCGCGCCCCGGTGCGGGATGTGTCGCGTCCTCGTGCGCGGTGTGTCGCCTCACGATGTTCGGGGCCCCATGGCACGACACGCCCGATGCAGGAGCGCGGCACGCCAGGGACAAGAGCGCGACACGCGCACACAAGGAAGCGACACACGAGGCGTAAGGGTGCGACACACCAGAAACGAGGGCGAAGGGAAAGCGGGCGGTACGCTGAGGCATCGTGCAGTCGCGAGTGGATTCCGACGAGAGAACGCCCGACGTCGGGGTCGATGTTGTCGCTGAATGCGCGGCGCGTGCCCAAGGCGCCGCGCCCGCCTTGGCGACAGCCTCTGACGAAACAATCAATGCAGCGCTAGAGGCCATGGCGCAGCGGCTGACCGCCTGCGCTACCGAGGTGCTTGCTGCCAACGCCGCAGACATCGCTGCTGCCGAGCAATCCGGGACGACCCAGGCGCTGATCGATCGGCTGCGCCTGGGTGAGCCGCGGCTGACCGACATGGCTGATCAGCTCACCCTCCTGGCGCAAGTATCGTTCCCACCACGGGACCGGGTGCTCGAGGACAGACCAGACGGGTTGCGACTCATCGAGCGCCGCCGACCCGTCGGTGTGATAGGCGCCACTTTCGAGGCTCGCCCGAATGTCACTGTCGATGTCGCCTCACAGCTGGTGAAATCCCGCAACGCCGGGGTGCTGCGCACCGGATCAGCGGCATTGCGGTCCGCGCTGGCGCTCACTGAGCATGTGATCGCGCCAGCGCTGGCCGAGGCCGGGTTGGACCACGCGGCCATCCAACTAGTTCCGGATCCCCGCCGGGACAGCGCCGTCGCCCTTGTCCAGCAACCTGACCTCATTCCGCTGGTGATCGTACGAGGCAGCGGCCAGACGACCCGGATACTGGCTGCCGAGGGAGCCCGCCACGGGGTGCGCGTACTGGCCCACGCCGACGGCGGGGGAGTGCTGTACATCGACTCCGCCGCAGATCACCAACTTGCGGTTGAACTGCTGACAGCCGGTCTGGACCGGCTGGGCGTATGCAACCGGGTCAACCTCCTGCTAGTCGCCGACAACGCGCCCGATGAGTTGTACGACGCGCTGCTTGCGGCTGCGCGGCAACGGGGGATCGAGCTGTCACTACCACCCCACCACCACCCACTCGGGCACGAGTGGGCGCTGGATACGGGGCGGGAGTCGACGCTGACCGTCAGCCGGGTGACCGACGCGCAGCACGCTGCACAACTGGCGAACCAGGAGACGTCCGGACTGGCCGCGACGATCGTCACCACAGACGAGTCGGCTGCTCACGAGTTTTTGGACAATTACACCGGCACTGGAGCGTTCTGGAACGCCAGCACGAGGTTGCTCGACGGCTTCAAGCTACGGCGCGTTCCCGAGACGGGCATCAACGTCGACCGGGTGCCCGGCCCGCGGGGACCGGTGACATTCGAAGATCTGTACCTGCGGCAGTTCGTCGTCACCCCGCAGGACTGGTCTTCCGCATGAGATCGACATAACCAGCGATGGCCAGCGCGGCCAGTGTCCACACCACAGCCTGCAGCAACCAGGTGACAACGGTGAACGTTTGGCCGACGGGACTGGTGGTGTCGAAGTCGCAACGGTTGCCGATAGCGACCGGCGCTAAGGGCAGGCTGCGGTCGATCCCTACCCCGATCTGTTCCACCGTGGAACACGGGGTGTTCGGATCTCGAGCCAGGCTCGTGTGCGCGGTGACGAAGCGGTCAGAGCCGATCGGGGTATGGCCAGCGGCAACACCCAGCCCTGCGGCGATCATCAGCACCAGCAGCAAGGCAAGAACCGCGCGGCTGCTGCGATAGCCGTATCCGGCAAGCGCACCCCACAGCCGGTGGGCGATCTTGCGGAGCCGGCCACCAAGTTCGCCTCGGTAGTAGCGATCCTTTTGCTGTGCGATGAGAACTTCCCGCGCGGTGGATTCCTGGCCACTGGCTCGCAGTGCGGCAACCAGCTGCTGGTACGGCTGCGGCTGGTAATCACGAGTGTGGTGCGTGATCAGATGCAGCCACTCCTGCCAGTCGACACCATGAAGTGACGTGTAGGCCAGTCCGGACATCGTCAGCCGATGCGTGACCACGTCACAGCTCTCGGCGCTGCCTTGGGGACAGATCACCTGGGCTGGCAGGAATAGGTGCTTAGCGGCGGCGTCCTCCAAGTCGAGGATGGGACCGGCCGGATTAGTCAGTTTCGCATGGCTGAAGTTGAGCTGGCCGCTCACGCGGGCATCGACAAGCCGTACAGCGGCGTCAGGGCAGTGCCCGGTAGCGATCAGATCCTCGGCGAACATGTCGCTGTCGACTTGAAGATGGTCGCCGATAAGGGCACGCCCGGCTTGATTGGTCAGCTTGGCGTTGCTGAGGTTGAGCTGGCCGCCGATATGGGCGTCTGCTAGCCGCACGGCAGCGTCTGGGCAGTGCCCGGTGGCGAGGAATCCCTCGGCGAACATGTCGCTGTCGACCCGGAGGTGGTCACCGATGAGTGCTGGCCCGGAAGGATTGGTCAGTTCAGCGCGGTCGAGATTCAGCTGGCCGCTGATATGGGCGTCCGGTAGCCGGAGCACGCTGTCTTCGCCGTGCCCATTGCCAGTGAAGCCGTCGAGGAAGACCCCACCGGACACGTCGAGATGATCCCCGATCAATGCTGGACCAACGGGATTGATCAGAGTCGCGCCGTCCAAATTGAGTTGGCCGCTGATATGGGCACCCGGTAGCCGAACCGCACCACGCTCGTAATGCCCGATCGCGGTGAACCCCTCGGCAAGCACCAACCCGCCGGCCACGTGGAGCCCGTCAGCGATCAGTGCGGGTCCAGCTTGGTTAGTCAGTTCGGCCCCATTGAGGTTAAGCTGGCCGGCTATGCGTGCGCCCGGCAATCGCACCGCACCAAGCTCGCCTGCTCCGGTAGCAATGAATCCGCCACCGAAGATATCACCATCAACGTGGAGCCCATCACCAATGAGAGCAGGGCCTGACTCATTATTCAGCCGTGCACCATTGAAATTGAGCTGGCCTTTGATGTGCGCACCGAGTAGTCGTACTGCTCCGTAGCGGTCCTCCCCGGTGGCGGTGAAGCCGTCGCCAAGCAGTACGTCACCATCGACTTGGAGACCGTCGCCGTCCAGAACTGGCAGGTATGAACCCGCCAAGGTCAACCAGGGCAAGCGAGCACTGACCAGAAGCACGGTCTGCTCGAAATAGCAGTTCCGCAGCTCGATTCCTACAGGCGCCGGAACGTGGGTAAGATCCAGCGTTCCGGTGATGCGAGCACCATGCAACCGCACGCCTAATGGATCAAGGGGTTCGCCGTTTCGGCCCAGCACCAGCTCTCGCAGTAGCTCGGCGCGGACGGTGTGCCTCGGGTTGTCCGTGGCAGCCAACTGTTCGACGGTGAGCTTGCTGCACTCGACTACGCAGCCAGATCCCAAAGCATCGATGAGTGCGAGCCCTCTGGACGAGGTCTCGCTGAGACTTCTGCTCGCCACGACCCTCCCCGCCGTCGGTCGCCCACTTCCAGCGCTGAAGTCGCCGGTCAACTCGAACGCCACTGAGTGTTTAGTTTATCTCCGTCCGAGCCGGTCGCGAACGACTCGCCTAGGCTGCGCCCATGTCCGGCCGGCGACTCGGGGTCATGGGAGGCACCTTTGACCCGATCCATCACGGTCATCTGGTGGCCGCCAGCGAGGTGCAGGCACGTTTCGGGCTGGATCAGGTCGTGTTTGTACCGACCGGAATCCCATGGCAGAAAGATGAGCGCGAGGTCAGCCCGGCCGAAGATCGGTATCTCATGACAGTCATCGCCACCGCGTCCAACCCGCGGTTCTCCACCAGCCGGGTGGATATCGACCGCCGCGGTCCAACGTTCACTGTCGACACTCTGACGGATCTGCGTACCCAGTTTCCCCGTCAGGAGATGTACTTCATCACGGGTGCTGACGCGTTGGCGCAGATCCTGTCCTGGGAGCGAGTCGATGAGTTGTTCGACCTCGCGCACCTGGTGGGAGTGACGCGCCCTGGATTTGACCTCGACGGCACGCACCTGCCTGACCGGGCTGTGAGCCTAATCGAGGTGCCGGCAATGGCTATTTCCTCGACTGATTGCCGGCAACGGATTAAGCGCGGCATGCCTGTCTGGTACCTGGTGCCAGACGGGGTGGTGCAATACATCAACAAACGCCGCCTGTACCGCGATACGGGCGGCTGACCAGCACTAACAATGTCGTCGGGCATCGTGGGTACAACATCGGTACAACTTGCCATCACTGATCTGGTCCCGTGGTAGCAGCTGACAGGTGCGATCCGAGCGCCGCGTCTACAAGCGTCCGGGTCCGATCGAGAGCGTCCGGCCATTCGTGCGCGTAGGTGTTCAACGTGATCATCGGCGTGCTGTGTCCGAGGGCCAGCTGAACAGTCTTCACCGCTGCGCCATTGTGAATCAGCAACGTTGCGAAGTAATGCCGCAAGCCATGTAAACCAAAGCCAGATGGTAGTCCGGCACGTCGGACCGCTGCGCGCCACACTGCCGACCAGTTCGAGCGGTGCAGCGGTCGACCGTGCGCGGTCAGGAACAACAGCCTTGTGGGACGTTGATGGATATTTCTGATATTCGTCCGGTCTTCGATCATGATTTCGCGAATGGGGAATCTCTCGACATGCCGCGCGAGCGCAAGCTGAACGACCTCCGGCAGCTCGACGGTACGTCGGCTGGTCTTTGTCTTCAGCTCACCCAAATACGGAGGAACTCCCGGCATGCGCTTGAGCTGTTGCCGTACATGGATTTCCCGGCTCAGAAAGTTAACGTGGTCAAGCTCAAGGCCGAAGATTTCGCCCCCGCGCAGACCACATCCTGCCGCAAGGTATGGGATGGGAGAATATCGCTCAGAAATCGCCTCCACGAGACTGTGGATCTGCGCAGGATCTGGGATGAAAAGTTCGTGGTTCCCGATGTCCGGAAGACGAATCCCTACGCACGGCGACGAAGCGATGATCTTATCAATGGTAGCAGAGGCGAACATCGACTTGATATAGCTGTAGACGAGATGAACGGAGGACGAGGAGAGGTTTTCGGCTGTTGCCTTGACCCATGCACGAATGTGACTCGAGCGTACGTCGGCTATCGGCAACTGTCCAAGCATCGGCAAGATGTGCAGTCGAAACGCCCGTTCGACGATGTCTGCAGTGGAGTCTCGGTGAAGCTGCTGCGCTCGCCACTGCGACGCGTATTCCGCGATCGTAATCTTCCCGGCCTGCGGGTCAATGTACTGCCCACGCGAGATGTCTGCATGCACGCTCACATCTTGGCGCTCGGCATCGGCTTTGCGCTCGAATAGTGCGGTCCGCGTCTCGCCCGTGTGTGGGTCGATCCATCGGACGCGCCACCGCTTACCTCGGCCCTGCCGTTTGGATGGGCGACGATCGCCGGTCTCGGGGTCGCGCCTGGCAAGGTACCAAAGATCATCTACAGCCATTACGCGGCCCACCCATCAAGGCTGTCAATCCAGCGCTCTACTTCAGAGCGGCGGTAACGGATATGCTTGCCCATCCTCCGCCCGGGAGGCCCATAATTCCGCTTTCGCCACTGATAAATGGTTTGAATGGGGAGACCGAGGAAGTCGGCCAGCTCTTGAGTGCTCCACAGCTTTTCCGCGGTTGCCATCCCCACGTCGCCTTGTGCGTGTACTACTGAATGTATTCCGCGATCGCTAGCGTCAGCTCGCATCCGCCCCGGTTGCGAGGCCACGTAGTTAACGACCGCGCTCTTGCATTCCTTCACGCGGCCTCCTCCATTAGCGAACGGTTATCAGGTGGTGCGTTGCTGGTGGCGAGTTGGGCGGCGGTATATTCGGCTTTCCACCGCTGTCGTTCGGCGATGGCATGCAGAAGCAGGACAGGCCGAGGCGGGATGTCGGGGTCAGTGGGTGCTGGACGTTCCCACTGGAATGGCCCATCTTGGGGGCCGTGGCTGGGTTGGACACCGATCTGTTGGAGGAGTTGGTGAACAAATTCGGCCCGCTCGGCCCGGTGGTCGTCGAGGGTTTTATTGGACCATTTTCGGGAGACCAGAACACGGCGGCCGACGATGCCTAAATGTTCGAGTTGATGGGCTTTTCCTTTGCAGCGTCGGGGGGTCATGGAGTGGCGGGCGCCTTTAGGCTGAATGCCATAAAGCAACCAGACCGGGCAGCGCGGTGAGCAGGGTGTTACACGCAATTCGGCGTGAAGGCGGTGGGCGTGATCACGTTGCGCGTCAGTGGCGTGCTCTCCGAGTCCGGCGGCCTGGTCAATCGATTTGGTCAAATATTTGGTGAGGTAGCCGATGTGACGGCCGGCTTCTTCGGTGCCGCCAAGGATGCCCTTGACGTGGATTTGGCTGCCGAAGCGGACGATATGGGCGGGTTCGGTGAGTTGCTCACAGGCCTGATCCCAGGTAAGTAGCGGCGCACCGGTGTCGGGATCAGTAAATGCCTTGGTACGGGCATTCCACACCGGCATCCGATCGTCGCCGTAGATGATGTGGTTATGGGGAGGCCACCAGACTTGCTGGTAGGTGGCCGCGGTAATCGCGCGGAGTTCGGTGCGGGCGATGGCTCCGCGGATGGCGGCGTGGAAATGGGGGGCGCCGCGTTTTTGGGGTTCGACGGTGCCGAAGTACTGAACATCCCAGCCCACGCAGCGGCGGGTGTTTTGCCAGAAACGATCGAGCAATGCGGGGAAGTGGATGGCGTCTCGGGCTGCTCGCCGGTAGTCGTAGTGGTCTGGATCGAGGGGTGCTCCGTTGGTGTCGACGCGTCCGTAGGAATCGAGGGTGAGGGTCAGGAAGGTCGAGGGCCGGTAGCGACCGGCGAATACTCGCCCTACCGTTCTTTTCTCGGCTGGTCGGCGGGGCAGGTCTGGGGCGTCTTGGCGACGGCGGGTGGAACGCTTAAGGGGCTTGGATGGTGGATCAACTGGGGTGAGTCGACCGCGGACCCCGGCAGCGCGCAGTGCGGTGTCGAGTTCGGCGATTGAGTCAGCGATCTGTTCGCAGGTGAGCTCGTCGCCGTGTGTTTTGCATTCGGTGTATGCGGCGAGGAGATCGGCCCGGGCGGCCATCAGCTCCTGGTGGTTGTCACTGGGTGTGGCGCGGTCGATGACGGGCTCGTGGTCCAGGTGCCAACCCTCGCGGCATTGGACCATCCGCAACCGGCGGGCTTTGTCCGCGCAGGGGCGGCATTGGTCTTCGCGGGTGGATCCACACGGCACGGGGACGATGTCGACGCGACCCGTGGTGGTGTCGATCCGGCGCATGGCTAGGGGCCGGGTGCAGACACCATGCCGTTCGGCCAAGGCATGGACGACGTCGGCGCTGAGGGGTAGCGCGGCTCGCTGGGCTCTAGTCAGCTGCCCGACATGGAAGTTGGTGTCATCGCCGACGTTCACCAACGCGGCCGTGAGGTGCGTTTGTTCGGTGCGGTTTTCGTTCCGATCGGGGAGGGGGCTTGCGGTCGTGTTGGTGGGTCTGCGTAAGCTCATTGCTGTTCACTCCTGACTCGGGTGGACAGCGCAGAAGCGGACAAGGTTGGTAGCCAGAGATTCCGCTTCTGCGCGTAGGTTGGTCTTGGGGTTGATGGGGGCGTGCGGCATTACCGCGCGACCCTGGGCGCGTTGATTTACTTTTATTGTGATCGCCGGTCCGTGGATACGACCTGCTTTAGCGGCGTCGCAGTCGTGCCTCGTCGGCGAAGTCGATGGAATGCAGTTGGCGTGTTGGCCCTCCTAACAGGTTCCGGGTGACATCAGTAGATTCGGCCAGGTCAGGTCTGTTCTCGACCTCGTCAATCGTCTCTTCTTTAGCTTCTAGGGCTCCCCGTGTCTCGCGCGGTCTCGCGAATGTGATAGTCTCGTCTCGCTTAGTCCCGAGGGAAGGTAGCCACCGTTGGACACCCAACCTGTTGCGCTGAAAGTGCTGCTTCAGCATCGCCATCTCCAAACGCACCGTGCTTTTTGTCGCGAGTACGACAGGGTTGCTGCGAAAACGGATCCGACTTTACGAGGCGGGTGGCCGAGCAAGGCACAGTTCTACCGGTGGCTTTCCGGTGAATTGGTTGGAATTCCCTATCCTGATCACTGCCGAATTCTAGAGAAAATGTTTCCCGACTGGAGAGTCGACCAACTATTTCAGCCTTATCGGGGTGGGATCGACTTCGTTCCCGAACCATCCATGGTAGCGAAAACATCGTCCGACCCGCCGGCTCTGCAACCCAAACCAAATGGTTCCATTGGTCAAAATGACCATCTTGTCACTTCGGGAGGCGAGCTCACTGCCGCCTTGATAGATGTCGTTCGGAATGCCCAGGAATGCCTTGTCGCGGTCGGATCTCGGTCGAGCGAAATATCATACTTGCAGGAAATTGAGCGAGTGGTACAAGACAAGCCTCGGCTTGTTCACTATCGGATCTTGATGGGGCTGCCTCATAGTCAGGTGCTCAAGGATCATCTGTTGCGCCTGCTGACGCTTCGCCCGGCGCTGACCGATGGTGGCTGCGACGGAGAGCGGACACTTCATATCTGTATTATTAATGATTTAACTCGATATCCGGAAAGATTTTTTGTGGCCAGCGAACGGGCCGCTGTCATCATACTTCCGTCGGCGAATTCTCCCATGAACTTTGACACGGCGATCGTTGTTCACGAACCGCAATATGTGCACAGGCTTCTGCAGCACGGCAAGGCGCTCTACGGCAAAAACCGCATCGAATCACTTGACGCGATAAACCTCCTAGAGGTCATCGAATGACATCGGAACCTCGGCAGTTGGGGTTGGCGGACGCCTTGAGCCCAGTCCGGAGTCTTGCTGACGAGGACAGGGCAAGTGTCATTTCGCTAATTCAAGAACTCGTGGGAATACCCACTCGAGGAGGTATCGACCCGTGTGAGCCCATCATCGACCGTGTATCGCAATGGCTCACAGAGCACGACCTGCCGTCCCGGCGCCTACATGATATGGACACTGGTCGAGCTGTAGCACTCGTTTGTGACATAACTGGCCATCATCCGGGCCCGCGTTACATCTTGAATGCTTGTTTAGATACGGCACCCTTTGGAGATTCATCAACATGGCACCATGAACCAACATCGGGGGTGATAGAAAACGGCTGGCTGTATGGTCGCGGAAGCGCAGATTGTAAAGCAGCGATCGCAATATTTATGCACATCGTGGCCCGTCTCTATGAGGTCAGATCTCGGTTATGCGGAAGCCTCACACTCTTGTTTGACGCTGACGAGCATACAGGTAACTTCGGCGGGGCAAAGCGATACTTCGGCGGGCCGGATGCGCCTCGTGGCATCCGTGGGGTTATGATCGGATACCCCGGCATGGATGAACTCGTTATTGGGGGGCGAGGATTTCTCCGTGCCGACCTGACCACACGAGGCGAAGCAGGTCACACAGGTAGTCAACGAGCGGTGCATAACAGCAATGCTGTAGAAAAAGCTGCCGAACTCGTACGACTAATTTGCGGTTATCGCACACCTGGATCAGTTGATCCGGTGCTGGGGCTTTCTCCGAAGGTCACTGTTACCAAGATCGCTGGCGGTGAAAGTTATTCGATCATTCCGGATTCTTGTGATATTGGCGTCGACGTGCGACTTACAACAAGTTTCGACGAAACATCCGGAAAAAAATTAATCGAAGCAGTCGTGGCGCAAGTTGACGAACAGTCGTCGTCGCCCTCGCCGACGACTGTCACGTTTCACGAAAGCTGGCCGGCCTACCGGCTCGATGAAAAAGCACACGTTCGTGTTGCTCTAACCTGCGCCGCGGAACGTCACTTAAGCAAACAGCCGACCGCCAAGGTTGCCGGCCCGTCCAATATCGGCAACTACCTCGCCAAGCTAGGGATAGACGCGACCGCCGGTTTCGGAGTGCGGTACAGAAACCTCCACGGCGCTAACGAAAAAATTGAATTAGCCACCATTCCGGCCGTTCAAGCAATTTATCATGAAGCTGCGCTTAGGCTGCTAAGTCCGTAGCCGGTTCGATACCTAATCCGTTGGCCCTTAGAGTCAGCCTCATGCTGGGCCGAGCCCGGCCCCACACACGGGAACGGCCATTGCTCATGCCACGGCACCCGGTTCATCTTGGACTACGCGCACGCGGGCATGCCGTCTGACCTGGAGCGATCGAAGATCGACAGTTGCCGAACAACACCTGGGCGCCTACGCGACCGTACCTGTCATCTAACCCCATGCTGCTGACTCACCAGTATCACGCTGGGTCACGGCACGTCACGGTGCATGTGTTGCCGAATTACCCTCTATGGGATC
>JAFAWY010000132.1 GCA_019241525.1 Pseudonocardiales bacterium
CAGATTAGCTAGCACAGGTGAGACCGCCGATCCCTGTGGAGTCCCACGGTCTCGTTTCTGCAAGGCCCCGTTGGGTAGCTGCACCGGCGCCTGGAGCCACCGTTGCACATACAACACCACCCACCGGTCATCGGTGTTGACCTCCACTGCTTTGACCACGAGGTCCCAGGGCACGCTGTCGAAGAACTTCTGGATGTCCAAATCGATCACCCAATCGGTCTTCCAGCAGCGCTTCCGGCAAGCCGCCACCGCGTCCCGTGGTGACCGCCCCGGGCGATAGCCATAGGAATCAGAGTGGAAGATCGGCTCGACCTTCGCCTCCAGCCTTCTGGCCACCACTGTTTGGGCGATCCGGTCCGCGACGGTGGGTACACCGAGCACCCGAACCCCGCCGCCATGCGGTTTCGGTATCTCTACCGCCCGCACCGGGGGTGGAAAATAGCTCCCCGAAGACATCCGATTCCAGATCTTGTACAAATTGTTCTTCAGATCGGTCTCGAACTCCTCGATCGAGCACCCGTCCACACCCGGTGCGCCCTTGTTGGCCTTCACCTCTCGTATGCCTCCCACACCTCCCGCTTTGAAATCCCAAACGGCTTTCCTGACGATTTCAGCTCGCTCACACAACTCCTCCCAGGACATCCTGGTTGATTGAACGAACAAACCACGAATGACCTGACCCCTTGGCTCTGCCCCCATTACAGGGGCTTCCCAGCTACTACGAGTCAGTCCGCCAGCGCGCCCACGCAACGGTACTCAATCCCTCACGGTTTCCGCCGCTTGGAACACTCCCTCTCACTACCCCATACAGAGCCGAAGTATCGCGGCGCGCCTTCTCACGTTCCACGCAAAAGCAGCCTGATCAGGCTCGCGTCGCCTCTATGCCGGACACCGCCTGGCCAATCAACGGGCACCCGCCAGACTCATCCCGGGACTGCTTCCCCGCCCCAGTTTTGATGCCAACCATGGTTCTTTCGACACGTCAACAGCGATCGCCTTCCTGACCCCCACCTGACGCCTCACACGACGCCTTTTCCCACATCGCTCACCACAACAGTCTTCAGCTAACGCAGCAGTGGGCGGTTTGAAGCCTCCCCCCGCAGGGCGGCTCCGAAGGGCCTACCTTCATCTCTCACGCAGCACCGCCTCCAGAGGCTCTACCTACATCAAGCCCCCTTCAGCGTTCGTGACACACGAAAGCAGAAACCCCGTTTCGTATCCGCATTCGACCTAGCGACGGTTTAGCTCTGGAAAAACGTCGACAGGGAATGTCACTCATCGACTCTAGAAGCGATGGAGTTACGGGCCTCTTCACCGGTCGGTGCCCTGAATCGCCATGGCCATAGCCGATTCGAAAGCCCGTTGAGCACCTGAAGGTCTACGTTCTTCGATCATGCGCTATGGGCCAGGAGCACGAACCAAGCCATGACCTGCCTGAAGACGAGATAGAGCAGTCGAACCACCACGGCCTGCGATCATGCCCGACGGTCACCACCCGGAACGCTGCAGGTCACCACCATGGATGACCAGTTCGGCACCCACAGGGCTGTTCCACCTACCGCGCGCTGCCTGACATCGCAGACGAAGTTCTTGGTGCAGCGTCCTCGCGTCGTGCTAAGCGATTGAGTGTTCCCGACCATCACCGCCAACAGAGGCAAGGTCTGGATCGGCGCGTTCATGCCGAGACGTCGCGGGCCATGGCGAAGCTGCGAAATGGCACTCTTCACCGTTGACGCGGCTCCGCTGGAATCGGTTCGCTACGTGGATGGTTGACCTCCATGCCCGGCCGGTCACGGACAACGCCGGCATCGTCGACTGGCACGACTGCACAATGCGATCATTCCGGGCGACGCGTTGAACCTGGACGAGGTCCGCGAAAGGGTCGGCCGGTACCAGCTCGACGTGGCTTACCTCGGCGACGTCGCGGTCGGCTGCACCACTGTCCGGCCCGGGGGCACCCGACGACTGGACCGCCACCGTGATCGCCTGCGTCCTGCCGGCGCACCGGGGACGCAGGTTCGGCCAGCAGCTGCACACCCGGGCGCTGGCGGGGGGCGCGGGCGCTTGACCCGATCGGCACGGTGAGCGGCACATAGCGGCTCGGGTCGTGGCCGGCGCCCGTCGCCGAGTGCCGTGGGTGCGGAGCAGGTCGACGGCCCTGCCGATGACTCTTGACGGCGTCGGCAGGGCCGCGCTCGGCGCCCGCCAATCCTCGACGGTCGGCCAGCGGCCGGTCATCCAGCGCTGGAGCAGCCCGACCAGGAGCATCAGTGCCACCGTCGCCAGTGGACGCAGCAGCGGAGGCAAGCATGCCCACCATGGGAATGCATTGATCACGGGGTCCTCCATTCGCGCTGCCCAGTGCTTCGAGTGTCGGGGGCAATCGCGACGGTGAACGGGTAACGGTACGACGTTCCACGCGCGTGAACGAGATTGAACGGCTGGCGGCGAGGAGGGTGCACCGGTTGGTGATCACTGAACGTTTCTTGACAGCCTTGAACAGTGTGTGACGACCCGGAAGGGTGATCGCTGTGGCGTTGAAGCGCGAGCCGACTCCACCCGGACCGATCAGCAGGTTGTTCGACCGGCTGCACGACCTATACCTGCGCGCCGGGGAGCCGGGCGTGCGCGAGATCTCCCGCGGCATGGGCCGTGACCGGGTCAGCCCGACCACGGTCCACAACGTGTTCCGCGGCCCGAAGGTGCCAAGGTGGGAACCGCTGCGCAAGGTTGTCGTACAGTTCAACGGGGATGTGGACCCCTTCCTGGCGTTGTGGACTGCGGTCCTCGAGGCCGAACGTCGCCCACCCGGCTGGGCCGGGCGGGACCACCCGGTTCCCGCGACCGATGAGCGGTCATTCGCGGTGGTCGTCATCACCAACCGGATGCCGTTCAGTGGCAACGCGGAGGTCGCCGCGCAGAGTCAATGGCATGTGGCGATGCTGGCGGCGATGCGCCGATTCGGCACACCGGTCGGGGCCTGGATCGGGTGGAGCGAACACGACCCACAACCCGGGGCAGCCACCTACGACGGCACCCCGCTACACACCATCGACTTGTCCACCACCGACGTCAAGCTGCACTACGACGGGTACTGCAACGCGACGCTGTGGCCGCTCTACCACCAGCACATCGAACGACCAAAGTACGACCCCGCCTGGCGCAGGGCCAGCCGGGAGGTAAACCAGCGCTACGCGGATGCGGTCGTCCACCTGGCCGCGCCCGGTGCCCTAGTCTGGATCCACGACTACCAGCTGCAACTCGTTCCGGATCTGATCCGGCGGCAACGGCGCGACCCGCACTGCTGCATTGAGGCCAAAGGTGTCCTCGCCAACGCCTAAAGCAGCAAAGCAGGCTCAACAGGCCCCTGGAGAACCATGACAAACCGGGCATACGAGGCTTACTGCATGGCTTCGGGATGGGTAGGTGTGATCAGCTCGGGTGGGGCCGATCGCTGAATGCAACAGTGCCAGCGCGCTCGTAGTGCTGGTCACTCCTGGTTGCCCTCGGGCCCGACCTGCGCTCTTTGGCGTCCAAAGACATCACACGTCGGGCCGGTTTCTGAGCAATCTGCGCACCCTCGATCACCTCAATACCCGTACTTGAGTGTAGGGGCAGGGTTAACCCAGGCCGAGGAAGCCGAGCAAGGTCTGCCCTACCAGCAGTAGGGACATGGCGGCGACCGCGGTGACTGCGATGGTGGCGGTGACGCGGAAAAGGGGGCCGTTAGCGGCTGGCCCGAGAAGGCTGCGCCGGTTGGCCAGGATGAGGATGTAGGTCAGCACGATCGGGGCCACGATGCCTTGGAGGACCTGGGTACCGATCAGCAGTTTGATCAGGTTGACCGGGGTGAGCGCGATGGCCGCGCCGAGGATGACCTGCAGGGTGAACAGTCCGAGGAACAGCGGGGCTTCCCGGAACCGCCGAGACACGGAGCGCTCGACACCGATGGCTTCGCTGATGGCGTAGGCGCTGGACAGCGGCACCACTGCACCGGCCAGCGCGCTGGCGCCGAGCAGTCCGAAGGCGAACAGCAGCTCGGCCCCGGGACCGGCCACCGGACGCAGCGCTTCGGCGGCTTGTTTGGCCGAGTCCAGGGGCCCTTGGCCACCTATAGTGGCTCCGGTGGCGATGATAATCGTGATGGAGATGAGGCAGGCAAACACCGCACCGCTGATGGCATCCAGGCGGGTGGCACGGTAGTCGTCAGGGGCGGCGCCCCGGTCGACGACGCCAGCGGCGGCGTAGAGCTGCATGTAGGGGCTGACCGTAGTGCCGATCAGCGCGACACCGAGGAGCACGAAGTCGCGGCTGGCAACGAAATGGGGCAGCACTAGGTTGGCGCCGACCTCGCTCCAGTGCGGGTGGCCGAGTACCGCGGCTACCGGGTAGGCGAGGAAGGCTAGGGAGAACACGAGGAAGATCCGCTCGGCGTAGCGGTAGGAGCCGAAGAGCACCAGCGCCCAGATCAGCACCGCGAAGACGGGAACGACGAGATAGCGGGAGACCCCGACGAGTTCGAAAGCGGCGCCGATGCCGGCGAACTCACTGACCACCAGCCCGGTGTTGGCTAGCAGGACGCAGAACAGCGCCAGGCCGGTCAGCCGCAGGCTGAACTGTTCGCGGATCAGCGCGGCGAGGCCCTTGCCGGTGTAGGTGCCCAGCCGGACCGCCATCTCCTGTACCAAGACCAGGGCGATGGTGACGAGCACCATGAAGAACAAGGTGCGGTAGACGAACTGGGAGCCGGCCGAGGAGTAGGTGGCGATGCCGGCGGCGTCGTTGCCGGCGTTGGCCGCGATCAGCCCGGGTCCGGCGATGGCGAGGTAGGCGAAGATCGGGCTGCGGCGCAGCCGCTGCCACAGCCGCCGACCCGCTCGATGCGACGCACGAGGAGCTGGCGGGGGCTCGGACCGCGACTCGATCGGCTCGGTCAAGGTGCCGGCCGGGCCCATCGGCCGGGGGTGGTCGGGGTCAGGGCGGATCATCGCAACAACCTCGGGAAGTGCAGCCGGCCGGTCTCGGGGATCAGCGCGTCGAGGACGTCATCGGCCAGGATGCGACCCAGCGGGTGGCAGTCCTCATCAACGACCAGCAGCGAGGAGCGACGCGATTCCACCAACGCCGTGGCCACTTCATCGACATCGGCCTGTGGCCCGACCACCACCGGGGAGATGTGGGGTTTTTCGCCCAGCAGTGCATCCAGACGCTGCTCGGCAGGAGCAATGAGCAGGTCGAACAGCGGGAGATCGGCGAGCACCCGGCGCTGGGCTTCACACACCACCACCGCGTCAATTTCATTACGGTGCTCAGCCTGCTCGGCCAACCGAGCCCGGATCTCGCCGACCGTGTCGCTCTCGCTGGCCACGACCAACAAGGTGGTCATAAACCCGCCAGCCCGATCCTCCGGGTAATACAACAGCCCCGCGAGCCGCCGGCGGATCGGCGGTGGCATCCGCTCCAGCAGCTCCTCGCGTTCCTGCCCGCTCAAATCGCGCAGCGCATCTACCGCTTCGTCGGGTTCCATCGCCGCGACCAGCTCAGCGGCCCGCTCAGGACTCGACTCCCGCAGCAGCCCCTCCAGCTCGTCGGGATCCATCTCCTCCAGCGCATCCGCCGCGGTCTCCCGCTCCAGGCTCGCCAGCAACTCCTGGCGCCCGGGCCGACCCAAGTCCTCCAACAGGTCAGCCAACTCACCCGGACGTAACCGGCGCAGCGCCTCCTGCCGGGCCCGCAGCCGCACCGTCGATGGTCCCTCGGTGGACTGCTCACCGAAGGGCGCCACCGCATCCCAATCGATTACCTTGTCCGGAGTCGGACGAGCGCGCAGCAGTTTGGGACCAAGCCGACGCAGCAACGACTGCACACCGACATCCACACCCACCAGGCGCACCTGTCCGGACACCGGGGCCAGGTACAGATCCGCCGCCCGGATCACCTGCACCCCATCCACGTCCACCAACTGGTGATCCAGCACATCCCGGGCCAATAACACCTCACCGGGTCGTCGGACATAATCGCGCAGATCCACCCGGGCCGTCCGCAGCGTGACTTTGCGGTGCTCGACCGCCGCGATGGCCGACGCATCCAGAAACGCGCGTCGACGGCCCACCCGCACCACCAGCCCGGTCACCGGCGGGTAGCGCTCCTCGCCGTAGAGGCGAGCCACCACATCCACCACCCGGCCAACGTCCTGACCGGCCTGATTGAGCACCAGCTCACCCAACAACCCGGCCAACGACACGATCGCCTGACGCACCGCCCGCGCCGTCGTCGCGCGCTGCAAGTGACGCCGACGCAGCACCTCGGCAGGGCGCGGCAGCGACCGGCCAGCACCGAGCATGACGACCTCCTACGGGACAGTCCGCCCAGGAGACCGCTATGCGTCATGCCAACCGGACGGAAGACGGGAACAGGCAACACTGCGGCGCGGCGAGCAGGCCACAGATCGCAACCGTGGCGGCCGCGCCGCTACTACTAGGAGGCTCACCCCGCACCGCGCCCCACCTCCCATCCCTGCACCCGGTCCCAGCCACCGCGCTCAGACAACAACGAATGGCTTGACGTCGCAAAATGTACCCCATCCATCCAACCGTTCACTCCATCACCGGGCTCACCCGACCTAGCCGCGACACGGCAAGACGCCCTCGCCAGTGACTCACACCGGCCCCGACATCGCATCCACCGAACCCCGCCCGGCGACTACCCGTCCCCACCAGCCTGAGCCTGGATTCACGGCTCGGATCGTTGAAATCTGCTTAATTGATCTTCGGGTGGATCCTACAATCGGCGGGCGTGGGTGATCGGCGCACTTATGAAACTCTTGTATAAAGCAACACGGACGTCGAGATCATTCGAGAAGAACCTCCATACTAATAGGGGAATCGTTCTCCTGATTAAGGCCTATCCGCTATCCATGCGCAATGCACAGAATTCTTTCATTTTACCCATTGAGTAACGTGTGGGGGCTCTGTTGCGTAGGCGGAAGCAGGCGGAATTATCTGCTGTGCTGCCTTGATCAGATGGCGCGGACGAGTTCTGCGAAGATCGCTGTGAGCAAATGCCGTCGATCGATGTCCGGGCCGAGTTCGTCGTGGCCCCGATGGAGATTCTGGACGAACGCGTGTCCGGCACTGATCACCCGTGCCGAGCGCAGCCGTTTGAGACTGCGTATCGGGCCGTAGTCGGGCCTTCAGACGCCCGTGATCGGCTTCAATGGAATTATTGCAGTACTGCTCGGTGACGTGGCACGCAGCGGGGATCAACTCTTGGATCACTCGGGGATAGGCCGGTGCCCGGTCGGTAGTCACCTCGGTCGGGCGTGCGCCGTGCTCAAGGGCGCGGGTGAAGAACTGACGAGTGGTTGCCAAATCCCGCTTCCGAGAAGCCAGCACGTCGATGACCTGGCCGTACTGGTCGATCGCCCGATATAGATACACCCACCGCCCGTTGACCTTGACATATGTCTCGTCTACGAACCAGCGATCTCCCGGGACGTGCCGGCAGGGTCGGGCCGCGTCGATCAGCAGCGGGGGTGAACCGCTGGACCCACCGGTACATCGTCACATGAGTCAAGACTCCTTCATGCAACACGAGGTGATCTGCGCAAATGCGGTGTCAATAGCAATTTTCGCGGCCAACGTACGCCAGCTGCACTCGAATGCCGTGCTGCGTCCGGCATGCAGAGAGGTACTCAGGTGTTACCGAACGGGTGAGTGTCCGGAGGCGGCGGTTCTGCCTATCTTCGTTCGTTCGGTAGAGGGGGCCCTCTACCCTGGTAGACCCCCCGGGTAATGGCGTCTGACCAGCACAGTAGCGGGGGTAGACCCCTGTGCGCGTCGGCCGTGCAACGCCCGTGTTTGCCCTGCCGTGGCCCCGCGGGCGGCGGTTCGGGCAGTGAGGCAGGCGATGAGGCACCCGCGCTTCGCTAGGGCACATGCCTCACCTGGCTCTGGGCCTGTTGCC
The DNA here is from genome assembly GCA_019241525.1 of Pseudonocardiales bacterium. GTDB lineage: Bacteria > Actinomycetota > Actinomycetes > Mycobacteriales > Pseudonocardiaceae. Next base: position 7,966 of record JAFAWY010000132.1, read on the forward strand.
CCGCCTGAGCTGCGGCGAGGCAGCTAACCCGGCAAGGCAGGCCAGCAGTGACCATGCCGAAAACAGGCACTTTCTGTGGTCAAGACGGGGATGCCCCATCTGCCTCGGGACCGCCTTGACCAACCCTTGCTACCCCGGGAAGACGGGGGACGTAAGGGAGGTTCGTGATCAGCTCGCTATCCGCTCACAGGACGAAGCAACTGGGTCGAGGAGGTGCCCGTTCACCGGTTTCCCCTAATGCTGTCGAGTGCTCGACACCTGTCCCGGGCATGTCCGGCCAGACTTCTGCGGGACGGGTGTGGCGGGACAGCTTCCGCGCGGTCGTTGAGCTGCGCAGAGTACTCATCGGCGTGCGGTGGGGACGGGGTAGCGACGCTGTCCCCAACCCGGCCGGCAAGCCCATATCAACGGCGCACGGCGGTGCGGGACGGGACACCCAATGCTCCGCACTGCCGTGCCATCCAGTAATTACTGTGCGTAGTTGAGCGCCTGAGGGAGGGAAGCGGTGTCCCGGGTGTCAGTGCCGGGATCGCGGATGAATGCGAGCGTGGCCGAATGCGCGTACGGGATCCGCGCGGCCATACTCACTGGTCAAACCGGGGAGAGACCGGGCAGGGAGAACTCCCTTGCATCCCTGAGCGCCTTCCTGACGAACTCCCTCAGTCACACACGCGATAAGTGTCACCCCGCCGGTCGTCCCGAATGGTGACGTCCTACTGTTCCTGGCTGTAAATGAAGGTGGCCTGCTCGATCATGTCGGGTGTTGTGGACCGACGAGAGGAGCAGGCCGATGCAGAGGGTAGCCCCGTCCGTGATCGCTCGGCAGCAGCTGCAGGAGTTGCTGGCCGGTGGGGCCGACAGCGGGTCGAACATCATTTCGGCGCTGGTGGAGACGGTGACGCGGGTGGTGGTGCAAGAGCTGCTGGAGGGTGAGCAGGCGGATTATTTGGGCGGTCGTGGCCGCTACGCGCGCCGAAATGAGGGCCAGGTGGGGTCGCGCAACGGATATGCGCCGGGTCGAATGCGTACCGCTGAGGGGGCGTTCGAGGTGGCCGTGCCGCAGGTGCGTGGTGCGGGCGCGCCGTTTCGGTCGTCGTTGATGAGTTTTCTCGACGGCAACAGCGAGGTGCTCGAGCGCTTGGTCAGTGAGATGTATGCCCGCGGGTTGTCCACGCGGGATGTGGAGGATGCCTTCCGGGATGCCACCGGAGAGCCGCTGATTTCTAAATCGGCCGTCTCGGAGATCACCGACCGGCTGTGGGAGGACTATCAGGCCTTCATCAGCCGGGATTTATCCGCCATCGCCGTGGAGTACCTGTTCGTCGATGCCGTCTTTGAATCACTGCGCCGCCACGGGGCCAAGGAGGCCGTGCTGGTTGCCTGGTGTATCGCCTCAGACGGGCGCAAACACTTGTTGCACTTGGCGGTGGGCAACAAGGAGTCTCAGGCCTGCTGGACGGAGTTTTTCCGCAGCATGCTGAATCGGGGCCTGCGCGCACCGACGACGGTCACCTCCGACGGTGCACCTGGTCTGATCAAGGCCATCACGACCTGCTTTCCCGCCTCGATCCGGATTCGGTGTTGGTTTCATCGACTGGGCAATCTCCGCGCGAAGCTGCCCGACGAGACCGCCGGCCAGGTGCTGGCCCACGTTTATGCGGTGCGGGATGCGCCCACGCTGGATGCGGCCCGGGCTGCCGCCGACCGATTCATTAATACCTACGGCCGGGAGTATCCCGCGGCGGTGACCTGCTTTAGCGATGACCTCGACGCCCTGCTGGCCATCCACCGGGTGCCGGTGCGCCATCGCATCCGGGTGCGCACCACCAACCTGGCCGAACGTAGCTTTGTCGAAGAGCGCCGGCGCACCAAAGTGATCCCCCGATTCCCCGACGAAAAAGCCGCCATGAAACTGGTATTCGCCACCCTGATCCGCGCCGCCGATCGCTGGTGCCGGGTGTCCATTAGCGATCTGGAACGCCATCAGCTCAGGCTGTTGCGTGCCGAACTAGGGATTGACCCGCCACCGGCCAACACCGATGACCGCAAGACCAACCAACCGAACAACATTGCCGCATGATCACAAGGCCACCCGATTTACAGGACGATCAGGACTTGACCG
>JAFAWY010000077.1 GCA_019241525.1 Pseudonocardiales bacterium
TGATCACCCCCCAAGTCACCGACATCAACAATTCACTCGTCGGCGCCGAACAAGACCTGGTCAACATCAACCTGCAACTCCAAGAAACCAACCGCCACCTCACCAACATCTGCACCTCCACCACCCTGTCCCTGCTCCCACCCTTCAGATGCCACCCGTAGCGCTTCCTCGAGTAGGTGGGCCTCGTCACCTGCTCGCAGGCGGCCACGCCGGGTCACCTCTGATTGCCTACAACACGTCGCGGTAGCAGGCCCACTGAGGCAGCCTGGATACAGACTGCCGTTGAGAACGCAGCGCAATCGGTTGCTCGTCATGGCCAGCTGGTACTGACAATGGATGTCAGCCGGGAAGACACCGACATCGCCACGCGAAGCGTTCTTGCTGACGGCTCGTCGCGCTGTACCACCCGGCGCCAGAGCTGCTGAGGAGGGCGACATGGGGCAACAAGAAATGGAGCAGCACGGTACCGGAGCGGATCGCGTGGAGCTACATTCTGAAATTCCGCACGATGCCGAACAATTTGCTGTCGGCCTGGAAGACGACCGTAAGTTGCACAAGGTCTGGCTCATCGCTGGTCTGCTGTCGGAAGCGACCCTGATAGGAATGTTCATCACGTCGCTCGAGGAGCCCGGGCCGGCATGGCCTGTGGTGCTGGCCATCCTGGTGGTGGGGCTGGGCGTGGCCATGGTCGTGCACCTGGCGCAGTTTCGCGTTAACGGACAGCCGCGCGCTCGATCGGGGCAACGACGCCGGTCGAAGCCTGCACATTGAGCAGGCAGCCCGGGATGGCAGCGGGTCAACGGAGTCGGGCTGGCAGTAGTCGGGAGGGGAAATGAAGATAGGCATTATTGGTGCAGGCAATATCGGCAGCACCCTGGCCAGGCGTCTGGCGGCGCTGGGTCACGAGGTGTCGGTGGCGAACTCGCGCGGTCCCGAAACGTTGCGTGACCTCGCTGCGCAGACCGGCGCCAAGGCCACTTCGGTGGCCGAAGCAGCGAGCAACAAGGACGTCGTCGTCGTCACCATCCCGGAAAAGAACGTGCCGGAGCTGCCCAAAGACCTGTTCGAGGGCGCGGGCGACGCCGTCGTCGTGGACACCGGCAACTACTACCCGCAGCAGCGTGATGGCCGCATCAACGACATCGAGCAGGGCATGACCGAAAGCCGCTGGGTAGCAGAGCAGCTGGGTCGACCAGTGATCAAAGCGTTCAACAACATCTACGCGCAGCATTTGCTGGACGACGGCCGCCCGGCAGGCACTCCCGGACGCATAGCCCTGCCGGTAGCCGGCGACGACGATGCCGCCAAGGCAGTGGTCATGCAACTGATCGACGAGCTCGGATTCGATCCCATCGATGCCGGCACGCTCGATGACTCCTGGCGCCAGCAGCCCGGCTCCCCGGTCTACACCACCGACCTCGACGCCGATGGCGTGCGGCACGCCCTGACGCAGGCCAACCCCGAGCGCAGCGCGGAGTGGCGTGCGACCTCCAGCAGCCCCGGCACCTTCACCGACCCGCGGTAAGCGCTCAAGTAGATCCACCGAGCCCCGGCGGGTAGCGTCGGCTGGACGCGAAGCAGGAGGTGTTATGGCAGCGACAGGCGACAAGCATGTCTGGGAAGACGGTTCACGCGACCGCCGGGAGCATGGTGGTGCCCCGATGCGCCCTGACGACGAGGCGCTGGCTCGCCGCACCGAACGTGAACGCGTGGACGTCGGACTTGACGCCTACGACCCCGACGACGTACCTGCGGCCACGGACACGCCACCGCTGGGCGATGTGACCGACACCGAGGTCTACGAAGAGGAAAGAGCCGAGGTTAAGCGGCAGCTCGAAGAGGGCGAGCTGTACCCGCTCACGGAAGAACATCCGTTCCCGCCAACCCGGTATGACCGGACCTGACGGCTGGGCGCGGTGCCGTTAACCCGCAGCGCGCCACATCAATGGGTGAGGCCACATGAGCATCCCGCCGTCAGGACGGCAGTACGAGATCCGGTACGGCGAGCAGCTCGCCGTGGTGGTGGAAGTCGGTGGCGGGGTGCGGGAGTACCGGGCTGGCGATCGGGCGGTGCTGGATCCGTATCCGCGGGAAGCCATGTGCGACGGTGCGCATGGTGCTGTGCTCGTCCCCTGGCCAAATCGCTTGGGCGGCGGCCGTTACCGGTTTGACGATGTGGACTATCAAGTGCCCATCACCGAACCGGAAAAAGGCAATGCGATCCATGGGCTGCTGCGCTGGTGCAACTGGGAGGCGGTCAAGGAGAGCAGCAACCAGCTCACGATGGGCGTCCGGCTGCACCCCCAGCCCGGGTATCCCTTTGCCCTCGATGTGACGGTGGACTACCTGCTCGATGACGAGGGCTTGACGGTCACCACCACGGCGACCAATCGAGGCGAGCAGCCATGTCCCTACGGATGCGGCCACCATCCCTACCTGTCACCGGGGAGCGGATTGATTGACCAGGCCGTGCTGAGCTTCACCGCGGGTACCCGGATTGTCACCGATCCAGACCGTCAGCTGCCCACCGGAACCGAACCCGTGGCGGGCAGCTCCTTTGACTTTTCTGCGGGTCGCCAGCTGGGCGATCAGCGCATCGATTTCGCCTTTGCCGACCTTGCCCGGGACGATGCCGGCCGGGCGTGGGTACGGCTGGACGGGCCGGACGGGCGCCGCGCCGAGCTCTGGGTGGACAACAGTTATCCCCTCATCGAGCTCTATACCGGCGACACCCTCAGCCCGCACCGTCGCCGCCAAGGGCTGGGTGTGGAACCGATGACCTGCCCACCGAACGCATTCCACACCGGCGACGGTGTTGCCCGGGTAGAACCCGGGCAGACCGTCACCACCCGCTGGGGCGCCCGGCTGCACGCTTGATCGCCACGTGCTGATCATCCGATATGGAGACCGGCCCGGGTAAGACGGACGTCAGCCGAGGGCGCGGTCCAGGCTGAACGCGGCGCTGATCAAGGCCAGGTGGGTGAAGGCCTGGGGGAAGTTGCCCTGCTGCTCGCCGGTGTGGCTGATCTCCTCGGCGTACAGGCCGAGGTGGTTGGCATAGGTGAGCATCTTCTCGAAGGCCAGCCGTGCCTCATCCAGCCGCCCGGCACGGGTGAGTGCTTCGACGTACCAGAACGAGGACAGGGAGAAGGTGCCCTCCTCTCCGCGCAGGCCGTCCGGACTCGCCTTGGCGTCGTAGCGGTAGACCAACGAGTCGGACACCAGCTCCGCGGTGAGCGCATCGAGGGTGGCCAGCCATTTGGGATCGGTGGGGGAGATGAACTTCGCCATGGGCATCATCAGGACCGCGGCGTCGAGAACATCGTCGTCCTCATGCTGGACGAACGCCTGGCGCGCAGCTGACCAGCCGCGCCGCATGATCTGGCGGTAGATCGCATCACGAGCTCGTCCCCAGCGCGACAGGTCAGCGGGCAGCCCGCGGCGACGGGCCATGCGCATGGCCCGTTCGATCGCTACCCAGCACATCAGCCGCGAGTACAGGTAGTTCTTGCGCCCGCCGCGGGTTTCCCAGATGCCTTCGTCGGCCTGGTCCCAGTGGTCGCAGACCCAGTCCACCAGGGCATAGACCCGCTCCCACAGGTCGCTGGAAATGGGCTGTCCCCACTTGTCGTAGAGGTAGATCGAGTCGATGAGTGCGCCATAGATGTCGAGTTGCAGCTGGTTGACCGCGGCGTTGCCGACCCGCACCGGGGCGGCGCCCTGGTATCCCGCCAAGTGGTCAAGCGTGTGTTCGGGCAATTCGGTCCGTCCGTCGATGCCGTACATGATCTGCAATGGGCCCGAGGGGCCGTCGTCGCGCATGCACCGCGTCGTCAAGAAGTTCATGAAGGCCGTGGCCTCGCCGGTGAACCCGAGCCTCAGCAGCGCGTAAACGCAAAAAGCGGCGTCGCGCAGCCAGACGTAGCGGTAGTCCCAGTTGCGCTCACCGCCAAGTTGCTCGGGCAGGCTGGTCGTCGGGGCGGCCACAATGGCGCCGGTCGGTGCGTAGGTCAGCAGCTTGAGAGTCAGCGCGGAGCGGTGCACCATCTCCCGCCACCGGCCACGGTAACGGGAGGCGGACAGCCAGCGCCGCCAGAACGCCACCGTGGCGGTGAACTGCTGCTCTGCTTCGTCGTGCGGGCATCCGCGCGGCACCACGTTGCCGTTGAGCCCGTCCAGCGCGAACACCGCGGACTGGCCCTCGGCGAGGGTGAACTCGGCCCAGGCGTCCACGGTGTCGCACTCGAGGGCCACCGTGGCGCTCAACGCGAGAGACAAGTCCGCGGACTCGAACAGGATCAGGCCGTCGTGGCGGCGCACGGTGTGCGGATCCAGCCCGTAGCCGAACCGGGGAGCCACCCGCGCGCGGAACGGGATCGATCCCCGCACGCACATCACGCGCCGGATCAGCCGATGCCGATCGGCCTCGACGCCATCCCCCAGCGGCATGAAGTCCTGGACCTCACCTACCCCGTCCTCGGTGAAAAACCGGGTGATCAGCACGTTGGTGTCGGGAAAGTAGAACTGCTTGGTCCGCACCGGCAGATCGGCGGCCAGTTCGAACGATCCGCCCCGGTCTGCGTCGAGGATGGCGCCGAACACGCTCGGGGCGTCAAACGACGGGCAGCAGTACCAGTCGATGGTGCCGTTGCTGCCTACCAGGGCCACGGTACGCAGATCACCGATCGGTCCGTGCTCGGAGATCGGCAGGTAACGGCCGTTGGGCACCTCAGCCATTGCTACCTCTCTGCGACCTGCGGTCACCGGGAAGGTTTGCTGCTCCGGTGGTCATTGTCCGCCCGGCTGGCACTCATGGTCATTACCGCTGCAGGGGATTGCAGCCAGCCGGTAAGGAAGATGCCCGCAGACGGGAAGACTGATTATCGCCGCAAGTACCACCCTGGGTGACAGTGCTGAGGACCGAGCGCCCCACCACACGGATCTTCAAGCGAAGGTGCCTTTGAACCTACCCACTGGTGGCAACCAACGGGTGCGCCGTGATTGCCGAGCAGACAGCGCCAGCAGCAACGACCATCATGATGATGGGCAGGGGATATCGCAGCGCGGCTGAGGAAGGGTCAAGGATGGTCAGCGACGGCAGCAACAACGCAGCAGACCTGATGGTGATCTTTGGTATTACCGGTGATCTGGCCCGGAAGATGACATTGCGCGCGCTGTACCGGTTGGAGTGCCGCAAGCTGCTGGACTGCCCGATCCTGGGGGTGGCAAGTAGGCAGCGATCTGACGACGAGTTGCTTCAGTTCGCCCGGCAGTCGGTCAGCGGTAGTGGCGAAAAAATTGACGAGGACGTCTTCAACCGCTTAACGAGCCGGTTATCGTACATTTTCGGCGATGTCACCGGCGATTTTCTGTATACCCAGCTTGCGGAGCGGGTCAGGGCACATCACCGGCCGTTGTACTACCTGGAGACGCCACCGTCACTGTTCGGTCCGATCGTGCAACACCTGGGCAAAGCCCAACTCGTCACCAACGCTCGGGTGGCGGTGGAAAAACCGTTCGGGTACGACCTGCACTCGGCGCGCGAGCTGGACGCCCAATTGCATCAGGTGCTCCGGGAGGACCAGATCTTGCGCGTGGATCACTTCCTGGGCAAGGAACCGGTCATGGAGCTGGAATATCTGCGTTTCGCCAATCTGGCGCTGGCTGAGATCTGGGATCGCAAGAGCATCTCGGCTGTGCAGATCACCATGGCCGAAGACTTCGGCGTTGAGGACCGCGGCCGGTTCTATGACCCGGTGGGTGCCCTCCGCGACGTGGTGCAAAACCACCTGTTGCAGGTGCTGGCGCTGGTCGCGATGGAGCCACCGGCCAGCGCCAGCGCTGAGGAGCTGCAGGACAAGAAGGCCGAGGTGTTCCGGGCGATGCCCACCGCCGATCCGCGCCGCTACGTTCGGGGTCAGTATGAGGGGTATCTCGATGTGCCCGGGGTGGCCCCGGGGTCGACCACCGAAACGTTTGTAGCCTTGCAGTTGGAGATCGACAATTGGCGCTGGGCCGGTGTTCCGATCTTCCTGCGCGCGGGTAAGGAACTGCCCCACCACGTCACCGAGGTTCGGTTGTTGTTGCGTCCCACGCCCCGGTTGGCGTTTTTGCCCCATCCCACAGAGGTCGACCCCAACCAGATCGTGCTGCGCATCGATCCCGACTCCGGTCTGCGGTTGCAGATCATCACGCGCTCCAATGATTCGTGGCGTTCAGTGCACCTGGACACGTTGTTCCGTCAAGAACTGGGCGAGCCGTGGGAGCCCTACGAGCGGGTGCTGCACGCCGCGCTGGTCGGCGACCATCAACTCTTCGCCCGCCAGGACAGCATCGAGGAAACCTGGCGCATCGTGCAGCCGTTGCTCGACAACCCGCCAGCGGTCCAGTCGTACCAGCGTGGATCATGGGGACCTCCGGTGGCGGAGTCGTTCTGCGGTCAGTACCACTGGCAGCAGCCCTGGCTGGCGAAGTAGCACGAAACGAGGAGGCTGCGCTGATGGCCACACCGATCGCCGTGTTGTTCGACATCGATGAGACCTTGGTGCATAGCGGGGGTGCCGGGACGCGTAGCTGGGCATGGGCGTTTGAGCAGTTGTACGGGGTCGCTGCGGATATTGGTGCGCACACCTCAGCCGGGGAAACCGATCCTCAGGTCGGTCAGAAGACCTTCCGCGCGGTACTGGGCCGGGAGCCCAGCCACGACGAGATGGCCCGGCTTTATGCCAAGTATCTCTGGCATCTGTCTGAGGATATTTGGTCGTCGGCCGCCTACCGGGTGCTTGATGGCGCGCAAGAGTTGTTGACCCGGCTCACCGAGGCAGGCGTGATCCTCGGGGTGACCTCTGGGGCGATGGAGGGCGCGGCACGGACCAAACTGGAACCGGGCAAGCTCAACCGGTATTTCGTGTTCGGCTCCTACGGTTCGGACTCTCCGGACCGGATTGAACTGACCCGGCTGGGCATCGCCAAGGCCGCCCGGATCCACGGGCAAGACCTGTCCCCGCAGCAGGTCTATGTCGTCGGGGACACCCCGAGGGATATCGATGCCGGTCGCGCCGCTCACGCCACCACCGTGGGCGTGGCCAGCGGCCACTACCGCGCCGACGAACTGCACGCAGCCCAGGCCGACTACGTCTTGCAGTCCCTCACCGATCCCTTTCCCGGACTGGATGGCGGCAAGGCAGGAAAGGAAACAGGTTGAAACCCACAGGTCAATTCAGTCGGCTGGGAGGCACTCGATGACCAGCGCACAATCGGTGGGCCATCCGCGGGTGGCCACCAGCCGCCGAGAGCTGCCGGCCTGGCAAGCGCTGCAACGCCACGCCGATGAGTTGCATGGCGTGACCTTGCGCGCGCTGTTCGACCAGGACCCCGACCGCGCCCGCGATCTCGGGTTCGAGACATGCGGCATGTACGTGGACTTCTCCAAGCACCTGGTCACCCGCACCACCATGGGGCTGCTGCTGGACCTGGCCGAGCAGTGCGCAGTGACCCAGCGCCGGGATGCCATGTTCGCCGGCGAGGAGATCAACATCTCTGAGCGCCGGGCGGTGCTGCACGTGGCGCTGCGCGCCCCCCGGGATGCCGTGATCGCCGTAGACGGTCACAATGTGGTGGCCGAGGTGCATCAGGTGCTGGACCGGATGGCCGAGTTCACCCGCCGGGTGCGTTCCGGGGAGTGGACCGGGCACACCGGGCGGCGCATCCGCACGGTGATCAATATCGGCATCGGTGGATCGGACCTCGGCCCCCGCATGGCTTACCAGGCGCTGCTGCCCTACGTCGACCCGCAGCTGTCAGCCCGTTTCGTGTCCAACGTCGACGGTGCGGATTTCGTCACCGCCACGGCGGATTTGGACCCGGCCGAGACTTTGTTCATCGTGTCATCGAAGAGCTGGCACACCCTGGAGACGCTGACGAACGCGCGCGCCGCCCGGGCCTGGATCCTCGATGCGTTCGGCGGCGACACCACCGCCGTGGCCAAACACTTCGTCGCCGTGTCCACCAACGCCCAAGGAGTGGCCGAGTTCGGCATCGACCCGCAGAACATGTTCGGCTTCTGGGACTGGGTCGGCGGCCGGTATTCCATGGACTCTGCGGTGGGCCTGTCGCTGATGCTGACCATCGGACCAGACCAGTTCACTGAATTGCTGGCTGGGTTCCACGACCTGGACGAACATTTCCGTACCACCCCAGCAGAGCGCAACATTCCGGTGCTCATGGCTTTGCTCGAGGTCTGGTACAACAACTTTCTCGGTGCCCAAACCCAGGCCGTACTGCCCTACAGTCATTACCTGGAGCACCTGCCGGCTTACCTGCAACAGCTGGAAATGGAAAGCAACGGCAAGCACGTCACCTTGGTCGGCCAGCACGTGGACTATCAGACCGGTCAGATCATCTGGGGCCAACCCGGCACCAACGGGCAACACGCCTTCTACCAATTGCTGCACCAGGGCACCAAGCTGGTGCCCGCCGACCTGATCGGCGTGGTACAACCGTTGAGCAAGCTCACCGACCAGCACGATCTGCTGCTGGCCAACGTGTTGGCCCAAGCCGAGGCGCTGGCTTTCGGCCGCTCGGAAGACCAGCTACGCCAGGCCGGTGTGCCCGAGGAGGAGATTCCGCACCGCGTGTGCGAGGGCAACCGGCCCACCACCACGGTGCTGCTGGACCAGTTATCGCCACGCCGCCTGGGCAGCCTGATCGCGTTGTACGAACACAAGGTGTTCACCGAAGGCGTGATCTGGGACATCGACTCGTTCGATCAGTGGGGCGTAGAACTCGGCAAGATCCTCGCCACCACCATCATCGAGGAGCTGACCGCCGACGAACCGCCTCGCCTGGCCCACGACAGCTCGACCAACGAGCTGATCCGCCGCTACCGCGCGGCACGTGGCCGGCCTATCTGATGGCGGTGTTCAGGCTGACACTGCCGATATACATCAGTGCGACCCTCTCAGTGTCGCCTCTGGACTGCGGTGGGAAGCAGGCGACAAATCGGGAGGGCGCCATGAACCCGGCGGATTTCGCCGCCGAGCTCGCACGCCGCCGTGCCGCTGCTGGACTGAGCCTCGCCGACCTGGCTAAGCGCGCGCACCTGCACCGTGGATACGCCGGCAACGTTGAGCACGGGCACCGTTGGCCCACCGAGACCGTTGCACGTGCTCTCGACTCAGCCCTCGACGCCGACGGCGAACTACTGGCCACCTGGGAAGCCGCAAACCGCGCAGCACACACGCAAACCCGTAGCGCCGACGAAGACTTGGTCGAGCTGCTAGAGCTGGCCGCCAGAGCCGAAGCCAGCGACGTCTCCCCCGCCACCCTCGACCTGCTCGACTCCCGGGTCGACACCATGGCGCGCGCATACACCCGCTGCCCGCCCGCTGACCTACTACGCGACGTACGCGCCGCCGCCCGTCAAATCCGGCCGCCTACTCGACGGCCGGGCCACCCTCGCCCAACGCCGCCGCCTCCTCACCAGCGCCGGATGGCTCGCACTACTCGCTGGCACCCTTCATGTGGACCTTGGCCAGCGTGACGCGGCTAGCAGCGCGCGAACCGTCGCCGGGTCGCTGGGCAGGGAAACCGAACATGACGAGATCAGCGCCTGGGGTTGGGAAGTGGACACGTGGACAGCGCTAGTCGACCAAGACTGGGGCCGGGCCGCGGCACTGGCCACGGCAGGCGAAGACCTTGCTCCCGAAGGCAGTCCGGCCGCCGCGCAACTGGCCATGCAGGCTGCGCGGTCAACTGCTCGCCTCGGTGACGGCGCAGAGGTCCGGGCCGCGCTGCGCCGCGCCGAGATCGCATTGGGGCAACAGTCAGCAGACCGCCCAGCCGACCACCACTTCTACTTCGACGGCGACAAATACGAGCTGTACACCGGAACCACACTGTCGTGGCTCGGTGACCCAGCCGCTGAAGACATCGCCCGCGAGGCCGCGGCCCACTACCAGACCGGTACCCGTCGCCGCCGCCTCACAACCGCCTACCTCGACCTCGGCCTGGTGCTGGCACGGTTGCGGCGACCCGATGAAGCCGCGCACTTCGGCGTGCTCGCACTCGGCACAAACCACCTTGTCCCCTCCAACGCCTGGCGCGCTGACGAGCTGGTCGCCGCCGTCAGCCGGTACCGGGGTGTACCGGAGGTCGAGGAGCTGCGGGAGCTGGCCGCCGAGCGTGCCCTGGGATGAACACAGCAATGGCGCCCGGCCAGCGCCAGGGCGCCGTCTTAGTCGGGTGTCGAGCCGCGGGCATCCTCCCCACCGGATGGCTGCGATTCTCCGCTTATTGCCGCGAGCCGGTAGTTCAGTTTGCGGCTGCCATCGGTGACAGCGCAGGGTGTCCATGGGATGCTCTCGGTCTTTGTAGTAGGGGGTGACATGCGTTACCGGCAGGTGGGTGAGTCCGGTCTTACGGTCTCGGTGATCGGTCTCGGTGGGAACAACTTTGGAAGTCGTATCGGTGCACAAGAAACCCGCAGCGTGGTCGATGCCGCCCTGGACTGCGGTGTGACGCTCATCGACACCGCCGATGTCTACGGCAACCGGGGTGGATCAGAGGAGCTTTTGGGTCAGGTGCTGACGGGCCGGCGTGGACAGGTTGTGCTGGCGACAAAATTCGGCGCTGACATGGGTGATGGGACCGTGGCGCGCGGGTCGCGCTCGTACATTCTCCACGCGGTAGAGAGTAGCCTACGCCGTTTGCGCACCGATTACATCGACCTTTACCAGTACCATTTTCCCGACGGCGTTACTCCGCTTGACGAGACCTTGGCGACACTCGACGATCTGGTCACCGAGGGCAAGGTACGGTACATCGGTTCGTCGAATTTCTCGGGATGGCAGATTGCCGATGCGGATTGGATTGCCAAGACGCAGCACCAGACTCGATTCGTCTCGGCGCAGAACCATTACAACCTGCTGGAGCGTGACGCCGAACAAGAGGTCATCCCGTCATGCGCCTATCACAGTGTTGGCGTCTTGCCGTATTTTCCGTTGGCAAGCGGGCTGCTCACCGGTAAGTACCGTCCCGGTCAGGGAGCGCCTCCAGGGACGCGCCTGGCCGGGCGGGAGTCCCAGTTCACCGACGACACCTTCGACAAGATCGCAGCGTTGGAGCGGTTCGGTGACAAGCACGGGCGCTCGCTACTGGAGGTGGCCATCGCCGGATTAGCGGCCATGCCGACAATCATTTCCGTCATCGCCGGGGCGACGAAACCTGAACAGGTACGAGCCAATGCCGCCGCTGGCGACTGGGAATTATCGTCGGACGAACTCGCCGAGCTTCAAGCAGCACTGTGAAGGGGATCTCGCTAGGTTTCGAGTCGCCAGCGGGATTTTCCGGAGCCGATCTGGTCAGTCCGGCGCAAGCCGCCGCAGCCGGCGCACTGGTGGATCAACAATTCAAGGACGGCCAGCCCACTGAGTTCCGTATTCATGGAGTGTCTGGTTCCGACGGACCCACGATGCTGCAACACCCCCATGTAGTGCAGGTGGCGGGCAAGTCGCCCACAGCAATCTACCGGCGATGGGCTCCGGGCGGCCGCGGTCGGCTTTCTGTGCCGTGGCCGCTGGAGGCCTATTCGTGGGGAGGGCTGACGGAACGGCCCTTGGCGGCGGCATCGTGGATTATCTTGACCCCGTTCATGCTGTATAACGTCGCCTTTTTCATGCTGCCATCCGGCCAGGCAAAGGCGAGTGTTCATCGGTGGGCGCGGCGGATGATGCGGCTACTTGCACTCGCGGCAACTGCTCAGTTCGTCAACGCTGCAGCCATTGTCTTGGTCAGCACGATCGGGTGGCAAAACGCCCCGGTACGAAGCGGTAAGCCGGGTTGGTGGATCGGGTGGTACACCCGCCTAGCTGTAGGGCCGCGCGTCGGTGTGGCGCTAGCCGTGGTCGGGATCATCGTCGGTGCTTTGTGGCTGGCGAGCATGTGGACTGCCCGCCGGTACGAGAAACGGGAAATGAACGTCACCACCGAAGGTGATCATCATTGGGAATTGGGGAAGCCCGGTTTCTGGCATGGCGCCACCATCGTGGCCAGGCAGCGCAACCTCCACGTCGGTGCGGCCTGTGCGCTTGCGGCGCTGAGCGTCGCATTGCTACCCACTCAGTATCCGGTGTGGCGAGCCGTAGTGGCTTCGGCCGCGATCATCGTGCTTGTCCTTGCCGTGGCGGCGACAACCACTGAAGCGGTCGATCGGGAACATCAACTCGACCACTCGGGCAGCTCTTCGCGCTCCAACTTCCGCACTGTGGCGCTTGCCGGTGCGCTGGTGCTGGTCACCACCGCGCTGAGCAGTTGGTGGACGGTCGATCAGGCTGTCCAGCCAGGGCTGGCGCCGGCCATGGCCAGCACCACGAGGGCAATCCTGGCGGCTCAGGTCGTCCTGCTGCTCGGTCTGGTGATCACGGTGTGGGCACTACGCAAGTCCGAGCAGCCTCAACGCGTCAGCGGGTGGGCACCGTTCCTTGGCGGGTGGTTGACCCCGCTGGTTTGCCTCATCGCGGTGCTGCTGGGCGGGCTGCTCCTGGCCGCGACCAATCTCGCGGTAGCGCGGCTGTTCGGTTACCCCAGCGGAGTGCACCTCCCGGCCGAGAGGCCGACGTCGGCAACGCTGTTCGTGCCAGATGAGGCGTTCGCCTTCGCGATCGGCACGGTAGCGACCTTTCCTGCATTGCTGCTGGCGGTCTTGATGCTGTGGCGCACCTACCGCCGCACACTCCGCCAACTCCAAGAACGTGATCAGGTTCGGGCATGGTATCCCGAGGCCGAACAGGCGCCGGACGACGCCGCGTACCGGGTCGCTCGAGCATGGGCGCTCGCCTCGCTGACCGATCGGGCGGACGCGCTCGTCGCCGTGGTGGGGCTGGCGTGGACTCTTGGGGTCACCGCAGTCGAGGTCGTGGCGCTGCTGGCCCTTCCTCAGGTGGCGGTTTTGAGCGGGGTTCTCGACGTTCTGGTGACTTTCGGCGTCGGGGTGAGCATCCTGACGGCAACTGTCCTGGTGGGCGTGCTGCGATCGACCTATGCCAACCCCGGCCGCAGGCGTGGGGTCGGTGCCCTGTGGGACGTGGCGACCTTCTGGCCGCGAGCCACCCATCCCCTAGCGCCACCCTGCTACGCCGAGCAGGCTGTCCCCGAGATCGTCGATCGAGTGATGCTGCTGACCGGCGAGCAATCAGACTACCGCGCCGAACCATCTGGCGCGGGGCACCCGCAACCCACCGTGTACCCGAGCCCGGTACTGATCACTGGCTACAGCCAGGGATCGCTGATCGCACCGGCAGTTCTCGCGCAGCTGCCTCGCCGGGCAATCACCAAGGTTGCGCTGCTGACCCTGGCCTGTCCCTTCCGGCGGCTATACGGGCGCGCATTTCCGGTCTATTTCAGTCGTGACTACGCAGTCGAACTCAACAAGCTGCTGACGGGGAGATGGCGAAACGTCGTTCGACGCACCGATTACATTGGATCCTGGATTTGCTCCCCGCCCCAGGCGCCTCACCAGCAGCCCGATCCGGCAGCCATAGACGTGGCCTGTTTAGATCCGCCATCACTTTATCCAGGCCCTGGCGGTGAGCTATCCCCCATCCATTACCACTCGGACTGGTGGCAAGATCCGCTTGCACCCGTCTACGCTGGCCAACTCATTGCCCAGCTCGACCGCAGCTGACCGATCTACCAGCGAAGATGCGGCCGGGGGCGATCAGGCCAGTTCTCCTCATTGCGCCGGTATACCGCGATAGGACGCTCGGCGACCCGGAAGGTGAATCGACCGCCCTCATCGTAGACCTCACCGTCGGTAGACAGCATGGCGCGGCCACCCAGCAGCTCGACATCAAGCGACGGTGCCTCGCGCTGGACGTAGGTCCGGGTGTGTCGCAGCACGCCCAACGCGAGGGCGATAACCGCCCGAGTCCGGGAAAGTCGCCGGTCAGCACGCAGGTAACGGATGTCGAGCAGTCCGGAGTCCAGCTGCGGTCGCCAGGCCGGCACCATGCCACGCGGGTGATACGGTCCGTTGCCGACGAAAAGAATCCACAACGTGCGCTCCTTCCCATCGATTCGCACCCGCAATGGTTGGGCGTGACGTAATGTGCGGACAAGCGCAGCGGCGAATGCCGGCCATTTCCCCCACCTTTTTTCCCATTTCTCCCTGAGCCGGACCAGGTCGGAGTAACAGCCAAGGCTTGCGGTGTTGAGGAAGTAGCGGGTATGGCGCGCCTGCCCGCCATCGCGTATCTCCACCACGCCGATGTCCACCGCGACCGCTTCACCGGCCTGGGTAGCGTCAACGACCTCCTGCAAGTCGTACACCCCGACATCGCGGGCGAAGTGGTTGAGAGTGCCGGTCGGCACCACGGCCAGCGGCAACCCACGCCGGCCGGCAACCGCCGCGGCGGCGGCTACCGTCCCGTCACCACCCGCGACACCGACGGCGCGCACCGCGCCGTTGCTGCGTGCATGGCCGGCCGCCAGTTCGGCCTCAAGCTGTTTTTGAAGGTCTACTTCTTCCGTGGCCCGCAGCACCGTGGCGGAGGGTAACGCTTCAGTTATCTCCTCGGTCGGGTCGTAGTCGGGCTCGCCCGAACGCGGATTCGTCACCATCACCAGGCCGGCACCGCCCGGCAGCACCGGCGCGTGATTATGCGGTCGTGCCCGCGCTTCATCAGTTGTCCGCACCGGCCACCAACGCTGGGTGCTCAGCGCGATACCGGACCCGACTGCCGCCCCCACCACCACATCCGATGTCCAGTGCACGCCGACGTGGATCCGGGAGTACGCCACCGCAGCGGCCAACGGCACCAGGGCTAATCCCGCCTTGGGACACTCCAAGCCAACAGCTGTGGCGAATGCCGCCGCCGAGGCGGCATGCCCAGAGGGAAACGACGACGAGGTCGGTGGATCGTCGAGCAGCTGGTAGGCAGGCAACTCACGCGCCGCTGGGCGACGTCGGGGCAACAGCGGTTTGAGTACGGCGTTGGCGGTGACGCTGGTCGCGGCAACGGACAGGACACCGCGCATTGCGGCGCGCCGGGTGGCGCCTTTCCTGACGCCCAGGACCGCTGTGATGGCGAACCACAGCATGCTGTGGTTCGCCGCCGTGCTCAAAGCTTTCATGGTGCCGTCCAGCACGCTGGGCGGCTGCCGCCCGATCCATCGCGAGATGTCGCGGTCGACCTCGCAGATCTTGTCCAGCTGACGAAGCATCCACACCATCACGTTGATGACGATACGTGTGTGCTCTACAGCCACCTCACCGCGGCGCGTCCGCCAATTCCGGGAACGGCGTCACCAAACCTTCCCGCACGATCCGCACGGTGTCGCGCCGCCTGAGCAGGAACTGGCCGATGGCCAGGGCGAGGTACACCCCGGACAGCACCAGGATGACAAGGTGGTTGACGTCGGGGGGCATCGTCAGGCTGCTGACGAACTGCACGGTGAACAGCACCAGCAACGTCGTCGCGCCGAACATGGTCAGGCCTAGATCCACCAGGACGCCCACCGCAAACAGCGACTGCGCGGCTGTCAGCAGCAGTTCGAAACGCTGCTGGGTATCCAGCGGCAGCCCGTCAGTCGTGGTGGCGGACAGCGCGAAGACCACCGGTATCGTCCCGACCAGCAGCGTCCACTGGTTGACCTTGCTGGACAGCAGCGCGCCAAGGGAGTCGGAGGCTTTGAGCCGCCAGGCGTACAGGCAGGCCACGATGAGCTCGGGTGATTCGCTAGCCAAGGGTGCTACCCACTGAACGAGCACGAACTGGTCGATACCGAGCTGGCTGCCGGTAGCCACCAGGTTCCCGGCGAAATGCTCGGCGGTGGCCAGAATGACCAGCGCCGCCAGCGCGAACATCGCGCCCACCCAACCCCGTCGCCGACCGTGCGGCTTGTCCCCGACCCAGCGCGCGACCCCCTCCAGGTCGGGTTCCTTCGCCGGCGCCTGCGACAAGCGCCACGCATAGATCACGAAGATCGACATGAGGACACCGGCGTCGATCAAGGTGAGAGTATGCCGCAGCGGCAAGGTCAGCGAGTACAGCGTGGCGATGCCCAGGAAAAGCACCTCCGCCGACATCGTCGGCGCCAGAGCCACCCGCCCCGGATGGGTCGACGGGCTGTCGTGGCCACCCCGCCTGCGCGCCCGCAGCGCGGCCGCACTGGCGACCAGCACGACCAGCGGCCAGCCGACACCCACCAGCACCCGGTTCGCGCCGGTCATGTTCGCCAGCGCCAGCGCGCACGGATTGCTCCCGTCCGGTTGCGGGACACAGACGCCGTGCTGCTGGTAGATCTGGCCAGCTTGGAAGCTGAATACGAAGTCGACGGCATACTCCGGCAGCACCGCGAGCAACGCCAGCAACGCCAGCGCGAGTCCGGCACTCACGTCGACCTGGGCGGCTTCGGCAGCCCAGGACAGCACGAACGCGGCGCCGATGATCGCGCCGCCGAACACCAGCGCTCCCAATGCCGGGGGTAAGGCGGGATGCGGCAAGCTCAGGTAGTCCGCAGCCCCGAGGTAAGCGCCGGGCAAGCAGGCTGCAACGGCGAGCGGCAATTGGTAAGGAAACCGGCGCGACACCAACCCATGATGCCCGTGCTCGATCTCTATCAAACAGATCCACGAGTGAGCTTGATCCGTAGTGCTGGGTGATGCGACGGCCAGACCGTGGACATCGCAGCACCGATCATCCTGTAGTTCGACGATCCCGTGGCTGGCCACGCAGTAGTCCAGCGAGCCCTGCAGGTGCACACCTCAGTGCCGGGAGACGTGAGCCTGCACTTCACCGTCGGACCGGCGCAGACCGTCCAAGCCGATGTCGACAACCACCGATTGGTCGTGATCCGCGACGGCAAGGTAATCATGGATTTCCCGGCTAACCACGGGCTGGGAACCGACCCCAATCGGGTCACCCGCAGCGGCACCCGCGTGGTGATGAGCAAAAGCCCGCTTTACCGCATGTCAAATCCTGCCTACGGATTTCCAATAACGGTGAAGTCATTCACGCCAACCCGGAGACCACCGGCGTGCAGGGTTCGGTGAACGTCACCCACGGCTGTGTCAACCCTGTCCATGACGCATGCGAAGGAGTACTTCGACAGCGCGCTGTTCATCGACCCGGTCGAGGTCAGCGGCAGCGGGATGGCGACGTCGGCTGCGGACGGCGACATTGACGACTGGACCGTGCCTTGGGACAAGTGGACCGCGATGTCCGCGCTGCAGTGTCCGCACATCCCCGCCCGAGCGTTTGCGGGACCGAACCGAGCGGTGATGGTCAGCTGCGCTGGGGCGGTTGGCGCCATCCGCCCACCTTTTTGAACCGCTTAAACGAATTAGCGCACTACTTAGTCGAGCGGACCTGAAAGGTTCGCGATAAAAACTGACAGCCTGGGCAAACCAAGATCGACCAGGCATTATACAAGGATGGGGCGCCTCTCTTTCTGTCAAATACATGACAAACTAGATTCTGATGTCGCAGCGAGTAAGCACTCGGTGGCGAAGCGTCATACACGTTGCCGCCTTGGCATCACCATTGCTGTCGCGGGAACCGTCCTGGCCATCACCCCGGTGGCTAATCCCGGACACGGATCCACGGCAACCGCAATCGCGCCCGCCAGCTACGGGCATGCGGTTCCGGTGTCGCTGATCGGCAGTGGCACTTTCAGCCTGCCCGACCCGACCTCTAAGGCCATCACCTATAACCCTGCCCTCGTGCCGGTCGACGCGGCGATCTTGGCCAGCATGGGTCCGTCCGGCGCGGATTACTCCCGAACAGTCGGGACGCTGACGGTCGCCGGGCTGCTACCCAACCGGGGATATGCAGTCCACGCGCACACCAAACCCTGCGGTACCAGCGGCACCGATGCGGGGCCGCATTACCAGAATCACGTCGATCCGGCCGCGACCCCTCAGAAACCATCAACCGATCCGTTCTTTGCCAACCCGCATAACGAGATCTGGCTCGACGTCCGCACCGATGCCGCCGGCGGAGGCACCTCCCGCACCGCCGAGCCGTTCGCGTTCACCGACCGGATGCCGGGATCGATCGTGATCCATGAGGCGATGAGCACCGCAACCGCCCCGGGCCAGGCAGGCCAGGCAGGTGCGCGGATCGCCTGCCTCACCCTGTCCCGGGAGTAGTCTCCCGCCCCGTGACCTTGCAGCTCGTGCCGGGATCGGCCCATCGTGCGCTTGCTGAGGCCGTTGCCGGCCTGCTGGGCTTGCAGCTGTCGACCTGCCAGGTCGACCGCTTTCCCGACGGTGAACTGCGACCCCGCCTGGCGTGCCTGCGCGGCGCTGACGTCTATGTGATCGCGCCGACCGGGCCTGCGGTCAATGACCATGTGGTGGAGTTGCTGCTGCTCCTCGACGCGTGCCGGCGGTCCGACGCGGCACGGGTGACTGCGGTCGTGCCGTATTTCGGATATGCCCGTCAAGACCGCCGCAGCGGCGCTGGACAGCCCGTGGGGGCACGGGTGGTCAGCGATGCGCTGGTGACTGCGGGGGCGCAGCGGTTGGTGATCGTGGATGCCCACACCCCGGCATTGGAAGCCATGTGCACCGTGCCGGTGGAAATGCTCACTGCGGTGCCGATGCTGGTCACGGCGCTGGCATCCGCAGTTTCCCGGGAAGCGGTCGTGGTGGCACCTGACCTCGGCGCAGTCAGACTGGCCGAGCACTACGCCGCGCTGCTGGAAACATCAGTGGCCGTGGTGCGTAAAACTCGGAGAAGTCCGACGGATGTCCTCGCCGAGGAATTAACCGGTGACGTTGACGGCCGACCCGTCATCATCGTTGACGATATGATCAGCACCGGGGCCACGATAGAGGCTGCCGCCCGTGTGCTACTCGACCACGGTGCCACGCCCGAGATCGTCGTCGCCGCGACTCATGGTCTATTGATCGACCCCGCGGCGGAACGGTTCGCCGCTTTGCCGCTGAGCGCTTTGTTCATCACCGACAGCTTGGCCCAGCGCGAAACAACACCAGCGCTGCCGGTTCAGGTGCAGTCCATCGCACCGCTACTCGCCGACACGGTAGGCCGGCTGCATCGTGATCAGGCACTGGACGACCTGCTGATCCAGTCCTGACCTGGTCTAGCGACTGACCGACCGTGCGGAGTTCCGCGCGCCGGACACCGACGATGTTCTGCTCGCCGCACGCGGGGGTAGCGGATCGCGCTGGGCGTCGCCCGCCAGCCATCGATCCCTGACTGACCCTAGTCTTTTGCTCCCTCATAGCGCGTTCGCCAGCTGTCTGCGTCGGGAAGTCCTTATGCATGGACACTTCGGGTAAGACACCTGACGACTTTCCTCGTACCGCGATCGTGACCGGGTCTGACTCCGGCATCGGAAGGGCAACCGCGGTGGCTTTGGCGAAGCTGGGCTGTGACGTCGCGGTCACGTGGCACAGCGACGAGCAAGGTGCGAAGTCCACTGCCGATGAAGTTCGTGCTGCCGGTCGGCGTGCCGAGGTCCGGCAGCTCGATCTCAGCGTGCTGCCCGGCGCCGCGAACGTCATCGATGACCTTGCCGATGCCTTGGGTGGTGTCGACGTCCTGGTCAACAACGCCGGAACCGGTTCGGCAGCACCGGTGGTGGATCTGGACTACGAGATCTGGCGTGAGGTGATCGCCACAGATCTTGACGGCGCGTTTTTGTGCCTGCAGCGGGCGGCCCGGCGGATGATCGCTGCCGGGCGCGGCGGACGGATCGTGAACATCACCAGCGTCCACGAACACCAACCGCGGGTCGGCCTGGCCGCCTACTGTGCGGCCAAAGGCGGCTTGGGCCTGCTGACCAAGACCGCCGCGCTGGAGCTGTCCGAACACCAGATCACGGTCAACTCCGTCGCGCCAGGCGAGGTGGCCACTCCGATGACCGGGCAGGAGGACATCGACGTCCACCAGCAGCACCGCCCCGGGGTGCCACTGGGCCGGCCTGGGGACGCCCGGGAAATCGCCGCGGTCGTCGCGTTCCTGTGCTCGCCGGCCGCGTCGTATGTCACCGGAGCGTCCTGGCCCGTGGACGGCGGCATGCTGCAGATGGGTCCCATGGCCGGCTCCCACCTCCCATCAGACGGCTGGCGGTGACCCTGACGGGGTCCCAAGACGTCAACGCCGAGTGCGCGCGGAACACCGGTGCTGTTCACGCTCACCTCGTGCGGGTGCGGTGTCGGTTGCGGCGGCCGCTCTGCTCATCGTGCAAGAGGTAGTCCTGCCCCGGCTGGGCCAGACCGGACGGTCGAGCATCCCTGGCGGCACGACGGAGGTCTGACACTCGACGCCGGGGACGGTTCGCGGCCACCGACTTCCTGATCACTCCGAGTTCGAACCGAATTGCCCGTGTCGGGTGCCTGTTGTGGCGGCTATCGCGTTCTCCGCGTGGCCAGCCCTGCGGTCGCCAACGCGATTGCTGCCCTGCTGCTGCGCATCGAGGACAGCACCGGAAACCCCTCCGCACATCTATTTCGACTGGATCGAGGGCAACCCCCTGCTGAACCTGCTGCGCTACCTGTTCTTTGGCGTCGGTGAAGTCGCCCCGGTCACCCGGGAAATCCTTCGTCGAGCCGAACCCGTTCGGCACCGGGCGTCCACGTCGCCTGATCAGCCGATCCGCAAGTGCCGTGAACTCGACACTGCCGACGTGTCAGCACCAGTAGTCACAGAGTCACGGCGCGGAGGTGACGGACTGCTGGCTGAGTAGTTGCCGCGCTGCAGCGGTGATGGCTTCCGCGTCGATACCGGCGGCGTGCAGCAGTTCTGCGGGTTTGCCGGACATCGGCATGTCACTGACCGCAAGCGTGTGGATTGGTGGACGGTCGGGATGCGCAGCCAGCGCGCTCAGCACCGCCTCACCGAGACCCCCTTCGGGCCAGTGATCCTCAACCGTGATGATGCCGCTGGTCTGATCTGCCGCGGTGGCCAGGGCCGCTTCGTCGATGGGCTTGATCGAATAGCAGTCGATGACCCGGGCCCGGATGCCTTCGGCGGCGAGGGCGTCAGCAGCCTTGTCGGCTTCGGTGACGGTGATCCCGCAGGCCACGATGGTGAGGTGATCGTGGTCGGTGGCCCGGACCACCCGGCTGCCGCCGATACGTACATCTTCGTCGGCGGGGGTGCGCACCATGGTTTTGCCGCGCAGGGTGCGGAGGTAGGAGATGCCGGGACGATCTGCCATCTCGGCCACCAGCCGGGCCGTCTGATTGGCGTCGGAGGGATGCAGCACGGTGCTTCCGTGCACCGCCCGCAACGCTGCCATGTCCTCCAATGCCATCTGGGAGGGGCCGTCCTCGCCGATGGATACCCCGGCGTGCGACCCGCACAGGCGCAGGTTTGCTCGGGACACCGCGGCCATCCGGACGAAGTCGTACGCGCGGGTGAGGAACGCCCCGAACGTGGACGCGAAGGCGATCCGACCACGCGTCTGCATGCCCACCGCCGCAGCCACCATCTGTTGCTCGGCGATGAACATCTCGAAATACCGATCCGGAAATTCCTGGGCGAACATTTCCGTCATCGTGGAGTTGGACACCTCGCCGTCGAGGGCCACCACGTCACCCCGCTGCCCGCCGAGCGCCGTCAGTGCTTTCCCGTAAGCCTCACGGGTTGCAACCTGCTCATCAAGATCCCAGGTGGGCAGGTCGGCGCCCGTGGTGGAGAAGCGGTGCACCTCGGCAGGCCCACTCGGCGTGGTTATCTGCACGGTGAGATCGCGCTCGCCGCCCAGCTCGCTGATCGCTTCCTCTGCATCCGGCAGCGGTTTGCCGTGCTTGCCTGTTTGATCTTCGACAGCCTTGACGCCGCGTCCCTTTCTGGTACGGGCAAGGATGACGGTGGGACGGCCTGTGGTCGCAGTCGCTTCGGCGAAGGCGGCGTCGAGGGCATCGACGTCGTGACCGTCGACAATGATCGGATGCCAGCCGAAAGCCCGAGCTCTCGTTGCGTAGCCGTCCATGTCCCAGCCGAGCATGGTCTCCCGGGTCTGGCCCAACCGGTTGACATCAACGATCGCGGTGAGGTTGTCCAGCTTGGCCCACGCCGCATATTGGAAGGCCTCCCACATGGAGCCCTCGGCCATCTCGGAATCTCCGCAGAGCACCCATACCCGGTAGGGCAGCTGGTCCAGTCGCTTGCCGGTCAGCGCCACCCCTACTCCGATGGGCAGTCCCTGCCCCAACGAGCCGGTGGCCACGTCGGTCGGCGGGATGCGCGGGGTGGGATGGCCCTCCAGGCGGCTACCGAAGGTGCGGTAGGTGAGCAGCTCGTCGTCAGTGATCGCACCGGCCGCTTTGAGCATGGCGTAGTACAACGGTGAGGCGTGTCCCTTGGAGAAGATCAAATGGTCGTTTCGCGGGTCGTCGAGCTTCTGGAAGTCCAAGGTGAGGTAGCCGTCGATCAGCACCGCGATGATGTCGGCCGCAGACATCGAAGAAGTCGGGTGGCCCGATCCGGCCGCAGCGCTCGCACGTACCGAATCCACCCGCAGCTGCTGCGCTAGTTCCCGACGAAAGTCGCTATCCGACATATCAACTCCTGGCCCCAAGATCGCGACGCGGCCAGCCGCACCAGCCACCGCGCGAATGTGTCATCTACAGCGGGTACCCCCAGCAATCGCGCAGAAACTCCCGCAAGGAACATTCAGCTGGTTGATCTTGCTGGCATGCCGGCCATGGTCCGGCAGGTCGACTTTCGGCGTCGCTATCCGTACCGCGCGGGCGAGTTACCCCGCTATGGTCGGGCGTTAGCGTCCGGGACCGGATCAACGGCTCGCTCGCCCCGTCGCCGTCCAGCGCGACGCCATCCCCTGGCCAGTCCGGGGCCGGGTGCGCCATCCAGTCGCTGACGCAGCAGACCACGGTGTCCCGCCGGAGCTCGGGTTAACATGGCATTGGTCTTGGCAGGCATGGATGATCACTCGCGCATTCGCTCGACTAAGTTCCTTTTCGAGATACCGCGCTTTCTCTTTGTTCCAACCCGACCGCCTCCCGGAGTTCGTCGCAGTCACGGCCCAACATGGGATACTCATTAGCCAATTGCTTCATCAGATCGGATAACCCATCAGCAATCGCATTGAGCTTGTGCTGAGTGGCTTGATCCGCCCGTTTCTGCGAGTTCTGCAGTAGCGCTACAAGCAAGAATGTGATGATAGTGGTAATCGTGTTGATAATCAGTTGCCAGGTGTCGATGTTACGGAGTACAAACACCGATGGCGCCCAGAGCACTACCACCAGAACGCACAAGGTGAAAAACCAGGCCCGCGAAGCGGCATCGCTTGCCCTGGCGGCAAATCGGTCGAAAACGGATAAGGTGCCGGTGACGTCTGAAGGCATCATGGCACCATTATGCGACTTGCGACAATTTTGTCCTGCGGTCATGCGCGACCCGGCGTGGTAGACGGTTGCGTGCATACCGAAGTCACGAATCCCACGGAGGTTGATCTCGCCGTTGACGGGGTACCCGAGTCAGCGGTGCGGATCGTCGAACCGAACGGCACCACCACGTTGGTTACCTTCTTTGACGAACTGGAGCGTTGAAGCCAGAGATGACCGTCGCGGCAATCAGTCACACCGATGAGCAGATCCAAGATCAGGTGCTCGCGGAGCTGGAATGGGACCCGAGGGTTCGGTCGACCCGGAATGGTGTCACGGTCAAGGATGGTGTCGTCACCCTGACCGGTTGGGTGGATTCCTATGTGAAGAAGTTGGCGGCCCAACGTGCCGCGTGCCGGGCGCGTGGCGCGCGGGCCGTGGTCAACGACATCAAGGTGCGCCTGCCGACTTTCGCTCAGCGGACCGACTCCGAGATCGCCGCGGAAGCGCGCCGCGCGTTGGCGCGGCACGCGCTGGTACCGGGGGAGCGGATCCAGGTGACAGTGTCGAAAGGGGTTATCACGCTGGGCGGCGAGGTGACGTGGGAATTCGAGAAACGCGCTGCCGAGGGTGCAGTTCTCCGGCTGGTGGGCGTGCGGGGAGTGGTCAACAACATCGAGGTGCGGCCTCCTGTGGGTCCGTCGCCGGAGCAACTGACCCACCAGATTGCTGAGGCCTTGGTGCGCACCGCGGAGACCGATGCCCAGCAGGTCAGCGTCGAGGTGCAAGGCGACAAGGTCATCCTCCGGGGCACCGTGTGCAGCTGGGGAGAGCGGGAAGAAGCCGAACGCGTCGCCTGGTCCGCCCCCGGAGTCACCACCGTCGAGAATCACATCACCGTCGTGCCCTGACCAAGCTCCTCCAGACTGTGGTTGGGAGATCAGCCGTAGGAGGCGAGGTGTTCGTAGACTAGGGGGACGGCCATGGAGCCTTCACCGACTCCAGGTTGGGTGGTCTCCTGCGTCATCGGCGGCCGCCCGAGTTCGTCGAACTGACCGTTGGCTGTCCTGGCGGCAGCAGACCCGATGAGCACGTAACCAGTCACTCACCGGAGGCTCCCGCTTGCCGATCATGTGCGGTCATGACCGGCGCGTCACCCCAACACGCCATCAAGGATGAGGGATAAGCCGATACCGGCCAGCCAGACATCCTTCGAAAGCGGGATGCCTTGCTGCGTCGGTCGCAGGCTTCCCTCCTCGTGCATCCCTGGTGTACGCAGATAAAGCCCCACGAGGCCGCTCGAAAATGCGGTCAAGGCTGTTCCGGCCACGCGCGAAGGCACGAAGGGCAAGAACACCGCGGTCCCGATGGCGACCTCGGCTGCAGCGAGTGCGTTGACGAACAACTGCGGGTCGAGCTTGGCGAGGAACGGGTAACTGCCCGCGGCGAAGGCCTGCAACTCCTTGGCGGTGGTCTCGTCGGCGTTCCACTTCGACAGCCCCGAGTTGACCATGTAACTGCCGACCGCCAGACGCACCGGTAGTTGCCGGATTCTCTTGCGCACGTTCATCAGTTGCCTCCAGGTCGGGAGTCCGAGGAAATGCGGGCAATGGCACCGTCTACCCAGCGTCGAAGCGCGCTAACCGGCGCGGCGCCAGGTTGACGCGCGATCACCTCACCCCGGCTCATCACCATCAGGGTCGGGACCGCCTGCACGGAGAAACGCTGCGCCAGCTTCGGCGCGCGGTCGATGTCGACCTTGACCAGTTTGAGCTGGCCGGCTTTCTCGTTGGCCAGCTGCTCCAGCGCGGGGCTGACCATCCGGCACGGCCCGCACCAGGCCGCCCACAAGTCCACCAGAACCGGGATCGTGGCCTGCTCGGCGATCTCGGCGAAGTCGTCATCGGTGGCGTCGGCGATCCACGGCAAGAACGCCTTGCAATGACCGCACCGCGGCTTGCCTTGCGCGGCCGCGGGCACGCGGTTGAGCCGCTCGCAGTTGGAGCACTTGACGGTCCGGGTCGGTGTTGTGGTGGCCATCGCCGGTCACGCCGCCGTGGTTGTCGCGGGCTGCGGATCGTCGTGGGTCACGACGATCTCGTCACCCTTCAGATCGACCCGGATGGTGGCGCCGTCGGGGATGGCATCGGCGAGCAGGGCCCGGCCGATGCGGGTCTCGACTTCACGGGCAATAAACCGGCGCAGCGGGACGATCTGCTCGATCTGCGCCTGGGTGAGCGGGCTGAACAGCACGATATCGTCGATGCGGTTGAGGAACTCGGGACGGAAATAGCGGCGCATCTGCCCCGTCACCAGCTCACGCGCTTCCGGGGTGATCTCAGCCTTGGCGGTGACCCCCTCCAACAGGTACGGCGAGCCAATATTTGACGTCATGATCTGAACTGTATTGCGGAAATTGACCGTGCGCCCTTGGGCATCGGTGAGCCGGCCGTCGCCAAGCACCTGCAGCAGCGTGTTGAACAGTCGGGGTGCGCCTTTTCGATCTCGTCGAAGAGCACCACCGAGTAAGGCTTGCGACGCACCGCTTCGGTGAGCCGGTCGCCCTCCTCGTAACCCACATAGCCAGGCCGGGGCCCCGACCAGGCGGCTGACGGTGTGCGCTCCTGGTATTCGCTCATGTCAAACGCGAACCATGTTGTCCTCGGAGTCGAACAACGCCGCGGCCAGCGCCTTGGCCAGCTCGGTCTTCCCGACCCCGGTGGGGCCGAGGAAGATGAACGAGCCAATCGGGCGGCGGGGATCCTTGATGCCCGAGCGTGCCCGGATGATGGCGTCGGATACCACCCCGACCGCCTCATCCTGGCCGACCACCCGCTCGTGCAGGACCTCGGCGAGGCGTAGGAGCTTCTCCGGTCCAGGACGCGACGATCCCGGCGCTCTCGTCCTCGGTGACCACTCCGCGCAACAAGGCGTGGTCACCTTGCTTGGCAGCGACTTCTCGTCGGCAATGTCCTCGTCGACGACAAACCTCAAAGCTGCTGGGCACCCCATCATCGTGACCGCGTCGAAGCCGCGGCGGCTGTGGCCTCGCCTACGCCCAGCCGTCGGGAGCCAAGCGGGCACGTTCCTTGTCAGGGTTCCAGCCTTGGGGGTTGGGCCAGGTCAG
This sequence comes from Pseudonocardiales bacterium, assembly GCA_019241525.1. GTDB lineage: Bacteria > Actinomycetota > Actinomycetes > Mycobacteriales > Pseudonocardiaceae. The sequence goes on from JAFAWY010000077.1 coordinate 26,445, forward strand.
CGCCATCTCGTCAAGCCGCTCGGTGAGGATCTTCGTGACCGCCCAATTGCGGTACCACTTGCGATCAGCAGGTACGGCATACCATGGTGCAGCATCGGTGTTGCATTGTGCGAACGCGTCCGAATACGCCTGCTGATACTCGTCCCAATAAGCGCGCTCGTCGACATCTCCCGGGTTGTACTTCCAGTGTTTCGCCGGGTCGTCAAGCCGGGCAAGTAGCCGTCTACGCTGTTCCTCCTTCGAGATGTGCAGGAAGCATTTAACGACCCGGGTACCCGATGCAACCAGCTTTCCCTCGAAGCGATTGATGACGCTGTAGCGGCAGGACCATGTTTCGGGTGGCACGAGCTCATGCACCCGAACCACAATCACGTCCTCGTAATGCGAGCGGTCGAAGACGCCGACAATGCCAGGCGGCGGCAACCGTCGCTTCACCCGCCACAAGAAATGATGCTCGCGCTCTTCGATCGTGGGCTGCTTGAACGCGTGATATTGCACCCCCATGGGATCCAGGAGCCCGACGACATGCTTCACCGTGCTCCCCTTGCCAGCGGTGTCCATACCTTGCAGCACGAGCAGCAGGCTGCGCTGACCACCGGTTCGCCCCTCGGCGTAGAGCTGCTCTTGCATATCTGCTAGGTGAGGCCGAAGGTGACAGATCGCCGTTGTGGCATCGGCCTTGCCCGAGCCGGTGAAACCCGGTGTCGCCCGGGTGTCTATCGCCTGGAGGTCCACCGCACCGGCGGGCAGCCGCAGCAGGTCACTGATCCGCGGCGCAGGTTCCGAGTTGGCCACAAACGAACGCTTCCAGGTGCGCAGGGCACCGGCAACGGCAGGTGGTACGAAACGTTGGGGCTGCGGTTAACCTTGCCGATGCTCTCCAGGCGCGCTGTGCTCATCCTCAACCCGCTATCGGGATCCGGGATGCACCAGCCCACCATCCGTCGCGCCGCCTGGGACCGGCTCATCGATGTTCGCGAGCTGGGCATCGGTTACCAGGCAGAAGTTCTTGCGCGGGACGCAGTGCGTGAGGGAGCGAAGGTACTGGTCGCCGCGGGAGGGGACGGAACGGTACGTGCCGTCGCGCGGACGGCAGCGGAGCACGACATCCCCCTGGTCGTAGACGATGACCACCAACAGCCCCTCCATTCCGGTCGGCGTCGACGGTGAACCCGCCGAACTAAGCACCCCGCTGGAGTTCAGAGTTTGCCCGCGAGGGATGCGGCTGCGGCAGCCGAAGCGCCACGAGCCGGCGGATCGGCAGTTCTCCCTGTGATGGTGATATTGCACGCATTGATCAATCACCGTTCTCAGGGTGTGCTGGTGACTGGAGGTAGCGGACGAACCAGTCCCGCGCCAGGGCAGCTACTTGCTCCAAGGTCCCCGGTTCTTCGAACAGGTGTGATGCACCCGGGATGATCACGAGATGTTTCTCGCCTTGCAGCCTGTTCATGGCCTGCCGATTGAGATCGATAACGATCGGGTCGCGCTCGCCGACGATCAGCAACGTGGGCTGAGGCACCTGATGCAGGTGTTGGCCGGCGAGGTCAGGTCGTCCCCCGCGGGAGACAACAGCCTGCACGGTGTCCGGCCGCCCTGCGGCGGCGATCAGCGCAGCCGCGGCACCAGTGCTGGCGCCGAAGAGTCCGACGCCCAGGCCGGCGGTGGGTTCGTTGCCGGCCATCCAGTCGGTCAGCGCCATGACCCGCACGGCAAGCAGATCGATGTCAAACCTCAGGGATGCGGTCAGCATGTCAACCTGCTCTTCGTCCCGGGTGAGCAGGTCAGCCAGCACAGTCGCCAGACCGGCATGGTTGAGTTCACCGGCCACATAACGATTGCGCGGGCTATGCCGACCGCTCCCGCTGCCGTGGGCAAACAGCACCGCCCCACGCGGAGACTCCGGCAGCCCGAAGTCGGCTTCCAGCACAACACCTGCGGCGGGAATCTGCAGGCTCTGGTGGATGACGTTCGTGGCGCTCACCCTGCCCTCCTGGAATGGACGGTGAAGTTGCCTAAAACATTCCTTCAGACCGCGAATGGAGAGGTTGACTCGGTGCAGCAAGGAGGTAGCCGGCAGAGGCTTCGGGTGTAACCCGGCTGCATACCTAGGAATGAGCCAGTGGTGGATGCGGCGCGAAGGGTGGCACGGATGGCCCGAGGGCCGGGGCAGGGCCGGTCGTCCTTCACCAAGTCACGCGCTGAGGAGCAGGTGGCGGACGAGCCGAGCGCGGGTACGCCATTGTTGCGTGTGGTCAGCGACGAGTTCTACCCGGACTGGGAGGCGGTGTACCGGGACAACGTCGCACGGGTTTACCGGCTGATGTTCGCCAAGGTCGGCAACCGCCCGGACGCGGAGGACTTGACCGCGGAGGTGTTTGCGACCGCGCTGCGCCCGTTGCGGGTCTCGGCCAGTGCCGCGGAGGTGCGGGCGTACCTGCTGGTCACCGCTCGCACGGTGCTGGCCGGGCATTGGCGGCGCACCCTGGGTCGGGAAGTCACCACGCTCACCGACGAAGACAGCCTGGAAGCCACCCCGGCCGATGCCCCGACCTCGGCGGATACTGCGGGCCGGGCGGCAGCGATGCTGGCCCAGCTTCCCGAGTCCTACCGGCGCATCCTGGAGTTGCGGTTCCTGGAGTCGTGTTCGGTGCGGGAAGCCGCCACGGCGATGGGGATCAGCGTGACCTATGCCAAGGTGTTGCAGCATCGCGCGTTGCGGGCCGCCGCAGCGCTGCGGGAGGTGAGCGAGTGAGCCGACGGGGTGCGCGCCGGTTTGTGGCGGATCTGCTGCGCGGTCGCCGGCCGCGCTCCTTCCGCGCGCAGGACACCGACGTGGACGACCTCCGCGCGGCGATCACGCTGCGGTCGGCCCAGCCCGGTAGTGGGGTACCTCGGGAGGAGTTCGTCGCTGATCTGCACCAGCGGCTGGCCGACCAGCTGGCCGGGAAACACTCCACCGAGGACGCCGAACCAGTTCGGCCCGCGCGAGTGGATACCACCAGGCGCCGGCTGGTGGCGGCGAGTTCCCTCGCGGCGGCGGCCGCAGCTGTCGGCGCCGTAGCCGACCACGTCCTGACCACCCGCACTCCGGCGCCCGACGGGGTGGCCGGGCCACAGACCCTGGTTCCCAATACCGGGTCCTGGCGCACGGTGGCTGCCAGCGCGGATCTGACCGAGGGTGGCGTGCAAGGTTTTGACCTTGGCACCGTGGTCGGGTTCGTTTCCCGCACCGGCGGTGCGCTGCGAGCGGTGTCAGGGGTGTGCACGCATCTGGGCTGCCGACTGGCCCTGGACGTACCAACCCGGCAGCTGGACTGCCCGTGTCACCAGACGTCGTTCGCACTCGATGGTGAGCTGTTGCGGCACCAGCTGCGGGTGCCACCGCCGGCCCTGCCCCAGCTGGAAGTCCGTGAGGCGGACGGCGCGGTGCAGATCTACGCTCCACCCGGGCCGGCGTAACCCCCATCCCTATCTGCTGGTGAGACCCGCAACAAGCGGGCCACCAGAAGGCCCACGAGCAACGGGCCGGATCGGGGTTTATCACCATGCGGCATTTCACCACCAGCCTTGCGCTGCCCGCGGTGGCAGCGGGTATTGCACTCCTGGCCGGAACCGCCATTGCGGTCGGCATCATGACCAGCCCGGGCACCGGCACCCCTGCGGCGGCCGCACCGGCACCGAGGGGCACCGAGCAGATGATGCCGGGGATGGCCATGCCGCGGGCAGGCACCCCGGTGGCTGGCCAAGACGCACCGGTGGCAACCAACACCATCGCGATCCAGAACTTCGCGTTCTCCCCCACCACCGTCACGGTCAAGGCCGGCAGCACCGTCACCTGGACCAACCGGGATCAGGACGCTCACACCGTGACCGCGATGGCCGGACCATTTCACTCGCCGACGTTGAACACCGGCCAGTCATTCCCCTACACGTTCACCACCCCGGGCCGCTACGACTACCTGTGCACCGTCCACCCATTCATGACCGCCACCGTGGTGGTGACGCCGTGAGCACTCCGGAACAACGCCCAGAGGGCATGAGCCGGCGGCAGTTGCTGCGGCACACGGCGTGGTTCGGCGCGGCGGTGGTGCTCACCGTCACCGGCGGCGAGGTGATCAGCCACCTCGGCGGCACCCCGGCCCCGGCTGCCGTCGCCGCAGACCCGCGTGCCCTGCGATTCGTGCAGGTCAGCGACAGTCACCTGGGGTTCCACGGGCCGGCGAACAGCGACGTCACCGGCTCGTTCGCCCGCGCCGTCGACGAGGTCAACGGCCTGGGGTTCCGCCCGGATTTCGTGATGCACACCGGCGATCTCACTCACCTGTCCACCCCTGATCAGTTTGATCAGGTCCGGCAGATGATGCGCGGGCTGCGCACCGGGCAAGTGTTCACCGTGCCCGGTGAGCACGATTCGGTCGATGATCACGGGCAGAAATACCGCGCCATGTTCGGTGCCGGCACCCACGGCGATGGCTGGTACAGCTTCGACATCAAAGGCGTGCACGTCATCGCCCTGGTCAACACGCTCGCCCTGGAAAAACTCGGGCACCTCGGGGTCGATCAACTCGACTTCATCCGTAAGGACGTCGCCGGGCTGTCCAGCGATACGCCCATCGTGGTGTTCAGCCATATCCCGCTGTTTGCGATGTACCCGGCGTGGGGTTGGGGAACTGATGATGCTGCCCAGGCGCTGAGCTATTTACGCCGGTTTTCGTCGGTGACCTGCCTCAACGGCCACGTCCATCAGCTGTTCGCCAAAACCGAGGGCAATGTCACCTTCTACAGCGCCACCACGACCGCCTACCCCCTCCCCCACCCCGGCGTCGGTCCCGGCCCGATCCCGGTGACCCTGCCCGCTGGTCAACTCGGCGCCGCGCTGGGCATCCGCGACGTCACCTACCAACCAGGTCAGCACGCGCTGGCCCTTCGCGACCTGCGACTCGCCGATCGGAAACCCTCATGACACCGGCCATACCCCTGCTGACCCGCCTTGGTGCCGCCAGCTGCCTGGCGATCAGCGGGGTCATCCACGCGCAGCTGTACCTGCACGGCTACCGGATGCTGCCCGGAGTGGGCCCGGCTTTCCTGCTCCAAGCCAGCGGTGCGTTGGCGGTGGCGCTACTGCTGGCGCTGAACACCACGGCAGTACTCCGGCTGACCGCGGCTGGCCTGGCCGCGGGTGCCCTGGTGGGCTTCATCGCCTCACGCACCATCGGAGTATTCGGATTCCTGGAGTACGGCTTGGAACCGGAACCCCAAGCGCTGATCAGCATCGTGGTGGAAGCCACCGCACTCGTCCTGTTGGCCACACCGTTGCGGCACCCTCGTCACGGGCAGCACTCCTCACCAAGGATCTCCCTATGGCAGGCTTGACCGGCTGGCACCTTCTCATCCTTATTGCCGTGGTCCTGCTGCTCTTTGGCGCCAAGCGCCTCCCAGAAATGGCTCGAGCGCTGGGGCAGTCCGCGCGGATTTTGCGCCGCGAGCTCAAAGACGCCGCGGCCACCGAGCAAACCGACACCCCGTACCGCTAGCACCAGACGATGACGGGTCTTGCCGTGAACTCGACGCCAGCGACGTTTTTGCCCCTTCGAATGTCCGTAGTGTCGAGTTCACGACGTGAAGCATCGGGATGGGCGCCCGCCTGGCAACTGCTAGCGGCGCAGGGAAGCGAAGCCCTCCCGGATCGCTTCGGCCAGAGCCAGAGTGGCCCACACCTGAGCCCCCGCGACCGCCGCACGCTGCTCATCGCCCGCCAACTCGCTGAGTGCCCTCGACAAGTCGTGCTCTGCGTTGCTGCGGTACTCGTGGTAGCTCACGGCGGCAGCGTAGCAACCGGGCGGTTCTGGCGATTTGACTCCCGCACCTGCGCTGACCAGCACAGAAGCCGCGGCAAGGAGCACTCCCCATTCCGGCGGGAACCCTGCCGGAATGGGACACGCTGGTACCGAAATGAGTTGATCGGCGATCTGCAAGGGCTCATGAGCCGGCTCGACTACCCGGCTTAACCCGTTCTATCCCTCAGAACGCGTGACAGCGGTTATGACGTGGGGTGTTGACCGGTGGATTGGCACATTGGGTGATCGAGCAGTGTTGCTGAACGCTGCCCGAGCGCAACAGTGGGCTACGCCACTCAACCACGCCGGTGGCACTAGAGCTGCAACCAGGCTGCGGTGTCGGTGGCGAGCTTGCCGTCCTGCATCGCCTCGCTGGGTAGCAGCACCTGTTCGTGGCCGGGCAACGCGAACGGGGTATCCGAGAGGTTGACCACGCACAGCAGGCCCGGCTCGCGGCGGATGACCAGGACCCCGGGAGGTGCGTCCACCCACGACAGCGTTCCGTCGCCCAGCGCAGGATGCGCTGCACGGATCCGTAACGCGGCGCGGTACAGGGACAACATCGACTCTGGCCCGGTTTCCTCGACTTCGGCGGTGCGCGCCTGCCAGTGCGCCGGCTGCGGCAGCCAGGGCTGGACGTGATCAGGGCAGAAGCCAAATGGCGGCCGGGATCCGCGCCACGGCAGGGGCACCCGGCAACCGTCACGCCCCCGCGCCTTGTGCCCCGACCGCTTCCACGTCGGATCCTGCAAAACCTCATCGGGCAGGTCCTCCACCTCTTCCAGGCCCAGCTCTTCTCCCTGGTAGAGGTAGGCGCTGCCGGGTAGCGCGAGCATCAGCAGCAGCGCGGCCCGTGCCCTGCGGGTACCCGACTCCAGATCGACGGGCTCGACGAGCTCGTGCAACGGGCCCTCGGCTCTGGTACGCGGGCGCCCGTAGCGAGTGAGGTGGCGCGTGACGTCATGGTTGGACAGCACCCAGGTAGTCGGCGCCCCGACCGCGTGCATCGCCCGCATGCAGGAGTCGACCACCGAACGCAGCGAGTCGGCGTCCCAGGAACACCGCAGGAAGTCGAAGTTGAATGCGGTCTGCAGCTCATCGGAGCGCACGTAGCGGGCGAGGCGTTCGGGCTTGGATACCCACGCCTCGGCGACGAACATCCGGTCATTCCGGTAAGAGTCCGTGACGCGCCGCCACGACCGGAAGATGTCGTGCACACCGTCGCGGTCCCAGTACGGGTGGTCGGTGCGGTCCGGCGGATGCACCAGGTCCTCCTGCGCACTGCCGAGGTCGGGCAGACCGGGCTGCTTGATCAAGCCATGCGCGACGTCGATGCGGAATCCATCGACGCCACGATCGAGCCAGAACCGCAGGATGTCCTCGAACTCCGCCCGCACTTCCGGATTCTCCCAATTCAGGTCGGGCTGTTCCGGCGCGAACAGGTGCAGGTACCACTGGCCGTCGGGAACCTGGGTCCACGCAGGACCACCGAAGACGCTGCGCCAGTCGTTCGGCGGTTGGTCAGGGCCCTTGCCGTCCCGGAACACATACCGTTCACGCTGCGGTGCACCGGGGCCGGCGACCAGCGCCTCGCGGAACCAGGGGTGCTGATCGGAGGTGTGGTTTGGGACCAAGTCGATGATCAGCCGCATGCCGTGTTCGTGCACCTCGCCGATCAGCAACTCTGCCTCGGCCAGCGTGCCGAACAGTGGGTCGATGTCCCGGTAGTTTGCGACGTCGTAGCCTCCGTCGACCATTGGTGACGGGTACCAGGGGGTGATCCACACCGCGTCCACACCGAGGTCGCGCAGGTAGGGCAGGCGGGACCGGATCCCGGCAATGTCGCCAACCCCATCACCGCTGCCGTCGGCGAGGCTGCGGATATAGATTTCATAGATCACCGCGTCACGCCACCACGGGGGGTTGACAGCCACGTATTCCTCCTCCTCGACTCGGTCCACCGCAACAAGCACGACAAATCTGTTCACCGAAGGCACATGGACAATCCCTCCGGCGTGGCGCCCAACCACCGCGTCAAGTGCCGCTGCACTGCCCAGCGGCTGGGCGCGGCGTCCTGTTAACTCTGTCCGTCTCCCTGTTGCTCCTTCTCGGCGGCCGCGACGTTCTCTTTCACCCGCAGGTAGCTGTCGGGCGTGACCGAGATGGAGTCGATGCCGGCGCGGACCAGGAAGCGGGCGAAATCGGGGTCGTCACTGGGCCGTTGACCGCACAGACCGACTTTACGGTCCTTGCGATGGGCTGAGTCGATCAAGTTCTGGACGCTCGTGGTGACAGCCGGATCGTCCTCATCGAACAGTGATGCCAGCCGCCCAGAGTCTCGATCGACGCCGAGTACGAGCTGGGTGAGATCGTTGCTGCCGATAGAGAACCCGTCGAAACGCTCGGCGAAGTCCTCCGCGAGCACGATGTTGGCGGGGATCTCGGCCATCACGTAGACCTGCAAACCGTTATCACCGCGGCGCAGACCCTGATCGGCCATCACCTCCAGGACTCGATCGGCTTCTTGCAGGGTGCGGCAGAACGGGATCATGACCACAGTGTTGGTCAGCCCCATGTCGTCGCGGACCCGGCGAATGGCCCGGCACTCGAGACCGAAACCCTGCCGGTATCCCTCGCTGTAGTAGCGGCTGGCTCCCCGCCAGCCCAGCATGGGATTTTCCTCCTGAGGCTCGAACGCCGCACCCCCGATGAGCCTGGCGTATTCGTTGGTCTTGAGATCGCTCATCCGGACGATCACCGGCTTTGGCCACCAGGTGGCCGCAATGCGCGCGATCCCGTAGGCCAAACGCTCGACGAAAAACTCCGTCTTGTCGTCATAACCGCGGGTCAGCTCGGCAATCCGGCGGCGAACATCGGCATCCTCGAGATCGTCGATACCGACCAGGGCCATCGGATGAATCTGGATCTGGTTATTGATCATGAACTCCATGCGGGCCAGGCCCACCCCGTCGGCCGGAAGCCGCCACCACCGGAAGGAGGCTGACGGATCGGCGACGTTCAACATGACCTCAGTGGTCGATTCGGGGATGTCGGCGAGGTCGATCTCGCGGTCCTCGTACTCCAGGATCCCCTCGTACACAACACCCTGGTCGCCCTCGGCGCACGACACGGTGATCTGCTGACCATCGGACAGGATGGTCGTGGCGTCGCCGGTCCCGACGACAGCCGCCACGCCCAGCTCCCGGCTGACGATGGCAGCGTGCGAGGTGCGCCCGCCGTGGTCGGTGACGATGGCCGCGGCCCGCCTCATGATCGGCTCCCAGTCCGGGTCGGTGATACCGGTGACGAGCACCGCACCGTCTTCAAACCGGTCGATCTCCTCGGCGCTGTTCAGGTTGCAGACCTTCCCGGCGGCGATGGCATCACCGATGGCCAGACCCCTGGTCAACTCCGTGCCGCGCTCACTGAGCCGGTACGAACGGAGGGTCGAGGCATCTTTGCGTGCGTGCACCGTCTCAGGTCGCGCCTGGACGATGTAGAGATCACCACTGTGGCCGTCTTTGGCCCACTCGATGTCCATCGCCGCGTCGTAGTGATCCTCGATCACCGTGGCCCACCTGGCCAGCTGCAGTACTTCCCGATCATCCAGGACGAACGCCAGCTGCTCCTTCTCTGCCGTTCCGACGGTCTTCGTCGGGTCGTCGCCCGATTCACTGTAGATCATCTTAGATTGCTTGCGTCCGACCTTCTTGGAGATCACCGGAGTCAATGACTGGTCATCCAGCAGCGGCTTGAACACCAGGTACTCATCCGGGTCCACCGCCCCGGCCACCACTGACTCGCCCAATCCCCATGAGGCGTTGATGAGCACTACCCGCGGGAAGCCGCTGTCAGTGTCGATCGAGAACACCACGCCGGCTCCGGCTAGATCAGAGCGGACCATCTCCTGCACGCCGACGGCGAGGGCCACCTTGAGGTGGTCGAAGTCGTGGTCTTGCCGGTAGTTAATCGCTCGGTCGGTGAACAGGGATGCGTAACACCGTTTGCAGGCTTCCAGCAACGCCGTTTCACCCCTGATGTTGAGGAAGGTTTCCTGCTGGCCGGCGAAGCTGGCCTCAGGAAGGTCCTCAGCCGTGGCGCTGCTGCGCACCGCCACGTCCGGATCCTCTCGCTGCAGGCGAGTCCCGAGTTCCCGGTAGGCATCCCGGAGTCCTTGCTCAAGGTGCTGCGGGAACTCCGCCTCCATGATCATCTCACGGATGGTGGCGCCCACTTCTGCCAGGTCAGCGCCACGGCGCAACGCCGCGAGCTGCTCGACGATGGACCCGCGCAAGTCGTTGGCGTCCAGGAAGTCCCAGTAGGCCTGGGAAACGGTGGCAAACCCGCCCGGCACCCGAATGCCCTTCGGCGCCAAGACTCGGATCATTTCTCCCATCGAGGCGTTCTTGCCGCCGACCAGGGAGACATCGTCCAAGCTGAGATCCTCCAACCACCTCACCACGCCCTGCGCGGCCATCTCGGTTCCTTCCTGTCAGGTCACAGGGACTGTTCCCCCTTTCCGATGCCCGCTCCGCACGAAGGGGAAACCGGAGGACGGCGCAGCTCACAGCGTGGTGGGCTCGCCATGGTCTAGCACTTGCACCGTGGTCTGTGGTGAGCTCAGGTTGCCGAGCAGCCGGTAGTGGAGCTGTTCGCCCTGCGTGGACAGCACCGCCTGGTGGATGGGCACCGCGGTACGCGGCGACACCGCCCGCAGGTAGTCGATCACCTCGGCAACTTTGAGCCACGGCGCCGATGTCGGCACGAACAGCACCTCCACCTGACCCAGCGGCAGGGTGAACGAGTCACCGGGATGGAGGTACGTGCCGTCGACCAGGTAGGCGTTGTTGGGGACCATCGGGACGTCCGGGTAGATCACCGCGTGGTCTCCGCCCAGCACCTCGACACGCGTACCGCCCACCTGCAACGTCATACCGGACGTGGCGACCTCATGGTCGTGGTCGCTGAGCTGTTCGGCGCTGCCCGGATCGACGATCAGCCGTGCCTCCGGGTTGCCCTGCAGCAGCGCGGGCAGCCGCTGGGCGTCGAGGTGGTCGCCGTGCTGGTGAGTAACGAGTACGGCGTCTAGCCCGGTGACGCTCTCGAACCCCTGAGACCAGGTTCCTGGATCGATTAATAGCCTCGCCGAGCCGGTATCAAGCAGTACGCAGGAATGACCGAAGTGTGTGGTCTGCACTATGCCGATAGTCCTCCTGTTCTCCTGCGCCGTCATCAGGACGGACGCCAAGTCATGGCGGCGACGGCACGACCTACCGTGCCGTCGCCGCCATGAGAAAAGTCGGCCTATCTATTGAAGTCTGCCTAATGAGGCCGGTTGGTGAGCTTGTCACGTAGCCGGTCGACCATTCCCACTCCGGGACCGACGATCTTGTGGAACAGCTCGCTGTGCGGTGCTCCCGGGTGCGGGCGGGTCGGGGCCACCTTCTTCGCCGAGTCCACCTTTTCCCGCAGCTTGATCAGCTCGTCCCGAGGCACCCGCTCCCGCAGCTGGGGAAACTGCTCGGTTTCTTCGTCATGCGCATGATGGCGCAGCTTGTCGGTCATCTCCTGGATCAAGGCATCGAAGCGCGGCTCGGCGGCTTGGACCCCCTCAAGCTGCTTCATGACCTTTTCGAGTTCCTGATGCTCTTCGGTGTCGTGCTTGGCGGCCTGCTCACCGTCCGGCAGGTACTCCCGCATGGCGGGATAAACGTACATTTCCTCCACCACCGAGTGCCGCACAACCTCGCTGATCACTGTGTCGGCAAGCTCCCTGCGCTCGTCGACGTCAGTGCTCGACACGATCCGGCCGAGGAGTTGCAGCGCCTCCCGGTGGTCGGTGACCAGCTCGTCGATGACATCAATGTCGGTGCGCTGTTGCGCCACGTGAACCTCCTCCAGCTGGGTTCTGGACCAGCCTCGGATTACCCACGAGCACATAGCTAAACCTCTCCAGCGGGATCCATGCGCGGCGGCCGGGTTGGTGGGCATGAGGAACAAATACCGGGGGGCATTGACATCGTTATTAAGGCGAGCCTAGCCTCTGTGAGGCCAGGCTATTCACACCAATGGCGGTGGCGAGGTCACCATGTGGGCTAGATCAGTTACTCCGCAAAGCCAAAATCGAGATTCATCACCAATCACGGGCTCCTTCGACCGGGGGGCTGCTGTCACGGTCTTGATCTGCGCCGCGGTGGCGCTGGCGGGCTGCAGTCGATCGGATACGGCGGCTCCGGCAAACCAGCAGGCCAGCCAGCCGACCAGCGAAGTCAAAGTCGCTCTGTCGGAGGCCGGTTGCGAGCCGCAACCGGCGAGCGTGCCCGCGGGCCCGGTGCGGTTCATGATCACCAATTCCGGCGCGTCACACGTCACCGAAGTGGAGTTACTGCGCGACGGCAAGATTGTCGGTGAGAAGGAGGGCGTCAAGCCCGGCTCGTCGGGTGACCTTGTGCTGCGACTGGACGGCGGCGGGGCATACAGCGTTCATTGCGCCGGCGGCGCGAAAAACGACTGGCCCCTCACCGTCACCGGTGGCGCTGGACAACCAGGTGCCGGGCCGGCGAACGCCACCCTGGCGGCGGCCACCCAGGGCTACCACGACTACGTCGTCGCAGAGGTGGATCAGTTGGTGACCAGCACCAAACAGTTCACCGATGCGGTGCGGGCGGGCGACATGGATAAGGCCAAGCAGCTCTATCCGGGGGCACGGGTGCACTACGAAAGCATCGAACCAGTAGCTGAAAGCTTCGGAGATTTGGATCCACAAATCGATGCGCGCATTGACGACGTCGATAACCCCGCTGACTGGACCGGCTTTCACCGCATTGAAAAGGCGCTGTGGCAAGACAAGACGCTGAACGGGATGGGGCCGCTTGCCGACAAGCTCGACGCCGACATCGCCACACTCAAGTCGAAGGTGGCCACCGAGACCTACCAACCGGCGCAGCTGGGCAACGGGGCAGGCGAGCTGCTCAACGAGGTGTCGACGACGAAGATCACCGGTGAGGAGGACCGCTACTCGCACACCGACTTGTGGGATCTCGCAGCTAACGTCGACGGTGCACGTAAGTGCTTCGAGCTGCTCAAACCGGCCCTGGCAGCCAAGGACCCGGCGCTGGTCCAGCAGTTGGAAACCCGATTCGCGGATGTGACTGACCGGCTGTCGAAGTACCGGCAAGGCGACGGCTACGTCGACTACAGCACCGTCGCGCAAGACCAGCGGCGCGAGCTGGCCAACGCGGTCAACGCTCTGGCCGAGCCGATGTCCCACGTCGCAGGACGGGTAGTGTGACCATGGAACCGGCGTCAGCTGCCCGGTTGTCGCGGCGGCGCTTGCTGGGCGGCGTCGCTGGGCTAGGGTTGATCAACGCTGCCGGCATCGGCCTTGCCGGCTGCGCCACCCAGTCAGCCGGCGCCGCGCAGCAGCACACCGTCCCGTTCTACGGTGCTCACCAGGCCGGGATCACCACCGATATTCAAGACCGGCTGGCCTTCGCGGCCTTTGACGCCACGACCACCCGCCGCGAGGATCTCCAGGCGTTGCTCAAAACCTGGACTGCGGCCGCAGAGGCGATGACCCGGGGCGTCATGGTGCCCGGTGACTCGCACGCGGATGAGATGCCTCCGGCGGACACCGGGGAAGCGGTCGGGTTGTCACCGGCGAAACTGACCATCACGGTCGGGTTCGGCCCCTCGCTGTTCGACGGACGTTTTGGGCTGGCGCCGCGCCGACCGGCGGCGTTGACCGACCTGCCGGCGCTGCCCCATGAGACTCTGGATCCGGCACGCTCCGGAGGCGACATCGGCATCCAGGCCTGCGCCAACGATCCGCAAGTCGCTTTCCATGCAGTGCGCAACCTGGCGCGGCTGGGGCGCGGCATAGTGGTCACCCGGTGGACCCAGCTCGGCTTCGGTCGCACGTCTTCCACCGGCGCGGCGCAGGAGACGCCCCGCAACCTGATGGGCTTCAAAGACGGCACCCGCAACATTCGCAGCGACGACACCGCCGCCCTGGACAAGCACGTCTGGGTCGGTACCGAGGCGGGGCAGGAGTGGATGCGCGGCGGCAGCTACCTGGTCGCCCGCCGGATCCGGATGTTCATCGAAACGTGGGATCGTGACCGGCTCAGCGACCAGGAAGCGGTGTTTGGCCGGGCGAAGTACACCGGTGCCCCGCTCAGCGGGAAAACCGAGTTCGACAATCCGGACTTCACCGCCAAAACCGCCGACGGCGAGCTGACCATTCCGGGCGACGCGCACATCCGGCTAGCGGCATTCGAAAACAACAACGGGCTGCGTATCCTGCGCCGCGGATACTCCTTCACCGATGGCATAGATCCCCGAACCGGCACCCTGGACGCCGGGCTGTTTTTCATCAGCTTCCAGAAAGACCCGGCGCAATTCATCACCCTCCAGCGCAAGCTCGGCACCCAGGACGCACTCAACGAATACATCCTCCATGTCGGCTCAGCACTATTCGTCTGCCCGCAAGGAGTTCCGGACGCCTCACGGTACTGGGGACAGGCGCTGTTCGAGGGCTGAGCTGACCTGCAACGGTTTAGTCAGCGGTCGGCGCCAGCTCGGCGTCGGGCGGGGTTGCCCGGGCCATTGCGCGTAACGCCAGGATGCCGGTGACGAACAGGCCGAACCCGCCCCCGACTACCAGTGCGGTGGCCACCCGGTCGAGGTCAGGGCTCCACCCGAAGGGCAGCACAGCGTAAAAGAAGCTCGTCACGTCGGGCACACTGAACAGGAGCAACAGGGCGCCGAACAGGCCGCAGACCAGTGACCCGCTCGGGTGACCGGAGATGGCCAGCCAGGGGCCGATCAACCCCAGCGGCCAGGCGGCGATGGCAGGGCCGGCAAAACCCAGGATCGTTGCTGGCACGGATTGATCTGGTGGCAACACGCCAGTGGAACCCAGCAGGTGGATGACATGCGCGGCGGCGATCGCCAGGGTGGCGACGCCCAGCGCGACAGCAGCCCACCGTCGCCGTACCGCAAGTAGGCCGATCACCCCGGCCACCAGCGCAGCCAACCCGGTCACCAGCCACCACAGGCCAGCCGGTGGCGGCGGGGGCCATACCTGCTCGCCGTGGATGGTCACCGTCTGGCTGCCCACCCGCAGGGGAATAGCCCAGGCTCGCCGGTGATCGGGTGGGTCCGGCGCCTGCGCCGCGGCGACGATCCGTCGATCGGACCAGCGTGCCGAATCACCCGGTGAGATGGTCGGCTCGCGGAGGCGGTCGGTCCCAGGTTCGGGCAGCACATCGACCGTGGCACCGGTGCGGTTGTCGATTTCCAGCCGGGCCCCGGCTTCGATCACCTTCACCTGCAGCCCGGTGACCGGCGGGTCAACGGCGCGGATTTCACAGCGGCTGGCCGATGGTGCCAACCCACCGGCATAGTGGGCTAGGGCGACACCGCTGCTAGCGGGCAACACGAGGAGCGCAAGGATCAGGACGACGGCAGACCGCAATCCCCACCGTGAAACCATTCGGCCATTGTCCGGCCTCGGCGATCAACCTGCCAGCGCGACGAGATCCCTGACCATCTCTGGCGTCCCCGAAGGCTCGAGGTGAGCTGATGCTGCTGGCGCACGGCGTTGGCACCCGCACTGACCTTCCCGTCCCGACCTGGTTGGCCGCCAGCGCTGCCGGTCTGGCCGTACTCATCTCGTTCGGGGCACTGATCCTGCTGTGGCGCAAGCCGGTACTGCGCGGTGACACAGCCGGGTGGCCCATCCCGCAGCCGGTGGCCACTGTATTGGACAGCACCGCACTACAGGGTGCGTTGCGGGTCGCGGCAACCCTGCTGTCTGCCGCGGTGTGTCTGATCGGTTTCTTCGGCCCGCGCGACGTGACGCGCAACATCGCGCCATGGGCGTTCTACGTGACTTTCTGGGTGGGGATCGTTCCCGCGTCGCTGCTGTTCGGGCCGGTATGGCGAGTGGTCAACCCGCTGCGGCTGGTGCACGGTGCCCTGGCCCGGCTCCTGCGCCTAGACCCGCAACGGGGAGCGTGGGCGTTGCCGGAGCGGCTGGGCTACTGGCCGGCGGCGGCATCGCTGGCCGCGTTTGCCTACCTGGAGCTCGTCGTCCCGGCGCGCTCGGACCCTCGGGTGGTCGCGTGGTTCATCCTGATCTACGCGGTCGTGCACACCACCGCGGCGCTGGTGTTCGGGCAACGCTGGTTCGACCGTGGCGACGGATTCGAGGTCTACTCCACCCTGCTGGGCTCATTGGCCCCGCTGGGCCGGCGTCGCGACGGCCGGCTCGTACTGCGCACCCCGCTTGACGGGTTGAAAACCATCCAGCCCGCGCCCGGCCTGGTCGCAGTGGTCGTCACGCTCGTCGGCTCGACCGCGTTCGACGGCTTATCCCGAACCAGCTTCTGGAACACCCTCATCCCCACCGGCCCCGCCATCGCCACCGTGGGACTGATCGGTTGCATCCTGCTGGTTGCCACGGTGTACGTGATGGGCACCTGGCAGGTGGCCATCCCCGGTCAGCGTGACGCCCCGACACCGACCACCTTCGCGCACACCATCGTGCCCATCGCCGCCGGCTATGCCATCGCGCATTACTTTTCCCTGCTCATTTTCGACGGCCAGGAGACGGTGATCCTGGCCAGCGACCCCCTTGGCCGCGGAACCGATTACTTCGGCACCGCCCACCACCTCATCAATTACACCGCGGTGAGCATTACGGCGATCGCGCTGGTACAGATCATCGCTATCGTCACCGGCCATCTTCTTGCCACGATCAGCGCGCACGACCAAGCCATGCAAACTCTTCCCGCGGCCATCGCAACCCGTACCCAATACCCACTGATCGCGGTCATGGTGATCCTCACCTTCGGCGCGGTAAGCCTGGTCTTCGCGCCCTGACACTGCCGCGCGAGGTGTTTCTGGACAGGTCGCTAGCGTGCACCTTCCCGCCCGGGTACCCCACGGCTTCCCCGGCAACTGGTTGCCCGATGCCAGCTAACGGTGTTCAGCCATCCGGTGGTGACCAGCGTCCAGGTAGTGAAGGCGATCCAGAAGAACACCAGTGAAACGGTCTGCAGGGAACGCAGGTGCAGTTCAACGGCCGTGGCCGCGGATGCCGCCGAGTACATCCCTAACGGGAACACCGCTGCCCACCACGCATGCTGATACCGCAGCGAGCCGGCTTGTTGGTTGATGCGCCAGATCTGGCTGTAGAGCAGCGCCGGTATCCAGGAACTGGCTAGTACCCATGCTGCCAGCGTGAGCGGCGCGGTCCAGTGCGCGATCCCGGCGGGCGGGTTCACCGCGCGCGCCGCGGCAACGATGTGGTCACCAGCCAGCGTGGTGATTGCCAGTGCGCCCATCAGGATCCAGCTGTCCGGGGTGACCTGGTCGGGTCCGAACGGCGATGCCAGCGCCCGCCAGCCGATCAGCCAGACCACGGCGAGGTACCCCACGATGGCCATGATCCAGGCCACCACGGCGATCACCACCAGCTCCGGTGCACGGGCCTGCTGGGCAAGGTTTGCCGCGGTGATCGCCAGGCCTGCGGTGGCCACGCTGGGCAGCAGCCACCCGCCACGGGCACGGTCGCGCAGGTCAGTGCTCTTCCGGGAGGTGACATTGAAGGCGGCCAGCGGCGTGAGAATGAGCCAGGCTCCCAGGGCCAGCCCACCCAGCAGCCAGACCGCAGCAGGATGGTCATCCCAGCACGCGCCGAGTACCGTGCATGCGGCAACGAAGCTGAACATCCGCAGGGCGACGTCGGGATCGCGCGCCAGTACCGCGGTCTGTGTCCGGTGAGTTATCGCCCCGATGGCGAACCTGGCAGCCAGCCCGGCGAAGCCAACCAGCGCGAGGATGCCCAGCGCGATACCCAGGCGCCAATACCGGTGGGCGTCCGCGGCAATAGACACTATGCCGGTCGCCATCACGACGGGGAACAGGTCCGTTGACGGCCCGGATTCGACGAATCGCACACGAATCACCAAACCAGCGTTCAATCCACTGACAGACCAGACCACAGAAGCTGCCTGAACAGAACTGTCGCTGGACCGTGTCGTGAACTCGACGCTAGCTACCTACCCGCCTGCTCGGTGCTCAATACTGCTCGGCACTGCCCGGCGCGGCTGCGAGGCCGGATACCTCGGCCGCGACCCGTGGCCCGCCTGCGGCAGTTCAGCCACATTCCGCCACTGGTACGCCGGGTGTCAACGGCGCATCGAAGGACTCTTCCTGCTGCCCGCATCGGCCTCAACGTCAGACAGGGGGCGTTCGACCTGTCGCAGATCACGCCTGGATCCCATCACCTGGCCGTAGTTGAGCAAGCTGACGATGACCACTCCACCGATGGTGTTTCCCAGTGTGGCTGCCAGCAGCCACACCAGGTAGCTGCCCAGCGGCACCTGCCCAGCAAGTACCGCACAGAGCGCTTCAGCGCTGCCGGCAATGCAGTGCGCCAGACCCGCTGCTCCCACCACGAAGGTCATCAGGTAGACCAGCGCGATCTGGCCCATGGTGAAGCGGCTGGCGGTGACCAGCCAGGCCATCAACGCGATGATCCATCCGCCGGCCACACCTGCCCAGAACAGGTGCCCGAAACTGCCTTGAACCGTCTTCGTTCCGAGCTGGCTCAGGGCGCCCGCGACTTCGGGGGACACCGCGCCAGTCTTGATCACCAGCACCGCGAACAACAGTGCGCCCACCACATTGGCGATGAACACAACCGTCCACAGGCGCAGCGTGTTTCCCAGGTGCCGGCGGCGGTCGAGCACGAGCACGACCGGGAACAGCGTGTTCTCGGTGAACAGTTGGGCTCGGCCCACGATCACCACGATGAAGCCCAACGGGTAGAGCAGGTTGGCGAGCAGGTAGTGCGCCGCCCCGTTACCCGTCTCGGCGAGGATTGCCGCCGAGCCCAGGCCGGTCAGGCCCATGCCCAGGCCGGCGGCCAAGCCCGACAGGGCAAGCCCGGTCGAGGAGCGCTTGAGCTCGTCCTCGCCGATCCGCACCGCCGCGGAGTAGATCTCGGCGGCCGTCAACCGGGAGGTGGCCGACCGGTCACCCGGCGGCTCGCTCCCCTCGTCCAAGGCCTCGCGCATGCTTGTTGTACCCATTACTCGCGCCTACCCCCGTGTGATTAGTCGATCACTGGACTGCTCGGATGTTTGCCAGATGCCCTTCCGGCATGGGATCTGGGCTCCACCCATCCGGGTTGCAGATCCGCGCCGGGTCCTTGATGACCAAGTCGCCAGCGACTTCGACCGCTGGTGGCCGGCGCCCGCGTGGCCGTCCCCCACTGTTGCGCCACTTCCCTCGTCGCGCAAATCCGGTAGCCGTGATCGACTCGGGTGGCCGGTTGGTGAGCAGCGGGTGCGGGGTATCCCGCGGTGTGGCGGCAGGCAGCAACGCGGGAATGCCGGATGCAGTGGTCATCGGCGCAGGTCCGAACGGGTTGGTCGGCGCGAACGTGCTCGCCGACGCCGGCTGGTCAGTCGTGGTCTGCGAGCAGCAACCCGAGCCGGGCGGCGGGGTGCGCAGCGGGCCGGGGCCGGCTGAGGGCTTCGTCTACGACCACTGCAGCGCGTTTTACCCGATGGCCGCGGCCTCCAGGCCGATCCAGGCACTGGAACTGGAGAACTACGGGCTGAAATGGTTACACGCCCCGGAGGTGCTCGCGCACCCGCTGCCGGACGGGCGGGCCGCGGTGTTGTCCCGAGATCTGGACCGCACAGCCGCTGCGCTGGACAGCTTGGGCGCCGGTGACGGCGCGGCCTGGTGGCGGCTGTACCAGTTGTGGGAGCGGGTAGGACCGCACCTCCTGGACGCGTTGTTCGTGCCGTTCCCCCCGGTGCGTTGTGGGTTGCGGTTGGCCGCGACGCTCGGCCCGGCCGGTCTGTTGCGGTTTATGCGGTTCGGGCTGCTGCCGGTGCGCAAGTTGATCGACGAGGAGTTCTCCGGCCCGGGGTCGCTGCTGCTGGCCGGCTGCTCGCTGCATGCGGATCTGACACCGGAAACTGCCGCCAGCTCGCTGTACGGGTGGCTGCTGGCCATGCTGGGTCACCAGTACGGGTGGCCGGTGCCGGAAGGGGGGTCCGGGCAGCTCACCGCGGCGCTGGTGCGGCGCCTGAAAGAGCGGGGTGGCGTCCTGCGGTGCGCGGACGCGGTGCGGCAGGTCATCGTCCGCCGCGGCCGGGCCGTCGCGGTTCGCACCGAGGCGGGCGACGAGATCCCGGTCCGCCGAGCGGTGCTCGCCGCGACCGCGGCCACGCAGCTCTACGGTGGCCTGGTCGGTTGGCAGCACCTGCCGGCGCGGTTGCGCGACGATCTGCGCCGCTTCCAGTGGGATTACTCGACATTCAAGGTGGACTGGGCGTTGCGCCGGCCGGTGCCGTGGCAAGCAGGTGGCGTCGCCAGCGCGGGCACCGTGCATATCGCCGGCAGCCTGGACGAGATGAGTGACTACGCCGCGCAGATCTCCACCGGCCGGATACCGGCGCAGCCGTTCCTGCTCGTCGGGCAGATGACCACGGCCGACCCGTGCCGGTCCCCGGCAGGCACGGAATCACTATGGGCCTACACCCATGTGCCGCGCCGGGTACGCGGCGACGCCGGCGGCGACCTCACCGGATCCTGGGATGAGCGGGAACGCGAAACCTTCGCCGATCGCCTGGAGCGGCAGTTGGAGCGGTTCGCCCCGGGAATGCGCCAACTCGTGATCGCGCGGCGCATCACCACACCGCAACGATTCGAGGCCAGCGACGCCAACCTCGTCGGCGGTGCGGTCAATGGCGGCACCACCGCGGTGCACCAGCAATTGGTATTCCGCCCGACGCCCGGGCTGGGACGGCCAGAAACTCCGATCGCGGGCCTCTATCTGGCCTCGTCGTCGGCGCATCCTGGCGGCGCAGTGCACGGCGCCTGCGGCGCCAATGCGGCCCGGGCCGCCCTGCGCGGTGCCCGAGCCCACGCTCAGCACTTCGGGGCAGCCGCTGCTCGACTCGCCATCGGCAGTTGACTCAGCGATGGCGCTGGACCACCACCCGGGCGCCGCTCGCAGCACCCAACCCCACCCTCGCAACGGCACGCACTGCCTGTGCCGTGAACTCGACAAGACCGACCTTGAGATGGCCTCGCCACGTAGCTACCGTCGAGTTCACGGCACGATTCGGCAGCAGCTAGACACCCGAATGCATATCGGGGGAACTCGACGGCAAGAAATGTGCCGTTGCGGCATTAAGGGCCGGTGGTGCTTCGGCCGGGCCATCCGAGATGGTTCATGGCGCGGACGAGGTCTTCGCGGGCCCGGGCCACTCGGGAGCGGACGGTGTCGACCGGGCACTCGCATACCTCAGCGGCGGTCGCGTAGTCCAAACCCAGGACCTGGGTGAGCACGAACGCATCACGCCGGTCGGCCTCCAGCCCGGTCACCAGTTCCCGCAGCACCGCCCCTTCTTCCCATCCTGATCGCGGCTGCGTGGAAGCCGCCGGGTCGCTGACACGCCGAATCTGGTTGACCGCCACCCGCCGAGCGATCGACAACAACCAGCTACGGGCGCTGGAATGGCCGGTGAAGGTCGGCAAGGATCGAAAGGCCCGCAGGTAGGTTTCCTGGGTAAGATTTCCTGCCACGTCGTCTGCGCAGAGGTAGGCAAGGAAGTGGTATACGTCGCGCTGGGTAGCGCGAATGAACGTCGTCAGAGCTATGTGGTCCCCCGCACCCGCGGCGAGCGCCAATGCGGTGATCCACGTGTCATCTGATCGAGCGACACCCACCTGAGAAGGCTAACCGAAAGTTTTCCGGGAACCTCAGAGATCCAGCGGAGGACTACTGTCACGTGGACTGCACACAGTGTAGGGAGGCCGTCTCCGCTCGGCTCGACGGCGAAGAGAGCCCCATAGATTCAAGGGCGGTTGACGCACACCTGGCGACCTGCCCTGCCTGCAACCAATTCAGCGACGATGCAGCACGAGTCACCACGCTTGCTCGTTGCGCGCCGGCGACCCCCGCGCCCGACATCAGCATGAAAGTGATGTCCACCGTGCACGAATTGGGCACCGTCTTAGAGGTCCTTACCGATCTCGACCGTCATTCGACCGCCTGCGCCACGGCGATGATGGCGCACAACACGACCGACATGCTCAGCGCTACTCGTGCGGCACTGGACTGCGCCGATATCGCTGCCGCGGCACACCGGGTGCTGTCGCGCGACACAGCCACCGATACCGGCGTCCTCAAGGCCATCTTGCAAGCAGCAGCAACCGCCGCCGATCGGTGCGCCGCCGAATGCGGTCAACACGCCGTCCATCACAGCCACTGCCGCGTCCACTCCGAAACCGCCAGGCACGCTGCCCAGGTGTGCCGGGCGCAGCTTCATCACATCACCGGCTAGTCCTGGTGTCAGGGCGCGGAAACGAGCCCGATCGCGTCCATGGTCAGTATCACCATTGCCGTGACCAGCGGTAACTGGGGCACCGCGGGGTTGGCGGGCAGCAGCCGGACCGCCCGGTCGCGCGCTCCCACCGCGGCGACCAGGTGCCCGAGCACGATCGCCACCACCTGGACCGCCGCCGGTTCGACGGTCAGCGTTTCCCACGATGCAACGGTTCGAGGGGGGGTTGCGGTGGAGTGGGCAACGTGCTGTGTTCGTGGATGAGGTTGACCTGCAGCAGGAGTTGCCGGTCGGCCAGGATCTGCTCAGGGGTGCCTTCGGCAACGATGCGGTGGTCTTCGCTGAAGATCAGGCAGCGGTCGGCGATGCGGTACAGGGCATCCAGGTCATGGGTGGCGTGCACAATGGTCTTGCCGGCGTTACCGAGTTGTTCGATGAGGTCCATCAGCCAGTACTGCGTCCGCGGGTCCAGCGCGGCAGTGGGTTCATCGAACAGCAGCACCTCGGGACCCATGACCAGGACCGTGGCGATGGCGACTTTTTTCTTCTGGCCGCCGGAAAGCTGGTAGGGGGCACGGTCGAGCAGGTCGGTGATGCCCAGCATGCGGGTGATGTCCTCGACGCGGCTAGCGGTGTCCTCGCGGGAGATACCCAGCTGCAGCGGGCCAAACGCGATCTCCTCCCGGACCGTCGGTGAGAAGACCTGGGCATCGGAGTTTTGAAAGACGAAACCGATGCGGGAACGAAAGCCCTCGGACATCTGGACGTCTTCCATGGTGTCCTCGGTGACTGGCTGACCGAAGGCGGAGTAGGAGCCTTGGGAGGCAAAAATGAGGCCATCGAGGATTTTGAGCAGGGTGGACTTGCCGCAGCCGTTGGCACCCAGCAGCGCGACTCGTTGCCCGCGCTGGATCGTGAACGACACGTCGGTGAGGGCGGGATAACGGTCCAGATAGGCATAGTGCAGCCCGCTGGCCTCCAGGATCGGCTCGCCATCGGGCTCGGCCCACCGTGGAGTGGAGATCTGACCCGTTGCGGCCGCGTCGGCGTCAGCTTCAGCGGCCAAGGAGGTGGTCCCCGATCATCATCACGGCAGCGAAGATGACCACTGACCCGAGGTAGTAGGCGTCGGCTGGGTGGAACCGCGGCTGCTCAAGTGATTTGGCGTCGCCACGATACCCGCGCGCGGTCATGGCCTGATGGACTTCCTCGGACAGCTGGTTGGCCTTGCCCAGCAACGTGCCCACGCTGGCCCCCAGAAATGCCCGGGCGCGGCGGTCGTGTCGGGGCGTGCCGGGAGTGCGGGCCTGGCGCGCCTGGTACATGTCGGTGACCGAGGTCAGCAGCAGGAAGAGGTAACGGTAGGCCATGCCGATGATCAGGATGAAGATCCGCGGCACGCCGAGGCTGCGCAGCGCAGCCAGCAACCGGATCCAGGGTGTGGTCAAGGTCAGCAGCACCACCAGGGAGATCGACACCGCGACCCTGGCCACTAACCGTCCCGCGGCGAGGAGTCCCTGCTGCGTGATGCCCTCAGGGGTGCCGTGCCAGTGCCACAGTGTCACCACGATGTCGCCCGGGGTCACCACAGAAAGCGTGGCGGGCAGCACCACGATGCCGGTGAAGATGGGCACAAACAGCCATACCCGCTTGATGAAAAAGGCGATCGGCAGAGCCGATGCGGCCGCGAGTCCGAGCGTGGCCGCGTACATCACCGCCAGGGTGATCATCGAGTGGGAGAGTCCGGCGACGACGAGCAAGCCGATCAGGCTCATCAGTTTGACCCGGGGGTCGATGCGCTGCAGTACACCACGTGCCGCGGCGACATCCTCGCCGAACATCACCTGCTGCAACAGCTTGGCGCCGCCCTGGATGGTCTTGGCCAGGTAGCTGCCCTTTTTGCGCTTACCGATGCAGCCACACGGGCACAGCGCCACGTCCTGCTGGAGCAACCACTGCGGCACCGACGGAGGATGCGATCCGGGTGATGCCACACTGGCCGGCGAACCGATCATGATCGGACCTGTTCGGACTTCCTGGCATCAGCGGTGGAACTACCACGGTGGGTCGCGACCGTGACCAGCTTGGCGATCAGGAAGACCACCAGCCCGACGATCAAGATCCCGACCACGGCGGAGACGAGGTAACTCAAGACCGGGTGTTCTCCGCTGGCAAAGCCGTAGTCGGGAAACAGCGTCTTGCGCCAGAACTCGGCGTACTTGTTCAGGCCCGCCGGGATCGTGGACAGGCCGAGTTTGTCTTTCAGTGCATCAGGGGAGTCCTCGCCGAACGCGGTTCCCTGGGCCAGCAGGCCCAGCGGCGTGAGCACCACCATCACGGCCATCGCCGCACCGGCGACCACACCCGGGCGCAGCCGCCGCCGGCGAGCACCCTCTGCTGCCGCCGCGTCGGCATCGACCGGTATCCCGGGATGGTTGACCTGCAGCAAGGGAAGGTTGGCCCGCTGCAGGTAGGCCACCACTACGGCCGCGATGATGCCCTCGGCGACCCCGGCGACGGTCAGGTGGGCGAACAGCATGGCCGTGATCGACTGGGAAAGGTTGTACGGCGAGTACAGCGGGGCACCGTTGGCGTCGTGGAACAGGCTGGGCTGGATACCGAGTTCGATGCCCACACACAGTGCTGCGACGGTGAGTCCTGCATACCCGGCGAGGAAGCCGGCCACCACCCGGCGGGGACTGGTCAGGTGCGCGCTACCCGAGATCAGGCGGTACAGCCCGTAGGCGACAAACGGCAAAACGATGGCCATGTTGACCACGTTGACGCCGTAGGCAAGCACCCCACCATCACCGAACAACAGCGCCTGGAACCCGAGGGCGACGCTGACCGCGATGACCGCTGCCCATGGTCCTAGCAGGATCGCTATCAAAGCTGCGCCCACCCCGTGAGCGGTGGTGCCATCCGGTATGGGCACGTTGAACATCATGATCAGGAAGCAGACTGCGGACAGCATTGCCAACGTCGGTACGTGGCGGGTCTTCACCCGCTTGTTCACCCTGGCTGCGGCTGCGGCCAGCACGGGAACCGCGACGACGAAGCCGGCCGCGCAGGTTTGGGGACTGAGGTAACCGTCGGGTATGTGCATGGTCACCTCACCGGTGCCGTCCAAACGCCATCTGTTCGTTAAAGCAACTTACGCGCAGCAGGTGCAGGCGTAGCACCCTCTCGAATGGATTACCCTCGAACAGCGTAGTGACACGGATCTGTCGATCTGGAGTCACGTTAGGCGACCACCGGCTTCAGTGATCCAGCTCTGACCACCCACTTGGTGGCTTCATGCGCAACCGCGGCCAATCTCCGCCGTCCATGTCATTGCCCGGTCATTGCACGGGTGAGGATGCCTCAGTCGGCGTGGTGGCGGACTTGGCCAGGCCAATGAGATATTCCAGGAGCGTGACAAGCACCTGCTTGCTGGAATTTCGCTTGCGCACGTCGCACAGCACGGTCGGGATTGCGTTGTCGATGCTGAGCGCCTCGCGAACCTCCTGAACCTCGTATAATGGCGCATTATCGAAGCAATTGACGGCAACCACGAAGGGAATCTTTCGGCGCTCGAAGAAGTCTACTGCAGCAAAGCAGCTTTCCAGCCGCCGAGTGTCCGCGAGAACGACCGCACCTAGCGCCTCGTAGGCAAGTTCATCCCACATGAACCAGAAACGTTGTTGACCTGGAGTTCCGAAGAGGTACAGGATGAGCTCGGGATTGATCGTGATACGTCCGAAATCCAACGCGACCGTCGTTGTGGTTTTGTCCTCGACGCCTGAAAGATCATCAACGCCGGAGCTTAGTTCGGTGAGCATTTCTTCGGTGCGCAGGGGCCGGATCTCGCTCACCGACCCGACCATGGTCGTCTTGCCGACGCCGAATCCACCCGCTATCAAAATCTTGACGGCACTGGCTGACAGCGCGTGAGTCGCCGACGTTTCAGAGCTTACGAATGCCATCGAGAACCGCCTGCAGTAGTTCCATCTGAGGGACTTCGGACGTTCGTGGTGGAGATCGGAAAATGATGAGGCCCCAATCGATGAGATCGCTGAGCAGCACCTTGACCACCACAAGTGGCAGATTCAACGTTGCGGACACTTCAGCGATTGACAACGGCCGTTGGCACATGCGCAGGATGTGAGCATATTCCCGGTCCACATTCACGTCGCCGTCTGTCCTCGCGGCAACAACGAGGGTGGTCATTTCGAGATTGTGACGAGTTGGCCTGGTCCGACCACGAGCGACGGCGTAAGGTCGAACCAGAGGACCTGCATCCTCATCAAACCAAAACTCGTTTTCCAGCTTCATGACGCGTGGGCGCCATAGGTGTCGCCGGAATTAGCGATCCGCGGTGCAGCCGACAAGTACGTGCCTACTCTTTTAAGCAAGATATTCATCTCGTAGGCGATCAGGCCAAGGTCAGCCTTGTCCGAAGCCAGGACCGCAAGGCAGGCACCTCGTCCAGCGGCGGTCACCACCAAGAACACATTATCCATCTCGACGAGGGTTTGCCGAACTCCGCCACCCTCAAAGTGCCGGGCAGCGCCGCGGGCCAAGCCTTGAAAGGCTGACGCTATTGCCGCAAGGTGTTCAGCATCCTCGTTGGACAAGCCACTCGATCGGCTCACGAGTAAGCCGTCGGCAGAAAGCACCACTATACGTTCAGCAGCCGCAACCCGTCCAACAAAATCATCGAGCAGCCAGCGTAGATCGATTGTTGTCTTCGGTTTTACCATGATGTCCCTTGTCGTTCAGGCTAGTCATCCAGTCCCGAGTTACGGCTGGGGCTTATCACCATTGGTGCGACCACGCTCAGTTCCCCGTTGAAATGCAGACAGAGTATTCTGGGCATGCTGGGCGGCGAGGTCAAGATCCGGCTCAAAGATCTGACCGTTGCCGCCCGCCGCAACTTCGCCCTGAAGTTGCCTTGCCAGGTGTTCCTGTGGGCGGCGACGCGGTAGCGCGGGACGATCACTTGCGTGCCGTGGCTGCTGAGCATCGGTTTCCTCTGCGCCGGTGCTAGCCACAGCGGGTTGCGGCTTTGTGGGCATTGATTGCGTCTGCGATGACCCATTTTTGTGGATTACAGCTTTATCGACGACAAGAGGAGCACCCTGATCCGTCGACTTGTCGGTTTCATCGCTTTCGTTGGGCTCAACTTCAGAGTCCCGGTTAGGCGTACTGATCAATGCGCTGGGAATCAACACTCCAGCCCGCACGCCACCATAAGTTGACTCCGTCAGAGTAACCCGCATGCCATGCTGATGGGCTAGCCGCGCCACCACAAAAAAGCCAACTCGCGGGTCATCGAGCAACGCCATGATCCCGAAATCGGGCGGATCGCGGAACATCTTGTTGAGAGCCTCGCGCCGCTCGGCCTCAATGCCGAGTCCCTGGTCTTCCACCTCGACGACCACGCCCTTACCAACCGGGTTGCCACGCACCTCGATAGGAGATCCCGGAGGTGAGAAAGAGGTGGCGTTGTCGACCAATTCGGCCAGCAGGTGGATGAGGTCGGCAACAGCCTGGCCGTCGACCAGAACATCAGGAACCCGGGCGATCGTGACTCGGGTGTACTGCTCGGCTTCGGCGACAGCGCTGCGCACGATCTCAACCAGGGATACCGAGTTGCGCCACTGCCGGGCTAGCTGGCCGCCGCCGAGAATGATCAGATTTTCGGCGTTCCGGCGTTCCCGGGTTGTCGAATGATCCAGCTGGAACAACAGCTGGAGCTGGTCAGGGTTGTCAACCGCACGCTCTGCCGAGTCGAGGACCTGCAGTTGGTGGTGCACGATCGTCTGGCTTCGGCGTGCGATGTTCAGGAACACCGCGTTGATGCCCTCCCTGGTCTTCGCCTCTTGTACCGCTGCGGCCACCGCTGTGTGCTGAGCTTTGTTGAAGGCCGCAGCCACCTGGCCGATCTCGTCGTCGCCATGGTCAAGTGCGGGCACCTCTGTGGCGACGTCAATCTGCTCACCGGCACGCAGCCGCGCCACAACCTCCGGCAAATGTTCATCAGCCAGTTCAAGTGTCTCAGTACGGAGTCGCACCAATCGTCGGATGAGATTGTTGCCGAGCCGGATCGCAACGACCAGAACAGCCGCAGTTACCAACACTGTTACCAAGGCAGCAATAAGCGAACGGACGAAAGCGGTGTTGGCTTGGTCTTCCTCCGCCTTGGCTGCCTGAGCGCCCAGCGTGTCCAGGCCCAGACCGCTCAGCATGGTTGCGCTCTGGTGAGCAGCATTCTGCCAGTCCTGGAAGCTGACCGGGAGAACTGGTAGATCGGCCTGCGGTGGCTCAGTCTTTATCGGCTGGACTTTAGACGACTCGAACTTTGAAGTCTTAGTGTTCAACGAACTCCGTGCGCGGGCGAAGTATTCCTGCTCAACAAGAGCAGTCTCGACGACGGACAGCTGTTGCCACGCTCGCGACGAACGCACTGCCGCCAGTTGGCCCTGTTGCTCCCCCAAAAGGGGTGCAAGCGCATCCAACTCGGCACGGTAGCCTTGCGTGAGGTAGTTGTATTCGTGCAGCTCTTCGACCGTCAAGCCGTCTCCAGACAGCGCTCCCGCGGCGAGTGCATGAGCACGATCCAGCCAATCTGACGCACGCATCAGATCGGAGGCCATCGTCCGGTCAAGGGCTACTTCTTTGTCGGTGGAGTCCTTACCGATGGCACCTGCGGCCGCAATCATGGCGTCCGCCACCGCATTGTAGGCGCGGTACACGTCAAGTCGAGATATGCGACCAGCGTCGACCGCTTGGCGAGTGGTGATAAGTTGAGGAATTTTAGCGACGAACTCGTCGATCGACGCCTTCGCTCCCGGTGGCATGGCATCCGCCACTTGAGACGATATTGCCCTGAACCGAGCCAGCAAACCATCCATGTCCTGGCGAGCCCGAGCCAAGACCACCCGATTCTCCGGAGCAGGATCAGAAACCGCCAGGATACTCGCACGACGCTCTTGACTCATGGCCGGCATAAAGGGCGCTGCCATCTGATAACCCTGGCCAAGCAGGTGCGCCCTCTCGCGCTGCTGTAAGGCGTTGACGAGCAAATACGCGCTCAACCCTACACCGAAGACTAAGAGCACGAGGCTTGGAACCAAAGCGATGACCAACACCCGGAACCGCAATGTGGCAGGCAAGCCGCGTCTGTAGACGCTAATCACACCGTTTCCCTTCCGAGCGCCCATGACGTGCACGCATCGCACGCCGAGGTGACTCTGCGTAGTTCCGTCGTCACCCCGCCGACGCACGGAGGCGCGCAGCGTAGCGACCCCCTCCGGCCATGCATACGGTAGGTCCTGTTTGCCCCCGACTGACCGGATCTGGCGAGGGGGCTACACTCCGCCGCACTCGGGGATCACTGGCTGGGTTCTGCAACGACAACGTCGCGCCATGCCACCTACCCCGGCCGGGTGGTGTGCGCCGGACAGATCGGAATGGCGTGGGCTGCTCGCACAGAGAGGGATGTCCCCTCTTCCCCCTCCTCAAGGCAAGTTTGCGCGGATGGCGCGATCACTACTGCGACAGCGAAGATCGCTGGCACGACTGTGCCCGATATAAGTTGTCACTCACCGGCCAGCTCGTGCCGATCACGCTGCTCCCGAACGGGCACGATGCTCAGCTCTTAAGACCGGGTTTCGACGCCGAGTCTTCCGGTGCGGCCAAGCGCAAGCAGGTCTCCAGGCAGGCATCGCCGGCACGGGTCAATTCCGGGTCACCGGCGACCGCGGTCACTGTGGGTCCGTTCGAACCGGTACCGGCGCTGGCACCGGCCGAGACACCGGCGCCGGCGGAACCGCTCGACGAATCGTCACCACCTGCACCACCTGCACCGCCGCCACAACCCGCAGGGAACCCACCAGCCCGACCGACCAGATCCGCGCGGCGAGCGCGCGGATCGGCGTTCCGCTGGTGGACCCGGCTCCTCGATTGGATGGCAGGACCCGCATGAGCAACTACTGGCCCTGGTGGGCGGGCGCAATCGGGCTCGCCCTGGTCACCATTAACTACACCCTCACCACTGATCGGTCCCTCGGGGTCTCCGCAGCGTGGGATCGCGTCTTGCACTGGCGGTCCGAACGCCAGCTCGAACGGATAGACGCCCAATTCACCGATGACCGTGCCCTCGTGGAGGCTTTCGCCGCGGCCACCGCGGAGCAGTTCGCAACCAGCCCCTTAGCGGGTGCTACCCGCGGCGACACCCCAACATCCAGCCAGGAGGTCGGGCCCCATGCGGGTGATGAGACAGCCCCGGTCGCGCCCCTGCGCCCGGCACCTCTGGTCACCCAGGCGGCATTGCTGCTGTCGATTTTCGTCGGTGGATGGGTAGCCGCAGTGACCGCCGGCCGATTCCAGCTGCGCTTCGACATGGGCGACGGCTTCCGCGAGATCGTCACCGCCAACCCGAACACCATGATCAGCTTGTTATTCGCGGGAGGTGTACTCGTCGGCTTTGGCACCCGCCTCGCCGGAGGGTGCAGCTCCGGCCACGGACTCAGCGGCTGCGGGCGGCTACGCCCGGTCAGCATCCTTGCCACCGCCGTCTTCTTCGGCACCGCCGTGCTTGTGTCGTTCCTGTTGTGGAAGGTGATCTGATGCGTACCCGGGGCGGGGTTCTCGTTGCCAACATCATCGCTGGGCTAGCTCTTGGCTACACCGTCGCCAACATCGGCTACGGCGACTACGCCGAACTCAACCGCATGTTCACCTTCCAGGATCTGCGGATGCTCCTTGCCTTCGCCGGCGCCGTAGTGATCATCGTGATGGTCTTCGCCGTACTTCGGGTACGGCGGGCCCCAGGGCGGATCCACGCTGGCGTGATCCCCGGTGCAGTGCTGTTCGGAACCGGATGGGCGATCTCGGGTGGATGCCCGGCGATCCCCATCGTCCAAGTCGCCAGCGGGTACCTTCCCGCCCTGGTCACCATCGCCGGCGTCATCGTGGGCATGTGGCTGTGTCACTGGGCCAACGCCAGGTACTTCCACCTCGACCGCGGCTCCTGCGGGCTATAGCAGTCCCACGCCGTCCGGCCGTAGCGGGTAGTGATCAAGCGACGGGCAGAACTTCGAAGGTGGGGTGATCAGCTGCAATCACATGGAGGCGCTCATCGTCGGCGTCTGGTCCGATGCCGTCGAAGAAGGGGCTAACCTCTGCCCGCCAGCGCTTTAGGTACGCCCGCAACACCGGTACTTTTTCCTCGTCGGTCAGCTCGCGGCTGCGGAACGCTTCGACGCGCTTGCCTAAGCGCAGTTCGCCGGTGCCTGCCGCGCGCAGATTGCGGACCCAGTGGCCGTGACCTCGCACTGAGACCAGGTAGCGGTGTCCGTCGAGGTAGAGCAGGTTGATCGGGGTAGTCCGCCATGCGCCGCTGGCATGTCCCTTCACCGCAAGGATCCGTGACCCCCAGAGGCTCACGCCGTGGCGGGCCAAGAAGGCAACCGCCCGATTGAAGACGTTCCGGGTAAACCAGCCCGGCGCTCTGTAGTGCGGGACCACGACCCCCAGTCTGGCGGTACCGCGGCCGGATTCGCCATGCAGCAGGTATGAACCTGCTCCTAACGATCACGGTGCTGGGTACGCCATCTGGCCAGCGGTAGCCGTACGCATTTTCTTGTAGGCTTGTCCTTAATAGGTAGTGCAACCTTAGTAAGCGATGAGCACACCTGCACGCCTGGCGGTTATTGCGCACCGTAGCCAAAAGGGCCGTCCCTCCTTTTCTGAGGATTGTTCGGCTCTTCACTCCTTGCTAGCGATGGGTTACCCATCGGCTGTCACCATGCATTTCCCGCTTTGCGTTTGACCATTCCCGAGGAGGACAAGGTGCGGATAACCAGGTTGGCAAGTGCTCTTACGGCTGCAGCGGCGAGCATCGCAAGCCTGCTCTTCGCAAGCCCCCTGGCTTCAGCAGACGTGCAACCATTGGCAGCTGGCGTTCCCCAGCCGGCTCACGTCGTTGTCGTCGTTATGGAAAACCACTCCTACAACGAGATCATCGGTAGCTCGTCGGCTCCGTACATCAATTCACTTGCCAATGGCGGCGCCAAGTTCACCCAGTCATTTGCGGTGACTCATCCTAGCGAGCCGAACTACTTGGCGCTGTTTTCTGGATCAACTCAGGGCCTGACCAACGACTCGTGCCCCCATACCTATTCGGGCGGCAACCTCGGCCAGCAGCTGATCAGCGCCGGGCGCACCTTCATCGGCTACTCAGAAAGCATGCCATCTGACGGTTACACCGGCTGCACCAGTGGCCAGTACGCCCGTAAGCACAACCCATGGGTAAATTTCACGAATGTCCCGTCATCGAGCAACTTGCGGTTCAGCCGCTTCCCGACCAACTACAGCACGCTGCCAAGCGTATCATTTGTCGTCCCCAACCTCTGCAACGACATGCATGACTGCAGCATTTCCACTGGCGATACCTGGCTGAAGAACAACATCAACAGCTATGCACAGTGGGCCAAAAACAACAATAGCCTGTTGATCCTTACCTTCGATGAGGACGACAGCAGTCAAGCAAACCACATCCCCACCGTGTTCTACGGCCAGCACGTCAAGGCTGGCAGCTATACAGAGCACATCACGCACTACAACGTGCTGCGCACAATCGAGAATGCGTTCGCCCTTCCTTGCGTGGCGAACAGTTGCAGCGCTACGCCGATCACCGATATCTGGCAGTAGCGCGCCAGCGCGATCGGTCCGGTACCCCGTCGGGCAGGTGGACGGGGTACCGGTGTGATGAAGGGAAATGCGTCCGGATCCGACGGCGACCGGAGCCCGACGCTGCACTGCACCGCACACCACGATGTTGCAAAGTCCGGCTGCATCCATGATCGTTGGCAGTCAACGAACTTGTGGGGGTGGCAGGCAGCGATGCGACGGCCGCTGATCGTCCTCGTCGCGGTGCTATCGCTGGCCGTACTGGCCTCCTGTGCCTCCGCGCCGACCGGTCGCAGCGGCGGCACTTCATGCGCGACCTCGGACCAGCCGCAGCTAACCGGCGCGCGGGTGCTGTCGGTGACCGCAGCTGCGCACCCTGGTGGGACCTACGCCTTCCCAGCCAACCCACCCAATCCCACCCCGTCCCCCATCGCCGGCGTACCGGCGTACTGCGACGTCACCGTCCTGCTGGCTCATCCTGAACTTGACGACCGGGTCCGGGTCGAGGTGTGGATGCCGTTGACGGGATGGAACGGCCGCTTCCTGGCCGCCGGTGGCGGTGGCTTCGTCGCCGGCCTGTTTGACCGCTACCTGGCTCCGGCCGTCAAAGACGGTTACGCCGCGGC
Source organism: Pseudonocardiales bacterium (assembly GCA_019241525.1). Lineage (GTDB taxonomy): Bacteria > Actinomycetota > Actinomycetes > Mycobacteriales > Pseudonocardiaceae. The sequence goes on from JAFAWY010000077.1 coordinate 59,967, forward strand.
CTCGACCGACGCCGGCGTCAGCACCAACGGCTCAAGGCCACCCAGCTGGGCGCTGGACCACAGCGGCAACGTCAACCAGGGATTATTGACCAACTTCGCTTTCCGCTCAGTGCATGAGATGGCCCAGGTCGGCAAGCAGCTCACGGCCAGCTTCTACGGCCGGCCCGCCGCCCATTCCTACTGGAACGGCTGCTCAACCGGCGGCCGGCAGGGGCTGATGGAAGCTCAGCGCTACCCCGCGGACTTCAACGGCATCCTCGCCGCCGCACCCGCCATCAACTGGGACCGGTTCACCGTCGCCGAGTTCTGGCCCCAAGCCGTGATGAATCAAGCCCATACCTTTCCCACCGCCTGCGAATTCAACGCCTTCACCCAAGCGGCGATTGCCGCGTGCGACCGCGATGACAGCGTCGCCGACCGCGTCATCGACCGTCCCGAAAACTGCCGGTTCAACCCGCATCAACTCGTCGGTACCACCGTGACCTGCGAAGGTAAAACCGTGCAGATCAGCCAGGCAGACGCCGAACTCGTCGACAAGATCTGGCAGGGACCGACGAGCCACGAGGGACAGCATCTGTGGTACGGCCCACTCAAGGGCACGCCACTGGACGGACTGGCCGCCACCGCCGCAGGTCCAGACGGCACGCGCCACGGTGCACCTTTCGCCGTTGCCGCTGACTGGATCAAATACTTTCTCAAGCGCCGGCCTGGCTTTGACACCTCTTCTATCGGATACGGTGAATTCGAGCAGCTGTTCCAGCAATCCGGCACCCAGTACCACGCCGTCATCGGCACGGATAACCCCGACCTATCCGCCTTTCGTGACGCCGGCGGCAAAATGATCACCTGGCACGGCCTAGCCGACCGACTTATCTCCCCCCAAGGCACCATTGACTACCGCCGACGCGTGGAAGCAGCCATGGGTGGCACTGGCGCGACAGACCAGTTCTACCGTGTGTTCCTGGCCCCGGGCGTCGACCATTGCTCCGGCGGAACCGGATCGGTTCCCACCGATCCCCTAGCCGCCGTCGTCGACTGGGTCGAACACGGCCATGCCCCCGAAACCCTGCCGGCGGCCACGACCAGCACCGCGGGCCGCCCCGTCACCCGCAATCTCTGCTCCTACCCGCAACTGTCCCACTACATCGGACACGGCGATCCTGACTCCGCGGGCAGCTATACCTGCGCCTAACGCGATGCTGACAGCTCTGCATATGGCTGTGGCAGCGAACTGGCTTCTTCGGTGGCCGGTGGCCGCCGTTGTTCGGGCACCAGCAAGGGATGAGACAAGTTGACGATGGCTTGAGCCGCATTGATAGGACCGATGCCGCGCTGATCCGTTAATCCGGGAATGAGGTCATCGACGATAGCCTGGATCTGCGTGGTGTTGGCTTTGAGCTCGCGGCCGATCGCGACCAAGGAGTGAGCAAGTCGCCGGATCTCGGCCTGGCGCACGGAGCGCTGACGGCTCGCGTCGTGCGGTTGCGGGCGCCGGGCGAGGCTGACGAGAGTGGCCTCGGTGAAGGCTGCGCGGGCAATCTTGCGGTCGGTATTGTGCCCGCTGAGTAACAGCGCCCGAAGCCGGGTGCTTTGCCTGGTCGCCGTGGTACTCAGATCGCGCCGGGCGCACAGCAGGATTCGCAGCGCATCTTGGTCGCCCTCGGCTTGCAGGGAGAGCAGCCGACCGGCGTCGAGCTGCCATGCCTTCGAGGCAGCCTTGTGGACCTCGATCGGTTTCGGTTCCTGTTCTCCCTGCGGGATGTGGTCGGGTTCGTCGGGCTCGATCACAACCATGCCGGCGGCCGTGACCGCGCGTGCCAGCCCAGCGGCGTAGCGGCCAGCCACCGCACCGGATAGGGCCAACCGGGGACCGGGCGCATGCGTCACCAGCCACGAAAGCAGGTCACTGTAGCCGCCACTGTCCTTCCTGACGGAAACCGTCCCGATCGGTGTCCCGGTCGGGGTGGCGAGCTGCACCTCGTAGGCGTCGCGGTGGCGATTTATCCCCACCACAGCATCGACAACATCAATCAGCGTAGGCACCGGTATGGTTCCTTTCTCACCGTCGGAGCAGAATGGCAGCACAATGAGCTCGGCGATCTCATCCGCAAGAGCTGTTTTCTCCAGGCTTCGGAGGCAACCATCACCGAGTAGACCGCCGGAACCTGAGAGGCTCCTGATGCCGCGATATGTTTCTTATGTGAGTCATGCTCAGGACCGGGCCTGACGGCGCTACCGATCGCGCGGTTAGTGCCCAGTTAAGAAAAATTTATTCAGAGGCCCCGAAAAACGGCAGTCGACGACTTTATCCGCACAAGGCAAACGCTCGCACCCGGCGGGCATCCATAGGTCGGTGGAGGCGCCTCACAGCAGGTCACATAAGGGTGAACAGAGGACGTATAGTGGTGTTCACGTCCCGAATGTCAGCAGCTGCTTACCGCCGCCATGCATTGATAGACCTTCGCCCGGCCGGATAGACGGTGCGCGGCCAAGCTCACGCATTCGTCATGTCACCTGGGCGCGCCAGGCGAACAGCATCGAGCGGTGGTGTCGTTTCGGCGTGATCGGTGCCCTGGTGTGGCCCTCTGGCCAGGCTTTCGTCCAGGGGGCTGTCGTCTGCATGCTTGCTATGCCTGGGCTCGGCAACTGGAGGTGCGGTGACGGCGTCGGGCGGGAAGCGGGCGCCGGCTGGAAGGTCGGCGCGCAGGAATTCCGCATGCAACTGGTCATAGATCGGCGTGTCACTCATTGGACAGCACCGCAGGGACGGCGTACTGCATTTCGTCGCCTTCCTTGTTGATCGACAAGGCTGACCGGTAGATGAGCGGTCGATTCTCGCCGTGCCGCCTTGCGGGGCAGAGGCGAGGAGATTTCATCCAGGCAAACAATACGCACGTGGCATCACTTTGTGAGCTGATACATCACTGTTGATTACCAGCGGCGTCGAATCCACTGGCGATGATCCCGCACGCACGATTGCATGCAGGACGCTTCGCCGCCTAGACGAATACCAGCAGTCCAGCAGGCCACCAGGGGACGGCCAGCATCCCCACGACGGACAAATAACGTAACAACCACGCTGCGCGACGGACCGTCTAAATCGCCTAGCGCGACGCCGATCGGCGCAGCTAATCAGCGCAAAAGCCACTCGTGTGCGGAGGCTGCCCGCTGGCTGCCTGCAGAGAAGGTGTATATCCCTTGTGAGATGTGGTGCCGTCTGTTCGTCGTCTTGTGGACTGGAGTCGTTCATTCTCAACAGGCAGCGTTTGCCGTGGCGAAGCCAGCTCAAGCGGCCATGAGTTTGGGTGTTCGGGTGGCCGGGCTGCGACCCTGGCGGCGACCTAGCCGCCGATCCAGCATGACGCGCCACCGTCGAGGGCGGGACCGGGAGTCGCCCCGCCGGTGGCGCGGAGTGTCCGCTCCGCGCCACCTCGCTGAGCCGGCCGTTGCGGCGGCCGGCTCACTCTCCTGCGTTGCAAACAGGCAGTATTACAAAGAGGCTGCCGATCATCAATAGGACAGCCATATTGCGACGAAGATCTTATCTAAGCGCTTGATCAGAACGCGGAAATTGTGGTCGCCGTCGCGACAAGCTAGTACTTCGACACGTCAGAGGCTACGAGCTGTTGCAGTTCGGTGACACACCGATGCGCCACCCCCATGAGACCCTGCATGCTTGCCTTGCCGACTAAAGATGGTCAAGGGCGGCGTCACGCAGTAGAAATAAATTTTGAAAATTTCCGCCACACCTGGATCGTGTACTCCAGGAATGACCAGTGCAACACGGTGTGCCGAATAAGCGAAAAGAGCCGATCTGCAACCAATCGCAAATGCCGCCATGATTCAATGAGGCAGCGCCGGTTACGCACCGCATAACGCGCACTCATCCCACGGGCATGCCGCACGAGCGGTACCAGTAATGTTTTTTTACGCCCGGCAACTTGGTTGTCTCCTGTGCCATAGGTAGCCATCCCCTGTTCGAGTGCATGACTCGTGCTGTTTGCCCCAAGGCCGCAGCGTTGCCGTCACGTAAATCCGCATCCCTGAAAGGTTGAGGCGCAGTGACACGTAACTGCGGTAGCTTTGCCGCACTGTTCACCGCGGTAATTGAGCGCAGGAACAAGCCGCCGCCTGCATCATGCCGGCTGGATAGGCCGATCAGGCAGTAACCGAGGCTATTCATCGCGCTGACAAAGAAGCACGTGACGTCTCGACTCATTCCGCGCAACGCGCGCACTTGCTGCTGGTTTATCGAAAGGTTCCGACCCACGATGATGCGTCGTCGAATAGCTCGATTATGTGTGACATGCACTGTGCTCGCCTTGACAGTATTCGCTGGAGCGAGTGCTGTGGCAAGCACCTCTGCACCCACTGTGCCACCCCTAGGCGGGCTGCCGGCGGGCCAAGTACTGCTGATCGGCGCGGTCGCCCATCCAGAAATACTGACCGTGGCCAAACTGCAGACCCTGCCCGCCCACACCGAGACGGTGACGTTCAAAACCGGGAATGGTCCCGAGACGCACACTTTCACCGGTCCGCTGCTGCTCGACGTGCTAACCCAAGCCGGCCCGCAGTTCGACCCCACCATCAAAAACGACAAGCTACGCTACTACGTTGGCGTCAGCGCCACCGACAGCTACCGGGCAACGGTGGCCTACGGTGAAATCGACCCTGGCTTCGAAAACAAAGAAGTGTTGCTCGCCATCAGCCAGGATGGTCAGTCACTGGCGACCGCCGGGCCGCGGCTGGTGGTTCCGGGCGACATTAGCGGTGGGCGCTACGTTACCAACGTTAATCGGGTCTTCTTCGAAAAACCACCGCTATGATCAGGCTCGGCCCACGGCACGGCTCTGAGCTCCCGGCGCTTACCGGCAAGCTCGAATCCTTGTCACCGCGGGTGCCGCGTAGAGCGGGCACGTGCCAGCCGAATTCACCTTGATATCGTGATAGCCGGCGGGCTTAACATTGCCACGGCCTTGACGCGGCGATTGCGCGTCACATCGAAAGATTATCCATGACACACTCTGTCGCGGTAGACATACAAAAGGCGCATCGGGGACCCAGCTCTCTGAGGAATTCCCGCAGGCGTCGGTCGGCGGGGCCACCGGGGCGATGCTGCTCCGCAAAAAGATCCGACCGGCAACGCCTCGCCATCCCTGGTGAGGCCGATCGCAATCTGTCAATCGATCCACATTCTTCACACGTTCACCTTCAAGGCCCAACCTTCCGTACTTCCTCGAAGGAACAGCAACCGAGACAGCAAAGGATAGCCAATGCTAACGAGCCAGCAGCGCATCGACGGTGTCGAGATCGGCGTGGCACTCCGTAACCCGACCCTGAGAAAATCACGCACTTACTGAACCATTTTAGGCCATCACGCGTGGCGTCCAACAAATCACCCATCCAGTAACATTTTGAACGCACCCAATTGCGGGTGAACGCTGTGGCCGCATGCCGGGACCACGTCGGCAGCCATAGGCGTGAAGTGAGCACCGTGCAGCGGCGACGCCCGGTCGGTCGCGTCGCCCTGCGCGGTGATCTCTGGCGGAGTCGGCTGGCGCCGGAAATGCGGAAGGCACCACAGTGCCAGAAGCGAGGCGATACAGCGGGGCCACTGATAGCCAGCCGCAGGTGATGCCAGGTCGCAACGTGGATTTTCACTGTCCTCGTACGCCGAGCTCGTAAGCTTGCCTGTTGGACGTCGGCTTGGGCGTCGGCTTGCTTGAACTCTTGCAACCGGGATCGACCGGTCTGGGGGGACGGGGCGTGAGCGGCCAGCGAGACAACAGCGACCAGTATTGGCACTCGGGCGGGAAGTCTGCACCTCAGCGCTTCGGCCAACCCCGTTCAGCGCAGCGCGACCTAGCGGATCGGGCGGCAAGGCCAGGCAAAATCGTGCTGATTGGGTTGCTGGTCAGCCTCCTCACGCCGGTGCTGGCCTTCGTCGTTGGTTGGCTGGTGTTTTCGGTGCCCTCACCGGCGGTGGTGGCAGCAGCACGCAAGCAGATCACCACAATCCTGGCGAGTGATGGGAAGACTGAGGTCGGCCGTTATGTGCCGGAAGAGGGCAACCGCATTGTGGTCAGCCTCTCGCAGGTGCCCGTGCACGCGCAGAACGCGGTACTGGCGGCTGAGGACCGTAGCTTCCGGTCCAACCCGGGTTTCGACATCGGGGCAATCGCCCGAGCCGCTGGAGAGCAACTCACCGGTGGCAGTGGCGGTGGATCGACGATCACGCAGCAGTACATCAAGGTGGTCACCGGCGACGATGAGTACAGCTTGCTGCGCAAATTCCGCGAGGTGATCGTCGCAGCCAAGATCACCAAGCGGGAATCCAAGGACCAGATCCTGCAGGACTATCTCAACACCATCTACTTCGGCCGGGGTTCCTACGGCATCCAGGCTGCCAGCCAGGCCTACTTCGGCAAGAACGTCGAGGACTTGACCGTTTCCGAGGCGGCGGTGCTGGCAGGTCTGATCCGGTCGCCGTCCGGGTTGGATCCGGCTACAGACCTGGCGGCGGCCCAGGCCCGATGGAATCTGGTGCTCAACGGAATGGTCGAGCAGGGTTGGCTCTCGCCTGCCGATCGGGCGGTGCAGCAGTACCCGAAGACGCTTCCGTTGACGCAGGCCAGCCAGGTGCTCGGGGTGCCTACTGATGATCGGGCGCACGTCGTTGATCGGGTGCTGGATGAGTTGGGCCGGCACGGCATCACGCGTGCGCAGCTGGATGAGGGGGGTGGCCGGATCCTGACAACCATTGATCCGCGCGCCCAAAAGCTGGCTCGCGATGCAGCACTCACCGAGCTGGGCGGGCAGCCGGGCAACCTTCATTCCTCGCTGGTCGCCATCGATCCGCACAGCGGAGCAGTGATGGCGTATTACGGTGGGTCGGACGGTCGGGGGTTCGATTTAGCCGGTGGGCTCGCGTGGAGTCCAGGGTCGGCGTTCAAACCGTTCACCATGCTGGCGGCGTTGGATCGCGGCATCGGCATGTACTCGGTTTACGCCGGTCAGTCTCCGCTGGTCGTCGATGGTCGTTCCTACGTCAACTCGGAAAGCCGCAGTTATCCTCAGTTGACGTTGAAACAGGCGATGACGCAGTCGGTCAACACTGCCTTCCTCCGGCTCGCCCACGATGTGGGTGCGCAGGCCATCCGCACCGCCGCGATTCAGGCCGGAATCCCGGCAGAGATCAACGGCAAGCAGGCCATGGCAGAACCGGACAGTGGGGTACCCGGAATCGGCATCACCCTCGGCCAGTACCCGGTGCACACCATCGACATGGCCAGCGGCTATGCGACCTTCGCCGCCGACGGCGTGCGGCACGAGCCCTTTCTGATCCGGGAGTACGACGATTCGCACGGCAACGTCGGATACCAGCACCTCGACAAGCCGCAACCCGCCTTCGACCAGACCGATCCGACGCGCAATGCGCAGCTGGCTCGCAACGTCACCGCCACCCTCACCGACGTGGCGCGCAGCTCGCAGATCCCCTTGGCAGGCGGTCGCCAGGTGGCCGCCAAAACCGGCACCAGCCAGCTTGGTGACACCGGCCGCAACTCCGCCGCCTGGATGGTCGGCTACACCCCCTCGATCTCCACCGCAGTCTGGGTGGGCGATCCGGCCAACTCAGCGATCAAGAATGCCAACGGAGCCGATATCTTCGGACGCGGACTGCCCGGAGAGATCTGGCAACGATTTATGAATGCGTACCTGCAGGGCACGCGCATGGAGAGGTTTCCCCCATTTACGGTGATCGGTCCGCCGCCGCCGGCTACCCGGTCCCCCACCTGGCGTACCCATGACCGGCGAAACACTGATCGCTTCGCACGGCCAGAACCCGATTTCCGGAACACCGACCCCTTTGCACCGCCACAATTCGATATCCAGGACACTGAGCCCGGACCAGGAGATCGCCCATCGAGACCATCCCGACCACAGCGCAGTGACTGCTCCCCGTTCTGCCAGCAGGTCCCCTTGCCAGATGAGGGACTGGGACGCTGATGCCACTGTCAATGCCTACGTTGTCCTGAGCAGCGGGGTATGACCAGCAGGCACGTGCGGCGCTTGGGGGTTGGTCGGTCGATGTCTGTCCGGGAGCTGGTTGTGCTGGGAACGGCCAGCCAGGCGCCGTCCCGCCGGCGCAACCACAACGGGTACCTGCTGCGCTGGGACGGCGACGGCCTGCTCTTCGACCCGGGCGAGGGTACCCAGCGGCAGTTGCTGTTGGCCGGAGTGCCCAGCAGCGCGATTACGCGGATTTGCCTGACCCATTTCCATGGCGATCATTGCCTCGGGGTTCCCGGGATCGTGCAACGGCTCTCGCTGGATCGGGTCGCACACACCGTCACTGCCCATTACCCGGCGTCAGGCCGGCAGTTTTTTCACCGGTTGCGCTATGCCAGCGCGTACACCGAAGCCATCGACCTGCGGGAGGAGCCGGTGGAGCACGATGGGCCGCTGGCCACTCTTCCCACCGGCACCCTGTACGCCCACCGGCTCGACCATCCAGTCGAGTCGTTCGGCTACCGGCTAGTCGAGCCGGACGGCCGGCACATGCTGCCCCCTCTGCTGGACCGATTCGGAGTGATCGGCGCACAGGTTGGCCAACTGCAGCGCACCGGCGTCATCGACGTCGGCGGCCGGTCGGTGTCCGTGGACCAGGTGAGCACTGCGCGGCGGGGCCAGCGTGTCGCGGTGGTGATGGACACCAGGCTGTGCGATGAGGTTTATGCCCTTGCTGACGGCGCGGACCTGCTGTTGATCGAAGCGACCTTCCTCGCCGCCGATGCCGCGCTGGCCACCGAGTACGGGCACTTGACGGCGGCCCAAGCTGGGCGCGTCGCCGCCGAATCCGGGGTACGCCGGCTGGTACTCACTCACTTCTCGCAGCGCTACAGCGAGCCGGCATGCTTTCATGACGAAGCCGCCGCAGTGTTCAACGGCGACATCATCGTTGCCGAGGACCTGGTTCGAGTCCCCGTGCCCAAACGGCAGCGTCCCACGGTGTGACCGTCCCGCATCGGTTACCGTCATGGCGTCCGTGGGCCGGCCGCAGCGAATCAACAGGCTGCAAGCTCGCTTTCCGGTGCGCCTGACGGCACGGCCCGGGCCTACGGTGGTCCGGGCCCGGGAAGAGGCATAGGTTCGCCGAAGCTGCGCGTCTCCCCCTCGAATGCGATGCGAGCTCGTGGGGTATCACATCGGCGGCGACGGCGGATGCCGGCTGTGCCGTCATGACGAGTGAGTGGGGGATAACGGTGCCGTCATCAGGGAAAGCGCTTCTCGCTGGTGCCGCCGCCGGGGCAGCGGGCACGACCGCCCTCAATGCGGTGACTTACCTGGACATGGCGCTGCGTGGCCGGCCGGCCTCGAGCACGCCCGAGGACACCGTCGATCGGCTCGCTAAAATCTCTGGTCTGGCCATTCCTGGCGAGGGCGAGGTCCGCCAAAACAGGGTGTCCGGCCTTGCGGCGCTGACCGGACTGGCCACTGGAGTGGGTGTCGGTGCGCTGGCCGGACTGCTCACGACAAGACTGCGCCCGCCGCTGCCAGTGCTGTCTGTACTGATCGGTGCTGCGGCGATGGCCGGCAGCAACGTCCCGATGACAGCACTCGGGGTGACCGACCCGCGGACCTGGGACGCCACCAGCTGGATCTCCGACGTCATCCCCCACGTGGCCTATGGCGCGGTCACCGCGGGCGTCCTCAACGCCCTGACGGACGGCTACCGTTGACCTGCACTCGGCGCGTCGCCCTCCGCGTGCACGAGCACCGGGACCGAGCGCGAAGCATTCACCTGCCTCCGTGACCGGCTCAACCCCCGTCGGCAGCTAAGCCCCGCTACCGGCGGACGAACAAGAACAGCCCGTACTGCCAGACGGGGTCGATCCACTCGGCGTCCAGCTGGAAGCCGAAGGCGCACACCGCGTCGACAAACTCCGGCCGGTGGAACTTCACCGAGTGCCCGTGGCAAATCGGCTCGCCGCGGCGCAGAGTCAACGTGTAGTCCAAAGCCCGAAGCGTGACCGTCTGGTCCTCGGTGGCGTACAGATTCCCCTCGACGGTCATGGTCTCGGGGACGTAGCGGGCCCGCGGGTAGAAGCGGTGCAGCACCACGTCGCCGTCGAAGCACCGGCTGAAGTGAGCCAGCTGGTTGAGCCGGAAACGAGCTTGGGCGGTCGCCCCCGGAGGATCGTTGTAGGCCGCTTCCAGCACTGGCCCCGGCTTGACCAGATCCGCCGTGACGAGGAAAAAGTCGCCTGGTTGCAGTGTCTTGGCGATGTCACCGACCAGCGCAGCCCGCTCGGCCGACGTGGTGTTGCCGATCGCGCTGCCCAGCAATACCACCGTCAACGACTCCGCCCGGGCCGAGCGCAGGTACGACAATCCCGCCTCGTAGCGGCCCCACAGCCCGTGCACCGCCAGCCCGTCCAACGCAGCGGCAAGGGCTGTGGCGCTGCGCTCCAGTATCTCCCGGCTCACGTCGATTGGCAGATACGTCGTCCGCCGGCGTTGCAAGCACGCAGACAGCAGCAGCTGCGTCTTTCTGGCGCTGCCGCTGCCCAGCTCTGCCACACACGGTCCAAGCCGGTCGGCGATCTCACCAGCGTGCTGCTCCAGTAGCGCAAACTCCGCCGGCCTCAGGTAGTAGCTGGGCAGCCTCGACAGCTCCTCCTCCCACAGCTGAGAGCCGACCTCGTCGTATCCATACCATGCGGGAATCCGCGGGGGCGTTTCCCGCAGGCATTCCAGCACAACTGAGCGGTCGTCCCAAAACGCCGCCTCGTCGTCGACCGGCTCGACCCGAATTTCGCGTGACATAGGTGGCTCAGCCTTTCAACGTCACCATCCGTTTACGGACACGCCTCTGCACGCGCCACCGTTCTGCCACCAATGCATGCCAGCGCGTTCCTTGGCCCAGTCACAGGCCGGACGATTCCCGAACGGGCATGCGCACATGTTCCCCGTGTCCCGCGCCGACAAACCCTGCTCGAGCGTTCTGGGGCTGCTGCACGATTCTCGACGCCGTATCGCCGACAGCCGGCACCCGATCAACGAGAGATCCCGTGCTTGACAGCATGATCTTGCCTCGGTCGTACAGCGATGGGCGTCACGCTGTGCTTGACTAAACCGTTCGCAATCGGGAAGTTCCCGAGCATGCCCGACGGATGCGCACCATGGTCAGCTTCCGAGAAGTCAGAGGAGAACACCGCGTGGATCATCGCCGCCGATCCCGTTGACGACGCTCGCATCGCGTTGGCCTCGACCGGCGCGCACGTGATACCCCCGGCCGTGCTCAGGCAGCGTCTGCAGATCGACCATGCGCGATGGACTCGATTCGCCGCGCACTGGGAAGATCTCAGACCGGACCGGTACGCGGCCCAATCCGGCACTCGCCGGATGCGTCGCTACGGACGGTTTATCCTTGCCCGCGATGGAAGCGGGCAGCTGCAACCGCATGCAACGTTTCGGCAGCCAACTAATACCAACCGGCTATTCCCCGATGCAGGCCGTGATTTCGCACCTTTGACCGACGCATTCGTTACCGATCCCGTTCTCGACGCTATGCTGTCGCTGTTAAGTCAGATCGCCGTGGGAATCGAAGACGCACCTCAATGGAACGTCCACGTACACCCGTTCCGAGTTCTCGGCTCAACCGATAGTCGAGGCGACGCAACCCCCGAGGGGCGTCATCAAGACGGTGTCACCGTCGTTTCGACGCTGTTGGTTGCCCGCCGCAACGCCACCGGCGGCGCGAGCTCAGTCTTTTTGGCCGACGGGCGGGAAGTGCTCACAACGACCCTCAGCGAGCCGGGAACACTTCTCGTGGGCGACGATCGGCGAACCTGGCATAGCGTGAGCCCGATTCGCCCGGTCGTCATGGACGCTCCCGCCTTAAGGGACGTGCTGGTAGTAACGCTCACAGCATGCTGAGCGGAGTCATCTTCTTCTCTCTACGCGGTCGAGGCTTGGCGCAATGTGATGGAAGTCAACCTCACGGGTAACTTCCTCACCCTCAAGCACGCCGCCCCGCTCCTGCGCCGCTCCGGCGGCGGCGCCTACACAGCGATCTCCAGTGTGGCCGCCGTGATCCCATGCCGGTTCCTGGCGCCCTACACAACAGCTAAAGCAGGAGTGGACATGCTCGTCCGTACCGCCGCCGACGAGCTCAGCCACTGAGATATCCGAGTCAACTCGATTCAGTTTACCGACGGTGAACAAGGGTAACTCGCTGCTACAACGTTGTTCGCCCCTGGAGTGGGCGCGGGGCGGTCAAGGCCGGATCTGCGTCCCACCACGATCAAGGGAAAGGAATGCATCGATGTTTACCTCTTCACCTGAGGTCATCAGCTCAGCCTCCGAGACGGCGCCCCTCGCCCATTGGGCAAAGACGTCAACGGATAGGACTGCGGCGGGGGTTCACAAAGGTTTTTCCCGTTCCCGTGCGCAACATAGTGACACGATGGAAGCGTGGGCGCAGAAGGTGGATGTGGCCTCACAAGCTACGGATAAGTGGCGCGCCATGAAGAACACCGTGCAAGCCAAGATAGGACAGGTCAGGCGGCACCTGGACGAGGCTAGGAAAACCATAGGGGGCAAAGCCGAGGAAGTAACACAGCAGGCGACAAGTCTGATAACCAGGGCAGGCGCCCAGGTTCCCGCACCCGTGGCTGGGCGTGTCAATCACCTGGCTCAGGCGGTGCAGCAACGCCCGGTCTCCGCCGCAGCGACAGTTTTTACCATCTTTGCCCTCTTGTTGCTGCGGCGTATACTCCACAGGGCCGCGCGATGACCATAGTGAATTGCCGCCGGTAAGCCTTTTTGTTCACAATCTTGATGACATCGACGTAGCGCGCTGGGTGATTTCAATGGGGTCGCCAGCTCAAACGAGGACCTTGACCGGCTACCGCGGTGGTCGGCACTCTGGAGTCGGCTTGCCAACCCGTCCGCCTCGCAGGTCGCTACCTGCATTAACGGGGAGACTTGATCGGCGACGTGCTGACCTTTTGCAGAGAGTTCGTCGAGGTGATCGGCGCGCTGCGGCACACCAACTACGACGACGGTCGAGGACCGGTGGAGGCAGCAATCGATGGAACACTCCCTGACCCACTATCGCCGGGTGTTGGGCGCAGACCACCCCGTCACCCTGCGCTTGGCCCACACTCTCGCCGCTGGCCTGCGCGGGCTAGGTGAGCATGAGCAGGCCAGGGAACTCGACGAAGACACCCTAGGCCGCTACCGCCGGGTGCTGGGCCATGACCACCCTGCCACCCTGGACTCAGCCAACAACCTCGCCGCGGACCTGCGGGCACTAGGCGAGCACGAGCAGGCCCGCCAATTACATGACGACACGCTGACCCGCCGGCGCCGAGTGCTGGGCGATGAGCATCCCGACACCCTCCGTTCGGCTCGCAACCTCGCCGGAGACCTGCGTGCGCTGGGAGAACACCAGCAGGCCCGTCAACTTCATCAGGACACCCGGACCCGCCGGGAGCGAGCGCTGGGCGATGAGCACCCCGCCACCCTGCGCTCAGCCGAAAACCTTGCCGCCGGCCTGAGCGCGCTGGGTCAGCACGAGCGGGCCCGCGAGCTCAACGAGGACACCCTGATTCGTCGGCGCCGAGTGTTGGGCGATGAGCACCCCGCCACTTTGCGCTCGGCCCACAACCTTGCCGCCGACCTGCGCGCCCTGGGTGAGCTCGACCTAGCTCGCCAACTCGACGAGTGGATCCAATCCCATCACCGCGGGCGTCTTCGATCGCGACCATCGCCATGACCTCTGCGTCAGCTCGAGGAACCGCCGGGCAAACGGATTAAAAGGAAATACCGCGAAGCCAGGGCCTTTACATCTCAATCCCGACAACAAATGCAGCAAAGCAACAGGATTGTCGCCGTTGACGGACCTATTGCACTGCGTGGTCACACCGCAGACCTCCACACACCCAGCAGCCTTTCGAGCCAGGTTTGCCAGAGCTGCCCAGGGCGTCTGCAAATCATCCTTCGTGGGCACAACCCAGCCCAGAAAGATAGGGCTTTGGGTGCCACCGCCGGCAGGCACCGCAGCCCGGAATGCCCCTACCCGATCCATGGCAATGTGTTGGGCAGCTTGCCCATCCGCCACATCGCTGACGGCGTCGATGGCTGCGACGACGATGCGCAGATCAGTGGCGACCGGTACCTGCAGGTCAGCTCATCCAATTCGGCGTGCAACGCCTTGCGCATTCTCTGAGAGTAGGCGCGCGATCGCGCATTGCGAACGGCCAACCAGACATGTCCAGCCCCGCAGATGAGGATTTCACGCCGGTTTCTGACCTTGGTTGCGCCGGATTAGGGCCAAAAGGCCTGGTTGGCTAGCACTTGTATCGCCAACGAATCGTTGAGCGATTTAGGGGGTTATGTCGGTTTTCTCGATCGAAGAGGCGGCATGGCTGCTGGGGATCAGCCACGCCACGATCCGTCACTGCGCCAAGGTCGGCCAGCTCGCCACTACCACCATGGCATCAGGGCAGCGCGGGGTGGACGGAGCCGAGCTTGCTCGGTTTGCCACCTCACTAAACAGCGCACCCGGCAACCCCGACCTACCGTCGCACGCCCCGACCTGCAACCAATTCCCCGGCGTGGTCACCAGGGTCGTACGTGACCAGGTGATGGCCGAGGTAGAAATCCAGGCCGGACCACACCGGATCGTGTCGCTGATGCCCGTCAAGGTTGTCGACACACTCAAGCTCAGACCCGGAAGCCACGCCATCGCCTCAGTGGCGCCCACCCGCGTCATCCTTCGCCCGAACCTGACAGACGCCGATGCTCGACGCGACGAACAGTACTGAGCAGACCTGTATCCGCTAGCGATACACCGGATCGAGTAACGGTGGTGTGCACGTTGACCGTGTGGCACCGCTGCCCGCGCGGCGACGCGTAACCGATTGCTGCCCTACGACACCAGGTGACGGAGAATGGCGCTGAGCCCAGCTCCTTAACCTGCGGTGCTCTGCTTTGGGCCCGGCCGGACTTCCGCAGTTGGTAGGCACATCTGCGCTTGATCGATAGCGTTCAGGCTGGTCAGGATGGCGCGAAGTCAGCCGGTAAGCGAAAACGTGTAGGCACACGACTCGTGGTGTGTCGTTGGTGTTCAGCTGCACTGATGCTGTT
>JAFAWY010000093.1 GCA_019241525.1 Pseudonocardiales bacterium
TGATCACCCCCCAAGTCACCGACATCAACAATTCACTCGTCGGCGCCGAACAAGACCTGGTCAACATCAACCTGCAACTCCAAGAAACCAACCGCCACCTCACCAACATCTGCACCTCCACCACCCTGTCCCTGCTCCCACCCTTCAAATGCCACCCGTAGCAAATTCGGTCGGCTCTCCCGCAACAATTTCCATCAACGGCATGCAGATCTATTCCGCAGGTCCCTCGCGAATCCTTGCCGGGTGATGTCGATGACCGAGGGTATCCCCAGCTTCACCGGTAAGAGCGGGCAGAACCGCTGGTAGTCAGGCTGACGTTTACCGGGGAGGCAGCGCAGCGTAACCGCCAGAGGCGGCCGGCGTTGTAGCAAAGTACGCAACATGCTGCGCAGCAGGCCGGCTCGGTGGAAAGCGGGACATGGCATTCACGACAAGTCGACGCTCCATGCTCATGCTGCTTATGACTCCGGCTTTGGCGTTGCTTTACGGCGACAGAGCTCGCGTTTCGGCAAAAAACATCATTGCCGATGCGCCTGGAATAGGCCCTGCCGGGAACTTCACCTGGGGCCGGCAAGGACGATGGAGCCAGCTTTTCGAATTGCCAAACGTAGCGATTCATACGCACGTGTTGCCAAATGGAAAGGTGCTTTTCTGGGGACGGCGAGATGAATCCAGGGGCTCGATGCATGCACATGACTGCACGCCGTACGTCTGGGACCCGATAACTGGAGAATCAGGTGCGACGCCACAGCCTCAACGTGCGGATGGCACCAAGGTGAACCTATTCTGCTCTGGCCATTCCTTTCTGCCCGACGGCCGGCTGCTGGTCGTGGGCGGGCACCTCACCGACGGCGATGGGCTCGACCAGGCTTGCGCTTATGACTACCGCACCAACACCTGGACGGCCCTACCCGCGATGCATCAACGCCGCTGGTATCCGGCGGTCACCGCACTGCCGGACGGCTCCGTGCTCGTGTCGTCGGGCAGCTGCAAAGACAACGGAAGTGTTGTCATCA
The DNA here is from genome assembly GCA_019241525.1 of Pseudonocardiales bacterium. Classification (GTDB taxonomy): domain Bacteria; phylum Actinomycetota; class Actinomycetes; order Mycobacteriales; family Pseudonocardiaceae. Next base: position 1,017 of record JAFAWY010000093.1, read on the forward strand.
ACCACATCCCGGAAATCTGGGATGGGCGCCAGTGGTGGCAGGCTCGGCGCTTTGCTGATCTCCCGCCGTATCCGCGCCTGTGCCATGCACCGAGCGGGCAAGTGTTCGTATCTGGGTCGACTGCCAAGACATACCTGTTCAACGCTCGTGAGGGTGCCTGCACGGCCCTGCCCCGGCCGCGAGGAATGCCAAGTGGCGGGGAGCGCCAGTACGGTCCTTCGGTAACGTATGACGCCGGGAAGGTATTGTTCATCGGCGGTAGTGGTGATGAAGCCGACGATGTCCCGACCGCAGCCGCGGCGGTAATCGATTTTTGTGCCAATCCACCAGCTTGGCGTCAGATCGCTAGTATGCACTTCCCGCGCCGCCAACATAGCGCGACGATTCTCGCGGACGGGAGTGTCCTGGTGACCGGCGGGACGAGCGGCCCTGGATTCAACAACTTGTCCCCGGGAAGACCCGTCCACATCGCCGAATCCTGGGATCCGATGACAGACAAATGGACCAAGCTGGCCGCTGAGGATGTCGATCGCTGTTACCACGGCACCGCCGTGCTGCTACCGGACGCGACGGTGCTCAGCGCGGGAGGCGGCGAGTTCGTCGTTGGCAGCGAGCCCAATGATCCTCAAGACAGCCACCGCACTGCGCAGATTTTTCGCCCGCCCTACCTGTTCCGCGGCCCGCGCCCGCAGATCGGGGCAGCTCCGGATGCAATCAGCTACGGCGAAAGATTCGCTGTAGAGGTGCGCGGGCCGCACGTCGCAAAGGTCACCTGGATAGGACTGCCCTCGGTGACGCATGCGGCCGACCACAGCCAGCGCATCAACGTTCTCCACTTCCGCCGCAGCACCGGCGGGGTGACCGTTACGGCACCCGAACGACCGGAAGTCTGTCCTCCGGGGCACTACATGCTTTTCGTCCTCAGCGCAGCGGGCGTCCCCTCCGTTGGGCACATCATGCGGATCGCGCCACACCCGGCACACCCGGTTACACGTAGTCTCGGTCTATGACTGCGTTGAGCGACGTGTCGTATTCGGTCCCCAACGACACCGCCACAGTGAGACGGGTGACCAGGCCGGCAGCGGGCTGGCTGGTCACGCTGCTGGGCGTCGTGGTGCTGGCCGCCGGGTGCACCAGCTCGCCGTCCGGTCAGGAACCCTCTGGCGCGCCGAGCGGGCAAGCCCTGCCACCGCAGTGCACGCACACCGTTACCCAGTCCGGTGACGTGGCAGCAGCTCTCGATGGCGCGGCGCCGGGAGACACGGTGTGCTTTTCCGGGTCCGGTCTCGCTGACACCGACATGGTCATGACCCACTCAGGTACCGCCGCCGCGCCGATCACGCTGGCCGCCGACGGAGCCACCGTGCACGAGGTGCAGATCAAGGCCGATCACGTGACCATGCAGGGTTTCACCGTCACAGGCGGCGGTGGGGTGCTGCTGCAGGGCGCCGGGCTCACCGCGCGGAACAACATCGTGCACGACACCGAGCAGGGTGGGATCACCTGCGATCCATGCACCGACTCGACAATTGAGTCCAACACCATTACCCACGTCGCCACCAATGGTATCGACATCACCGGGCAACGGATCACCGTGCACGCCAACTCCATCAGCGAGACGGTGGTGGGCCGGCATGGAGGTGACGCTGACGGCATGCGGTTTTTTGGCAACGGGCATCAGATCACCGACAACACCATCTCCGACATCTCCGCCGAGGGCTACAGCCGCGGCGCGCCGCACCCCGACTGTTTCCAGACCCTCGACAACAGCAAGCCGCCTACCTTCGATGTGACGATATCGGGCAACACCTGCCGTAATGTGGATGCGCAGTGTCTGATCGCTACCGGTGACCAGGACGGTAACAGCCGAGCCCCATCCGGAGTGCCATCGATCACCTTCGTCAAAAACAATTGCGCAAACAATGGCTCGCAGGCGGTCAACGTGCGGCACTGGCCGAATGTGGTGGTGGAACAAAACACATTTTCTGGTCCAAATTTGACCCGGGCAGTACTGATCAGTGAGGGCGCGACGGGATGCACGGTGGTCGGCAACACCACGACCGGCGATCGCCCCACCGTCGAGGTTGATGCCTCATCCCGGTCAGGAGCCCGCGTGGGAGACAACAGTCCGTCCTGACCGGCCAGGTACCGCTTCGCCGTGGTTAGTGCTGATGCAGCTGCGGAACGATGAGGTAGATGCTGTAGAGCACGACGATTGCACACGCCGCAAAGCACAGCAGTGCACCGGTGAGGGGAAGGGTGCCGCTGCTCCCGCTCTCGATGTCGATCTCGCGTTGGGACAGCGCGCGGACACCCAAAGCGAAGATGGCCACCACCCCGACCGCGATACCGATGCTGACCACAGCGACCTGACCGAGTGCGCTCCAGTCGATATGCATGGGATTCCTCGCTTAGCTGGCGGGGCTCAGGGCCTCGCGCTGAGCCCCGATCGGCCCGACATCGTTGACGTTGCCCGCGGTAACCGGCTCCCGGCGGGAGACGGCGTAGACCGTCACCCCGACGGCGACCGCCGCGATACCGATGATCACGACACCAACCGTTCCCTGGATGGCGATTGCGGCAGCGATCGCGCCGACCGCTCCGGCCGCGGGCAGGGTCAGCAGCCAAGCCAGCGCCATCTGCCCGGCTACGGACCAGCGCACCTGGGCCAGGCGCCGGCCCAAGCCGCTTCCCAGCACAGATCCGGCGACAACATGCGTGGTGGACAGCGCGAATCCCAGGTTGGCTGAGCTGAGGATCACCGCGGTGGAGCTGGCTTCGGCGGCGAAACCCTGGGGCGCGGCGATATCGGTCAGCCGGTTACCCATCGTGCGAATGATCCGCCACCCGCCGCTGTAGGTACCCAGTGCGATTGCCAGCCCAGCAGCGGCGATCACCCAGTAAGGCGGCGTCGCTCCAGAAGCTAGCGCTCCGGCGGAGATCAGCGTGAGGGTGATCACGCCCATCGTCTTTTGCGCGTCGTTGGTGCCGTGTGCCAGCGAAACCAGCGAGGCAGAGATCGTCTGACCGTGCCGGAAACCGCTAGTGACCGGCCCTTCCCTGGTTCGGCGGTTGATCTGGTAAGCCAGGTAGGTGGCGATCAGCGCGGCGATCCCGGCGATAAGGGGCGAAGCCACCGCCGGCAGCAGTATTTTGCTGATCACCTGATCAAAGTGCACACCGTTGACCCCGGCGCCGACCCACACCGCACCGATCAGCCCACCGAATAGCGCGTGCGAGGAACTCGACGGCAACCCGAGTAGCCAGGTGCCGAGGTTCCACACGATCGCCCCGATCAATCCGGCGAAGATGATCGCCGGTGTGGCCAGCTTGTCGTTGACGATGCCGCTGGAGATCGTTTGGGCAACCTTGGTTGACAGGAACGCGCCAGCCAGGTTGAGCACACCGCAGATGAGCACCGCAACTTTAGGTCGCAGTGCGCCGGTGGCGATCGAGGTGGCCATGGCGTTCGCGGTGTCGTGGAAGCCGTTGGTGAAGTCGAACGCGAGCGCCGTGATGATCACGACAATGACGAGCAGAGAGATATGGGTCATCTTCTGGCGCAATCACGTGGGAACGTGGACGACACCCTGAATACCCGATGCGAGTAAACAATCAGTGAACACGAACTGTACTCTCACAATGAGTAAAACCTCTCCCGGGCTCGCGGCACCATCCGATCACCCAACCTAATGACATACACGCACCAACCGTTCACGCACGGTACCCACCCGCAGTCTGGATGCAGACCGCGGAAATGGGAGAGACTTGGCTGGAGGGAGGGACGATGAAGCAGGGTCGGGATGGTCACGTGCAGCGATGGCGTGACTTGCTCAACAGCGAGCGGGAAGCTGCCGCCCTGTACGCGCGGCTGGCGGCTGCGGAAACCGGTGAGCGGCGCACCGTCTTCGAGGAATTGGCAGCCATCGAGCGTCGCCACGCCAGTCATTGGGAAGGCAAGCTCCGTGCGGCAGGGGCGGAAGTTCCACCTCCGGCACGACCCAGTCTGCGAACCAGACTGATCGGTCTTGCCGCGCGCCGTTTCTCCACCACAGCGGTCCTGCCGTTGATCGAACGTAGCGAACGCGCCGATGCCGGGATGTATGACGACGAGCCCGACGCCGCACCGGGGATGGCGGCCGATGAACGCCGCCACGCCAGCACGGTTGCCAAGCTCAGGAACGGGGGCCGACCCAGCGCGCAGCAGCAGATCGCCCGCACCGAACCCTGGCACCGCGGCGACCGCTCCGGCAGCCTGCGCGCTGCGGTATTCGGCGTCAGCGACGGATTGGTGTCCAATACCGCGCTGGTGATGGGCTTCGCCGGCTCGGGTTCGTCTCGCAGCGCGATCCTGCTGGCCGGGATCGCGGGTTTACTGGCGGGCGCGTTCTCCATGGCTGCTGGTGAGTACGTGTCGATGTCGAGCCAACGTGAGATGTACCAGCGCGAGATCGCTCTCGAAGCGCAGGAGGTGGCCGAGAAGCCGGAGGAAGAGCGCGCCGAACTGGTGCTGCTCTACCGTGCCAAGGGCCTAGACCGCCGCGACGCCGAGCGACTCGCGGACCGCATCATGGCCGACCCAGAAGTGGCCCTGAACACGCTGGCGCGCGAAGAACTCGGCCTGGATCCCGACGAGCTGGGCTCCCCGTGGTCGGCAGCGGCTTCGAGCTTGCTGGCCTTCGCCGGGGGTGCCTTTGTGGTGGTGCTGCCCTACCTGGTCGCGGGAGGCAGGGCGGCGCTGCTGGCTGCGATCGGGCTGGCAGTGGTCGCGTTGGTCGCGGTCGGTGCGGGGATCGGGATGCTCAACGGGCGCTCTGCGCTGCGCTCCGGGATGCGCCAGCTCATCGCCGGTGGTCTCGCCGCCGCCGTCACATTCGGCGTCGGACACCTTATCGGCACCGCCGTGTCCTAAAGACCGCAAAGGGTGTCTGCTGCAGAGATCGTCCGGTCGGTGCCGGTGTTATTTGGCACCGGCTGGAGTCAGCGTTGTCGGTCCGCCGGGCACTGGCAAGCCACCACTGCCACCCCCGCCGTCTTCGTCGGGGTTGGTCTGCACCCAGATCCGAACCCAGTGACCGCGGGCCACCTCGCTACCTGCCGCGGGATCCTGCGCCGCCACGACCCCCGGCACAGTTGGCGCGTGGCCTGGGTCCTGGTCGACGGCGAGCAGCTGCGCATCCAGCGCGACGTCATGCGCCACCACGGCCGTAAGGCCGACCAGTGTGGGGACGACGGCCGGTTCTTCGCATTGTTCTCGTTGTCCCATACCCCACGGTATCGCGGATCTGGTCGCTGTCACCTTGACGAGCAACTGGTGGTTCGGTGGTAACCGCATCGGGTATCTCGAAGCTATGTGCAAATTCAGCGGTCCGGCGGGGTAATTGAGGGCCCTCGAAAGGACAGCCGGCATGGAGTTAGTAGCCGAGACGCCGTACCGGTTCCGGATCGACCGATACGGGGACATGCGTGTTCCCGGAATTGTGTTTGCATCCCAGAGCTTGCTGCCAGACACGAGTGTGGACCACGCGCTGGAGCAAGTAGCCCACGTCGCCTCGTTGCCCGGCATTGTGCAGGCGTCCTATGCCATGCCAGACATGCATTGGGGTTATGGCTTCCCGATTGGCGGGGTCGCTGCCACCGACGTTGCTGCTGGTGGTGTGGTGTCACCAGGCGGGGTGGGCTTCGACATCTCCTGCGGGGTGCGGCTACTTGCCGTCGAGCTTGACCGTGCCGAGATCCCGGTGAATCAGGTGATGGATGGGCTGGACCGGGCCATCCCGCGCGGCGCCGGTCGAGGTGCGGTGTGGGCGCTGTCCAGCCGGGCGGAATTGGAGCGGGTGCTGCTTCGTGGATCGCGGTACGCGGTGGAGCAGGGCCACGGCGGGCCACGGGACCTGGCCCGTTGCGAAGACGGCGGCGCCGTCGATGACGCTGACCCGGCGCGGGTCAGTGACCGCGCGGTGGAACGGGGTCTGGGCCAAGTCGGGAGCCTGGGGTCGGGCAACCATTTCCTCGAGGTACAGGCAGTGACCGAGATCTACGACGCAGCAGCTGCGCAGGCCTTCGGGCTGCACCAGGACCAGGTCTGCGTGATGATCCACAGTGGGTCGCGCGGGTTAGGCCACCAGATCTGCGCTGACCACGTCCGGGCGATAGAGGCAGCTATGCCCAGTTACGGCATCAGCGTCCCGGACCGGCAGCTCGCCTGCGTTCCCCTCGATTCCCCGCCGGGAAGGGCGTATCTCGGGGCGATGGCGGCGGCAGCCAACTACGCCAGGGTGAACCGCCAGTTGCTCGGCGAGGCCGCCGCTGGAGTGTTCCAGCGAGTGACGGGCCGCGCGTGCGAGCTGCTCTACGACATCTCCCATAATCTGGCGAAGATCGAGAACCATGAGGTGGACGGCGAGGCGCGCAGCTTGTGCGTGCACCGCAAGGGAGCGACCCGGGCGCTGCCACCCGGGCACGCCGAGCTGCCGGACGATTTGCGCGCGGTCGGCCAACCGGTGCTGATTCCTGGCTCGATGGGCACCGCATCCTTCGTGCTCACCGGTGTGGTGGGCGGCGGCGCGTTCTTCTCTACCTGTCACGGTGCCGGGCGGGTACAAAGCCGGCATCAAGCCGCCCGGTCGATCGGTGGCGAGCAGCTGCGCCGTCGCCTGGAGCAACAGGGAATCGCGGTGCGCGGTTCCTCGGTCCGCGGCCTGGCCGAAGAGGCTCCCGAGGCCTACAAGGACGTCATGGCGGTCATCGAGGCGGCCGAGGGCGCCGGGCTGTGCCGCGCGGTGGCCCGCCTGCAGCCGCTGGGCGTGGTCAAGGGATGAGCATCCGAGCCCGGCAACAGCGGCGAGGACATCGCACCCTGCCCCATGCCGCCGATCTGCGCATCGAGGCGTGGGCGCCGACACGCGAGGCATGCATTGCAGAAACCGTGGCCGGCCTGGTCGACAGCTTCGCTGACACCACGGGCGCCGTTGCGGTACAGACAATGACGACCGACCTTGCCGCCACCACAGACGAGGATGCACTGGTCGCGGTCCTGGACGAGGTCATCTACCGGCTCGACACCGAGCACGCCGTCCCGTTGACCGTCGACCTCGAGTCGCGCCGCACCGGCGTGTGTGTCCGCCTCCAGCTGGCCGCCGTGGACGCTGTCGAACTCACCGGCGCGATACCCAAAGCGGTCACCCTGCACCAGCTACGCCTTGCCCAGGGCCCCGACGGCTGGTTCTGCGCGGTCACCGTGGACGTCTGAGCAATGCTCGTGGCCATCGTCGGCGACACGATGCTCGGCCGGGGCGTTGCCGAGGCGCTGACCGCCGTAGCGCCGGCCTCGCTGGTGGAACCGGAGATTGCGGCGATGCTGCGGGAGGCCGACGTCACCGTGTTGAACTTGGAGTGCTGTATCTCCGACCGCGGCGCACCGATACAGCTCCCAGGTAAACCGTACTTCTTCCGAGCCCCGCCCCACGCTGTCGAGCTGCTGGTCCACCTCGGAGTCGACTGCGTGACTCTGGCCAACAACCATGCCCTGGACTTCGGGGAAGTCGCGCTGCTCGATACGTTGCACCACCTGCAAACGGCCGGGATCTCCTGGGTGGGCGCCGGCGCAGACGGGGTTCAGGCTCAACTTCCGGTCACCCTCACCGCAGGCGGTGACGAGCTCACCGTCATCGGATTTACCGATCACCCTGCAGCTTTTGCTGCCGGTCCAGCACGACCAGGCGTGGCGTACGTCGACCTGCGCACCACGCTTGACCCGTGGTTGGTAACCGCGTTATCCGAAGCGCAGCAAGGTTGCCTGCTCGTAACCCCGCATTGGGGACCGAACATGACGACCGAACCCAACAGCGACATCCGCCGTGCTGGTGAGCAACTGATGCGCTGCGGTGCCGCTGTGGTGGCAGGGCACTCGGCGCACGTGTTCCATGGCGTTCAGGGGGGCCGGCAGGGCACGGTCTTATATGACGTTGGGGACTTCCTCGACGACTACCGCGTCGACCCGCTGTTACGCAACGACCTGGGTTTGCTGTTTCTCATCGATCTAGCCGACGGCCGGCCGCGACGGCTGCAAGCGGTACCGCTCAAGCTGGAATACTGCTACACCCGGCGGGCCACCGGCACCGACGCCCGATGGATCACAAACCGCTTTCAGCGGGCATGCGCGGCGTTCGGCCACGACGTCTCCGTCGTCGACGGAAGGCTCACCATCACCTGGTGAGTCGATGTCCAGTGGGCACCGCGCGCCAGTGCTAACGGGTGGGAGTCGGAGCGCCCATCCAGCGCAGCACCCGGCTCACGTCAGACGGCGAGACGATCCCGACCAGCGCCCCATCGGAGAAAACCAGGGCGCGTCCCTCGGCGCATTCGCTGAGCCGGGGAAGCAGGTCGGCTGCGGGCTCGTCCGGCCGTGCCTGGGCTACCTGGTCGAGCGGGCAGGCGATATCGCGCAGCCGGGTGCTCGTCTGCTCCTGCGGCGGGACCCGCCGGATCTGGTTGAACGTGACCAGCCCGGTAACTGCTCCCCGATCGTCGGTCAGTGGGAAGGAGGAGTGCCGGTGTTTGATCAGTTCGCTGCTGAGCAGGCCCTCGACCGTCATCGACCCCGGCGCGGTCTCCGGGTTGGGGGTCATGACGTCCCGGATTGCCATCTCGCCGAGTTGACGGCGGACGGTGGCCTGCTGATTTTCCGCGGTGGCCGCACCGACCAGAAACCAGCCGATGAGCGCCAGCCACAGCGCACCGAAACCGTCACCGGTCAGGAAGCCGAACAGACCCAGCGCCACAAGCCCCCAGCCGAAGACTTGACCCGCCCGGCTGGACCACCGGGTCGCTTTGAGCCGGTCGCCGGTGCGCCACCAGATAATCGAGCGCAGCAGCCGGCCGCCGTCCAGCGGGGCGGCCGGGATCACGTTGAACACCGCCAGCGCGATGTTGATACCACCCGGCCACGCGAATCCGGCCAGCATGAGGCCGTCGTAGCCGCCGGCTCGCAGCAGGGCAGCCGCCCCGAGGAACACCCCACCCAGCAACAGGCTGACCAGCGGGCCGACCCCGGCGATGCGCAGCTCGGCGCCGGGGTTGGAAGCTTCCCCTGACAGGCGGGCTACCCCACCGAACAACCACAGGGTGATGTCCTGGACATGCAGGCCGTTGCGGCGTGCCACCAGCGCGTGGGAAGTCTCGTGGGCCAACAGCGAGATGAAAAACACCACTGCGGTCAGCACCGCGGCAACGATGTAGGCACTGTTGCTGTATTGCGGGTAGGTGGCAGGGAAACGCGAGGCCGCCAAACCCCAGGCGATCAGCACGAAGATCACCAGGACGCTCCAGTTGACGCCGACCCGAATCCCGGCGATGCGCCCCAGCCAGAAACTTGCCCTCATGCTGGTCAGATACCCCAGGATTCGGGTATCTAGCCTGGACTACCCGGTAGATCGCAGCAGGACTGAAGGCCGGAGGCGGTCAACTGCAATGGGCGGCCCTGCATGCCGCCAGCGATCAGTTCAGCATGCCGGGGCGCGCCGGGTGATCTTGCAGCGTCTCCAGGAAGTGATCGTCGAGCACAGGGAACTGCTCAACCTCGGCGTCGGTGTGCATCGCCGCGTCCTGCCACTGCGTTGCGGCGGCGAACAGATCGTCGGCAGTCATCTCGCCTAATTGCTCGCGGGTGATCCCCATCGTCGTGAGTAGATCGTCGAGGCGAGGTTTGCTGGTGGAAGGAAGAGAGTTATCGGTCATGGTGATCTCCTTGTGGTATTCCCCGTGTGTAATGCAGATGTCTCACACGGCGCGCCGGCCATACCGCCCTGGGCAGCGGGTGAGCTGATCCCGCGCAGCGATGCACAGTGGCTAGCGACCCGGAAGTAAACCATGGCCCCGCCGGGCAGATGGGCCCAGGTGGCTGGACCCCCACCCGAGCACGATGGATGAATGCACGGTTAACTAGGGACGAAATGGTAGGCCAGTAGGGGTATTTCGCTACTGTCGGCATCGTGAAACGAGGGGTTACACCCGATCGAGTGCCTACCATCGGGGGCTGTGACATTCGTAGCTGTGTCCACTGCGATCGACGCGCTGGTCCTGGTTGGGCTAGCGGTGAGAATGCTGCACGGTCGGCCTAGCGAAGTCGGCGTGCTCTGGCCATCGCGCGGCCTCGTGACCGTCACCAAACCCATCCGGAGCATCACCGGTGCCCCGCCGTCCAGTACCAACCAGGCGCAGCACCCTGATCCCACCTTCGGCACGGAGCCGATGCACCAGCAATGCAAGGACAAGCGCGAGCCGGAGGAAGCGGATCCAGGCTGGCTCGATGAGATCCGGCAAGACTTTGTGGCCGACGTCAGCCATGAGCTGAAGACTCCGGTCGGCGCCCTGGCGCTGCTGGCCGAGGCCGTGCTGGACGCCGCGGATGATCCACACCAGGTGCGCCATTTTGGTAACAAGATCCTCCGTGAGGCCAACCGGCTGGGCACCCTGGTCACCGAACTGATCGCGCTGTCACGGCTACAAGGCGCCGAGCGACTCCCCAAGCTGGCCACCGTCGACGTTAACGAGGTGGTCCGCGAGGCGCTTGAGCGCTGCAGGCTCGCCGCGGAGTCGGCCAACATCGAGATCGCCGTGGACTCGCCCAGCGGGTTGCAGGTAACCGGAGATTCAGCACTGCTGGTGACTGCGTTATCGAATCTGATTGACAACGCGGTGGCCTACTCACCGCCGGGAAGCTCGGTGTCGGTCAGCACGCGGTTGGCCGACGGTTTCGTGGAGATCGCTGTGACGGATCAAGGCAGGGGCATCGAACCCGAATATCAGGATCGGGTATTCGAACGCTTTTTCCGTGTTGATCAGGCGCTCAGTCGTTCCACCGGAGGGACCGGATTGGGCCTGGCGATCGTCAAGCGTGTTGCGGTCAACCACGGCGGCGACGTCGAGCTGCGGAGTAGGCTCTACGCTGGGTCGACCTTCACCGTGCGGATTCCAGTTGATCAACAACACTGTGCCGCCCCGCTGACGGCACAGCATGCCTAAGGATCACCGTGTTGCGCAGCGCACTTATTTGCTGCTCAAGCTGGCAACCAAGTTGATCGTGGTGGCGAGGATGCCGGTACCGAACAGGTAAGACAGCAAGGCGTGGCGCAGCGCGGTGTGCCGGATGACGGCGCTTCGCAGTGACGTGTCGGAAACCTGGAAAGTCATGCCGATGGTGAAGGCCAGGTAGGCGAAATCGGTGTAAGTGGGGCGGTCGGATTGGTTGAAGTCAATGCCGCCGACTTCTCCGTCGTAGTAGAGGTGCGCGTAGCGCAAGGTGAAGATGATGTGCACCAGCGCCCAGGAGACTACGACGGACACGAGCGCCAGCCCGACCCGGAAAAGCTCCCCCGGACCCTGCATCTGTGCCGCTCGGACCAGGATGAATCCGACCGCGACAAGACTCGCCACAGCTGCACTGAGCAGAAGCAAATCGGTGACAGCACGGTCCGGGTCGGTGGTCATGGCGCGTTCTGCGGTGGCATGTGCATTCCGGTTGCGAATCGTGACCCACACCCAGGTCAGGTAGACCAGCGAGCCGAAGTCCCAGCCGACCAGCACACCGATCAGCACCGACACTGTCACCATGACCGGCACTCCCGCGGCCAACCCGATCAGAGCTGAGACGGCCACCTCCGTCCGTGCGGAAACCCCGTGGCCCGCAGCGGGTGTAGCCGAGCCGTTAAACCGAGCCGTCACGGGATCATCCTCTCCCGGCAGCCCCAGCCCACACCACTGCAGTACCACAGCGACCCTCAGCGCGTGCGTGAATGCGGTTATCCAGCAGCTGCCGGTGGTTACAATGCTCGGTTTCTCAGCAATGCGCGGACGTGTGCCAGCAGCGCGTCGGCCTCAGCCCGGGCCCATTGGTCGGCGTCCCAGTGGACCGCATCAACATCAGTTCGGGCTGGCGGTAAAGCTGCGTGCGGTGGCGCGCGATCAGGGCGGAGGCCAACAAGTCGCGGAAGGTGTCGTCCAGGACGATCCGGTGGGCACTGGCCGGGTAAGCAGCACCAGAAAAATAACTCATGATAATCGCTTGGATCTCTCGCTGAGCTGACCGCCTGGTATCCGTAGCAGTAATGAGTACGCCTCAGACATGACTTGCTACGAACCCGCGCGCGAACAGATGGCGAATCAAAACATGTATCGTCGGTACACCAGGCGACCTGACATCACCACGGGGCGCTGCCACTGCGCGCAAAATAACGTACCGCGGTACGCGCCACTCCAGACAACAGACAACTGATTCCCACGCCGATAACCACGTACAGCACCGATGTCGCCACCTGTTGCTCCGTGGTTCCCCCCACAAGGAATACCTGGAGCACCAGAATGGCGACGACGATCGCGCAAATTGCACCGAAGAACGCGGTTGGTCGCGGGGTGGTCAGTAACAGCAGGTGTAGCAATGCGGTGGCCACCAGCGCGGCCAGCGCCGCCGAGATCGGCACGACTGCCATCGCCTGGTCCACCAGCTGGCCCTTCGCCGACAAGATCGGGATGCCCAGCAGGCCACGGATCAGCAACACCCCGACCACGCCGATGCCGGCTGCCACTACTGCGGTTGCGCCGCCACCGGCCCACAACCGGCGCGCGGACACTTCCGTGTCCTGGCTGTCTGCGCGCGTCATGGGCGGCGGCGCATGGTGCGGTTGCTGGACCGGCAGTTCCCATGTGTTCTCCACGCCACGTCTTCGCCCTCGAGCAGACAGCGAGTTGGGCGGTTCACTGGGCGGAGGCTGTGGAGAGGTTGGCGGTGTCATCGCTATACCTTTCTCATACTCAGCGGGTACCGGCTGCAGGGAAAGTGTCAGCGGACAGTTGCTACCTCCGCTGTCCATGCCACCGCTTGTGCATCCCCTGTTCACCCGCACGAAAAAACACTCAAGCTACGCGTGGTGCACAACTGCCGCTTAGCGCGCAACTTACCGCGATCATCACGATTTGTTGACCACAAGCCGCGGTTTGATTTCGCACGGCTACGCACGCGGCAAACCAATGGAAAAATAGTCTCTCAAGTTTTCGTTTATCGATTTTTCATCTCCCGGAGCATTCCACTTGGCCACCGGAAAGCGTCACGTTCAGCGGCTCGCTAGCGCCATGCGCGACACGGACCAAAGCGCATCTTCGCGCGGGTTAACAAGGGACGTATAAAAAGAAGCAGAGGCAACAAAAGGTAATAGCAGCCCGCTCGGGTGGGATAACTTCGAGTGTGATTCCCCGAGGAGGATTGAGATCATGCCTTGCGAACGCAGGGGACATAGATCCCTATCAGAGCAGCCCGAGGAGTCCCTCAGCTGGGCAGCACTCGGATCGGATGAGCAAGAAGGGTGCTGCCCGGCCTACCTGACCGGCACACAGCAGCAGGCAACAGCCAGGCTCTCCGCTGCTGCCCGGCTAGGGCTGTGGGTCAAGGGAAAAGCCCGGGAGAACCGGCTGCGCCAGCTGGCCAGGCGGCAAGGCCTCCGGTTGAGTAAGACTCGACGCTGCGCCGCAGGTGCCGCCGGCTCCCTGTGCTATGGGCTGGCCACCGCGGGGGCAGGCCGGCCGGTCAGTTTTGCCGAAGGAATGACGCTCGATGAGGTTGAGAAATACCTGGTGTACGGGATGGCCAACGCCGAAGTCATAGCGTACCTCAGCCAAACCTATGGCTCAGTATTCGTCGGCGATCTGATCAAGCACCTTCCCAGCAAGGGCCCTCAACCCCGATATGAAGACATGTCGGGGTTAGCGACCCGTTTGTGACCCCGATATGTCTCAATATCGGGGTCAGGAAGCGGCGAAGCGGCTAGTCGACGGCTCGGCGACGGAAGCCGATGAGGCCGATGATGCCGAAAACGGCGAGCGAGCCGATCAGTGCTAGGACGCAGATCCACCCTGGGATATGCGGGATGCTCGGCACCAGGGCTGCCCGCATGCCCTCACTGACGTAGGTGATGGGGTTGGCGGCGGTCACGATCTGAAACCAGCGCAGGTGCGTCAACAACGGCCATGGGTACTGAGTAGCGCCGGTGAACAGCAGCGGGGTGAAAATCAGCGAAAATGCCATACTGATCTTTGTGGGGGGCACGAATGTGCCGATGGTCATGCCAATGCAGGCGCCGACCAGGCTGCCCAGCAAACCGATCCCGATCAGCAAACCCAGCCCGGCAGCCCGGTACGGAACCGAACCCAGCACGCCGATGCCGATCGGAAACATCACCGCCGCAGCGACCATCGCCCGCAGCGACGCGAAGAGCAGTTTCTCTGCGGCCACCACCCATAGCGGTAGCGGGGCCAGCAGCCGGTCTTCAATCTCCTTCGTCCATCCGAACTCCGCGACCAGTGGGAACGCCGTCGCTTGGATCGCGGTGACGGTGGCTGTCAGGGCGACCAAGCCTGGGAACAGGAGGCTGGAGAAATCACTGCTGGTGTAGCCAAGCCCGGTCAGCAGCTTGCCGAAGACGAAAAGAAAAAACACCGGCTGCAGGAACACCTGGGCCACGAAAGAGACCAGATCCTTGCCGGTAACCACGACGTCACGGCGCAGCAGGGAGCCGAATGAGCGCGCCATCAGCGCCCAGGTCGGTCCCTGCACCACCTCGGTGGCACTCCTGACCCGTCCTGGAGTGGTGGTGGCGGTCACCGCAGCCTCCTCCCGGTCAGCTCGATGAACACGTCCTCCAGGCTAGATTCCCTGATCTGCACCCCGATGAGCCTGCTGCCGGCGTCCGCTATCGCCGCGACAACGCGTGCGACTAGTGCGCCCGCATCCCCGGTGAGGTGCAGCCGGAGAGTGCGTACCTCCCCTGCGGTGCCGACCTGCTCGCACCGCTGCACCCCGGGTAGGCCACCCAGACGGGCCAGTAGCCGAGCCATCCCGTGCTCGCCGGCGGTCTCGACCGTCACCTGTAGCGTGGCCCCGCCGGCTAACCCGCGGACCAGGGCAACCGGGCTGTCCAGCGCAAGCAATCGGCCAGAATCAACGATGCCGACCCGATCGGCGAGCGTGGCGGCCTCGTCCATGTCATGGGTGGTGAGCACGACTGTCACACCGGCATCACGCAGCTCGCGGACGCGATCCCACACGAACAACCGGGCGGCCGGGTCCAGACCTGTGGTGGGCTCATCCAGGAAAAGCACGGTCGGGTCGTGCATCAGTGCCCGAGCGATCATCATGCGTTGGTTCTGGCCACCGGAGAAGTACTCCGGCTTGTCGTTGGCGCGCTCGGTCAACGAGAACTGTGCCAGCAACGTATCGGCCCGCGCGGTACGGACGGCCTTGGGCACCCCGTGATAGGCGGCGTGGAACAGCAGATTCTGCCGGACCGACAGCGACCGGTCGAGGTTGTTGCGTTGCGGAACCACCCCCAGCAGGCTGCGCACGGTGCGCGGCGCGGCCACCACGTCGACACCCGCGATCAGCGCCTTCCCTGCGGTCGGCCGGACCCGGGTGGTCAGCACCCCGATCGTGGTCGATTTGCCGGCCCCGTTCGGGCCGAGCAGCCCGAAAATCTCCCCGCGTACCACCGCGAAGCTGAGTCGGTCGACCGCGTTAGTCCGCGCCTTCGGGTAGCGCTTGACCAGGTCCCGGACCTCCACCGCGTTCGGACTGATAACCGAGTCGACCATGTCCTCACTAAGATCGCAATCGGGGTTCCTGTTGTTACCACCATATTACATTGTCGGCGTTCTTGATCTTGCCGTCCGCAAATAAATCTCACTGTTAATGAATACGGCACCGGGTGTCTATACGGTTGCAAGACGCCGAATGCAAGACAGTAACTGTGCAGCTTTCCCGAAGCCGGCACCGTGACGCCAAGGTTTTTTATCGGAGCTACCTTTCACTGACATCGAGCGTGTCCAGCTGTTGCGCCGACGACCTCGCCCCGGGCAGGCTTGGCTCGAACACGAGGGGGTGTGCAAATGGTGGAGGCCTACTCAGGAGTGGTCCCGCAGCCGGTGCTGAGTCCACTGACCACGGCCGCGATCTTCTTGGTGATGACGATCGATCCGGGCGGAGAGTCCGTCACTCGCGAGCTGCTGGCCGACCTGGCAGGTCTGCAGCGGTCAGTTGGTTTCCGGGTACCGGAAGGCCGGCTGAGTTGCGTTGCCGGAATCGGGTCGCAGGCCTGGGATCGTCTGTTCAGCGGGCCGCGCCCGGCCCAGCTCCATCCGTTCCGCGAATTGGACGGTGCCGAGCACCGCGCGATATCCACACCTGGGGATCTACTCTTTCACATCCGGGCCACAGAAATGTATCCGTGCTTTGAACTGGCCAATCAGATTATGGATCGACTGTACGGCGCGGTAACGGTCCACGACGAGGTGCATGGATTTAAATACTTCGATGTACGTGATCTGCTCGGATTCGTTGACGGGACGGAAAATCCCGTCGGCCCTGCGGCCCCCGCCGCGGTCCTGATTGGCGACGAGGATCCGGACTTCACCGGCGGAAGCTATGTGATCGTGCAGAAGTACCTGCACGACCTGCGAGCCTGGAATGCCCTGCCAGTAGACGTGCAGGAAAAGGTGATCGGACGTGCCAAGCTGTCCAATATCGAGCTCGACGATGCCACCAAACCCGACAACTCCCACGTCGCGCTGACCACGATCACCGATACCGACGGCACCGAGCGGCAGATCTTGCGCGACAATATGCCCTTCGGCACGGTGGGCAAAGGCGAGTTCGGCACGTACTTCATCGGCTACGCCCGCGCTCCCGACGTCACCGAAAAGATGCTGGAAAACATGTTCCTCGGGAACCCGCCAGGAAACTACGACCGGATCTTGGATTTCTCCACGCCGGTGACTGGCACGCTGTTCTTCGTACCTTCCGCCGACTTCCTTGACGACCCTCCCAATCCACCTGGTTCCGGCACCGCGGGCCCCATACCGCAGACACCTCGCAACGGTGGCTGAAAAACAGCGGGTGAACGCCGCGTGGACGGCAGTCCCGTTCGAGGACAGAATGTGATCTGTGGTGGACACCATGCTCCTGCGCGAGTTCCTCCGCAACCCCCTGGGGATCGCGGCAGTGACGTCCAGCTCCCTCGCGATGGCCACCCAACTGAGCGTGGCAATACCGGAAAGCGGTGAGCCGGTGGTAGTCGAGCTTGGCGCCGGCACCGGTGCGTGCACCGGCGTGATCCAGCATCGCCTCAACGGGCGAGGCCGGCACATCGCGGTGGAAGTCAACCCGACTTTCGCGAAGCTGTTGAGCAAGCGATTCCCACGCGTGGACGTCGTGTGCGGGGAAGCAAAGGACCTACCCAAGTTCTTGGCCGATCGAAGGGCGCAGGCCGCGGAGGTGATCATCAGCACCCTGCCGTGGGAGCCCTTTGCCCCGTCTTCTGCGCAGCGGCCGCTGCTGGAGACACTGGTCGAATCCCTGGACCGCAATGGCGCCTACACCCAGGCTGCCTACACGGTGACGCGGTGGGCGCCACCAGCCCGCCGACAATTGCGCCAGCTGCAAGCCAGCTTCGAAGAGGTAGTGGTCAGCGAGACCATCTGGCGCAATGTGCCGCCTGCTCGCGTCTATATCGCCCGCCGTCCCAGGAACGACCTGAGACTGCACTGAAAGCAGCCGATTTGACGCAGCAACCCACCGAACGGCGGCGCAGCTACGACGACGTGACGTGGCGGGCGATCGCCACCGCGTGGTCGGCGAAGCGCTCGTAATAGCGGCCGATCAGCGCGGCATCCACCGCCGGTTCGACACCGTGGGACCAGTCCTCGGACAGCAAGACCTGGAAGATTTGCCGGCGTAGCGCGTCGACCTCGTCGTCGACCTGGGCCAGCCGGGCAGCGGATATGGGATCCCGGCTCTCGATGGCTGCCGCCGCGTTTTCCGCCAAGCTGGACGCGAGCACGCCCATCCGCAGCGACACCGGCCGGACGTCGGCGGGGATCGGCTCGATCGGATGCTTCAGCCGTGCGATTTCCGCGATGTGCTGGGCCAGGTTGCACATCCGCTGCAGGTCCTTCACCGCGTGCATGGCGGCGACCACCATGTGCACGTCCGTGGTCACCGAACGCAAGATAAGCAAGTTACGGCAGCGCTCGTCAGCGTCCTCGCACCGCACCTTGATCTCGTCCGCCTCGGAGATCACCAACTCCGCGAACTTCAAGTCGGCCTGGTGCAGCGCCACCGAGGCGTTGGTCATCAGCTGCCCAGCCAGCCGGACAATCGTGGCCAGATCGCCGATAAGGCTGTCCACTTCGGCGGGGCTGATGCGCTGTCTACCCCGAGTGGGTTGGGTGAGCTGCTTCCAGGTCGCCCGCGCGATTCCCGCGATATCGACTCTGTGGTTGGACCGGAAGCTGCGGCCTGCGGCCATGCTGCCAGGATCACCCTCCCCAGCTGTGCTGTCCACGCGCTGTCACAGAATTCACCAGTAGTTCGCGTGTGCTTTCACGCCGTCAACTGTCGCCTGGACCAGCCGATCGAAGATCACTTGGTTTTCGCACAGTTCACCCAGTCTTTGTCCAGAGTTGTGCCGACAGAGATCGTATGGGCAGGCATGTTGTCATCCATGGTCGTGTGCCCGCCGGGGGAAGTCCCGAACGTCGGTGTTCCGCCACGCCTGTCGCTGGGGATGACCGTTGTCGAGCAGCAGGAATGGTTGCAGGGCTTCCTGCGCAGCCGCCGGGTCAGCCGGCGATCTGCGCTGAAGGGGGGAGCGAGCGTGCTGGCGGCGCTCGGTCTGGGCAGCGCTGCGTGGGATTTAGCCGGATGTGGCTCAGCGGGTCGAGCTCCAGTCACTCCACCGCAACTCACGGTCGTGGGGCGGCACCTGTCCTTTGGGGTGGACCCGGCCACGACCATGGCGATCGCCGGCGAGCTGACCGGTAAGCCGACCGGCACAGTGCTCGTCGATCTAGGGACCGGTCGGGACTACGGGCACTCGATCGAGGCAGAGGTTCGGGAGTTGGTCAGCCTGGTGCCGCAGGAGGACGGGAGCATCCGCGGTGCCGATCAGTTTTTCGTCCACGCGCTGGCGGCTGGGCTGCGTGCCGGCACCGCCTACCACTACCGGTTCCGGCTGCCGGACGGTTCGACGACGCCCGACGCGACGTTTCGCACCGCGCCGGCCGGCAACGACGTCGGGCCCTTCACCTTTACCGCGTTCGCTGATCAGGGCGTCAACACCGGCCCGCCGGATGGCCAGGCGGGATTTGACGACAACTACTACAAGGCTGACGACACTCGGCGGTCAGCCACACCGGCGGACTCACTCGTGCAGTTGATCGCCGCGCAGCGGCCCGCTTTCCACTTGCTGGCCGGCGACATTTGCTACGCCGACCCCAGTGGCACCGGCCAGCCGGTCAAGAACAACGCACCGCGCAGCGCCGGCAGTGGGTTCAACAACTTCGATCCCACGCTGTGGACCACTTACTTCGCCACCATCGAAAAAAGCGCCGCATACACACCGTGGATGTTCGCCACCGGTAACCACGACATGGAGGCGCTCTACGACAACAACACCGCACCCGGAGGTGCCACCCACGGTTATGCCGGACACGCCGCGCGGCTCGACCTGCCGGCCAACGGACCCAGCCGCTGCCCGTCGGTGTACTCGATGGTCTACGGCAACGTTGCGGTGATCAGCCTCGACGCCAACGACCTGTCTGCCGAGATCCCCACCAACGCCGGCTACAGCGGCGGCCAGCAACTCAGCTGGCTGACCGACACGCTGACCAGGTTCCGGGCAGATCCTGCGATCAACTTCATCGTCGCCTTCTTCCATCACTGCGCGTTTGCCACCAGCAGCACGCACGCCTCCGACGGTGGCGTGCGTACCGCGCTGGCGCCGCTGTTCGACCGGTTTTCCGTCGATCTGGTCGTGCAGGGTCACAACCACCAGTACGAGCGAACCAACCCGATCCGCGATGGCAGATCAACCATGCAGGCACCCGACCAATCCACCGTCTGGCCAGCTAAGGATGGCACCACCTACATCTGCGTCGGTTCCGGTGGACGCCCACGCTACGGCTGGCAATCCGACGAAAGCGACCGATACCGCGGCGGTCCCGATCCCAACAGCGGTACGGTGGTACGCAGCTACATAGCCGGTCCAGACGGGACGAAGACCCCGGAGACGGTGGACTGGTCACAAGCCCGCTACCTGGATTACGCCTACCTCAGCATCGCGGTGCATCCGGCACCGCCGGGCGGCATCGCCTCCATGCAGGTGACGGCGCGCAGCGACCTCGGCCAGGAAATCGACCGGGTGGAGCTGCTGCGCGCGCATCCCTCCCAGCCCCAGTAACGGCCGAGCCACCCGGGAAGTCCCGGGTGGCTCCGGATTGGTCAGTGATCGTCAGTGTCGCCGGCCGTTGGCGCCTTCGTGGCCCGGTCGCCGAGGGGGGCGGGGAACATGTGGTGCTGGGGAGACGGCATGGGCACGTTGGCGCCCTTGACGCTGGCCCACGTGGCCAGGTTGAACTGCTGCATGTTGATCTGATCCTCCTTGGTCAGGTCCTGCTGCTCGGACTGCGCCGCGAACGGGGCATTGACCGGGTTGACCTCGTGAAAGTTTTGGCTGGGCCGTTGTGCGGTGTAGGGCGTGAGGTCCGGTTTGTTGGTGAAGGCAGCCAGCATCGGGGTGGCGTAGGCGTCGAATTGGGTCAGCGGGTGCAGGCCCACGATCAACTCGATGGTGCGCAGCATGGAGGCAGTGCTGTAGAAGGTGGAGTCAACGCGTCCAGTGTGGGTGTAGGGGCTGATCACCTCGGCGACGGTGCGGTGTGCGTCAACGTGGTCAGGTCCGTCTTGGGCGTCGTCTTCGGTGACGAAGATCGCGGTGTTGGGCCAGTACTTGGAGTGCGAGACAGCATCGACGACCTGGCCTAGTGCCCAGTCGTTGTCGGCGGTGTAGGCCCGCGGAGTAGGTGCCCCGACGGTGGTGCCGGAGTTGTGGTCGTTCGGCAGGCGGAGCAGCTCAACGGTCGGCAAGTTGTTGTGCTTGACGTAGTTGTCGAATTCGTTTTTCCACTCGGCGAAGCGGGCCGGACCGCAGTTGGCTTTGCGGGGGGTGAAGCTGTTCGGGCTGTCCGGGCAGGCAAGGTCAAAACCGCGGAAATGGTGGTCGGTGTTGGCGTCAAGCACTGGATCGGTGGCCTTTGAGCTGCCATCGGGTTGAGTGTTGACGTAGAATCCGTAATTGCGGAAGGAGATGTGCGCGGCGGCGAGGCGGTCCCAGATGTAGGCCTGCGCAGGATCCCGGTTCGGGGCGGTTGCAGGGTCGCTGCTTTCAGAAGGGTAGGGAGCGCCACGGTCGGAGTAGTTACCCGGCCAGACCTGCTCTGCGTACGGATTGGAATTGGCCGCGACAGTCCAGTTCCAACCCTGAGCGCTGACCTCGGCGTCGGCGTAGAAATTGTCCAGGGTGACGTAATTGCTTTCCAGCGTGCGGGCGTTGGTGGCGGACTCCTGACCGAAGAGGTTCAGCGTGGGGTCGCCGTTGCCCTTGCCCAGGCTGCCGAATACCTGGTCGTAGGTACGGTTTTCCTTGACCACGTAGATGACATGCTGGATCGGGCTGCGCTGCCCAGCGTTGCCGGGCACGATTGCCGAGGCCTGTCCCTGGCCGGTGCCGGAGCCGGAGCCGTTGAAGCCGTCATTGTGGGCGACTTGCTGGGTCCACTTGGTCAGTTGGCCGTGGTGGAGGGGGATGGGCACGGTAGAGAGCGTGCCGACCATCATCGAGCCGGCATATTGGTTGGGGGTGGGCGTGTGGGGGTCATACGGGTTGGGGTGGCCTGGTCCGTTGTTGGGGCCGGCGCCTAAGCCCTTGCCGTTGGTGACAAACAGCGCCCGGTCGGTGGCCACCACCGCGGTGGGGTACCACGCGGTGGGGATCAGCCCCCCAGTGTGTCCAGAGGCCAGGTCGACGACGGCGACGTCGTTGTTGCC
>JAFAWY010000070.1 GCA_019241525.1 Pseudonocardiales bacterium
CCACGGTGCCCACCGCGCACCGGCTCAGGAGGCACCGCAATGACCGAGAGCCCACTTTTCACCAGTGACCGAGATCACGGCGAGTTCAAAGCAGAACTGCGCGAGATTCGGGAGCGTTTGGATCAGCTCAGCGTCGACCTCGCCACCTTAAGCACCCAAGTGCAAGACCTCGCCGCCGAAATCCGCCGCTCCACCAGCAACTAACCACTACCCAGATGGAGCCCGAAGCCGGGACCAGATCAGGCAGCAGTACCGCATCCTGCGACTGACCACCGCTAGAGCCGCCTGCCGGGTACATAACGATCCTGCAAGCACCGGATGCAAAAAAAGGGGGTAACTCGCCCACGGCGATACCTCGCTAACCGACGATGTCCTGCACGCGTCCATCCGAGAGGGAATTTTTCGTGCCGATGCATCCCCGCGCCGGTCGACCGGCCGAACCGAGCGACCTTGTCAACCTGGTCCAGCTGGTCACCGCCTATTACATCGAGCACCCGGATCCGTCGATACCCGAGCAGCGAGTCGCATTCGGCACCTCGGGACATCGTGGTTCGGCGCTGCGGCAAGGCTTCAACGACGACCACATCGCCGCCATCGCACAGGCAGTCTGTGAGCACCGGGCGGCCACCAGCGTTGACGGACCGCTTTTCCTCGGCCGCGACACCCATGCACTTTCGGAACCAGCGCTGGTCACCGTGCTGGAGGTGCTCACGGCCAACGACGTCACCGTGCTGGTGGACAGCCACGATGGCTACACCCCAACACCCGCAATCTCCCGAGCGATCCTGGCGCACAACAACGGCCGGACCAGCGGGCGGGCAGACGGCATCGTGGTCACACCATCGCACAATCCGCCCGAGGACGGCGGCATCAAATACAATCCACCCCACGGCGGCCCGGCCGGTCCGGACATCACCCAGCCGGTCCAGGACCGGGCCAACCAGCTGCTGGCCACCGGGCTAGCCGGCGTACGCCGGATTCCCTACGCGCGGGCCCGCGCCGCGGCCAACGAGTTCAACTTCCTCGACGCTTACGTATCCGCGTTGCCCGACGTTATCAACCTCGACGCAGTGCGGGCCGCTGGCGTGCGCATCGGCGCCGACCCACTGGGCGGGGCAAGCGTGGCCTACTGGTCCGCGATCGCGGAGCGATACGCGCTAGACCTCCGCGTAGTCAACCCTATTGTCGATGCGACGTTCGGGTTCATGACACTCGACTGGGATGGGCGAATCCGAATGGACTGTTCCTCCCCCTACGCGATGGCCTCGCTTATCGACCGGCGCACCGAATTCGCCGTGGCGACCGGCAACGACGCCGACGCCGACCGGCACGGCATCGTTACCCCAGACGCCGGGCTGCTCAACCCCAACCACTACCTCGCGGTCGCCATCGACCACCTCTACCGACACCGGCCCCAGTGGCCAGCGCACGCCGCGGTCGGCAAGACAATGGTCAGCTCATCGCTGATCGACCGGGTGACCAGCAACCTGGGCAGGCGGCTGATCGAAGTGCCGGTCGGATTCAAGTGGTTCGTGCCCGGCCTCCTGGACGGCAGCGTCGGCTTCGGCGGTGAGGAAAGTGCGGGCGCCTCATTCCTGCGCCGTGATGGGCAAATTTGGACCACCGACAAAGACGGCCTAATCCTGGCGCTGCTCGCCGCCGAGATTATCGCGATCACCGGACAGTCCCCCAGCCAGCGGTACCGAGAACTCACCGCGCGACTAGGGGACTCGACCTACGCGCGGATCGACGCCCCAGCCACCCCAAAGCAAAAGGCAGTGCTACGGCGACTGGCCGCCAACCAAGTGACCGCCGCCAAGCTGGGTGGCGAGCCAATCACTGCACGGCTGACCACCGCGCCGAGCAACGGCGCACCGCTGGACGGACTGAAGATCATCACGGCCTCAGGATGGTTCGCTGCCCGCCCATCCGGCACCGAGGACGTCTACAAACTCTATGCCGAATCGTTCCGCGGGCCCGACCACCTTGCCCAGATCCAAGACGAAGCACAGTGCATCGTGCACGACATACTCACACAGGCCTGCTGAGCCCGCCGGTTCCCGGCCATGGGATCACCGGAAGAACAGAACAAAGACCGTGATCATGAGCCATCTCTGATGACGGCGACTAGCTTCGGGAAGCCCGATCAGTGTCTGAGCAACGGCCGGTATCCGCTGCTGAGTTTCAAGATTTCACTGCCAATGAACGGCCGGCTACTGGCGCACCGCAGCGGTAGCTGGACTGGACACATGACTCATCAGGCAGCCTTGCCGTGGCTGGCGCGACGTTCGAATCGGCCGTGGTGCTCGGTTGCGGTCGTCGGTGGGCTGGGCCGTTGACTCCCGGGAGATCGCCGGTGGCGTTTGGACAGTCCACCTGGGGGGTAGTTGGGCATATGAGCTAGCTCCGTGGGTGCGGTCGTCGGCCCCGCGTCGATCACCCAGGAGCTGGTTGGTCGACTGTCCGCGTCGATCATCGGCGCTGCGCTGCTGCTGCTAGCGAGCTGCTGGTGGCCGGGTTAACGCGCCGGCCCACCCCTGCTCGCCCAAGCGATCGGTAACAGCGAACGCGAGCTGTCCCACGATGAAAGAAAGCGTCCACCGATGAGCTCCCCCACCGATCCCACTCCGCCCGGTCAGGACACCATCCGACAGTCGGCCGCACAGATCGCTAACACGGCCCGATGGGTCGGTACCCAGCTAATGGACAACAGCCCGCAATTGACCAAGGCAGCTCAACAAACAGCGCAGCAGGCCCAGCGAGTCATCCAGGACAACCCGGGCGCGGCTGTGACAGTGCTAGGCGGGTTGGGGATGATGCTGCTGCGCCGCCGCAGTCAACACCGGCGACACAAAGCCCGCAAGACACGGCAGAGGCACCGCAGACCTGCGACTGGCCGGGCACGGCAATGGGTACGAGTGCTGACCCTGGTGGGGTGGCTGATCCGCCGCCGCTACAAGAAAACTCGTGAAGACGCTGCAAACCGCTAAGCACGGTTGTCAGTATGCTCGGCCGAATCGTGGCGGTGCGGTATTGAAAAAGGTATAGGCGCCGCATCGTCACCCCGGCGACATTGCTAGCCTGGCACCGCCGCCTGATCACCAAAAAATGGACCTACCCCAACCAACCTGGCCGCCCACCGGTCAGCCCCGAACTACGCGACCTGGTCCTGCGCCTGGCACACGAGAATCCGTCTTGGGGACACCGCCGCCTCCAGGGCGAACTCCTCGAGCTCGGACACCGCCCGGGGACAACGACGATCCGCCGAATCCTGGCTGCAGCGGGCCTCGGGCCGCCACCACGACGAGCAGACACCAGCTGGCGAACCTTTCTCCGTGCTCAGGCCACCGGATTGCTGGTCACCGACTTTCTCACCCTCGACACCATCGGCTTGCGCAGACTTTACGCCCTGTTTGTCATGGAAGTCCG
>JAFAWY010000148.1 GCA_019241525.1 Pseudonocardiales bacterium
AGCCCATCCCGGGGGATGCTCGCTGATATCCCAAATCCCGCCGCGCTCGCCGCGGACTACGCCGAAGCTGGCGCCCGCATGATCAGTGTGCTCACCGAGGGCCGGCGATTCGGCGGCTCGCTGGCCGACCTGGACGCCGTACGCGCCGTGGTGGACCTCCCGGTGCTCCGCAAGGACTTCATCCTCAGCCCCTACCAGGTGCACGACGCACGGGCGCACGGCGCGGACGTGGTGTTGCTGATCGTCGCCGCACTGGAGCAGAACGCGCTGGCGGCGCTGGTCGACCGGGTCGAGTCACTGGGGATGGCCGCGCTGGTCGAGGTACACACCGCTGAGGAAGCCGACCGTGCGTTGGAAGCCGGCGCAACCCTGATCGGGGTCAACGCCCGCGACCTGCATACCTTGATCGTGAACCCGGACGTCTTCAGCAGGATCGCACCGGGGCTGCCGGGTGACGTGCTGCGGGTCGCCGAGTCCGGGGTGCGCGGACCTGCGGATCTGCTGGCCTACGCCGGTGCGGGCGCCAACGCGGTGCTCGTCGGTGAGGGGCTGGTAACCAGCGGCGACCCCAAGACCGCAGTCACCCAGTTGGTTACCGCGGGGTCGCACCCAGCCTGTCCCAAGCCGGCCCGGTAAGTGACCCGGAGAGTGACATGGTCTGCATCCAGCCCGTTGCGCCCACCACCGCCCAGCCTGACGCCCGCGGGTACTTCGGGCATTACGGCGGCCGGTTCGTGCCCGAAGCGCTCATTGCGGCCCTCGACGAGCTCACCACCGCCTATACCGACGCCCGGTCGGATCCGAAGTTCACCGCCCGGCTGAACGGCCTGCTCGCCGACTACGCCGGTCGGCCCTCACCGATCACTGAAGCGCCCAGCCTGTCCGAGCATGCCGGTGGGGCGCGGATCGTGCTCAAGCGGGAGGACCTCAACCACACCGGGTCCCACAAGATCAATAATGTGCTGGGTCAGGCGCTGCTCACCGAGCGGATGGGCAAGCCGCGGGTGATCGCGGAGACCGGAGCGGGCCAACACGGCGTTGCCACCGCGACCGCGTGTGCGCTGCTGGGGCTGCAGTGTGTGGTCTACATGGGCGAGGTGGACACCCAGCGTCAAGCGCTCAACGTCGCCCGGATGCGGCTGCTCGGTGCCGAGGTGGTGCCGGTGACGACCGGGTCCCGCACCCTCAAGGACGCCATCAACGAGGCGCTGCGGGACTGGGTAACCAATGTGGACACCACGCACTATGTGCTCGGCACGGTCGCCGGGCCGCATCCCTTCCCGGTGATGGTGCGCGACTTCCACCGGGTCATCGGGTTGGAGGCCCGCGAGCAGATGCTGGCCCGCTACGGCCGGCTGCCCGATGCGGTGACCGCCTGCATCGGTGGCGGCTCCAACGCGATCGGCATCTTCCACCCGTTCCTCGACGACCCGGCGGTACGCCTGGTCGGCTTCGAGGCGGCCGGCGACGGGGTGGACACCGGCCGGCACGCCGCGGCGCTGTCCGCCGGTGCGCCCGGGATGCTGCACGGCGCGCTGTCCTACCTGCTGCAGGACTCCGACGGGCAGACCGTGGAGGCGCATTCGATCTCGGCGGGGCTGGACTACCCGGGAGTGGGGCCCGAGCATTCCTGGCTCAAGGACACCGGGCGGGCCGAGTACCGGCCGATCACCGATGCGCAGGCGATGGACGCCTTCCAGCTACTGTCCCGCACCGAGGGGATCATCCCGGCGATCGAGTCGGCGCACGCGGTGGCCGGGGCGCTGCAGCTCGGGGCGGAACTGGGGGCGGGAGCCCTGTTGCTGGTCAACCTGTCCGGCCGGGGTGACAAGGACGTGGACACCGCCGTGAAGTGGTTCGATCTGCTGGAGGGACAGCCGTGACCGCCCGGCTCGCGCCGATGTTCGAGGCCTGCGGTGCGCAGCAGCGGGCCGCGTTGATCGGTTACCTGCCCGCCGGCTACCCGACGGTGGACGACTCGCGGTCGCTGCTGTACGCCATGCTGGACGGCGGCTGCGACCTGGTCGAGGTCGGGGTGCCCTACTCCGACCCGGTGCTGGACGGGCCGACCATCCAGGCCGCCGCGGACGCCGCCCTGCGCGGCGGGGTGCGGCTGCGCGATGTGCTCTCGGTGGTGGAGTCGATCGCTGGTGCCGGTGGGCGGGCAGTGGTGATGACCTACTGGAACCCGGTGCACCACTACGGCGTGGACGCCTTCGCCCGGGACCTCGCCGCGGCCGGTGGACTCGGCGTCATCACCCCCGATCTGATTCCCGACGAGGCTCAGGACTGGTTGGCCGCGGCGCGCGCGCACGACCTGGACCGGATCTTCCTCGTGGCCCCCTCGTCCACCGACCAGCGCTTGGCGATGACTGCGTCGGTGACCCGCGGCTTTCTCTACGCGAGCTCCGTCATGGGTGTGACCGGTGCCCGGGACGTGGTGAGCGGCACCGCCTCGGAGCTGGTCGGCCGGGCGCGGGAGCACGCGCCGGGCCTGCCGGTGGGCGTCGGGCTCGGGGTGCGCAACGGTGCGCAGGCCGCCGAGGTGGCGGCGTTCGCCGACGCCGTGATCGTCGGTTCGGCCTTCGTCACCGCCGCCGCCGACGGCGGCCCCCCCGCAGTCCGCGCCCTAGCCGCCGACCTCGCCACCGGAGTCCGCCGCCCCGCCCCCCAACCCGCCTGACGCCCTCCAGCCGGTAGCCGCATTCAGCGGGCTCAGCGTGCCTATCAGCGCATCGATAACCACGCTGAGCCCGCTGAATGGGCACTGTGGGTGGGGGATACCGTGTGGCCGTGCTGAGCGCGACGTTCGTCACCTTCATTCCCAGTCCGGATCGGGGGGTGTGGCACCTGGGGGCGGTACCGATCCGCGCCTACGCTCTGTGCATCATCGTCGCGATCATCGTGGCCATCCTGTGGGGAGAGCGTCGCTGGCGGGCCAGGGGTGGTCAGGCGGGGGCGGTGACCGACATCGCGGTGTTCGCGGTGCCGTTCGGCCTGGTGGGTGGCCGGCTCTATCACGTGGCCACGGACTGGAGAAAGTACTTCGGGCCTGGGGGAAACCCGCTCGGCGCGCTGGAGGTCTGGCAGGGCGGGCTCGGCATCTGGGGGGCGGTCGCGCTCGGGGGTCTCGGAGCCTGGATCGCCTGCCGACGCCGGGGCATCCCGCTTCCCGCGCTGGCGGACGCGGTCGCGCCGGCCATCGTCGTCGCTCAGGCGATCGGCCGGCTGGGCAACTGGTTCAACCAGGAGCTCTACGGCGGCCCCACCTCGCTGCCCTGGGGACTGGAGATTTGCGACCGGTTGGATCCGAACACCGGCGCGCTCGGTCCGGGCGTCGTCAACGGGATCGCCGTCCCTTGTCCACGTCCACCGGTGGAGGGTTTCCAGTGTCCACAGATCGTCCACCCCACCTTCCTCTACGAGATGCTGTGGGACCTGGGCGTCGCGGCGTTCGTCGTGTGGGCTGACCGGCGTTTCCGGCTGGGCCACGGGCGGGCCTTCGCCCTCTACGTCGCGGGTTACACCGCGGGCCGGTTCTGGATTGAGCTGATGCGGGTCGACTGGGCCACGATGGTCTTCGGGGTGCGTATCAACGTGGTCACGTCGACCGTGGTGTTCCTCGGCGCGGTGCTCTACCTGACGCTGGCCCGCCGCGGTCGGGAGGATCCGGAAACGCTCGCGGCGCGGCAGCAGGCGGTGCTCGTCTCCTAGCCCGACTAGCCGGGATGTGTCGGGCGCTCAGGCGCCCACGCCGGAGAGTAGCCGGAATATCGACACCTGCCGGACGCCTGGCGGCCACGGAGTCGGTCCAGACGGACCGCTAGTCTGTCCGTTATGAGTCGACGCGCGAAAATCGTCTGTACGATCGGTCCGGCCACCGCGACCCGGGAGAAGATCTGGGAGCTGGTCCGGGCCGGCATGGACGTTGCTCGCCTCAACTTCAGCCACGGCACCCACGCCGACCACGCACGGGTTTACTCGATGGTTCGGGAGGCCAGCGACGAGGCGGGCAGGGCGGTGGGGATCCTCGCCGACCTCCAGGGACCCAAGATCCGCCTGGGACGGTTCGCGGCCGGTCCGGTGGAGTGGCGCACCGGCGACGTGGTGCGGGTCACCGTCGAGGACGTCGTCGGTACGCACGACCGGGTCTCCACCACCTACGCGGGGCTCGCCAAGGACGCCCGCGACGGCGACCGGCTGCTCATCGACGACGGCAAGGTCGCCCTGCTGGTGCGCAAGACCGACGACACCGACGTGGTCTGCGAGGTCCTCGAAGGCGGCTCGGTCAGCGACCACAAGGGTCTGTCCCTGCCGGGGATGGGCGTCTCGCTGCCCGCGCTGTCCACGAAGGACATCGCCGACCTGGAGTTCGCGCTGCGGTTGCGGGTGGACCTGGTGGCGCTGTCGTTCGTGCGTTCCCCCGCTGACATCGACCTGGTGCACCGCACGATGGACGAGGTGTCGGGCGGCCGGCTGCCGGTGATCGCCAAGGTGGAGAAGCCTGAGGCGGTGGACAACCTGGAGGCGATCGTGCTGGCCTTCGACGGGGTGATGGTGGCGCGGGGAGATCTGGGGGTCGAGTTGCCCTTGGAGAACGTTCCGCTGGTGCAGAAGCGGGCTATCCAGGTCGCCCGGGAGAACGCCAAGCCGATCATCGTGGCGACCCAGATGCTCGATTCGATGATAGGCAATGCCCGGCCGACCCGCGCAGAGGCCTCAGATGTGGCCAACGCCGTGCTCGACGGCGCCGACGCGGTCATGCTGTCCGGCGAGACCAGCGTCGGTCGCTACCCGATTGAGTCGGTGAGAACGATGAGCCGGATCGTGGAAGCCGTGGAGACTGGCTCGCACCATGTCCCACCGTTGAACCATGTGCCACGGACCAAGCGAGGTGTGCTGTCCTACGCCGCGCGCAACATTGGTGAGCAGCTCGAGGCCAAGGCGCTAGTGGCCTTTACCCAGTCCGGTGACACCGTTCGCCGGCTGGCCCGCCTGCACACTCACCTACCGCTGCTCGCGTTCACCCCGGTACCTGCGGTCCGCAACCAGCTCGCTCTCACCTGGGGAACGGAAACTTTCCTGGTGGACCGGGTTGAGACCACCGATGCGATGGTCAGGCAGGTGGACCAGGCGATGCTGTCCATCGGCCGCTACGAGCCAGGCGATCTGGTGGTGATCGTGGCGGGATCACCTCCTGGCACGGTCGGGTCGACTAACCTCATCCGGGTGCACCGCCTGGGTGAGGAGGACCTTGGCTGACCCTACCGACGCTGCCTGGCACCAGTGGGATGACACTCCCCGGGCGGTCGACGGTGTGCCCCGAGGGCAGCCCGTGCTGGATCGCCTGGTGGCCTTGCTCGACCTCGAACGCATCGAAGACAACATCTTCCGCGGGGTGAGTCAGCCACAGTCTCTGGTCCGGGTCTTCGGCGGGCAGGTCGCGGGACAGGCGCTGATCGCGGCTGGCCGTACCGTCCCGGGCGAGCGCCACGTGCACTCGCTGCACGCCTACTTCATCCGGCCTGGCGATCCCCGGGTGCCGATCGTCTACAACGTCGACCGGATCCGTGACGGGCGGTCGTTCACCACCCGTCGCGTGGTGGCGATCCAACACGGCCAGGTGATCTTCGCGTTGGCCGCGTCATTCCAGGTTCCGGAGGTCGGCCTCGAGCATGCCGACGAGATGCCCGAAGTGCCGCCGCCGGACCAACTCGAGGACTGGGGGAGTTGGGCGCGACGCAGTGGTGACAACCCGGCGCCGATCACTCAGGTGCCGCGGCCCTTCGATTTGCGGTTTATCACCCCGCCCATCTGGGCCACCTCCATGCGGCAGCCGATCGGGTTACCAGCGCGTGACCAGCTGTGGATGCGAGCCGACGGTGTGTTGCCCGATGACCCCTTGCTGCATGTCTGCGTGCTTGCCTACGCCTCGGACCTGATGCTGCTGTGGTCGGTAGGCGCCGCGCACGGCCACTCTTTAGGTCAAGACGTGATAGCTGCCAGCCTGGATCACGCGATGTGGTTTCACCGCCCGTTTCGGGCCGACGACTGGGTGCTGTGCGACTACACCTCTCCATCCGCATCGGGAGGACGAGGTTTGGCGACTGGCCGGTTTTTCAGCCGTGACGGTCAGCTGATCGCTAACGCGGTGCAGGAGGGGCTGATCCGGCTTCCCCGCTAACACCGGCCCGCGCACGACGTCAACTTAGTCGTCCGGCCCTGGGACCGGCGTCCGTACGAGATAGAGCCGGTCCGTGCGGACTTGCCGGAAGCCCAGCCGTCTAGCCACACCCACACTGGCCTTGTTCTCGGGTGATGTGGTCCAGGACGGTCGCCGTCGTCGCGCTTGGATGTCGGTGATCAAGGCGGCGGCACAGGCAGTGGACAAACCCTGGCGGCGGAAGGCCCGTTCGGTGACCACGCCGATGTCCTCGTGGTGTTCACCCAAGAAGAAGGGAACTGCCACCGCGGCCAGTTCGTCCCCTACCAACGCTCCCCAGCCCAGGCCGCTACCCGCAAGCCCTGCTGGCCCGCCCAGCGTTTTCGAGATCCAGCTGATGCCCTCGGCAAGCCCTGCGACGGCATCCGCGTCGGCCCCGGTGAGGCGGCGCAGCACCGCTGCGGTCTCTGGTGGGCGGCAAACATCCCCATCCAACTGGAATACCACGCGTTCCCAAGCAAGTAGATCAGGGTCCAGCTGGCGTAGCACCGGGAGGAACTCTTCCGGGGCGTCAACGAAACCGGCAATCGATTCGGGTTCTTCATCGAGATACGCCGGGTCTCCCCGCAAGCTGTAGTTGTCGGCAACCTTGGCAATCACGGTGCGCGGGTTCGGCCATCGATCGACCAGGCACCGGCCGCGACCGGTTCGCACCACATGCGCCCACACCAATGGGCCGGGCCGCTCAGGCAGGAACCACTGCTGCAACTTCAGGTGGTCACTGGCCGCAAGCCGTTGCACACGGGTCAGGCAACCATGCTGACGCAGGTCGGACCAATCCGGGGTTGACGACGGCCAGGTTGGCGGTGGTTAACGACGCTGGGGTGGCCGCGGGTTGGTAGTACTTGAAGGGCTGCCTACTAGCGGAGGCCGGCAAGGTCCATGCCACGGAGTTCCTTTTTGAGCTCGGCGATCTCGTCGCGCAACCGGGCGGCCAGCTCGAATTGCAGCTCGCGGGCAGCGCTCATCATCTGGTCGGTGAGCTGCTGGATCAGATCCGCTAGTTCGGCGCGCGGCATCGACGACGGATCCCGACCCTCCAACACTCCCGCGCTACCCCGGGACCGCCCGGGCTCCCCAGCGGCGCGCTTGCCCCGGGAGGCGTTACGGCCCGACCCTCCGACTGCAACGGCGCCGGCCGTGTCACTGGCCTCGGCGTACACCCGCTCCAGGATGTCATTGATCTTCTTGCGGAGCGGTTGCGGATCCACCCCGTGCTCGACATTGAATGCCACCTGCTTGGCTCGCCGCCGGTTGGTCTCGTCGATGGCCCGGCGCATCGAGTCGGTGACGGTGTCGGCGTACATGTGCACCTGGCCGGACACATTCCGGGCGGCCCGACCGATGGTCTGGATCAGCGAAGTCCCGCTGCGCAGGAAGCCTTCCTTGTCGGCGTCCAGGATCGCCACCAGCGATACCTCCGGCAGGTCCAAGCCCTCGCGCAGCAGGTTGATCCCGACCAGCACGTCAAACTCACCCAGCCGCAGCTGTCGCAACAGCTCCACCCGGCGCAGCGTGTCCACTTCCGAGTGCAGGTAACGCACCCGGATGCCGAGCTCGAGTAGGTAGTCGGTGAGATCCTCGGCCATCTTCTTGGTCAACGTGGTGACCAGCACCCGTTCGTTGCGCTCGGCGCGCAGACGGACCTCATGCACCAGGTCATCGATCTGACCCTTGGTGGGTTTCACCACCACCTCGGGGTCCACCAGACCGGTGGGACGGATCACCTGCTCAACGAACTCACCGCCGGATTGGGTCAGCTCATACGGTCCCGGCGTCGCCGACAGATACACCGTCTGGCCAATCCGATCCTGGAACTCTTCCCAGGTCAAGGGCCGGTTGTCCAGCGCGGACGGCAACCGGAACCCGTGTTCAACAAGGGTGCGCTTGCGGGAGGCGTCGCCCTCGTACATCCCGCCGATCTGCGGCACCGTGACGTGCGATTCGTCGATGACCAGCAGGAAATCCTCCGGAAAATAATCCAGCAGGGTCGCCGGGGCTGAGCCGGCCGGGCGCCCGTCGATGTGCCGCGAGTAGTTCTCGATGCCAGAGCAGAACCCGACCTGGCGCATCATCTCGATGTCGTAGTGGGTGCGCATTCGCAGCCGCTGGGCTTCCAGCAATTTGCCCTGGTTTTCCAGCTTCGCCAGCTGCTCCTCCAGCTCGGATCCGATTCCTGCGATCGCATGTTCCATCCGTTCGGGCCCGGCGACGTAGTGGGTGGCCGGGAAGATCCGTAGTTCGGAAACCTCCCGAACCACCTCCCCGGTGAGCGGGTGCAGGTAATACAGCGCCTCGACCTCGTCGCCGAAGAAGTCAATGCGCACGGCGAGTTCCTCGTACGCGGGAATGACCTCGACGGTGTCACCGCGCACCCGGAACGTGCCCCGCGCAAAGGCAAGATCGTTGCGGGTGTACTGGATGTCGACCAGAGCTCGCAGCAGTGCATCCCGACCGACTTCGCCGCCGACCGGCACGTGGATTGACCCTCTCAAGTACTCCTGAGGTGTACCGAGACCGAAGATGCACGACACCGAAGCGACGACTACGACATCGCGGCGAGTCAGCAACGACATCGTGGCCGAGTGCCGCAACCGCTCCACGTCATCGTTGATCGAAGAGTCTTTTTCGATATAGGTATCGGTCTGCGGGACGTAAGCCTCGGGCTGGTAGTAGTCGTAGTAGGAGACGAAGTACTCGACTGCGTTGTCCGGGAAGTACTCCCGCAGTTCGTGGGCCAGCTGTGCGGCGAGGGTCTTGTTGGGGGCCATTACCAGCGTTGGTCGCTGTACCCGCTCGATGAGCCAGGCGGTGGTGGCCGACTTACCTGTCCCCGTGGCGCCTAGCAGGACGACGTCCCGCTCACCTGCGGTGATCCGGCGCTCCAACTCGTCGATCGCGGCTGGTTGGTCGCCGGCAGGTGCGTAATCGCTGACCATGCGGAACCGACCCGGCGCCCGAGAGGCCTTGGCGAGCGATCGGAAATCCGAATGCGGTTGCAGATCCCGCTGGACGGCGGCTTTGGTCATGTCATCGAGGGTAGGCCGCGGCACTGACAGTTTGCGCTGGACCTAAGACTCCATTGGCTGAGTTGATCTATGAGGGGGCGATTCAGCTCCTGCCATCTCATCGTAACCTGCCGGTTTGCCAGCCTTTGCAGCAGCTCCAGGGAGAGGACCCGGATCATCGTACGGCTTTACCGTAGGGTCGATCGCTATGACGGCCCCGCGCGGATTGGCAGCCGAGACCGCCCCGCATATCCATCCTCCCAAGACCGAGATCTTCGATCTGAGGGAGATGACCAACACCGACCCGAAGGGGATCGTCCGCGCGGTCCGCGAATACCGCGTCGAGCCGTTCGGTCTCTACCTCGCCCGTGATGTCATCGGCCACCGGTCCATTCGCTCGCTCGAGTCCTGGCTCCTGCCCGAGCTGGGGCTGCGGATCACTGACTGGTGCTATACCCCGGGCCACCCGCGGCAAGACCAGTTTTATATCGATGTGGTCCGCATCGACGTCGATGAGGGCTGCTGGCGCACCGAAGACCACTACCTCGATCTCATCGTCGACCCCGGCCGCGGGGTCGACGTGCTGGACACCGACGAGTTACTCGACGCAGTCCTGGCCGGCCTGATCGATCCGGGGACCGCGCAGGCGGCGCTGACCACCACCTACCGGACTGTGGACGGGCTGGCCCGGCACGGCTACGTGCTGGACCGGTGGCTATCGACGGTGGGAGTGCGAATGACCTGGAGCCGGCGCTAACTGCCCGTCAAGCCACCTGCCAGCCAATGCGCCCCGCCCATTGTTCGGCCCGGTCCAGTGCACCGTGCACGAACGGGGTCTTGGCGTGGGCGTAGGCGTCGATGTTTTCCCACTGTTGGGCCGCCAACCGGTGCTTGAGCTGCGCGTAGTCGATGGCACCGGATGGGTGGGCACGCAGCCAGTCGCGCAGTAGCAGCGCTTCGCGCCAGGCAGGGGAACTAGCCGTCCGGATGTGACAGTTGACGGCTCGGGCCGGATCGGCATTGGTCGCCATCGCCTTGTCCCACACGGAGCCGTCCCGGGCGTTGTCCCACCAACGACCATGCTGGCCGACCAGGCCAACTGTGATGAGCTCGTCGGCGATGTGGCTCGTTGTGCCTAGATCACCGACCACAACCTGTACGTCCAGCACATCCTTGGCGTCCAGTCCGGGAACTGCTGTCGAGCCGATGTGATCAATGCGGTGTGCCCGCTCGCCTGCCACCCGGGTGATCCGGGCGATCACCCGCCGCGCCTGGTCTGGCCAAGTCGGATCCGGCGCCGCCACGACGGGGCAAGCTGCGCGTGCGGCACCGCTGTGGTGGCGCAGGTTGGTCTCGAAGGGCACAAGTCGTTGCGTCCATAACCGGTCCACGGCCGCCAACGTGCGTTCGGCAGCTGCGCTGTTGTCCAGCCACACGTCCGCAACCGCCTGGCGTTGTGCATCGGTGGCCTGCGCCGCGATCCGCGCAGCGGCATCAGGGTGGGCCATACCGCGTTGCTCGACTAGCCGGCGCAGCCGCACAGCGGCGTCCGCATAGACCACCACCACCAGCGGGAATTGGGCAGCCAGGTCGTTTTCGACCAAGAGCGGAACGTCGTGAACCACGATGGCGTCGGGTGGTGCGGCCGCGACCAACTCCGCGGAGCGGGCGGCGACCAGCGGGTGCACGATGGCGTTGAGCCGGCGCCGGGCTTCAGCATCATCGAACACCCGCGCGGCCAGTGCCGACCGGTTCAGCGTGCCATCCTCAGCGAGGACTTCATCGCCGAAGTCGTCTACCACGGCGCGCAGCCCCGGGGTGCCGAACTCAACGACCTCGCGAGCGATCCGGTCGGAGTCGATGATCCACGCCCCGCAGTGCGCCAACCGGGCAACAACCATCGACTTACCGGAACCGATCCCCCCAGTCAGCCCTATCCGAAGCATCGGGCAATGCGAGCGTGCGACCTACACGCCGCCGGATAACTTCTCCCGCAGCGCCGCCAGCTGTTCATCACTGGCCAGCGAGCCCGACCCGGCATCATCGGACGCGGTAGGAGCCTCACCTCCATCTGCCGAGGAGTAACTCTGATCCTCAGCAGCCTCCGACTCAGCCTCGGACGCCTTGGTGACCTGCTTGCGGTGTTGCTCGAAGCGGATCTGAGCCTCGGCGTACGCGCGTTCCCACTCCTGACGCTGTTTCTCGTAGCCCTCAAGCCAGTCGTTGGTCTCCGGGTCGAAGCCCTCCGGATAGATGTAGTTGCCCTCGCTGTCGTACTCGGCAGTCATGCCGTACTGCGTGGGATCGAACTCCATGTCGGGGGACAGGCCCTCGTTGGCCTGCTTGAGGGACAGCGAGATCCGCCGGCGATCGAGGTCAATGTCGATCACCTTGACCATCACGTCATCGCCTACCTGCACGACTTGCTCGGGGATCTCAACATGCCGCTGCGACAGCTCGGAGATGTGCACCAAGCCCTCGATGCCCTCTTCCACCCGGACAAACGCACCGAAAGGTACGAGCTTGGTGACTTTGCCGGGCACGATCTGACCGATCTGGTGGGTCCTGGCGAACTGGCGCCACGGGTCTTCCTGAGTGGCCTTGAGCGACAGGGACACCCGCTCGCGGTCCAAGTCCACGTCGAGCACCTCGACGGTGACTTCCTGGCCAACCTCGACGACCTCACTGGGGTGATCGATGTGCTTCCAAGACAGCTCGGAGACGTGCACCAAGCCGTCCACACCACCGAGATCGACGAAGGCACCGAAGTTGACGATGGAGGACACCACGCCCTTGCGGACCTGGCCCTTGGCCAGCTGGTGGAGGAACTCGCTGCGCACCTCCGACTGGGTCTGCTCAAGCCACGCCCGCCGGGACAGCACCACATTGTTGCGGTTCTTGTCCAACTCGATGATCTTGGCCTCGAGCTCGCGACCCACGTAGGGCTGCAGATCGCGGACCCGCCGCATCTCGACCAGCGAGGCGGGCAGGAAACCGCGCAACCCGATATCGAGAATCAGGCCACCCTTCACCACCTCGATGACCGTGCCGCGCACCGGCTCCTCGTTTTCCTTGAGCCGCTCGATGTTGCCCCAGGCACGCTCGTACTGGGCGCGCTTCTTGGACAGGATGAGGCGGCCTTCCTTGTCCTCCTTCTGGAGAACGAGGGCCTCGACCTCATCACCCACCGACACGACCTCAGCTGGGTCGACGTCGTGTTTGATGGACAGCTCCCGGGACGGGATCACGCCCTCGGTCTTGTAGCCGATGTCGAGCAGCACCTCGTCACGGTCGACTTTGACGATGGTGCCTTCGACGATGTCGCCATCGTTGAAGTACTTGATGGTTTTGTCGATGGCGGCGAGGAAGTCCTCCTCCGTCCCGACGTCGTTGATCGCAACCTGCTGGGTGGTCGGGGCGGTGGTGGTGTCGGTGGACATGCGGTGGGTTGCTCCGAAGGGATAGGGTCGAGCACTGATGTGCTGTTAACGGTGGTAACTGTATTTTGGGTGTGATGCTGCGCGGATGAGCGTACTACGACGGATCATCCTCACCCGGACAACCTGGGCAGCAGGAAGCCACAGCGCAATTCGATCCTACCCAGGCGGGAGTCGTAGCAGCAAACTCAACCCCGGCCGATGTCGGCTACCTGGTGAGAGACTGCCCCGGTGACCGACCCGTCGCAAGCGCGAGTGTTCGAGCACGAGCAGGGCCACCAGCGGGCTGAGGCCGCTCTGGGCACCGTCGGCGTGGTGAAGCGAGGAGTCAGTGATCCGGATACGGTGGCGGCCAATCGCCGGTGGTGGGATGCCGATGCCGAGGACTATCTCGCCGAACACGGCGACTTTCTCGGTCTGGTGGACTTTGTGTGGTGCCCGGAGGGATTGCGGGAGTCCGAGGCCGGGCTGCTCGGCGACGTCGCAGGCCGGCGGGTGCTCGAGGTCGGTTGCGGATCGGCGCCATGCGCCCGCTGGCTGGCCGATCACGGCGCGCAAGTCATCGGCCTGGATCTGTCGGTCGGGATGTTGCGACAAGCGGTGGACGCGGCGCGGGAGACCGGCATCTGCGTCCCGCTGGTGCAGGCCGACGCAACCCGGTTGCCCTTCGCTGACCGTAGTTTCGACCTGGCCTGCTCAGCGTTCGGGGCGGTGCCGTTTGTTGCTGACTCGGCCGCAGTGATGCGAGAAGTGGTGCGGGTGCTCCGGCCTGGCGGCCGGTGGGTTTTCGCCGTCACGCATCCGATGCGCTGGATCTTCCCCGACGATCCAGGGGAAGCCGGTTTGACCGTGGCGCAGTCTTATTTCGACCGCACTCCTTACGTCGAGGTGGACGGCCTCGGGCAGCCTACCTACGTGGAGCATCACCGAACCCTGGGCGATCGGGTTCGGGAAATTGTCGCCGCCGGCCTCACGCTGGAAGACCTCATCGAGCCGGAATGGCCGCCCGACCTGGACCGGAATTGGGGGCAATGGAGCCCGCTACGCGGCGCGCTGTACCCCGGAACCGCTATCTTTTGCTGCCGTCGGCACTGACGGTGCGCTCAGTGCGCTGCGTCGTCCCAACTCCGGCCTACTCCCACCGATACCTCCAGCGGCACCTCGAGGGCATACGCCGACGCCATCTCTCGACGTACCAGGGCGTCCAATGCTGCCCGTTCGTCGTCGGCGACTTCCAGGACCAACTCATCGTGGACCTGCAGGAGCATCCGGGAACGCAGCCCCTCGGCGCGCAACGCCCGATCGACGTTGAGCATCGCCACTTTGATGATGTCCGCGGCGCTGCCCTGGATCGGCGCGTTGAGCGCCATGCGCTCAGCCATGTCACGACGCTGCCGGTTGTCGCTGACCAGGTCGGGCAGGTAGCGCCGCCGCCCCATGATGGTGGCGGTGTAGCCGTCCACCCGTGCCTTGTCCACGATGGCGCGCAGGTAGTCACGAACTCCACCGAAGCGGGCGAAGTATTCCTCCATCAGTTCCCGCGCTTCCTCGGTGGAAATCCGCAATTGGGCGGACAGACCGAAAGCGGACAGGCCGTAAGCCAGCCCGTAATTCATCGCCTTGATCTTGGCGCGCTGTTCGCCGGTCACGGCGGCAGTGTCGACGCCGAATACCCGGGCCGCCGTGGCAGCATGGAAGTCGTGACCTGACGTGAAAGCCTCGATCAACGCGGTATCCGCAGACAGATGTGCCATGATCCGCATCTCGATCTGGCTGTAATCGGCCGTCATCAGCTCCGCGTATCCCGGGCCGACTACGAAGGCCGTACGGATGCGGCGGCCAGACTCGGTGCGGATCGGGATGTTCTGTAAGTTTGGCTCGGTTGATGACAGCCGCCCCGTTGCGGCGATCGTCTGGTTGTAGGTGGTGTGGATCCGCCCATCGTCGGCAACGGTTTTCAGCAGTCCATCCACCGTGGTCTTGAGTCGGGTTGCGTCGCGGTGTGCCAGCAGGTGGGCCAGCAAGGGATGCCCGGTCGTCTCATAAAGCGTCTGCAGCGCATCAGCGTCGGTGGTGTAGCCAGTCTTGGTGCGCTTGGTCTTGGGCATGCCCAACTCATCGAACAGCACCACCTGTAGCTGCTTGGGCGATCCCAGGTTCACCTCGTGACCGATCACCCCGAAGCAGTCTTGTTCGGCCTGCTTCACCGCGGCGGCAAAGCTGGCCTCCAACTCGGCCAGCACATCACCATCGACCGCGATGCCGGCGGCTTCCAACTCGGCCAGCACGGCCAGCAACGGTAGCTCCAGGTCGGTCAGTAGAGACCGGCCCGCTATCCGGTCCAGCTCGGTGTCCAGTGCGTCGGCTAGCTCGGCCACAGCGCGGGCGCGCAGGATGTCATCGGCTACCCGCGCGGCGGTGTCCTCGTCCTCGAACAAGCTCGGCTGGCCGGCATCACTGGCCTCTACCCGCAGTTCCCGGTGCAGGTAGCGCAGCACCAGATCGGCGAGGTCGAAGGAGCGCTGTCCCGGCCGGACCAGGTAGGCGGCCAGCGCCGTGTCACTGGTCAGCCCGGCCAGGGCGATGCCCCGCGCCCGCAACGCGTGCAGCAGCGGCTTGGCATCATGCGCGGCTTTGGGAAAAGCCGGATCGGCCAGCCACTGCGCCAGGGCACGCTCGTCGTCGGGACTCAACGCTTGTGGGTCGAGGTAACCACCATCGCCGTCGGCAGCAGCCAGGGCCAGGCTCTCCAGATCACCGACTCCCCGCGCCCAGCTGCCCCGGAAAGCCAGCCCGGTCCGGCGCCCGTCGCTGACATGCTCGGCCAGCCAGGCAGCCAATCCGCCGGTCTCGATCACCTCGCCGCGCACCTGAAAGCCCTCTTCGGCCTCGGGCTCGGGAGCGCTCAACGTGGCGAACAGCCGGTCGCGCAGGACCCGAAACTCCAGCTCGTCAAACAGCCGGTGCACGGCATCCCGGTCCCAGGGCTTGAGCACCAGGTCAGCAGGTTGCTCGGAGATGTCGACGTTACGAACCAGCTCGGTAAGCCGGCGGTTGAGCAGCACTGAGGCGAGGTTTTCCCGTAGAGCGTCACCCGCCTTGCCCTTGACCTCGTCCACCCGGTCAATCAGGGCATCCAGCGAACCGAACTCCCGCACCCATTTTGCTGCGGTCTTGTCTCCCACTCCCGGAATGCCGGGCAGGTTGTCTGAGGGATCACCACGTAGCGCGGCGTAGTCCGGGTACTGCTGCGGGGTCAGGCCGTAACGCTCGGCCACCTCCGCGGGGGTGAACCGGGTCAGGTCCGAGACGCCTTTGCGCGGGTAGAGCACCGTCACCTGATCGCTGACCAGCTGCAGGGTGTCCCGATCACCGGTGCAGACCAGCACCTCGAATCCCGCCGGCTCGGCCCGTGTCACCAGGGTCGCGATGAGATCGTCAGCTTCGTAATCCTCCCTGGTGAGCACTGGGATCCCGAGGGTGGCGAGCACGTCTTGGATCAGTGACACCTGCCCGCGAAACTCGTCGGGTGTACTGCTGCGGTTGGCTTTGTACGGCGCATAGACCTCGGCACGGAAGGTCTTGCGGGAGACGTCGAATGCCGCAGCGACATGGCTGGGCTGCTCATCGCGAAGCAGGTTGATCAGCATTGAAGTGAAGCCGTACACGGCGTTGGTGGTCTGCCCGGTGCTGGTGCGGAAATTCTCCGCGGGTAGCGCGAAGAACGCCCGGTAGGCCAGTGAGTGGCCATCGAGCAATAGCAGCCGCGGTGCAGAAGCCATCACGGCCAGCGAGTCTAGGCCTGACCACCGACACTGCGGTGGGTCAGTACCCGCGGCGGATGGCTGCACCGGGCGATAAGCGGACCTCTGTGCGAACTGCGGTCAACTGGACCTGCTGGTGACGGCGTCCGGTCGATAGCTCACTATGAGCACCTGGTCGGCGGACGGGGTCGCACCGGACCCCGGGGGCCGCCGTCGACCCCTGGGCAGAAGGAGACACCCGCCTGTGCGACCGCGACCACCAGGCCTGGTCGGAAATTCGAAGGACGCTGCCGCGCGGTCCGATGATCTCGCCTCCGGCTGGTTCCACCTCTCGGTGGTACGTGCACTGGTTGTGGCGCTGGTTGGTCCCCTGATCGTGGGCGCTGTGCTGCTCGGTGCGGCAGTGCCGGCATTGGCGAGTCAGCCACCGCCCACCCCGCCTACACCGTCCCAGTCCCCACTCCCACAGCCTCCGTCTGAACAACCATCACCTGAGCAGGGTTTACCGGTCAGCGGAACCCTGCGCAACGCTGATGGAAGGTTGCTGGCCGGTGTGCAGGTGCAGGTCTTTGACTCCACCGGCCAGCAGGTTGCTTCGACCACCTCGAACACCAGTGGTCGCTGGGAGCTGGTTGTGCCGCGGCCGGGCCGCTACACCTTCCGGATCGACCCACGGTCCGTGCCACGTGGCGTCAACGTGCTGCAGGGTGAGGTGGTGCGCGACGTGGTCCCCGGGACGCTACCGCTGGTCGTGTTCCGATTCGGGGAGCAACGTGGCGGCTTGCAGACGACGGCGAGCGCGGAAGCCGTGCGGGTGCTGGTGGACGGTATCCGGTTCGGTCTGGTCATCGGGATCACCGGAATAGGGCTGTCATTGATCTTCGGAACGACCGGGTTGACCAACTTCGCGCACGGGGAGCTCGTCACGATCGGAGCGGTGGTGGCCTGGACGCTGAACGTGACCGCTGGACTCCAGCTGATCTGGGCCACCGTGCTGGCGGTCATAGTCGGCGCGGCTCTCGGCGCGGTGACCGACCTGGCCATCTGGCGGCCAATGCGGCGGCGCCGGGCTGGACTGATCGCCCAGCTGGTCATCTCCATCGGGTTGGCTCTCGCGCTGCGTTACCTGGTGCTGATCTACTTCGGCGGTCGATCCGAGTCGTTCGCTGACTACACCAATCAGGTGGAGCGCAACTACGGGTTCATCAGCATTACCGACAAAGACCTCGCCACGATCGTGATCAGCTTGGCCGTGCTGATCGGGATCGCGCTGCTGCTGCAACGCACCCGGATCGGCAAGGCGATGCGGGCAGTGGCCGACAACCGAGACCTGGCCGCCTCGTCAGGGATCAACGTTGAGCGGGTCGTGCTTTTCGTGTGGGCCTTGGCCGGCGCGCTCGCGACACTGGGCGGCGTGCTGTTCGGCCTGTCCGAGTTAGGCGGAACGGTGCAGTACGAGATGGGTTTCAGTCTCCTGCTGCTGATGTTCGCTGGAGTGATCCTGGGCGGGCTGGGTACCGCCTACGGCGCCCTGGTGGGTTGCCTGGTCGTCGGAGTTCTGGTGCAGGTGTCGGCCCAATTCATCCCGGTCGACCTCAAATACCTGGGCGGTCTGGCGGTGCTCATCGTCATCCTGGTGATCAGGCCGCAGGGCCTGTTAGGCAGCCGCGCGCGGATCGGATGAACAGATGATCGACATCTCAACCCTGCTCGCCAACGGTGTTG
The DNA here is from genome assembly GCA_019241525.1 of Pseudonocardiales bacterium. GTDB lineage: Bacteria > Actinomycetota > Actinomycetes > Mycobacteriales > Pseudonocardiaceae. The sequence continues at coordinate 18,158 of JAFAWY010000148.1, forward strand.
CAGCGGCGGTCGGTCCCTCGACGATCTTCTTTGCGTTGCTGGCGATCGGACTGAACATCCAATTCGGTTACGCCGGACTGCTCAACTTCGGTCAGATCGGGTTTGCCCTGGTCGGCGCGTACGGAATGGGCATCGCGGTGGTGCACTTCGGCCTGCCGCTGTGGTCGGGAGTGCTGGTTGGGGTCCTTGCCGGCGTGGTGCTCGCGCTGTTGCTGGGCATCCCGACGCTACGGCTGCGCGCGGACTACCTCGCGATCGTCACGATCGCCGCAGCGGAGATCCTGCGGCTGATCACCCGGTCAACCTCGATGACCAACTTTTCCGGCGGGACCCAAGGGCTCACCGGCTATGGACAAGCTTTCCGGCAACCGTCTCCCTTTGACAACGGCCGGTTCTACAATGTTTTCGGAGTACGTTTCTTGGGTCAGGATCTGTGGTCGATCTGCGTCGGCTGGGCGGTGGTCGGGCTTTCGCTGATCCTGGTGTTCCTGCTGGTACGCAGTCCCTGGGGCCGTGTCCTCAAAGCAATCCGGGAGGACGAGGATGCAGCTCGAGCGCTAGGGAAAAACGTCTTCGTCTACAAGATGCAGGCCCTGGTACTGGGCGGGGTGTTCGGTGCGATTGGCGGCATCATCTTCGCGTTGACCACGCAGTCGCTCACTCCTGATTTCTACTCGCCGCCGCAAACCTTCTTCGCCTATGCGGCACTCATCATTGGCGGCGCCGCGCGAGTATTCGGTCCGGTGATTGGTTCGATGATCTTCTGGTTCGTGCTGTCGATCACTGACAACTTCTTGCGCCAGGCCACTGCAGGAAGTAACCCGCTGATCTCGTTTATCGATAATCAAGATGTCGGTGCTATCCGGTTCATCCTGGTTGGCGTGGGGCTTGCGCTGCTGATGGTGTTCCGGCCGCAAGGCATCTTCGGTAACCGGAGTGAGGTGTTGCTCGATGCGCGCTGAACACCCAGTCATCGACGTCTCCGCGCTACCCGGTGCTGCCAAGCCCGATCCGGTCCTGATGATCGATTCGGTCACTCGTTCGTTCGGCGGCTTACGCGCCGTCGACGTGGAGCATCTGGAATTCCAGCGGGGCTGGATCACCGGATTGATCGGCCCGAATGGAGCTGGGAAAACCACGCTGTTCAACCTGATTACCGGGTTCGACCGGCCCAACACCGGGCAGTGGACATTCAATGGAACGCCACTGTCCGGGCTTGCCGCGCATCAGGTGGCACGCTGCGGGGTGGTCCGTACCTTCCAGCTCACCAAGGCACTGGCCAAGCTCACCGTGCTGGACAACATGCGCCTGGCCGCCCCGCGACAGAGCGGTGAACGGTTTTTTGGTGCTCTGCTGAGCTCGTGGGGACGGCAGGAGCGGGCCATCACTGAGAAAGCGATGGACCTACTCACCCGGTTCCGGCTGGATGCCAAGGCCGGCGATCTCGCCGGCTGCCTGTCCGGCGGTCAGCGCAAGCTGCTGGAAATGGCCCGAGCGCTGATGATGGACCCCATTGTGGTGATGCTCGACGAACCGATGGCCGGGGTGAACCCCGCGCTCACCGAGAGCCTGTTGCAGCACGTCAAGTCGCTGCGCGAGGACGGTATGACGGTGGTATTCGTCGAGCACGACATGGATGTCATCCGGGATATCAGCGATTGGGTGGTGGTCATGGCGCAGGGCCGGGTGATCGCCGAAGGGCGGCCTGACACGCTGTCGTCCAACAAGGCGGTCGTCGACGCCTACCTCGGTTCGCACCACGATCAGGCACTGGAGTTCGACGCCGAGGGCAACCCGGTGGGGCAGACGGCACAGCTCGCGGCCGAGATGCACAGCGAGCTGGAAGCAGCCATCGAACGTGGTAAGGGCCTCTCGGCGTGACAGGCTCGGCTGGCCATGGCTCGACCACTGACGGGTTGTCCCCGGCGGAGCTGGCGGCAACCCCGCAGCGGCATCGTGACCTGGCGCGCGGAGCGTTATTGCGCACTGACGATCTGTTGGCCGGGTACCTGCCAGGCGTGAACATCCTGCAGAGGTGCAATTTCTTCCTCCGCGCCGGGGAGATCGTCGGCATCATCGGCCCCAACGGTGCGGGCAAATCAACGCTGCTCAAAGCGATGTTCGGGCTCATCCCGGTGCGTGGCGGCACCGTGTCGTTGCGGGATACCGATGTCACGTCGGCCAAGGCCCACACGCTGGTCACCCTGGGCATGGGCTACGTGCCGCAGACCAACAATGTGTTCTCCTCGCTGACCATCGAGGAGAACATGCAGATGGGCGTGTACCTGCGGCCCCGCACCTTCACTACCAGGTTCGACTCGGTCTGTGCGCTGTTCCCACTGCTGGGACAGCGGCGCAAGACCAAAGCCGGTGCACTGTCCGGTGGCGAGCGGCAGATGGTCGCGATGGGGCGGGCGCTGATGATGCAGCCATCAGTGCTCCTGCTCGACGAGCCTTCCGCCGGATTGTCGCCGATGTTCGCCGACGAGGTATTCGTGCGCTGCAAGAAGATCAACGCCGCCGGAGTGTCCATCGTGATGGTGGAGCAGAATGCGCGGCGTTGCCTGCAGATCTGCGACCGAGGCTACGTGCTCGACCAAGGCCGCAACGCCTACACCGACACCGGCGCCGTGCTGATCAAAGACCCCAAAGTCATCGAGCTGTATCTAGGCACGCTCAGCGGACACTCAGCGGGCTGAGCGAGGTTTATCCGATATCAGCGGCCCACGATCCGGTACTGGATGGCGGCCTCATCGATCTTGTTCTGGGGATTGAACTTCAGGACGCCGTAGGACCCTACGGCCCGTTCGCCGGCGGGGGTGAAGTCCAGCGTGCCGGTCACGCCGTCGTAGTCGGGATTACCGCCGCTGTCGATGATGTCCCGGCATTGCCGGAAGGTGGTGCACTTCTCACCGTCCTTGGTTATCCCGTTGATCTCCGAGGCGATGTCCACACCCTTGGTTGACTTCGCCCTTTCGGCGGCCAGCGCGACAATCATGACGGCGTCATAGGCCTCACCGGCATAATTAGTGTCCACGAGCTTGGGATCGTCAGCGCGAATCCGCTGCTCGAAGTTGGGCGACAGCTTGGTCATCGGGGCGGTGCCCTTCATGCCGTTGAGCAGGCCGGGCGGTAGGCCCTGACCCAAGGCGTTGCCCATGTTGCCGTCGGTGCCGTAGACGAGTTTCTGTCCCGGGCCGATCCTCACCTCGCTCATCCGGGTCAGGATCTTTTTGGACTCGTCGAACCCGATCACCGCGATCGCATCCGGGTTGAACTGCCGGACGTCGTCGATCTCGGTGTTGTAGGACGTCGCATTGGGATCGTAGATGATCTTCTGGATTTGGTTTTGCGGGATGCCGGCCTGCATCAGGTTGTCCACCGTGTTGTTGGCCAGGCCGCTGCCGTAAGGGTCGTTACGAGCCAGGATCGAGATGCGCTGAGCACCGTCGCCAGCCATCAACGCGGCGAGGGCCTGGGCTTGCAGCTTGTCGGGGGGAGCGGTCCGGAAGTACAGGCCCTTGTCGGGCCAGCAGGTGAATTCGTCGGAGGTGTTGGCCGGTGAGAACTCGACGACCCCCGCATTGGTGATCTTGTCGATGACCAGCTTGGTGACGCCGGACGCGGCGGCTCCGATGATCACCTGTGCGCCCTGGTTGAGCTCACGGTCCACAGTCTGGTTGGCCGTGTCGGTCTTGTCATCACCCGAATCGCCGCGGATGTTGACGACTGGTTGGCCAAGTACCCCGCCAGCCGCATTGATCTCTTTGATCGCCACGTCCACCGCTGCGAACTCGGGGGGGCCCAGAAAGGACAGACTGCCGGTCTCCGGGAGCAGCGTGCCGATCTTCAACGGTGCGGTACTTGGTTGCCCGCTGGGTTTGGCTTGCGCGGGTTCGCACTTCTTGGCTGCCGTCGGACCACCAGCGGCTGGAGCCTGGGCTTTCGTGTTGCTTCCGCCGCAGCCGGCCACCATGGCCAGTGCACCGAGAAGGGCCGCCGCACGGACGACGGTGCGCTGCGCCATGCCTGCCTCCTTCGCGAACAGACACCGGTTGCGGGGCAGCCGTGAAGCAGTGCCCCGCGAGGTGATCGTCAGACGGTAATGCCGCCAGTGCCCGATAGGCAGGATCGAACGGCTGTCGTGACGAAGATGTGATGCTCGAAAGATGTGCGGCGCTGGCGACGCTCAGGACAGGCTTTCCAGGATGGCTTGAGCCACCGCCTTCATCGTGGTGCGGCGGTCCATCGCGCTGCGCTGTATCCAGCGGAAGGCCTCGGGCTCGGTGAGTCCGTGGCGAGCCATCAGCAGGCCTTTCGCGCGCTCGACCGTTTTGCGGGTCTCCAACCGGTCGGCCAGCCCCGCTACTTCGTTCTCGAGTGCAACCAGCTCGCGAAAACGAGAAACCGCAAGCTCCACTGCGGGCATCAGGTCCTTGCGGCCGAACGGCTTCACCAGGTATGCCATCGCACCGGCGTCACGGGCCCGCTCGACCAGGTCACGCTGGCTGAACGCGGTGAGGATCACCACTGGAGCGATGCGGCGCTCCGCGATGATCGAGGCTGCGTCGATGCCGTCCATCTTCGGCATCTTCACGTCCATGATCACTAGATCGGGGCGTAGCGCGTCGGCCTGCTCGACGGCCTGCTGCCCGTCCGCGGCCTCACCGACTACGAGATAACCCTCCTCGGAGAGCATCTCGATCAAGTCCAGCCGGATCAGCGCCTCATCCTCGGCGACCAGCACCCGGTGCCCGATCGCTGATTGCTCCGGCTCGGTGGCTACTCCACTTGGGTTGGCCTGGTGGTTCACGCCTGGAATCTCCGTTCCTCGCGGATGCACCCTGCTACCTGGCACGATAGCGATGTCGGGAGGCGGACGGGGTCGTTTGTGGCGAGCCTGGACAGTGATCTCGCCAACACAACCGGACGCTTGCCCCGGCCGCACCGGCTTCAGCAACGACGCTGCGCAAGCCCCGGTGCGCCCGCGCTGCTAACATGCGGATTGCTTCACGGTGAGTGTGCTGCCGGGGTGGCGGAATAGGCATACGCGGACGCCTCAAAAGCGTCTGTCCTGACGGACATGCGGGTTCGAGTCCCGCTCCCGGCACAGTGCGTTAGACGCGTGCGTCACACGGCGTTGCTCAGCGCGTCGCGCACGCTATCGGCGAAAGTGAAGCACGGAATCAGTCCGGTAACTGTCAAGGCGAGGTTGGCGGCGCGGGAGTGAGACACCAACCACAGGTCGCGGCCTTGGCCGGTGGCAAATTCGTTGGCCTCAAACAGGACAGACAAGCCGGCAGAACCCAGGAAACGTACCCCATCAAGATCCACTACCACGACCTGCGCCGCGGTTAGCTGCGCAGTCAAGCAGTCAGCCAGGTCCGGGGCAGTCACCACGTCAATCTCGCCGGTGACGCTGACGATGCGGGCATCAGGACCGTGCTCGGCCACCCGTAGACCCATGATGTCTGCCGAGGGAAGGGCACTACTCACGGTCCCAACGTTAGGACAGAGGAGACGCATGGGTTCCCCCGGGTGCGGCAACCATCGGTAAACGGTGCTATTTCGTCGGTGTGCGGTAGCCGATGGCTGGAGTGATCCAGTGACTGGCTAGTGCCCGAGCCCGAAACCCGACCCCGCGCGCCGCGAGAAGATGGTGTGGAGCGGCCGCCTGACGGGCACCGCGGTCGCCGGCAGGTCCGGGGTGGCGTTCAGCGGCTACCTCGAACCAGAATTTCACATCAATTTTGGCTGAACTTTATCGTCAGATGACATCTGTAGAGATGCCGTATGATCGATTACAGACACGATGAGATGTGTGTGACGATCGTTACCGGTGGTGGCGGCTTGCGGGCTATCGTGGCCTCGGTTACGTTCTATCGTTGTGGGGCTGAAGCATGCGCTTATGAGATTTCATCGCGACGATGTAGCCGGTGGTGAATCGTCGACCTGATTCGCTGGCGCAGCATAGAGTAACTGCTGATTTTGGGGGATTTTGTCTGCAATGATCTGTGCAGCTGCAATGTGACTCTGCGCTGATGTGGCGGTAATCACCGAGCACGGGCGAAGTCCCGTCACGGGAGGACCTATGAAACGTGATGAGCAGAGTGCGGGCCGCGTCGCGCGCGCCGACCACTGGGTGTATCTGGACCGGTGGTGGGCGCAACGGCTCGGTGTGAAGAAAACGGCAGGTATATATCGGATCCGGAGCCGGGAATTGGCGCGCCGGCTTTCCCGGGAAAGGTTGGGAGTGGACGCGGCGGGAACAGTATTTGCATACGGCGGCGGAGCCCTGGTGGATAGCACCAATCGACAGAAATGGTCTAAGCTGGCACACGAAACGGCTGCGCCCCAGCGTCGCGTACGGTATTAGAGGGCCTATGTGGCGGTTACTGTCGGCGGGCACGGGCACGTCGCTTTCCCTCGTGCATCGCCTGTACTCGGGCAACCGGAATTGCGTGACCTTCCTCGACCAAGTCAGCGGGTAGCAGCTGCGGTTTGGGCATGCAGGCGTGCCACGGGTCAGCGTTCGCTAAGAGCTTGACCGCGGTGCTGATGGTGAAGTCGTCCGGGACAACACGATCAAGGTCGTCCCACGTCACCGGGAAGGACACCGGTAGGCGGGGACGGGCGCGCGGGCTGTAGACAGCAACGACGGTCGCGCCGCCGGAGCGGGTGGAATCTAAAAACACTCTGTTGTGGCGGTCCTCACGAATGAACGCAGTGGTCGCGATGTCGGGGTCGAGTTGCTCGGAGCGCTTGGCCAGAGCCCTTGTTGCAGCCGCTGCGTCGTCGATCTCCACGTGGTCGTCAAGTGGCACGAATACGTGCAGGCCCTTGCTGCCGCTGGTCTTGACCGCCCCGGCCAGGCCGGCGTCAGCCAGGGCCTGCCGCACTAGCCGGGCCGCCCGGACTGTGTGGGAAAAGGTCGTTCCGGCTGGCGGGTCGAGGTCAAGCACGAGGTGAGTCATGTGGTTCGTGCCGGCGCAGACCAACGTTGGGTGGTACTCGACAGCACGCTGGTTGGCCAACCAGAGCAACGTGCGCCTGTCGTCGCACAACGCGTATGTCACGTCGCGCCGGGATGCCTCAGCCCATACGGTCGTTCTCCGCACCCAGTCCGGGGTGTATTTCGGCAGGTTTTTCTGCATAAACGGCTGCTGGCCTGGCCGGACGCGGATGACTGACAATGGCCGGTCGCGAAGCGCGGGCAAGATATGGTCATTGATGGCGTCGAGGTAGTCCACCAGGTGCCGTTTGCTCGCCTCCGCGCCGTGGAACAGAGGCTGGTCCAGGTTGGTCAGCCGCACCCCGGCGCGAAATTCCTCGGTGTTCTCGCGGCTCACCGGCGCCGCCAGTGGTGCCTACTTGGCGGCATCCGTCCTCCTGGTTTGCTGCTCAAAACTCAGATGCGCTTCTCCGGGTCCGGCGCCGGCCCTGTCGAGCTCCTCCTACCACTTTTGTGCTGCGGCGGCCAGATGGCACAGCACCATTCCCGCCTTGCAGGGCTTTGGAGAGCTTCCCACCCGGTACAGTCGCCGCGGTGATCGTGCGGTGACCGGCGTCAGGCCCCAGCGACAACCGTTGGACCTGCGACAGGTAGACGAGTATTCGTGCTTGACCTGCGTCGTTGCGAACCTTCTCTACATGTGGGAAATCATCGACATCCCAGACACATGGTGGGTTGATCGTGAGATCGGTCGCCAGCCAGGCCGCGCAGCGCAGCGAGATCGAGCCAGGCGTTTGCTGCTCGAGCAAGGTTTATCCCTCGAACTGGTGTGTGCCTACCAGCCTGAGCGGTTTCTGAGCGAGGGCGTCGATTATCTCCGGCGTTACTACAGTCAGGATTGGGACAGGTCGTGGGATCAGTACTGGTCGACCCCTCGGCTCGAGCGGCATCGTCGCGAGTGTGTCGCGGCGTATGAGTTGAGGACCTTCGGTGACAGGATGCAGGTTGAGTACCGTCAGCCCACGCTCGCCGACGTCACCGACGCCCTGGATCGCGGCTGCCTCGTATGGATCTCAGTGGACAACGGCTTTGGCGAGGTCGACTGCCACGCTGTGCTGGTCTATGACCAGCGCGGCAATACGTTCGACATCTACTCGCCGGAGATCTCACGCCACGGCCTACGGCAATACCGCCGTAGGCGGCTGGACAAGGCGTGGCTGCGTACCGAGGGCATGACCGCCGTGCGTCGTACTACGGCTCGATAATTTTCAACTCGTCAGGCTAACTGCGGTCCCGGCTATTCGATGGACGACATGCCGGCGGCTTCCGATGCGTTACCGGCAACGGTAGTGGTCATGCTCACACGATGACCCATGATGACCAGGCACACCACCTTGGCTACCGCGTCGTTGTTGACTCGGGATCACGCGGTGGGAGGAATCGGTGTGAGAGGGATAGCCAGGTTGAGTGGCTGGTGGTGGCGTTCGCCCCAACGTTTGCTCGGTGCAGGGATTGCGGCAATCGTGGTGGTCAGTGCCGGAATCACGGTGGCATTTAGCCCAATGGCCCACGGCCAGGTGCCGGCACGGTCAATCCGGTCGGCGCAGCCGGTTGGGTCAGATGCGCCGGGAGTGCCCATCGTGTCGCCGGAGATCGTCACGCAACCGAGCGACGGAGCCGCCGAGGTCAACCCCCTCGCGCTCGTGCGCGTGTCGGTTACTCATGGCGTCCTCGACAAAGTGTCGCTGACCAGTTCTGACGGCAAGGTCGTGACCGGACAGTTCTCCTCGGACCGATCAACTTGGACGACTAACGAACCTCTGGGATATTCGAAGACCTATACCTGGTCGGGCGCGGCCACGGGAATCGATCGTTTGCCGCGCGAAATCACCGGTTCATTCCAGACCGTGGTTCCGGATCGTTTGATCAGTGGTCAGCTCAACGTTGCTGATAACGCTACTTACGGCATTGCTATGCCGATTGCGCTGACGTTCAGTTCCCGTGTCACTGATAAAGCAGCGGTGCAACGCGCTCTGTCGGTACAGCTGTCGGTACCCACTGAGGGATCGTGGGCGTGGCTGAATGACACGACGGTACATTGGCGTCCGAAGACCTACTTCGCACCCAATACCCACGTTACCGTGAGCGGGAAGCTTTACGGATTGGCCATGGGTGGCGGCGCCTTCGGCCGGCGAGACATCGCATCTAGTTTTACTATCGGTCGCTCGTATGTGCTGCGGGGCGATACCCGTAGTCACCGGCTACTGGCCTACGCCAACGGGGCTCAAATTGCCGATTATCCGGCCAGTTACGGGCTGGACTCCGACCCTGGTCGGACCACGCACAGCGGTACCCACGTCGTCATGAGCAAGTCTCCGGTCTTCTACATGAGCAACCCGAAATATCATTACGAGAACGTTGAAGCGCGGTCAGCGGTGCGGATCTCCAGCAATGGTGAATTCATCCATGCGGCGCCGTGGTCGGTAGCGCAGCAGGGCCGGGAAAATGTCTCGCACGGTTGCATCAACCTTTCCCCGGCCAACGCGGAGGCGGTATACAACGCCGTTTTGCCGGGCGACCCCGTCGAGGTCACTGGCTCCTCCCGACAATTAGGGGCCAGGGACGGCGACTACTACGACTGGACCATTTCCTGGCGGGCCTGGCTCGCTAAGTCCGCCGTGGCGCCGGCCAGCTAGCGAAGAAAGCGCGCAGCCTACGAGGGGGGATGCGCCGGCGTGGTCGTCGATGGGGGAGTAGTTGGTGGATGAGTATGAGTCGTGGTGGCGCTGGGCTTGGTGGTGCTAGGAGAAGGCGTAGTTGTCAGGGTCAGTGAGGGAGCCGGGGACGAAGCAGGGATGGATCGGTCGGTGGTGCTCCCACTGTCGGGTCGCGCCGAGGTGATCTGCGGTGGGGGGACGGCGGCGGCTCCGGAATGCGCCGTATCTCCGCTGGAGCGTTTCGGTGCACCGGACGACGCCGGACGTACGGCCCCGGTGGAGTTTGCAGGGCCCACGTCAGGGAGGTTTGCGTTGCCCGTGTCCACGGTCGGGGACGCCGGTACGGAGGTGCTCGACGTGGAGCTCCCGGCGCCTGCCGGCGCCGGGGAGTCCGTTTGAGAAGTCAGTAGCAACGCAGCAACCCCGATCCCGGCAACGGCAAGAGCCATGACGCCCGCAGCCTGGCTGATCCGCCGGGAACCGATCCGCTGCCACGGGGACTGGTCGGGTTCGATGTCCAGCGGGATGGCGCTCGGAGATGGCCGGGGCGGAATATGCACCGAAGTCGGTTGCGCGCCGCGCATTGCACCGTCGGAGGTGTCGCCAGCAGCCGGCTGGCCTGACGTCATCCGGGCGACGTCTGCGTTGCCCATCTCGGCGACATCGGGCGACTGATGGACATCGGCGGGTAGAGCGGACAGGGCTGCCCCCAGGGCGATCGCGGCCTGGGGGTCAGCATCGACCGCGACGGGGCGGCCTAGTTCTGCGGAAACCAGTTGCGCGACGAGCGGCACCCGGGAGGAGCCGCCGACAAGCAGCACCGCATCGAGATTTGATGATTCGACGCCTGCCGATCGCAGCGCCCGGCGCAACGCCTCGACGGTCTCGGCCACCTGCGGGCGAATCATGTCCTCGAACTCTGAGCGGACCAGCCGTACCTGGGACTGGATTCCCGGTGCCAGCACCGGGATCGTCACCTCCGTATCGACCGACAATGCCTCCTTGGCCTCAGTGCATTGCCGTCGCAAAGCGGCGGTCGCGGCCAGGGTCGCGGGATCCTCAGGATCCAGCTCCCGCAGTGCGGGAACTGCGGTGATGACGTGGTTGAACACCGCGTCGTCGAAGTCGATCCCACCCAGCTGCTCGATTCCCTGCGGGGTGCCAAGTACGGAGAACGCGCTGGGACCACTCTTGCGGACAACTGCGACATCGAAGGTGCCTCCACCGAAGTCGTAGACCGCGATAGTGGTGCCCGGGTCGACCCGTTCCTGGCTTGCATAGCTTGCTGCTGCAGCCTCCGGCTCGGTGCGGAACACGGCGCCAGGCAAGCCAGCCGCACGCACGGCATCCGCTACGGTCTGGATCTTGTACGCACCCCAGCCGGCTGGATGAGTGATCACAATTCCGGCTGGGGGGCCGCCTTCGCGCTCAGCGACCCGGTCAGCGACCCAGCGGACGACCATTGCCGCGATCAGCGGAGCTGGATACGGCTTCCCACCGATGATCAGTGGAATCTCGTCACCAATGCGCCGCTTGAACCCACGGACCACGCGGTCCGGGTTGGTGACAGCACGACGCTCGGCGGCCTCGCCGACCACTACCTGGCCGTCTTCCCCAAGGAAGACCACTGAACTCACCGCGTTAGCCCGGCTGCCGAGCGGGACCACTGCCGGCAGTGCCCGGCCGGCTTCCATACGGCAGATGGCCGCAGCGGTATAGGTAGTGCCCACATCGATCCCGAGCCAGTAGCTCATCCTCGCGCGCTCCTTGTATCTGTGGGATCCCTGCGGGCCCTGGACGGCGTCGGAGCGTATCGCCAACACCAGGCAGTGCAGTGCCGAGGTAGGCCAGCGTCCGGCGGGCACCTGCTCGGAGCTATCAGGCAGGAAGGCCTTGTGCGGTGATCAGGTCGGCGCCGCGGTGGCCAAGCAGGCCAAAGGTCCCAGGATGATCCAGGACCTGCTGACGTTTCTCCGGCCAACCCGATGCCATGACAGGCAGCGAACCCAACCGGTGATGCAATGTCGGCGAGCTGCTGAGCCTGATTGCCCAAGCTCGCTACTTGACGCAGGGAACGCCTCCGCCGGCAATGATGTTGGCTTCGGTAGGCACAGCATCGCGGTGCGGGTCACTGCCTGGCGGCGATGGCGCGCCTGGGCTGGGTGACGAATTACCAGCCGCAGGAGCGCCATCGGTGGGAAGGTCATCGGGCATGGTGAAATCAGTGCCGAGGATCACCCGTAGATGTCCGGCCGGCACCGTCGAGTCCCGTGCCGTGGGGACGCCACCGAGCATCGCGGACAGGGTGTTCGCCATCCCCGCGGATCCGGGATCGGGAAAGAAGATCATCGTCGTTTTCCGGTGCCGGGTGGCAGTGCTGGCGAGGCCTGGGGTGAACCCCGTGCTGGCCATGGCGCGTTCCAACCCGGCCGCCAACCCGCTGCGGTTGGTGGCATTGACGACATCGACTGTGCCTGACCGGCGGGGAGCCGGGCTGGGCGAGGCAGCGGCGGGTATCGGAGTGGGGCCGCCGATCATGTTGTGCACCAGAGTCTGGATCTCCGGCACGTTGACGATGTTGACATCTTCGCCCGCCGGATCGGTGCCGAAACGGACGATCGGCAGCGTAGTAAAGGTGATGTTGCCGCCGGCCAGCGCAGACGCTCGCTCGGCGAAAGACAGCAGTTCCAGGCCGGTGTCGGCGGCGATGTTCTGCTTGGCCACATTGATCAGCGCGCGCAACCGCGCCGGGTTGAGAAAAGTACCGGCTTGCTTGAGCTGGTAGACCAGCGAGGCGATGAAAGCCTGCTGGCGACGTTCGCGATCCAGATCGGTGAAGTTCAGCTGCGGGTGGACGTAATCCCGGCGTTGACGGACGAATGCCACCGCCTGGGCGGCGTTGATCTGCTGGTAGCCACGGTGAAAGTCAGCACCCGAGTAGCTGTCTCGGGTGTCCTCGTTCAGGCACACCGTGATAGGTGCCACCACCTGCGCGAGTTGGTAGAAACCCATCAGCGTGACTTCGACGAAATGGTCGATCGGCACACCCCCCAGTAACTGAGCGACTGTGTCGACCTCTTCGGCGCGGCCGGCATCCCGGCTGCGCTGTTCCAAGCTGGCCGGATCGGTAACGCCGGCGGCCATCAGCCTTTGATGTTCTTGATCAAAAGCCAAGCCGTAGGCTTGTTTGATCTTTCCCTTCGCAACGCCGTCCGGGCTGCCCGGGAGGCTGACGTAATCGTCGCGGGGAATGGAGATCGCGGTGGCCTTGCTGCCATCACCGGGTAGGTGCACCAGCATCAAAACATTGGCGTTGTACCCGCCGACCTGCTGGTCACCGGCATGCAAAGCCTGGTAGACGTCTGGCGGCAGCGGATTGCCGTTCTCGTCCAGCCGGCTATCCAATCCCATGATCAAAATGTTGGTGTCACCGCCGGCCGATTTCGGTGCGTTAGCGCGGATAGCGTCCGAGCGACCAACCCCGGTCAGCAGATCGTGGTACTGGCTCCAGCCGTACCCGGTGACGGCGAACACCAGAACCGACACCATGGCCACCGCCCAGCGCGCAATCCGCCGCCACCGGCCGGTAGTGGTTTGGGCAAGGCGGCGCCGCGATGGACGGATGTCCCGGCCGTGGCGGTATGCGGTGGTACGAGATCGAGAGGCGCGGGATGTGGCGGTGCGGGCCGGCACCCACCCGGTGGGTACGGATGTCGCCATCGAGCGCCCGGCCAGATCACCACGGGCACCACGCCCGGTGCCATCCCAGCCGGGATGAACCGCGCGACGCCGTCGATCCCGACCAGCCACGCCACTCCTTGATTGGTGGTTACCCGCGAGCAGTTGGTGCTTGGCGAGTAGACGTGCCAGCGCCAACAATAGTTGCGGTGCGTCACACCACCGCGTAGCCAGGCCTTACCGCGCGTCGCGCCAGTGGCATCAGGGTGACTCAGGACCGGGCTGGCGATGAGGCGGGGAAGGTACGCTCCAGCGCTTGCCAGCCAGTGTCATGCTCATACTCCGTAGCTTCCGCGCGCCCACCGCCGCGCAGGCCGAATAGGCGTTTGGCAAATAGCAGGTAGACGACGACCGCGACATTGATCACCAAAGTTATGATCTTGGTAGCCGTGACACTGCCGGTGAGCTCGTACACCTCGGGGATTAACAACAATGTCGTGGCGACAAGGGTGAGGTATTCGGCCCATCGCTGGGCGAACCAGAGCCCCACGGCCTCGATCCCCTCCAGCAGCGCGTAGCCGGTTAACACCAGGCCGGCGATCCAGAGGGTGGACTCCTTGGCGGCGAAGGCGCGTTGCAACTCGTGCAGGATTCCCCGGCCACTGCTGCCACTTGGTCCTCCGACGCCACCCTGCACTGCTTCCATGACCCGGTAGAACGTGGGGCTCAACGCCGCCCGGTCGGCGATGAAAACGAATACCCCCACCGCGAGCGCACCCAGGACCAGGAAATGCACCAGCCGGTCCAGGGCGATGAGTCGCAGAACGTAGCGGTCACGTAGCGGACGTCCCCGCAGCGGCAAGGTGATCTGGGAGCGCTCGGGTAGATATTCCCGAGTCGGCGCAGCAGGGGGTGGAAGCGGCACCCATGCGTCGCAACGTACGCATCGGTACCAGCGAAGCCCATCCCCAGGTTCGCGAACGAGCAGAGCGTCGACAGGTCGAATCTTTGCCACATCGGTACCGACGATCTCGTGGCCGCGTAGCCCGCAGCCGATGAGCTCGTAGTGGAATCGGGGCCGTACGCCCTGGGGTCGCACCGTCCCCGGTGGCGGTTGGCCTTGCTGTTGTTCCGCCATGCGCGCTTCACCACCGCCTGAATTGGACGTCGCCGCCGTAAGATACGGGACTGTAGGTTCCCGTCGTGAACTCGACGCTGCCGACTTCCCGACCCAGACTCGACATGCCATTGGCGTCGAGTCCACGACGCGGCCGGTGACGTTGTCCTCCTGAGTCCTGCCGACTGCGTGACGGCAGGCCTGCCAGGCAAGCACAATAGAAGTTTCAGCACTTTGCGAGGTTGGAGGCCACCGTGTCCTCACCAGCAGACCTGCTCACGGGCCGCTTCGGTGACGGCTTGGCAACCGGGGCCGATGTCATCGAGGCTGCGGAGTCCGCCATCGCGCAGGCCCTCGCCCCGCTGCACGGCCAGCATCCAGACCTGTTGTGTGTCTTCGTCAGTGGTGCTGATCCTGTCACGGCCGAATCAGTGGGTACCCGCGCCAAAGAGGTAGCCGGCGCGCGTACCACGTTGGGCTGTGGTGCTGCCGGTGTGATCGGAGCTGGTCGAGGCGTGGAGAACGCGCCCGCGGTCAGTGCCTTCGCCGCCTGCTTACCCGGAGTCAGGTGTACGCCGGTGCGGCTGGAACTGTTCCACACGCCCGACGGGCCGGCGGTCATCGGAATGCCGGATCGGCGTGATGACGACGCTGTCGCGATACTGCTCGCTGATCCATTCACCTTCCCCGCGCCGGAATTCTTGCAGCGGTCCAACGCCGAGCCTGCCGTGTTGCCACTGATCGGCGGTCTGGCCAGCGGTCCACGGGGCAGTCGCCTCTTCCTCAATGGGGACAGCGTGGCGGGTGGCGCGGTGGGAGTGGTGCTCAGCGGTCCCGTTGCGACTCGCACAATCGTCAGCCAGGGTTGCCGGCCCTTCGGTCCATCGATGATTGTCACCAAGGCCGAGGGCAACGTGTTGTGGGAGCTCGCCGGGATGCCTGCGCTGGCCAAACTGGAGCAGATCGTCGCTGACTTGTCTATCCAGGACCGGCAAGCCGTCGCGCGCGGGTTGCACATTGGCGTCGCGATGGACGAATACGCCGAGGAGCATGAGCGTGGCGATTTCCTGATCCGTGCCGTGGTGGGCGCAGACCGGCAGCAAGGTGCAATCGTGATCGGCGATGTGGTGGAAGTCGGTCGCACCGTCTGCTTTCAGGTGCGTGATGCCTCGGCTGCTGACCAGGACCTCAAGGAATTGTTCACCCGGTTCCGGGCAGAATCCGGGCCCGTGGGCGGTGCGCTGCTGTTCTCCTGCAATGGCCGAGGCAAGATCATGTTCCCGAGCGCGGATCACGACGTGCTGGCGGTGCGTTCCGGACTCGACACCACCGGTGTGGCCGGGTTTTTCGCAGCGGGTGAGATCGGTCCTGTCGGGGGCCGCAACCACCTGCACGGCTTCACCGCATCGATCCTGGTTTTCGGCACTGGCACCCCATAACCGCTCTCTTCACCCTGGTGTGTCGCGCTCCCGTACGCGGCGTGTCGTGCCCCCATGTCGGGTGTGTCGCGCCCCGGGGCGCGGTATGTCGCGGGCCCATGCGCGACCGATTCCTGGCCGCTGGGCACGAGGACCCAACACAGCCGGCACGAAGACGCGACACAGAGGACACGGGAGCGCGACACGCGGCGCACGGGCCGCGACACATGAGCGATGAGTGCGGTCATGAGGTGATGTCTTTGGCGGCGAAGTGGTAGCGGGTTGCCAGGCCGAAGGCGGTGGCGTAGGCCAGGCCGGAGAACGCTCCGCTAGCCAGGTGCCCCCAGTCGATGGGTGATGCCAGCAGATCAGCCCACGCCGTATTGAACCTGGTGGGCAGGTAGTCCCGCAGGTCGCCGAGAGCTTCGATCGTCTCCAGGATCTGGGACAGGATCGACACCATGACCGCGCCACCGACGGCTCCGAGGGGCGCGTCCGTGCTCACCGACAGCAGCAGCGCCAGCCCGGCGACCCAAGCCAGGTGCACCGCGAGGTACGCGGGAACCAGCGCCAACCGGCCGGCTGCGGTAGCGAAGTCGAGTGACTGGCCGGTGGGGGAGACGAGATCGCCGGAGCCGTAAGCAAGTACCCCGACCGCCATCGCCACCGCGGGTAGCAGCACCAGCGCGGATACCGACAGCAGCGCGGCCACCACCGCTTTTTGCCGCAGCAGGCGCCCGCGAGGCACCGGAGCGGCCAGCAGGTAGCGCAGGGTGGACCAGGACGCCTCACTGGCCACCGTGTCACCGAAGAACAGCGCCACCACGACCACCAGCAGGAAGCTCGCGGTGGAGAAGATGGTGAACACCACGAAGTTGAGCCCGCTGGCGGTAGCGAGGTCGAGGAGGGTGGCACCTCCTCGGCTGCGGTTGTCGCGGCCGATCGTGAAGGCGATCAGCAGCAAGAACGGCAGCAGTGCGAGGAATCCCAGGGTCAGCACGGTGCGCCTGCGTCGCAGCTGGCGTACCAGCTCGACCCGGAGCGGTAGGGTGGCTGCAGCCCGGTAACCGGGTGCCGCGCCGAACGGGCTCACTCGACTGCCTCCTCACCTACCAGCTGCAAGAACGCGTCCTCCAGCGCCTGGCGAGTGGCTACCCCTTCGACTCTGACCCCCGCAATCACCAGCGCGGACACCGCGTCCGCGCGAGGCAGTCCATCGAGATGTGCGTGCACCACACGCTGACCAACGCCCATGACATCGACCCCGGCCAGCCCACGCAGCAACGCAGCAGCCTTTGTCGGGTCATCCACCGTGAAGCTCACCGTGCCGCTGCCGGCCACGATCTCGGCAACGGTGCCGGCGGCGACCAACCGGCCCCGGTGCATCACCACCACGTGGCTGCAGATCTGTTCCACTTCGGCGAGCAGGTGGCTGGACACCAGCACCGTCGCACCCCGAGCAGCGTAGCCGCGCAGCACCTCACGCATGGCGTGGATCTGCGGTGGGTCCAGGCCGTTGGTCGGTTCATCAAGCACCAGCAGATCCGGCCTGCCCAGCATGGCCTGGGCGATCGCCAGGCGCTGGCGCATGCCCTGGCTGTAGGTGGCGACCCGGCGATGTACCGCGTGACCCAATCCAGCAATCGCCAACGCCTCGTCGATGCCGGCATCCGCGGGAGGCCGGCCGGTGGCTGCCCAGTACAGCCGCAGGTTCTCCACGCCGGTCAGATGCGGGAGAAAACCCGGGCCTTCCACGAATGACCCAATCCTGGACAGCACCGCGGCGCCGGCGGTGATCCGGTGACCGAACGCCCGCAGCTCCCCGCTGGTGGGCTGGATCAGCCCCATCAGCATCCGTAGCACGGTCGTCTTGCCGGCCCCGTTAGGTCCCAGCAGGCCCAGCACCTGCCCGTGCTCGATGCGGAAGGACAGCTCCCCGACGGCGGTCAGGCCACCCGGGTAGCGCTTGGTCAGTCCGGTCACCACCAGCGGCACCTCGGCCAGTTCGGGATCGGCGTCCTCGCCGTGCCGGCGGCGCAGCGCGGCGATCACCCCGAGCGCGGTCACCACGGCTGCCAGCCCGCCGATCCCGGCAAGCTGGATGGCCGGAAGCGGTGCGGCTGCTTGTTGCCCGGCAATGACCGGTATGGCGAGGCGCGTTCCGTCGGCCAGCGACACGGTGTACCCGGCAGGTTGCGGCGGTAACGCGTAGCCGCGGTCGGTGGTGGTCACCACGACCGCGAGCCGGTGACCGGCTTGCACCGGTCGCACCATCCCGGCCAGCGTCACGGTGAACTCCACCGGAGCACCACCGCCGGGTAAGGGGCCGATCCGCACCGGCGCCACCGCGCCGCCCGGAAGGGTGTGGCGCCCGTCCGGACCCACGTCATAGAGCTTGACAAACAGCACCGCGTGGTCCTGGGTGGGGATAGCGGTGCTAGGTGTGGCGGCTACCCGCAACCGGATCCTCGGCGCCCCCGCGAGGTCCACGGGGTCGGTCAGCGGATCGCTGAGGAACGTCGCGAATTGCCCGGGCAGGTCCATCGCCACTCCCTCGACGCCGGCTGCGCCTGCCGCGCTTGGCGCGCCGCCGACCAGGGCAGCGGTGAGACCCGGCAAGCTGCTCAGCGCGGCCGGGCTGCCGCCGGGCGGGCGGACCACCTGTTGCGGTGAGCCGTGCAGGGTGACTTCCCGGTGCTGCACCGGGTCGTTGCCTAGACCCGGATAGGCCACAGCGTGCACAGTGCGCGGAGGTAGACCCCGCCGGGTGCCGAACAAGGCCGGCACCTGGTAGTCAAACCCTGTTCCCGGATTCACCCCGATCCCACGCAGGTAGTAGTCGAACCAATCGCCTACTTGATCCTGCAGCGCGGCGCTGGGCGCGCCGGCGTCGTGACCGCCTACGTACCAGATCACCTTCAGCGGAGCACCGGCGGCGGCGAGCTGCCGGGCGGTCGCGTCGGCCTGGTCCAATCCGAACAGCGTGTCCTGCTCGCCCTGGATAAGCAGGGTTGGCGCGATGATGTTGCCGGCCACCGTGGTGGGCGACGACCGGTGCAGCATCGCCACGATCTCCGGATTGGGGCCGCCGCTGGTCGCGGCTTGTACGTAGGCTGCGCAGATTTCCGGTCGGAACCGGCCGCACAGATCGTGTCCTCCAGAGCCGGAGCCCGCCACTATTCCGAAGAAATAGCCCGCCCATTCGCGTTTGAACACCCCGTCCGGGGCAAAGGCGCCTGCGGCCGGGGAGTTAGTCATCACAGGCGCCTGGCTGCCAGTGTTCGGAAACAGCGCTTGCGCCAGATCGTTCCAGGTGATCTCCGGTGCCAGCGCGTCGACCCGCCGATCCGTCCCGGCCAGCAGCAGGGCCAGCGCGCCCCCGTAGGAAGCCCCAGTGACACCGACCCGCGGATCGCCGGGCGCGTCCTGCACCACGTCGGACCTCGTGGCCAGCCAATCCACCAGTGCTCGGGCATCGGCCACCTCGTAGTCGGGGGAATCGAGACCGATCTGGCCGCTGCTCGAGCCAAATCCGCGGGCGGTCCAGGCGAGCACGACGAACCCCCGGCGGGCCAGTGCGGTGGCCTCGGCGCTGACCGAATCCTTTGAGCCACCGAAGCCGTGCGCTAGTAGCACGGCCGGAGCCGGAGTGACCGCAGGCCGGTACACGGTGGCGTCCAGGTGCACGGCAGAGGCGACACCAGGGCCACCCGGTACGTCGATCATGACATTGTCGGTGGTCACCGGTGGAGGTCCAGGAACCATCCTGATGGTCAGCGTTGCGACGGTCCCCACGAGCAGTGCGCCGATGGCGGCCAATACCGCAAGTTGTCGGCGTGTCCTGGTCAGCTGGCGCAGCGGGGCCATGAGGGGCACGCCATCGACGGTAGGTCACCGCCCCCCGGTGCCGCAGCGTCCGGTGCGGATTGTGCGCACCGTCCGGGAGCCCGGACCCGGGGTGGTGCTGGTGACGACGATGGGGGAGACTAGTCCATACGTGGAGGGGAGTATTCCTTCGCGGCGGCGTCGTCAACACGGCTTGCCCGCAGGATGTAGGGGCCGCCCGGTGCCGTCGACCGGCTCTAGCCGGTGGAAGAGACCTCCGGTGCCCGACGCTTGCCGTCTGCCCGGAGGTTTGCTCATGGATGTGCCCACATGGGTATGGCTCGCCACGGTGGCCGGCCTGGGCGCTCTTTTCGCTCTCGACCTGGTCATCGTGGATCGCAAGCCCCATGCGGTGGGCATGGCCGAGGCAACCCGGTGGGTGATCTTCTACCTGGTGTGTGCGGTGGCCTTTGGGCTTGGGATATGGCTATGTGCCGGCAGCGGGTTCGCCGTCGAGTTCGCCGCGGGCTATCTCACCGAGTACTCGCTGTCGGTGGACAACCTGTTCGTCTTCGTCGTCATCATGACGGCTTTCCAGGTGCCGACCATCCAGCAACACCGGGTACTGCTGATCGGCATCATGCTGGCGCTGGCCATGCGGGGGGTGTTCATCGCCGCAGGTGCGGCCCTGATCGCGAGCTTCAGCTGGGTGTTTTACCTCTTCGGCGCGCTGCTGATCTACCTTGGTTGGCACCAGATCCGGCAACGCAACCACGATGCGACGTTCCAG
>JAFAWY010000078.1 GCA_019241525.1 Pseudonocardiales bacterium
CTGAACGACCACAGCGGCCCGATCTCGCCTTGGTGCAGAACCGCGTGTCGCAGTGTCACCAGCAGCTCATCCCATTCGGCGCGCAAGGTCGGTGACTCGGACTGGGGTAGTAACTCGCCCCTACACAGTCGCAATGCCGTGTCCAGACGCCCGGAGTGCAGCGCGGCACGCACGGTGTGAAGGTCGAGGTCTATTTCGGCGCGCAACCGGTACGGCTTGACCCCTACGACACCACCCACGCGGTCCCGTAACCGGTGAATCTCCGCGCGGACCGTGGTCGGGTTGCCATCCTCGCCGTAGATGTGCAGGGCGAGTTCCTCTGCGGTCAGCCCTTCAGGATGCAGGGCGAGTAGCGCGAGCAGTTCCGCGCGCCGGGTGGTCAGGGCCACCGGGCGCTCGTTGAGGTGGGCGGTGGGATGGTTGCCGGCCAGCAACCGCAGGTGCAGCCTTGATCGCCGCCGCGCGGGGCGTGGTGGGCGCAGCAGGTATCCCTGCGGTAATGGCTCGACCAGCGCTGGGCTGCCGTCGGCCAGCTCGACTTGTTTGCTCGCGACGTCGATTCGCTCTGGCCACCGGTCGTCCGGTTGCGCAGCCAGCACCCGGCCGGTCGGGGTCAGCAGCGCCCCGAATTCGCTGCCCAGCTGGGTTAGCTGCGGCAGGTACGTCGCGCGTAGCCGCTCATCTGCGGCCAGTATCTTCGTGCGTAATTGTCCTTCTGCCAGCTGCGCCGTCGCGGTCACCAGGGCCACCAGCGCTGGATGCATCGTGTGCAACGGGCCGGTGACGTCGATTGCGCCGAGGATCACGCCGGTATCCGGGTCGTGCACGGGAGCGGCGGCACAGGTCCAGTTGTGGTAGGTGTGCACGAGGTGTTCGGCTGAATGGACCTGAACCGGGGAATCCACCGCCAGCGTGGTACCCATCGCGTTGGTGCCCATCGAGGTCTCGCTCCAGCAAGTACCTTCGTACAACCCCACCTGGTCTGCTCGGCGCTGCACCACCGGCGACCCTTCCCGCCACAGGATGTTGCCTTCAGCGTCGGTCACGATCATCACGTGGAATGCCTCGTCGGCGACGCTGACGAGCGTGGATCGAAGCAACGGCAGCACCGCCGCCAGTGGGTGCCGGTCACGGATGTCGGCTAGCTCATCGATGTTGTAGACGGGCGTCGGCGGGTGCGAGTCGGGGTCGACGTCGGCGGCAAGCGACCGGCGCCAGGACTCCGAAATGACCTGGCGCGGCGGTGTTGGTGCCGGGCCACCGGCGAGTACGGCATCCCGGATGCGCTCAAGCGATCGAGCGAGCGCGACGGGGTCCCCGGTCAGCGCGATCGCTCGTGGTTTGCCCATCGCCGGACTCCTGATCGCAGGGGCGCGGGTGCAACGTTACTGCAACGTGAGCTGGCTTACCTTCCGAAGCGAATGCACCTGATGTTTTGCAGGAGGTCAGAACATGACAAGGTACGCAGCGCCAGGCGAGGCCGGCAGTGTCGTGTCCTACGAATCGCGCTACGACCACTTCATCGGAGGTGAGTACGTCCCTCCGGCGAAGGGACAGTATTTCGACAACCCCACCCCGGCGACCGGGCAGACGTTCACCGAAATTGCCCGCGGTACCGCCGACGACGTGGAACGCGCGGTAGACGCGGCACAGGGCGCGGCGCCCGGGTGGGGCAAGACGCCCGTGGCCGAACGCGCCGACCTGCTGAACAAGATCGCCGACCGGATCGAGGCGAACCTGGAGAAACTCGCCGTCGCGGACAGTTGGGACAACGGCAAACCGATCCGGGAAACGCTGGCGGCCGACCTGCCGCTGGTCGTGGACCATTGGCGCTATTTCGCCGGGGCTATCCGCGCGCAGGAAGGCGGGATTTCAGAACTCGACGAGGATACCGTCGCCTACCACTTCCACGAGCCGATCGGTGTGGTCGGGCAGATCATCCCCTGGAATTTCCCGCTGCTGATGGCCACCTGGAAGCTGGCACCCGCACTCGCCGCCGGCAATGCGGTGGTACTCAAACCCGCCGAGCAGACCCCGGCGTCCATCCACGTGCTCCTGTCGATGATCAGTGACCTGATCCCGCCCGGCGTACTCAACGTGGTCAACGGGTTCGGTGTCGAGGCAGGCAAGCCGCTGGCGTCCCACCCCCGGGTGGGCAAGGTGGCGTTCACCGGCGAGACCACCACCGGTCGGTTGATCATGCAGTACGCCAGCGAGAACCTGCACCCGGTCACCCTTGAACTGGGTGGCAAGAGCCCGAATGTTTTCTTCGAGGACGTCGCTGCTGCGCAGGACGATTTCTACGACAAGGCGCTGGAAGGTTTCACCATGTTCGCCCTGAATCAGGGCGAGGTGTGCACCTGCCCGTCCCGGGCGTTGATCCAGGCCGGCATCTACGACGGTTTTCTCTCCGACGCTGTCAAGCGCACCGAGCAGGTCGTGCAAGGTCACCCGCTGGACACCGACACGATGCTGGGCGCGCAGGCGTCCAACGACCAGTACGAGAAGATCCTGTCCTACCTGGATATCGGCCGGCAGGAGGGCGCGAAGGTGCTCACCGGTGGCGAGCCTGCCGAGCTCGGCGGCGAGCTGTCCGGCGGCTACTACATCAAGCCGACGATCTTCGAGGGCAGCAACCGGATGCGGATCTTCCAAGAGGAGATCTTCGGACCGGTCGTCTCGGTGACAAAGTTCAATGACTACGACGATGCGATCAAGATCGCCAATGACACGCTGTACGGGTTGGGGGCCGGGGTGTGGACCCGTGATGGGGTTCGCGCCTACCGCGCGGGTCGCGACATCCAAGCAGGCCGGGTGTGGACGAACTGCTTCCACGTCTATCCCGCACACGCCGCGTTCGGCGGCTACAAGCAGTCCGGGATTGGCCGCGAGAACCACAAGATGATGTTGCAGCACTACCAGCAGACCAAGAACTTGCTGGTCAGTTACTCCACTAAGCCCCAAGGCTTCTTCTGATCCATGACTGCCGGCTGCTGGTGGTTTCCCCGATGCCTAGCCATGCGCTGGAAACCACCAGCAGTTCACCACCAGGAGGCTATCGTGCCGGCACAACGGGTTGACCTCACCGACGCGGCCGCAGACATGCTGCGCAAGCTGGCCGAACAACACGGACCGCTGATGTTCCACCAGTCCGGCGGGTGCTGCGACGGCAGCTCGCCCATGTGCTACCCCGCAGGAGAATTCCGCACCGGCGGCTCCGACGTCCGACTCGGGGAGCTCACCGTCGACAGGATCGAACAGCCGGTCGAGGTGTGGATGTCGAAGTCCCAGTTCGAATACTGGCGACACACCCACCTCACCATCGACGTGGTCAGCGGCAGAGGCAGCGGCTTCTCACTCGAAGCACCAGAGGGAGTCCGGTTCCTGATCCGCTCCCGGCTGCTGACCAATGAGGAACTGGCCGAACTCCCCGCTTAGGCAGCTCAGGGGCACTGTTGCATTGAGTCAAAGGGCGTCCTCGCCAAGGCTTGAAGCAACAAAGCGGGCTCCACAATTCTCGTGGAGAACTATGACAACCGGTCATCCGAGCCCTGCCGCTGGGCTTCTGGACGGGCAGCTGAGACCACCTCGAGTGGGCCAATCGCTCAATGCAACTCAGTGCCGGTGAACGTAACGGACACGGGCGACGAGGCATCAGCTCATTCTGCCGAGTCCATCATCCCTTGGCGCAATAGACCCGTCGAGCGAGGCTATGAGCGGTTTCTTGACGTCAACTTGAAAAGCGTGTTTGGGCGCCCAGATCGCCGCGAAGCGCTTCATCGTCTAGGGCTGTGGTGGGATCATCTTCAACATCTGCTTCGTGGACGAGGGCTGGCCGATGCCGGGACACTTTGCCTGCTGGGTGTCGGTGGGTGGCCTGTGGATGCTGACCCGCACCGTGGGAGTGGAGCTGAGTCCGCACGGTATCCGTGTGGTCAACATCGGC
>JAFAWY010000067.1 GCA_019241525.1 Pseudonocardiales bacterium
GCTATGTCCTGGTCGACTGGGGCAACTCGCTTGGGCTTAACCAGCTCGCGCTCTACATAGCCTGGCATGCCACACTGCTCACCGAGCCTCTCGACCGCCTCCTGCGCACCGCCGCAACCGGTAAACCACCCGAGCTTGATACTCTACGAGAGCAATTTCACCGCGATATCCGCGACGAACTCGACGAAGCGATGCTGCGACGAAACAGAGCCCGATCCACCCGCCGGCAATGGTAAGCGCACACTTACCGCTGCCGGACCCGTTCATTGCATACCGTCTATGGTCGACCGCGACAAACCCGGCGAGGATCCCGTCGAGAGCCTTCCGTTGCTCCGTCGGCGACATCCGATGAACCTTGGACGCCTGTCTGACCATTCCGACCCGGCAATCCTGCGTTGAGCCGGTCCCACTTCTCGGTACGCCTCTGCCTCGAGCGTTGGCCGTGCGTGCGACTGCTCCCACTTCATCAGCGCCGATGTTTCGGCGGTCTCATCAAACCGTTCGACGCCCGGATACCGGGTCGCTGCAGCTCACGGCAGCCACAGGCGGCGACGAGCGACCCGACCATACGGGCCTCCGTCTCGGCGCTGGTATGTGCTCGTCAGCGTGGCATCGTCGAGTACCTGCGAGGGGCAGGCCTCATGAGAGGCGTACCCTCACCGCCGAACTCTTCCAGGGTGGCCCCTCACTCGCTTCTTTCGCGCTGGGGCATCTCGTGTTCCTGCTGGGGGGTCTCATGCCTAGCGAGATACTCAGCCAGAGCCTGAGCTATGACGTCTTGCAGGTCCACGTCGTGGGCCACCGCAAAGAAGCGAGCGCGGCGGCGCAATGATTCGGGCACCCGGCCGCCGAAGTTCACCAGTGGCTCCCGGGGGGTGCTTGGCGGATCAAACCTCTCGACACGGGCCGGATGTCCTGTTGAGGGGGCCTTTGGTAGCTCCGGTGCCGCAGCGGGCCGACGCTGGGGATGGTTCATTCGCCTTCCTCACGTGTGGCGAGGATGTGATCCACGACGTCTCTCATGGCAAGCACGAATGAATTGGCTGACCGGAACTGTCGCGGTGGTGCGGAGGCGCCGTATGCGGTCGCTACCGCCGCGCGTTTCGGCAGACGCCAGCGCGGCCATCCGGCGTAAAGCTCCCCCAGTTCAGTCCACCGGGCCGCGTGTTCGGATGTCGAGGCGTCGTACTTATTCATTGCGATACCGGCCAAGCGCAGCGTGGGATTGGAATCTTCTGCGATCACGGCAGCGGTGCTGAGCACCCGCGCTACCCCGTCGAGTCCCCCGCGTTCAGAGTCCGTGACGATCACGGCAGTGTCGGCCGCGGTGAGGCAGTTCAGCATCAACGGGGACAGCGATGGCGGCGAATCGATCACAACCGCGTCCACCCAACTCAGGTCGGCGGTACGTAGGGCACGACGCAACCGGGAATCGCTCGCCGGCACCCTATCTGCCTCCCTACTGGCCAGTTCCTCCTCCGCAGGCGCGAGCCACACACGCGGCCACTCCGTCTCAGTGATCGCGGCGTTGAGCGCGCCATCAATGGTCGAGTTGTAGAGCACATCGTTCATCGTTCGCTTCGGATCGCTCATGCCGAGCCACGCGCTCGTATTTGCCTGCGGATCCATGTCAATGACGAGCACGTTCATCAGGAACCGCGTCGCAAGGTCATCGGCTGTTGCGACCGTGCAGGCTGTTTTACCAACCCCGCCCTTGCGCCCGGCGAATGTCAACCGCAGCACCATCCCGCCCCACCACCCCGCCCATACGTCCCAGTGCGGACAAACATACGAGCCAACGGCTCACCGAACGGACAGACACACCACATAACCAACGACCTCACCCGTCCGATCGTCACGCTGTTGGTCCGTTAACCCGCTGGTCGCTCATTCCGTCACGGGATTGTTCAGTCCATCGGCTCGTCCGTTGATCAATTGGTTGATTGAGCTGTTCGTTTGTCAACAGGTTGACCAGTCAGTTAGTCAGCTGATGGCACTAGTCTGCCAGCGTCTGCGGGGGGTGATCCAACCACCCACACGAATGCGGATCCCCCCAACACGGGCGAGGGCCTCCAGCGGACCCGGTTCTACCGATCTTCGGCGCGCCTCCCGCATCTTAGGTACCCGAGACGATAAGACGGAGCGCATGGAGCGAAGAAAGCCCGGTCCCGCGCCACGCTGGACCCAGGAGCGAAAGCAGGTGAAGGTTCGGCTACCCGAGGCCCTGGCGGATGCGTTCCATGCCGAAGTGCGCCGCCGTGGCATGACGGTGCAGGACTTCATAGGCCAGCTGGCCGAGGAAATGACTGGCGTCCCCTACCAGGCACAGGAGGCGTTGCCCCTGGGCGCATAAAGCGGAACGCGCTCCAACGGAGTGCCACCTCCGTGGAGCGCGTGAACGCCACCTAACTAAACCCAGCTCACCTCACCGCGACCCGCTCTCTGCGCAAGGGGACAAGGCCCCGGTGCCGGTGCGCTCTATGCCATCTGGGAGTCACCATACCAACCGACCCCTGGCGTGGCTCGTTATTGCCCGCACACGACACGCGGGCAGAGTCTGCCACGCCCACCACATCGACCACCACCGTCGCGGATGATCTGTGCGTCACCTGCGGCCGCGCGCCCGGTTTGCCACGGCCGGTGCCGCTGCGCACGGTGCACTGCGGGCCATGCTGGGCCGCATTTGGCGGATCACCGGACGCCGAGGAGATCGGCCCTCCACTGCCGGAGGCCCTGGGCTCACGCGACCCACGAGACCAGCGGGAATGGCCCGAGCTGCTGGCCGCCGAACAGTGGGTGCAGCTACTCCGCCGCGACTGCCGCGACAAGCTGCTGCGCATCGTGCGGGAGCTGACCATTACCGCCAACTGGGACACCTGGGAGTCCTGGCCGGGCTGGAACCGGCTCATGGACGTTTCCGGCTGGGCCCGCTCGACTCTCGCGGGCTGGCTGCGCCAACTGCGACTACTCGGTTGGCTGGCCATAATCGAGTCCGGCAGCACCCCGCAGTTCCGGCCGCTGGCGCTGGCGCACGTCGAAGGCAACCGGCGGGCCGTCTATGCCCTGCGAGTGCCGCACCGTTCCGGCCAGCAGCCTGCTGAGCACGCACTGGCCCGGCTGACGACCGCGGTACCGGTCGAGGAGCTAGAGGCCCGGACGACGGCCGCCTGGCGCTGGTTCGCGGCCAGCTTCGGCGCCCCTTTCCATCAACGCGGATACCGTTTTGGGGATAAAACCTGGACCCCTACATGGTCTTTTAATTTTTCCTGTTCTGTTGGTAAGTGGGTTCCTTCGCGCACGACAAATTTTTTCCACAACTCACAGGTCAACGCACCAGTCACCACCAAAACGGAGGCCCTTCGGGCCCGCTTAGACGAAAAATGGTTGGCGTTCGCCGATCGGGTGCCGACCAGCGGCGCTCAGATGCTCGCTGCGGCCGCCGAGCTGCGCCGTGAGCACCCGGTGCTGGCCCGGTTGAGCCCGAAAGTCGTCCGGGCATTATGCCGCCCGTACTGGCGCGCTGGGTGGACGAATAACGACGTGCTGTACGCGTTGGAGTATCGGCCGACCAGCTGGTCGACGCTGCCTGCGATGGACGCGGCCAAGGTAGTGGCCCCGTACCGGTGGACCCAGTCCCGGCTGTCGGCTTGGCGAACCGACACCGGGCGAGTTCTGCCTGGTCACAGCCGAGCCGAGCGGAATCGGCGGGTCCATGAGCACGCGGTAGTCGCCCGGCACGGCCGTGGCGCGCTGGCCGCGCTCCCAGCCGGCGCGGCTCGGTTGCGCCCGGCCGACCTACGCCGCTACGGCCGCAGGCAGGTCGACGCCGCGACGGAAACCCTGCGCCGCCGCCGTGCAGCAGAGCTGACCGCGGCGCGCGCCGCGATCCGGCCACCGGAGCAGGTGGCCAGACCTGAATACCGCAACCGGATGGCGACCGAGATCCGCGCCAAGCGCGAACACCGGCGGACCCAACGGGCGGAGCTACACCAGCGGTTGCTGGCTGAGGCCCGCGCCACCAAGATCGAGCAACAGCATCAAGCGGAGCTGGCGACGACCTGGATACCGTCGAAGCCAGCGGAAACACCGGAGGAGCGGCACGAGCTCGCACTGGCCCGCGCGCGGGCCGAGGGTCGCGTCCCCCTAAACCGCCGGCGTTGGGTTCGCCATCGCGCGAACCGGGGTTGAGTATCAACGGAACAGCCAGGAGGGCATTGTCAGGTTGTTTGGCGGTCGGGGGTGGCTGGACGTGCTGGCCCCGGAAGTGTGATCCAGTGCCCTGGTCAGGCGGCGGTGCGCAGTCCGACGACCTCGTTCCAGGCGGTGAATCGGGTGTTCATCTCGTGCCGGTGCTGGGCTGCGGTGAGCCGGTGGCGGCGGGGCCGGAAGTGCGGGGAGATCCCGGAAAACGCTGAAAGGAACCGCTGCGCCGCGCCCGGGGAGCGGAACTTTCTCATCGCTCGTTCCCGCTGCCGGGTGGGCTGGTGGGAGTTTTCGGCCCTGTTATTCAGGTATTTCGACCGGCGGTGCTCCACGCTCGGGATCAGCCGCCGGTGGGCCACCCGGTAGCTGGCCAGCTTGTCGGTGACCAGCACCCGGGGCACGTACCGCAGTCCCTTGAGCAGCTTGCCGAAGAACCTGGTCGCGGCCTTAGCGTCCCGCCGGGAGGTGACCAGAATGTCCAGCACGGTGCCCTGCTGGTCCACCGCCCGCCACAGATAGTGGGTCTTCCCGTTGATTTTGATGAACACCTCGTCAAGGTGCCACTTGTCCCCCGGTGGCTATGACAGCGTTACTGGGCCCCGGGTTGACGAAGTTAGGTGGCCCCACCTCGGTCCTAATGGTGATCGAATGACGGAGTTAGTTGGCCCCACTTGCGACACGCCCGGGGTGGCGTGGCAGGGCTAGGTGGCCCCATCCCTGACGCGGCGGCGGGATGCTGTGCGCCACTCGTGGAGGTCTGGGGGCCGGGTTGGGGTCGAGGGTGGAGCTGTTTGAGGCGATCCGCCGGGATGCCCGTCGGCAGGGGTTGGGGATTCGGCCTGCCGTTAACGAAGCTGCTGTCGGCCGCAAACGGGGGACGTTCTCTGGCCGGGCAGCGGTGGGGGCTGGCTTGGTGGTTTACACGGGGAAGGTGCCGATGACGTTGTCGTAGGCGTCCTGGGCGTGGCCGAGGGTGATTTTGGAGTAGATCTCCAGGCTGGTGCGGGTGGTGTGGCCGGAGTAGGGCTGGATTAGGGCGTCGTCGATGCCTTGGGTTTTCAGCCAGGTGAACAGGAAGTGCCGCAGGCGGTGGGGTGGCATGTTGTGGGGCAGGCCGGCTTTGTGGGCGTAGCGGGCGAGCATGGCGCGTACGCCGCGGGTGGAATAGGGCTTTTTCCAGGAGGACTCGAACAGGAAGACCGCGCCCTTGTTGCGGGCGGTATCGATGTGCAGGGCGAGGGTCTCTTTGAACGCGGCGGGGAAGGGGACGTATCGGTCTTTGCCGCCTTTACCGTGGGTGATGCGGAGGCGGCAGGCGTCGAGGTCGACATCGTCGAGGCGGATGCCGACGAGTTCGGCGACGCGGACCCCGGTGTAGAGCAGGGTTTTGATCAGCACGATGTCGCCGCCGCGGCGGGCGGTCCACACGGTTTGGTAGTAGCGGCGGATCTCGTCCTGGCTGGGCACGTAGGGCAGCTTGGCGGGGGTGGTGGTGACCTCGACGCCGAGCTCGGCGCGCAGGTGCCGGAAGACCTCTTTGAGGTAGGCGTAGTCGGGGTGTTCGCCGCGGAGGTGCTTGGCCAGCTGGCGGGCCTTGCGTTTGGCCGGGGTCCGCCGGGCAGGCGCGGGCTGGTTGACCTGGTAGGTGTGATCGGGCTGGGGGCTGGTCGCCGTGGTGCCCGGCTGGTCACTGGCCATCGGCGGATCTGCCGGGGGCGGGTGAGGGGGACAGGTCAAGGCGGTGGCCGGGTCGCAGCACCACGGTGCCATAGGGAGTCATGTTGGTGTGAAACAGCGGGGTCAGCCCGCGCCGGTCGGCGTCGGTGAGCACGTCGGCCCACGTGGGCTCGGCCAGAGTGTCTTGGATCATCAAGGTATTGATGTAGCCGAGACAGCTTTGCAGGATCTGCAGACACACCATGGCCAGCTCCTGGTCCTCGCGCCGGTTGGAGGCCAGCTCGCCCCGCGAGCCGAACCGGATGTAGTCGTTGACGCCGTTGTAGTTTTCCACCACGTTGAGCCCGGACTCGGTCTCGTGCTGAAGATCCCGATCGCGCAGCCAGTGGGCCAGGAAGATCGTTCTTTGGGCGCAGCCGACTTCCAGCATCGCCGAGTACGCGGGGTGGGTGGTCTCGCCCTGGAAGCAGCGCAGCAGGGACTCCGTGGAGGCGGTACCCAGACGGATCGCGGTCGCGTACTTGATCATCAGGTCGTAGTTGTGGGCAATGATGTCGGGGCGGATGGGGCGGGTCAGCGCCGGGCGCAGCTGCGGATAGGAGAAGCGGTCGCTGCGCCCGGGCAGGTACAGCTTCATCAGGTTGATCTGTTTGAACCGGGCGACCAGGTCGAAGTTCAGCAGCCTGGTCACCCCGAAACCAATCAGCGATGCCCCGTGGGAGTCGACGTAGTTGGTCTCGATGGTCATGTCCGTGCCGTGGCGCATCGCGCCTTCGACCATGGCGTGGACTTCGGAGGCCGAGCAGGTCAGGTGCTGGCTGTAGATCGCCATCGACCCAACTTCGACCGTCCAGTAGATCAGCACACCGCGTTTGGCCCGCTTATAGCGCGAGTGGTACTCGGTGAAGATGTTTTGGTCGTAAGCGGAGAAATGGGTGGAGTCGGAGGCCACCGCGCTGGTGCCTTGGCCCCACAGCCAGGACTGGCGGGCTGCGAACGTCGCGTTGGCGATTACCTTGGCGACCTGACGCGCCCCGGGCACCGACAGGAACCGGCGGCGGGCGTAGCGCAGGTCCTCCTCCGAGTAGGGGTGGTCCCCGGCTGCCACCGACCGGATCCCGGCGCCGGTGCCCAGCGCATAGATCACCAAAAGCATCCGCTCGACGAACTCATGCGCTGGCATGCCGATGCGGATACCGGCCGGCAGCAGGACGTCGAGGCATCCGGTGCGCAGCGCGGTCTCGGTGAACATGTCCAGCAACGGGACCACGCCCCAGCGGGCCCGGACCGCGGCTTTGAGCTTGCGCAGGTTCCGCGGCTCGGGTAAGGGGTCCAGCGGGGTAAGCAGGATCGCGCCGCCCTTTCTACGCTCTACGATCTGCAACCACGACAGGTTCGGCAAGGCGTCATTGAGGGCCGAGAGCTCGGCGTCCATCTCCTCGACCAGCTCGGCGGTGAATCTCCTGGCGTCGAGCGGCTTGCGCAGCTTGGCGTAGTTCTCGACCCGCTTGTCTTCATAATCGTTGGGCATGTCGTCGTCGGGATTGCGCCACTTGTAGGCGCCGTGGACCCAGATCTCCTTGCACCGCAGCTTGTCGCGCAGGGTCTGGAACACCCCGCATTCGTAGACACTGCGCAAGATCCGCCGCCGGCCACTGGTGTCGGTGCGGTACATCAACTCGGCCAGCTCCGCGGGCACGATCCCGTCGACCGGGACGGTCTCGCCGTGGGCGTAGTACTTGGTGTGGTGGGTGCGCTCGGCCCGGTACCGCTTGATCAGCGTCAGCGCGGCCATCACCGGCGCGTGCACGGTGTTGGCCGACCCGAACTCCAGCGCCTCGATGATCTGGATCAGCCCGGCGCGGTAGTGGTTGGTGTAGGAGGCTTTGAATACCCGCTGCCGGTGCTGCCGGTAGGTGCTGCCCTTGCTTTGGTACTCGCGCCACAACGCCACAAGCGTGTCCACCCCACCGGGCACCGCCGGATAGATCACCTCACTGACGATCTCATCGGGTGCCTCAAGCGCGGCGCCGGTCATCTTGAACAGGATGTTCTCCTTACCCGACACTCGCTTGAGCTCGGCGACGAACTGGCTGGTCACCACGGCCTCGGCGCGCGCGTTGATCCGCTGCACCGTGGTGATCAGCAGGTCCACCAGTGCGTCGATGATCTCCCGGCGGCGGCAATATAAATAGGCCGCCAGCAATGTCACCTTCAGCTCATCGGCATGCCTGCGCAGATGACTGGGCGCCTCGGCCGCGACCCGCGCCCGCCACGCCGCCAGCACACCGGGTGCAACGTCATCGAAGAGTCGGTCGGGGAGCCCGGTCGCCTCTATCGCGCCGAGCTTGAACACTTCCCGCCGCATGGTCGTGACGCTGACGTTGCCGGGCTCCTCCCGGATGACGGCGAAGAGGTCAGCGCCCTTGAGCGCAGCCGGTGAACCAGCGGCTGCCTGGTCATCATTGCCGCACGGCGGCGACTCGGCGTCTTGACCCTCTTCGTCGTCGTGGTGGTCTTCGTTGTCTGCGCTGCCGGGCCGGTGGGCGATCAGGGTGAGCATCCGCCGGGCGATTTCGGCGGGAACACGGCCGCGGATCCGCAGGGTCAACGCCTGTTCTGCCTGTCGCTGCGCCGACCCGATCATCCGCAACAGCGTGTTCTTGGCGGGTGGCTCGATCCCCTGGCTTTTCAGCTGCTCCAGCAACGCGACCCGAACCCGTTCGCCACGCGGCTCGGACTGGCACACCTCCTCGGCCAGCCACGCTGTGATCTTCTCGGCATCAGCGGCGGTGCACTCCCGAAACCCGGTATGCCGACGGATCTGAGCACGGTGGTACTCAATCGTCCGGCCTTCCCACTCATAAAAGCCAAGGTCGGACGGAGGCACCTTTACCTGGGCGGCGACGTAGGCCACCACGTCATCGCCGAGCTCACCCCGGCCACGAGGAAACCGGCCATGATTGACATGAAACTTCAGCAACAGCGCGAATCCCAGTCTGGTCGGCCCTCGCTTGCCCGTCAGCAGGGTCCACTCCTCACCGACCAGCGTCCAGTGCTCGATCAGCTCGTCTTCATCAACCGTGCGCGCCACGGGATCTCGTTCTCCCTGCCTCCTCAAACCAGGGCGCCCTGACGCAGCCGTCAACAGCCCGCACTCAGACGTCCCGCAGGAAGTGCCGAGTTTTATCAGAGGCGGCACTTCTCGGATCTCAAATGGGACATATCCTGCGCTGGAGGTCTGTCACGGGCGCGAAGAACCCCTGAAGTGCCGAAACCAATCACATAAACGGCACTTCCGTCGGGCCGCAGTTTGTGGGTGACGGTGTCTCGAGGCGCACCCTCCATGCCGAGCCGGAGCCGCTGGCCAGCCCGAGTGCACCCGGACCCCGAGTTCCCGTAAAAGGATCTTCGCGTGCCTCAAAGCCAGCGGACGAACAGTCGCTCCGGCTCCGAGGGATCCGTGCGGATGTGGATGGGCAGACCGAGCCGACTCAGGTCGATGTGCTGGCCCTCGTCGAGCACGGTGAAGCCCTGGCGGGAGTAGTAGTTCTCCAGGCCCGACCCTGTCGGGAACTGGCCGTAGACCAGGCAGTACCCCAGTTGCCGATAGATTGCGACGCTGCGCCGGATCAGCGTCTCACCGATCCCCATGCCGCGGGCGTCCTCGGCGACGGCGAGCGCCCGGATCTTGGCGACCTTCGCCGCGCCCAGCACAGCGGTCAGCACAGGTACGCCCCCGCCGACGCCATCAGCCAAGACATTGGTGGGCGGAACAGCCTGCAACACCCCACCCAGGGATCCGTCGCGACCTTCCGCAACCAGCACCAAGACCAGCCCGGGCATGGCGTCGTCAGGGTTGCCCGCGGCTGCGGCCTGGGCCAGCGGACGCAGCATGTCATCGGGGCCGTGGTCCAGACCCCGTAACAAGGTAGATGCCACGGTTCCCGCCTTAATCACGGCGCCGACCGCGGGGTCCAAAGAGATGTCAGCCAGCGCGACAAGCCCGATCACTTGCTCGGTATCACCCGGGCGGGCAAGCCTGACGACGCCATGCCCGGGCTGGTCTTGGTGCTGGTTGCGGAGGGTCGCGACGGATCCCTGGGTGGGGTGTTGCAGGCTGTTCCGC
>JAFAWY010000037.1 GCA_019241525.1 Pseudonocardiales bacterium
CACCGCCGCGATGACCGAGCTGCTTGATCAGCTGCAAGCTCTCACCGACGCGGCACGACGTCCGGATCTCGGCGCTCGACTCGCTCAGGCCCGGACCAGGGTGACCGACCCGCGGCTGCGCATCGTGGTGACCGGTCAGACCGGCCAAGGGATGAGCATGCTGGTCGAGTCGATCATCGGTGCACCGGTGACCGCGGCGGTCCCGGCTGGTCTGGTCGTCGTGAGCTACTCCGATTCCGACTTCGTGCGGCCGATCGACGCGGACAGCCCCGATGCCGGCGCCGGTCCGGTGCCTCGTGTCGAGATCGGCACCCCCCATGATCTGCTGGCACAAGGTGTCGTACTCATCGATACCCCGGGAACGTCCGGGATGGACTCCGCCCGCGCCAGCGCGGTGCTGTCCCTGCTAGCAGGGGCTGATGCAGTCCTGTTCGTCTCCGATGCCAGCCAGGAATACACCGAGCCCGAGATCAGCTACCTGCGGCAGATTCAGCAGCTATGCCCCACCGTCATCGGCGTGATCACGAAGATCGACCTCTACCCGCGCTGGGCCGATATCCAACGGGCCAACCGCACCCACCTGACCAACGCGGGCCTGGACATCCCGCTGCTGCCGCTGTCGGCGTTGATGAGCGAGACCGCCCGGCGCTGCCATGACACCGAGCTCGCTGTCGAGTCAGGCGTGCCGCAAC
This sequence comes from Pseudonocardiales bacterium, assembly GCA_019241525.1. GTDB lineage: Bacteria > Actinomycetota > Actinomycetes > Mycobacteriales > Pseudonocardiaceae. The sequence continues at coordinate 693 of JAFAWY010000037.1, forward strand.
TGGTGGATTTCCTGCACCACCGGGTGGTCGGCGACGCCGATCTGGTGCTGTGCAACGCGGTCGCCAACGATGCCCGATTCGTCGCAGATCATCTGGCAATGGCGTTGAACGCTGAGCTGGATGCCCTGAACGATCCCCGCAACGGAGCCGAACTCGTCCAGCGACTACAGCAAGCCCGGGAAGCGGCCGACCAGCTACGCCAGCGCACCGCGAACTGGCAGGTCGTACTCGGTGACGGCGTGACGGAGCTGACCGTCGATGTTGAGCACGACCTGAGGCACCGGCTGCGCAGCGTGGTCCGCGAGGCGGACGCCAACATCATGACCTCGGACCCGGCCAGACGTTGGGAAGAATTCGGCGCCTGGATCAACGGTCGCATCGCCGAATCGGTCCAGGAGAATTTCGTCCTGGCGCACACCCGCTCCCGGGATCTCGCGGCGAAAGTAGCCGCCCGCTTCGCCGAAGAAGGCAACGTTGCGGTCCCGCAGCTCTATCTGGATTACACCGGTTCGATCCTCGACCCAGTCCAGTCCCTCGAGCCGCTGGACAACCGCAAGGCCGGCATGATCCAGCGAGTGATCAGCAGTATGCGGGGGTCTTACGGTGGTGTCCTGATGGTCGGGTTGATGACCAGCCTCGCGGGATTGGCGCTGGTGAATCCGTGGTCAATCGGCGCAGGCGTGCTGCTTGGTGCGAACACGTTCTGGGAGGACCGCAAGGCGCAGACCGCCCGGCGCCAAGCCGAAGCCAAGGCCGCGGTCGCGCGCCTGATGGACGATGTGATCTTCCAGGTGGGCAAGGAATCGAAATACCGGCTGCGCAAGGCGCAGCGGATCCTGCGTGACCACTTCACCACGACAGCCACCGAAATGTTGCGCTCGACCGACGACGCGCTACGTGCTGCACACGAGGCCAACCAGCTCCACACCGAGCAACACGCCGCCCGGATCTCCGAGGTGCACAACTGCCTCAGCGAGCTGCGCCAGCTTCGCGTTCGTGCAGCCACCCTGGTCCCCACCCGGTAACGTCGATGAACACCATTGACCTCGTCCGGATGCTCATCCGTGACGCCCGCAGCGAACTGTCCGCCGATCCCCGGATCAGTGCTGACGCCGACGCGGAACTTGCCGCCTGCCAGCGCCGGCTCGATGAGCCGTTGCAAGTCGCGCTGGCTGGGACGTTGAAGTCCGGAAAATCGACCCTGCTCAACGCCCTGGTCGGCGAGGAAATCGCGCCGACCGACGCCACCGAATGCACCCGGGTGGTCACCTGGTTTTCCCGGTCGGTCACACCACGCGTCGACCTCACCCATGACGGCGGGCAGCACACCGCGCTGCCGGTGCATCGCACCGGGGGGCGGCTGCGTCTGAATCTCGGTCCGGTGACCGCGGAGCGGGTGGAGCGTCTCGAGGTCGGCTGGCCGTCCTCGCTGCTCGACCAGTACACGCTCATCGATACCCCCGGGACGTCGTCGAACTCCTCCGATGTCTCCGCACGCACTCTGGACTTTCTGACCCCTGATGAGGGCAGCTGCCAGGCCGACGCGATCGTCTACCTGATGCGTTCCCTGCACAGCGCCGACGTGGCACTGCTGCGCAGCCTCCACGAGCACGCCGGCACCGGGCGCGGCGCGCTCGGCATCGTCGGGGTGGTATCCCGTGCCGACGAAACCGACGGTGGACGCAGCGCCTCACTGGATGCGGCCCGGCAGGTCAGCGCTCAGCTGCGCACCGATCGCCAGCTGGCCGGCCTGCATCGGGATTTTATTCCGGTCTCCGGTTTACTCGCGCTACGCGGCCGCACGCTGCGGCAACGCGAGTTCGCCGCCCTTGCGCGGCTGGCCGCGCTGCACCCAGACGAACGTGAGGCTGCTCTCGTCTCCCCCGGCCGCTTGATGGCAGCCGATCTGGTGATCGCCGCGCCCGATCGAGAGCAGCTCATAGCCGCCTTTGGCATGGTCGGCATCCGCATCGCCATATCGCTGATCCGCGCCGGGGCCAAGGACGCCCCTGCGCTAGCGGCCGAGCTGGTCAGGCACAGCGGGTTGGAGCAGTTACGCGCGACCCTGAGTACCCGTTTCGGCAGCCGCAATCGGCAGCTGAAGGTGCACTCAGCGCTGCGCACCCTGCGCAGCATCCTGCTGCGCCACCGCAGCCCTCATACCGTGCGAGTGTTCAGATCGGTCGACCGGCTGCTCGCTGACAATCACTGCTTCACCGAGCTGCGGCTGCTCGCCGGACTGGCAGCCTTGCCGGTACCGGAGCCGACCCGCACTGCCCTGGATCACGTGCTCGGTGGTCGCGGTATCTCCGCCACAACCCGGCTCGGCCTGCCCCCTGATACCAGCCCCAACCACACCCGCGCCGTCGCCTTGCGCGCCATCAGGTACTGGCACGATCAGCTCGGCGAACCCCTGCTGGACCAGCCCACCACCCGCACCTACCAAGCAGCCATCCGCAGCTGCGAAGCCATCCTCGCAAGCTGACAGAGTGGGTAAATTCCGCTCGACTTGCTGACGCGGCCCTGATCTACGTCCAGTTTTTCGGTATGGCGAAGCTGACACAGAATGACGGGACATCCCGGGACATCCACTGTCTCAGTGGCGACATGCCGACGAGCCTGCGCGGATTTCCTTTTCGTCCGCGCCGGTCGGGGGACCCTTCCACTCCCACGGCTTCACCGCCAACTTCCTACCCCTTCTCGTCGAGGAAACGCCTGATGCGTTCCCTTTCCCGCGATCCGCCACGCTGAAATCTCCGTGAGGTTGGTACGATGCTCGGTGAAACGTTGCACGCCACCGCCATAACATTTACTTCATACGGAAACGTTTTTTATGCTTGCACTATCAGTTATGGCCGGGTGATATGAGAGCAAGCTACGCACAACCTCACAGTTGTCCGGGAAGCAATGGCAGTCAGTGATCCCGCGCCGTGCTGAGCTGGCGCAGTGCGCTGGCAACGCCAGCGCCGACCCGCGCATTGTTCAGCAGCAGCGCATGGTTAGCGGCGATCGTTCGTGGTCCCAATGTCTCGGTGACCGCGGCCAGAAGCCACGGAGTAAGCGGCTTGCCGGATACGCCCTGCGCCGCGGCGTCGCGGAGTGCTCGGGTTGTCGCCTCCTCAACCTCGGCAGGCTCCAGCGCCTGCTCTTCCGGGCAGGGGCAGGCGACGAGCACGCCGCCTTGCTGCGCCAACTGGTGCCACCGAATGAGACAGAACCGAGCGATGTCCTTGGGCTCCTCGGCGTACTTGTCAAGGGCGAGGCCGCTGCTTCGAGCGTAAAAGGCCGGGAACTGCCTCGTGCGCAACCCCACGACGGGAACGCTTAATGTCTCCAACGCTTCTAATGTTCTTGGCAGGTCCAGAATGCTTTTCGCGCCAGCTGCCACCACGGCCACTGGATACTGCGCGAGAGTGGGCAGATCTGCCGAGACGTCACCGGCGTCCCCGCGGTGCACACCTCCGATGCCGCCGGTGGCCACCACGTCAATGCCCGCCGATGCAGCAGCGAACACGGTCGCAGACACTGTGGTCGCTCCGTCCGCGCCCCGGGCCACCGCCCACCCGAGGTCTCCGGCAGCGCACTTCAGCACATCGTCAGACGTGCCAAGACGCTCGATCTCATCGGGTTCCAAACCCACCCGTATCCGGCCTTCGACCACCCCGATAGTTGCCGGTATCGCCCCAGCTTCCCGCACGACCTGCTCAAGCGAATGAGCTACCGACAGGTTCACCGGAGCAGGCAGCCCGTGGGCGATCACGCTGGATTCCAGCGCCACGATCGGATGGCCGCCAGCGAGCGCTGCGCGGATGTCGTCGCGGACGCTGATCACTTCCACTACGACATTCTGGCGGCCAGCACAACGGGCACCGTGCGGAGCACCACAATGGAAGCGTGCTGAGCGCCGGGCTGGTGATGCTGGGCGCCCTTGCGGCCCCGCTCACCGCTCTGTGGCTGCTGCAACGCCGGCTGATTTATTTCCCGGACACCACCATCCCGAACCCTGCCAGCGTCCTGTCGACAGCACAGGAGATCACGCTGCGGACCGGGGACGGGCTGGCACTGGGCGCCTGGCACGTCGCGCCCACCGGCACCGGCTGCGGCGTCACCGTACTGATCATGCCCGGCAATGGCGGCTCGCGGGATCTCCGAGCACCGCTGGCGCGCCGGTTAGCTGCCAAGGGCTTCGCGGTGCTGCTGCTGGACTACCGCGGCTACGCCGGCAATCCGGGCAGCCCGTCGGAAACCGGGTTGCTCGCCGACGCGCGCGCGGCACGCGCGTACCTGGTCGACCATGGGGTCGCACCGGATCGCCTGATCTATTTCGGAGAAAGTCTCGGTGCGGCGGTGGCCACCCGGCTCGCCGCCGAGCAGCCGCCCGGAGGCCTCGTCCTGCGCTCACCGTTCACCGATCTCGCCGCCGTGGGCGCCCGGCACTACCCATTGCTGCCGGTCCGGCTGCTGCTGCGCGACCGGTTCCCGGTGGCCAAGCTGATCAGCCAGATCCGGGTGCCGACGGCAGTCGTTTACGGCTCCGCAGACACGATCGTGCCGCCGGAACAGAGCGCGGCAGTAGCCGCGGCCGCGGCCGGTCCGGTACGCGTGATCGAGGTCGTCGGGGCCGACCACAACGACGCAGCGCTGCTCGAAAGCAACGAACTGGTCGCCGCCGTGGTCGACCTCGCTCAGTTATTGACGTGATCCAGCTTTTGTCGTTGCCGGTTACCTGAAGAACGGTCCCCAGCTGAGGAAGCAGCCACGGTCAAAATCCAGGTCGCCCGAGTTGCAGGTTGAGTTTGCTGAGGGATCGTCGCCCCCGGTCGGGCGCTTCTGATCAGCAGCGGCTACGCCGGCGGCGGCGAGAATGGTGCCGCCGAGCACAGTGGCGATCGCCACCGAACGAATGATGCCCAAACGCATAATGTTCCCCCAAGTTAAGTTGCTGGTGAAACTATCGCCCCACTGGTCTATCGGGCCCGGCTCCATGGTGTTACCCGACTGATCTCCGGCGTGACGGTCCATATGCTCAGTGGCATCGCCGCGACACCGGATCTGGAGAAAGGAGCCACGCCATGGGACGCATCACGGTCGGCGAGGAGAACGGCACTCCCCTGGAGCTGTCCTACGAAGACCGAGGTTCGGGACAGCCGGTAATCCTCATTCACGGCTGGCCGCTGTCTGGTCGATCATGGGAACAGCAGGTTCCGGCTCTCGTCGAGGACGGTCACCGGGTGATCACCTACGACCGGCGCGGTTTCGGTGCCTCCTCGCAGCCCTGGGAGGGGTACGACTACGACACTTTCGCTGCCGACCTGCACAGACTCATCGAGCTTCTCGACCTCACCGACGTGACCCTGGTCGGCTTCTCGATGGGCGGCGGCGAGGTGGCGCGCTATGTCGGCCAGTACGGCACCGAACGCGTCACCAAGGCCGTGTTCGCCGCCGCCGTCCCGCCGTACCTGTACAAAACCGCCGACAACCCCGAGGGCGGCATCGACGACGCTGCCCTCACCGGCTTCCACGACGGCATCCGAGCCGACCGCATCGCGTTCGTCGACGGGTTCGTCACCAACTTCTTCGCCGTGCGCGGCAAGACGGACCTGGTCAGCGAACCGCTGCGAAGCTACAACGTCGCGGTCGCCGCTGCTGCGTCACCAAAAGGCACCCTGGACTGCACGACAGCGTTCACCAAAACCGACTTCCGTGGTGACCTGACCGCGTTTACCATCCCGACCCTGGTGATCCACGGCGACTCCGACGCGATCGTGCCGTTCGAGGTCAGCGGTCGCCGCACCGCCGAAGCCATTGACGGCAGCAAGCTCGTGCTCGTCCCCGATGCACCCCATGGACTCAACGTTACCCACGCCCAAACCTTCAACGCCGAGCTGCTGGCCTTTCTGCGCAGCTGATCATGACGAATGACTGAGGCATCTGCCGCACCGTTTGCCGGGCGCACACTCTGGGCACGCAGTCGCCAGATACCGCTGCGCGCCTTTCTGCGCACAGAGTCCGGCAGCGCCGCCGTTCTGCTGGTCGCCGCAGTCGCCGCGCTGATCTGGGCGAACGTCAATGCGGCTTCGTATGAGTCGGTGTGGCAGATGCCACTGTCAATCCGTCTGGGCAGCTCTGGTGTCTCGCTGACCCTTCGTGAATGGGTGAACAGCGGACTGATGACGTTCTTCTTCTTCGTCATCGGGCTGGAAGCGCGCCGCGAGTTTGACATGGGGGAATTGCGTGAGCGGCGGCGGGTCGCGCTTCCTGTGCTCGCGGGTATCGGTGGGATGGTCGTGCCGGTCGCGATCTACCTGGCCCTCAACGCCGGGCACCCCTCGGCACTCGGGTGGGGTATCGCGATGTCGACGGATACGGCTTTCGCGCTGGGCCTGCTCGCGCTGGTCGCGCGGCGGTTGCCGGACACGGTGCGGGCCTTCCTGCTTACCGTTGCTGTCGTCGACGATCTTCTGTCACTCATCGTGATCGCGACGTTTTACAGCAGCCACGTCTCGCTGCGGCCGCTCGCCATCACGCTAGCGATCTTCACGGTGATCCTGCTCGTGCGCGCGAGCCGGATCCGGTGCGGCTTGTTCTATGCGCTACTCGGTGCGGCTGCCTGGGTGGCGCTGTTGTTCTCCGGTATCGAGCCTGTCGCCGTAGGCCTGGCGATGGGGCTGCTGACCTACGCCTATCCACCCGCGCTGAGCGATCTGGAGCGAGCAACGGGTCTGTTTCGGCTCTTCCGCGAGCAACCGACGCCCGAACTCGCGCGCTCGGCAACTACTGGGCTGACGGCGGCGCTGTCACCCAATGAGCGATTGCTCCAGCTTTATCACCCGTGGACCAGCTACCTGATTGTGCCGCTGTTCGCACTGGCCAACGCCGGGATCGCGATCAGCGGTGAGTTCCTGTCCCGCGCTTACACCTCGCCGGTCACCCTCGGGATCCTGCTCGGCTATGTCGCTGGCAAGCCGATTGGCATCGTCGGCACTTCGTGGCTGGTAACCCGGCTCAATCCAGCCCAGCTGCGACCGCCGGTCGGCTGGGCCGCCGTCGCGGGTGGCGGCGCGATCGCGGGTATCGGGTTCACGGTGTCCCTGCTGATCGCCACGCTTGCCTTTGCGGGCACCCAGCTGCAGGAGGCCAAGCTCGGGGTGCTCTCCGCGGCGCTGTGCGCAGCCATTGCGGCCTGGGCCATCTTCGGCAGCACCAGGCTGTTGTCGCCTCAGGGGCGCATCCGAGCCCTGCTGGGCACCGCGGAGCCCATCATTGATCTGGTTGAGCCGGTTGATCCGGAGCGCGACCATATCCGCGGTCCGGATGAGGCGTTGGTGACCATGGTCGAGTACGGAGACTTCGAATGCCCGTACTGCGGTCAGGCAGAACCTGTCGTCCGCGAGCTGCTCGCCCAGTACGGCGAGGTGCGCTACGTCTGGCGGCACCTGCCCCTTACCGATGTCCATCCGCGAGCCACACTGGCGGCCGAAGCCTCGGAGGCGGCTGCCAGCCAGGACAAATTCTGGCCGATGCACGACGTGCTCCTCGAGCGTCAGCAAGATCTCCGGCCAGCCGACCTGATCCGATACGCCGGCGAGCTCGGCCTTGACGTCGAGCGATTCCGCGAAGAGCTGCTCGATCACACCCACGCTCCTCGAATCGCAGAAGCCATCGAATCGGCCAGCCTTAGCGGCGTCTCGGGTACACCGACGTTTTTCATCAACGGGCAGCGACATTACGGCGCCTACGACATCAACACCCTCACCGAGGCGGTCAAGACGGCCAAAGCCCGCGCCTTGCTGCTAAATAATGCTGTGGGCCGAGCGTAACTACTAGTGCTGGCATCCTCGCTGCTGGCATGATCGCAACCTGGCTGATGATCGCGAGAGGGGTGCGGGCATGTCGTTCGTGTCCCGCGGGTTCACTGGTCGGCGTCGCGCCGCCTCGCCTGGCCGGTTGCCGCCCGGCCAGTACGACGTCGGGGATGGGTTCCCGGTGCTGTCGGCCGGCCCTACCCCCCGCACCTCGCTGGACCGCTGGGATTTCCGGGTGCGGGGGCAGGTCGACGAGGAGCGCCGGTGGAGCTGGGCGGAGTTCCAAAGGCTGCCGCGGGAGTCGATCGTGGTCGATGTGCACTGCGTAACTAGCTGGTCCAAATTCGATACCCGCTGGGAGGGAGTGTCAGTGGACTCCTTGCTCGCCGATGTTGTCACTGCCGCGGAATTCGTGGCCGCGTTCAGCGATGGCGGGTACACGACGAACCTGCCGCTGACCGATGTCACCGGCGGGCAGGCGTGGGTGGTCGACACCTACGACGGCCAGCCGCTGACCCCCGAGCACGGCGGACCTGCCCGGTTGCTGGTCCCCCACCTGTACTTCTGGAAATCCGCGAAGTGGGTCCGCGGGCTTGAGCTCACCCTCGAAGACGAGCCCGGTTTCTGGGAAAGCTTCGGCTATCACAACTATGGCGATCCATGGCGGGAACAGCGATACGCCGGAGACTGAGCTGGCAGCGCGCCGAAGTCCTCGCCGTGCAGCGGGACACCCGGCGTGCCTACCGGCTCAGCCTCCGCCCGCCAGACTGGCCCGGGCACCTGCCCGGCCAGCACGTCGACGTGCGCCTGACCGCAGAAGATGGCTACACCGCACAGCGCAGCTACTCCATCGCCTCTGCCCCGCAGCGACCGGGGATCGAGCTCATCGTGGAGCGGCTGGAGGACGGGGAGGTCTCGCCGTACCTCACTGACGTGCTGCGCGCGGGGGACCTTCTCGAGCTGCGCGGCCCGTTCGGGGGTTATTTCGTCTGGCCCGCCGGCACCGACAGCCCGGTGCAGCTGATCGCCGGCGGCTCCGGTGTGGTGCCTTTCCTGTCCATGCTCGGTCATCATCGCGCCACCGGATGCTCGCGGCCGGTGCGGCTGCTGTACTCCACACGAACTGTCGATGATCTGATCGGCCGAGCCGAACTGGACCAGCAGCCGTCCAGTGTGGAGGTCGCGGTGACCCTCACCCGTGGAGCGCCCGCGGGCTGGACCGGGCTGACCGGGCGGGTCGACGCGACACTGCTGGCCCAGCACTCCGTCCCGCCGGCGCAGGAACCTGAGGTGCTGGTGTGCGGACCGACCGGTTTTGTCGAGGCCGTCGCCAGCACGTTGATCAACCTCGGGCACGACCCGGGCCGGATCAAGACCGAACGTTTCGGAGCTACCGGAGGCACCTGATGACCGATCCCGACGATGCGGCGCAACGGCGGCTGGACGCGAATGCGGCTGCGGGCCCGCTTGCCGAACTGTTCACCGTGGACCTGACGGTGGCCATGGCTACCTGCGCTGGCTGCGGGAACACCGCGCCGCTGGCTGCGCACCCGCTCTATGCGCACGCACCCGCACTGGTGGTTCGTTGCCCGAATTGCGCCGCTGTGGTGCTGCGCTTCGCCAGTGGCGGCTGCCGGTTACGGCTGGATATGACCGGAACGCGGCTACTCACCGTCTCGCTTGCCGGTGCCGCATGACTCGGGCTAAGCCTAGTCCGTAGATCACCGTTGCCCGGCAGGAGAGTCCGTGGAGCTTTCCCGACATGCCGTTCGGCGACCGATCCGGTTACCCGGGAAGCATATTCCTGGGACGTCATCAGCTTCGGTTTCTGGTTTGGCGATGAGACGTTCCCAAAGCCAGCGTTCTACTCCTACACCACCCCAGAACCCAGTGGGTTAGCTGATGGGCCGCTACAGCCACCAGCCGCCCGCTGGATCGAGCGCAGTAACAGCCATCTGGCGACGCTGCGTTACGCCGAGGTCCGAATCTTGCCGGACCCACGGGTCGCGGTGCTCGATTTCTACGAAGGCGCTTACCAAGCTGGCGCCCGCCGCGCGGGATTGGACATCGCCCACTGGGTAAGCCCCGACGGCATTACCGACTCCCGCCTCATCGTCGAACGCGAAGTGCGGAGCGTGCACCTATAGCCGAGAACTAACGCCGAGCCGCCGGCTCGTGTCCGTTCACATGGGGGTTCCCCCTGGTGGTGGGCTCGTCAGGGTGACCAACGTCGCCGCCTGGAGCCAGCGGCCTCCCCGGTGCAGATACGGCCGACCGATGGCCACAGCTCGAATGATTGCTCGGTAACGTAGTCACCATGGCCACGGACGCGAAGCACGAAATTGTTGGCCTGCTCCGATTCCGTCATGCCATACCTGCTGACGTAGAAAGCATCGTAGCGCTGGTGAATGCAGCCTACCGGGGTGAAAATCTCGGAGGCTGGACAACCGAAGCTCATCTCGTTGGTGTGCGGCGAGCAGATGCTGAGATTGTCGAGGAAATCCTCGCTGCACCGGACAGTGTGATACTGCTCGCCGAGATGGGCAGCAGCCCTGCCGGTTGCGTCCAGTTGACCAAGCGCGATAGCGGCGCCGAGCTCGGAATGCTCGCGGTACAACCCGAACTCCAAAATCGAGGCATCGGTCGCTCGATCATGGGCGAGGCGGAACGGATCTGCCGCAATAAATTAGGAGCAAAAGAAATCCGCATGCACGTGCTCTACATGAGAAGTGACATCATCGCCTGGTACGAGCGACTTGGCTACCAGCGCAATGGCGAACGCGCCCCGTTTCCCTATGGTGACGAGCGTGTCGGAGTTCCGCAACGGGCCGACCTAGAGTTTGCCGTGCTTACCAAGTCGCTGGACTAGCGCCCCTACCGCTGAACCCCACCGCGATCATGGGCTGAACGGGGCGTGCCGGCGCGGGCAATCTGATCAATATGCGGGCAGACCACTGATGATCCTTTCAAGGAACGGGCAATTCTCCTTAACCAGGCAAGTAATGCCCAAATACCGGCTTTCTACGGCGGTGTTAGGGTCCGCCGCTGCCAGCGGTCCGTCGATATCACCGTGGTAGGAGGACGGAAATGACAACAGGAAACTCGTCGCCTCGGCGATTTGGACCCGGCACGCAGGGGCGGGCGGGTGCGCACCGTGGCTCGACGATGTCGGCGAACTCCGCGCCTGCTGCGAGCACCTTTGCCCGGTTTCTGTGGA
>JAFAWY010000102.1 GCA_019241525.1 Pseudonocardiales bacterium
CCAGCATCACGGTGGCCCGGTCGCGGGGCACTTGGGCGCTGGCGGTAGGCCCGGCCAGACTAACGGTCAGCAACGTCAGCGCCAGAATGAGCAACGCCGCGGGGACATGACGAGGCCAGCTCGCCTGGCGCGGTACGACCTGGTCTAGCAGGGCCAGGTTGGCAAACCGCAACAGATAACGGCGAGCCCGCCGCTGCACCCAGACGTAGCCGACCACCAGCGCGGCCACCACCGCGAGCAACCCCAACCATGCGGGTGCCGAGAACCCACCCAATGCCACGGGGACAGTGAACCGGTCGGGATATGCGACGCCGGTGAATGACGTCGATAGTCAGTTCAGGAGCGAGGGGTTTGGGTGGGGTCTATGGGGTGCCGGGGTCAGATTGTGGCGAGGCGAGCTGCGTGATTGGTGTGCCTACAGGCTTCGTCCAAGTTGCTGTTGGCTGCCAACGCAGTAGCTAGGTCAAGGCTGAGCGCGGTTTCCGCGCGGACGAAGGTCGGGTCGAGATGGGCGAGGGCGTCGGTGAGGATCGTGATCGCATCGGGGCAGCCGAAGCGGCCAGGGCCGCCCTCCGCGGCTACCTGATCGCCGGCGCCGTACTACTGATCATCAAAGCTATCCAAGTCAGCCACCACTAGTAACCAGCGATCTGGGCGCTGTCGACATGCAGGACCTGACCGGTGATGTACGGAAAGGCTCCAGGAACAAGACGGTATCGACCAGCGCCGCTGACCTGGCCGGCACGCCCGAGCGCAGGCAGCCGATCGCCGAGGTCGTCGTAGCTTTTCTGCGGGTGCGAGACGGCAATGACCCAGACACCCACAAAAGGCGTACTCGATAGCCAGCGACCTGCTAACCGCGGCTCGGCGGCCCGTGGCCATAGAGGCCAACACCACCGGCGTGCCGGAGCGCGCGACCTCGGCGAGCAGGCAGCGGCCGGAGGGAGTCAGGTGGACGTCGAACCGCCACCAGGCTGAAGAGTGTGAGGCAGCCTGTGACGATGATCTACCCAGCCACTTCGAGAATGGCAGGTCAGGGCGCTACGTATCGACGAGAGCCGGGATGGGACCACCGTGCGCTCGTGGTGATCCTTGGTGGCGCGGATAATTTGCCGGATACCACAATGATGATCGGCTCCTCCGCTATGCCGGTGGCGGAGCGCGCTTTTCGAGCTGTTGAAGCGCCACGACGACGGATCCTGGCAATCAGCGAAACGGGGTGTGGCGACTTTTCTCGGTCTGCCCACCCCCGGGGCCGGTACTCGCCCGCAGTCGCTGTGCGGGTTTGAGGCTGCGCTGGTGGCCCGGCCTACGCGCAGTCGTCGCGGCGTGGCTGGGGAGCAGCGTGTTAGTGACGGTGGGTAACACGCTCCGGTGACACAGGGTTGTAAGCCGCCTGTGTTTGGGTATTCGTGATTGTGACCAGCAGGCGTATCGACCGCTTCGTGGATGTCGTGGTGTTCGTGGCTGGTGACGGTCACGACTGGCGTGGCGGCTATCACCGACACCATCGCGGACTGCCGCGGAGTGGTGGAACGTTTGGGGTTCGTGCGGTCGGTGTGCCGGGATTTCACCGTGGAGCGCTGGGTTCGAGGGCTGTTAACGTTGGCCATTCTGTCGTCGATTTTATCGTCGCTGAGCTAGCGAGGATCGAGCTCTCGCCGGGAAATGGATTGAGGAGGTGGAATTGGTGAGCATTGTGGCGTATCCGGCGCACCAGGTGGCCACGGCGTCCCAGCGGACGCGGCAGGCGCCGGTAACGGTTACGGGATCGGAAGGCGGCGAACGTAGTCCGGCGCTCACCGACGTGCCCGATGACAGTGCCCCGTTGAGTATTGAGGGCGTCGAGGATTCTCAATCGGCCGGTGAAATCGAACAGCCCGTGGACTTGGTGTGGGACGAGGAGGATTCGAAAGCACTGCGGCAAGCCCGGAAGGAAGCAGAACTGACCATCTCGGCCGATTCGGTCCGTGCGTATCTTAAACAGATTGGCAAGATTCCCCTTCTTCGCGCCGAGGAAGAAGTCCAGCTGGCCCAACGCATTGAGGCGGGACTGTTTGCCGCCGAGCGGCTGAGCAAACCAGAAGACCATGGGGCCGAGGGGTTGTCCCCGCAGCTGCGCCGGGACCTGCGCTGGGTGGTCCGCGACGGCGAGCGCGCCAAAAACCACCTGCTGGAAGCCAACCTGCGTTTGGTCGTCTCGATGGCCAAGCGCTACACCGGCCGCGGCATGTCCTTTTTGGACCTCATCCAGGAAGGCAACCTGGGCCTGATCCGCGCGGTGGAAAAATTCGACTACACCAAAGGCTACAAGTTTTCCACCTACGCCACCTGGTGGATCCGCCAAGCCATCACCCGAGCGATGGCCGACCAAATCCGGACCATCCGCATCCCCGTGCACATGATGGAACTCATCGACAAACTAGGCCGTGTCCAGCGGGAACTGCTCCAGGACCTAGGTCGCGAGCCCACGCCGGGCGAGCTGGCCACCCAGCTAGACCTCACCCCGAACAAGGTGCTGGAAATTCAGCAATACGCCCGCGAACCCCTCTCTCTGGATCAGACCGTTGGGGAAGAAGGCGATTCCCACCTGGGTGACTTCATCGAAGACTCCCACGCGGTGGTCGCCATCGAATCGCTGTCATTTACCCTGCTGCAAAAACAGCTACACTCCGTACTAGCCACGCTATCTGACCGGGAAGCCGGGATCATCCGCTTGAGATTCGGGCTCACCGACGGCCAACCACACACACTGGAAGAAATCGGCCATATTTACCGGATCACACGCGAGCGCATCCGGCAAATCGAGAACAAGACTCTGGCCAAGCTGCGACACCCCTCCCGGTCCGAACCGCTGCGCGACTACCTCGACTAAGACCACTACCGCCCGCCGGAAACAGCCGATAACAAGCCACCAGGGCAGCTGCATTCGGTCGCAACGCCATGTCCTAGGTGTAGGGACACTGTTGCCCTCAGCGATCGACCCACCCGCGCTGATCACACCTACCCACCCAGAAGCCACGCAGCAAACCTCGGATGCCGGTTCGTCATGGTTCTCCAGGGGCCCGTTGAGCCTGCTTTGCTGCTTTAAACGTTGACGAGGACGCCTTGCGCCTTAATGCAACAGTGCGCGCTGTGTTGGTGGCGCACCTAAGCAGTCCCTGGCGTTGCCCTGCCGGTCACGATCGAATAGCGATCACCGGGGTCATCGATGTGGTGGCCTAGGCCGACTATTTCACTGATCCTGAAGCACTGGGCCGCAGACACCGCAGTGCGTGCGTTCCTGGTCCCAAGATCATCTAATTTAGGCGCGGCGGCCCAGGTGGGAATCGCCGTTTGAGTGCTGCCGTACGGCATCGTACCGTTCCATGGTCGGTGGTTGAGAAAAATATCCCTGGCCACCTCCAGCGCTCGGGATACGCCAATCACGCCGTGCTTGGGCGTCGCCCACGGTGACATCGTCCAGCTTGCCAAGACCCGGCCAAGATCGTTGCCCATGCGCGATCCGTCGCGGCGGGGCGACGAAAGGGCCTTGCCACGCGACGAATGGCAACCGGAAGCAGTTTGCGGTGAGCCCGAAGGTCCGCCGCGTCTGGGCTTTTTGACGCCTCAACGCAGGACAACGGCCAACCGGCGACCTTATACGCATTCGTGGTTTAGGGCCGATCGGGATGCGGTGTTGAGTGGGGCCGGAATGGTTACTGCAAGGGAGTCACCATGGATTGGACAGACGCCTGGAGGGATGCCTTCCGCATCGAGATGCGGGCCGAGGCTATCAATTTCGCTGAACACGGCTGGCCGGTGGTTCCCGGCAGCTACCCCCGTGGTGACCACTGGGTCGGGGCACCCTACGGGCAGCGCGCCGGGACCGGGGCGCACGGATTTGTGCCGGTGCACCGAAACTGGCGGCACCTGGCGGGTTGTGGTGTTCAGCGCGTTGCCGCGCTGTGGTCAGGTCAGCCCTTTAGCGTGCTGTTGGCCACCGGGATGGGCATCGACGCGCTGGAGGTTTCTGCCGCGGTGGGACGCGCGGGCGCGATCGGGCTGCGGGTGATGGATATCCCGGCACCCATCGCTGCCACGCCGGCCGGGCGATGGCTGTTTCCGGTGCTGGGCGGCGGCAGGCTATCGAGCAAGTTGGCTGAGCATCCCGACGTGATGCTGCACGCTCACGGTGGCTGGATTCCGCTGCCGCCTTCACTGTGTCTGTCTGGTGTCGTGCATTGGCGGGTCAAACCCGCCACCTGGGGTTGGAAGTTGCCCAACCTTGCCGACGTTAGCGACGCCGTGCTCGGCGCGCTCCAGGACGGACATTCACTCGCAGCTCGGTGAGCACGGCGTGCACCACGGTCATTGGCGTGAAGCGGCAATGGGGATATCCGCAGCGTTGAACTAACAAGGAGTGAACTAAGGACGAGTGTGGTCAGTGGCAGGCATGGCAACTAGTTTTGCTGTGCCGATGTGTCGGGTACTTCCACTTCCAACGAGATGATCCGGGACTAGGAGCTGACGGTCACTGGGGATCACGTGACTGTCGGGCCGAGTGTGGAGCAGTCGGAGGTGGATGCCTAGTGACCAGCGAGAGACAGTCAGCCAGCGAGGGACAGTCGATCAGCGGGAGCCGTAAGGCGATTCCGGCAACGTGCGCGTTGCACCGGGGCGCGGCAGGCTTTACCAATTTGATGGTGAAAATGAGTGACCGGATGATCGTGCTGGATCCCCATGTTGATGGCTGTTGTGTGATCACGCTGAACGAGGCAGCGGCCCGGGCGCTTTATGACGTGCTCACGGAGTGGCTACAACAAACCGGGCGGTTGACTGGCCAGGGACTCGCCGCTTCTGCCGATCATGCTTCGGGTTAGGTTGGCCTGATCATGTCCAGGTCGGACGAGCCACCTGACACGTCGGCTGCTGATGACCGATGGGGTCGGATCGAGTCGGTGACCGATGCAACGCTGGCCCACCTCAACGTTGAGGATTTGTTGGCTGAGTTGCTGGAGCGGGTACGGGGTCTTTTTGAGGTCGACACCGCCGTGGTGCTGTTGCTTGATGCCTCCGCAAGGGATCTCATTGCTACCGCCGCGAGCGGAATCGAGGCCGAAGTTCGTCAAGGGGTTCATATCCCGGTAGGGGAGGGGTTCGCCGGGCGGATCGCGGCGGACAAGAAACCCGTGATCCTGGAGCAAATCGATCACACGACGGTGGTCAATCCGATCCTTCGGCAACGAGGGATCCGGGCCCTGCTCGGGGTGCCGCTGCTCAGCAGTGGCAGGGTCATCGGAGTCCTGCATGTGGGCACGCTCGGTGCCCGCCGGTTCACCCACCAGGATGTCAAACTGCTGGAGGTCGTGGCCGACCGGATCGCCTCGACTATTCAAACCCGGCGGGCTGACGTGGAACAGACGGCGGCCAGGGTGTTGCAGCGCAGCCTGCTGCCAGCACGGCTACCGGTGGTGCCAGGTCTGGAGATGGCTGCCCGCTACGTTCCTGCCCAGCGTGGTGAAGTGGGCGGCGACTGGTATGACGTGTTCGCCCTTCCCTCCGGCGGATTCTGCATTGTGATCGGCGATGTGGTCGGGCGAGGCCTTGCCGCCGCGCACATCATGGCCCAGCTGCGCAGTGCGCTGCGTGCCCATGCCCTGTTTGGCAGCGATCCTGCTGAGGTGCTGGGCAGACTCGACCAACAGGTCCAGCATTTCGACCGGCAAAAAATGATGGCCACGGTGCAATTGGCGATGTTCAAGCCCGTCGCTGAGCGACTGTACATCTCCTCCGCGGGCCATCCTCCCCCCGTATTGGCCCTTCCCGGTCAGCCCGCAGCCCTGGTTGATGTCTCCAGTGATGCTCCGGTGGGCGTGCGCAGTAGGCCGCGTCACGTGACAACTCTCACCGTGCCGCCGGGTGCGGTGCTGTGCTTTTACACCGATGGTTTGGTCGAGCGCCGGGACAGCTCGCTTGACATTGGTCTTCAACGCCTGTGCGAAGCGGTGGTGCCGGGTCCGGTGGAGTCTGTCTGCACCAGCGTCATGGGCCAGCTCATTGGAGACACCCCAGCCGACGACGATGTGGCCCTGCTGGCCATGCGCCGCCACACCAGTGCCGGCCACGGCAGCGGCGAGATCGGCCCCTTAGATCTGGTGATACCAGCGCAGCCGTGGTCGCTGAAAACTATCCGCGATGCCATGCGCCGCTGGCTGTCGGCCGTTGGCGCGGGACCACGGGTCATCGCTGATCTGCTCATCGCTGTCGGTGAGGCCTGCACCAATGCCGTGGAGCACGCCTATGGACCTCAGCGGGGCATGGTGTCGGTCTATTTGGAACTCCAGCCGCCGGATGTGGTGGCTACCGTCGAAGACACCGGCCGCTGGCGCCGGCCGCGTGATGAGCATCGAGGACGAGGAACACTGTTGATGCGGTCCTGCGCCGACGAGGTGCGTATTGATCCTCATGCTATGGGAACCAAGGTGGTAATCCGTCGCCGCCTGGCCCGGGCGGCAGCTCGGTGACGGTGACCGAAGTTCAGCGGTAAGAGCGGATCGATTTGTATCAGTGTCTGTGGCGCAATCGAACGAACAAACACCGAAACCGTCGAAGACCAACTCCTCGCGGTGGTTTCCGGTCGGTCCGCCGCGGTGCCGTGGGGGCTCACCGCCTACGGAGGTTTAGCCGGGCCGACGTCAAGCGCTTGCCTCGCCGGCGTGGTAGGACCAGCGGATGGCCGTGGAGGTCCAGCAGCGGTGACGGGCAGCCGCGCCTGGTGTCGGTCCTGTGACTTGCGTAAACCTGCTGCCACGCATCGTGGCGCCATCGATCCATTGACCTAGCTCGCCGACTGACTCCCGAAGGTGGCTGCACTGACAATCGGGCCGAGGTGGCGGCTGCGCGCGCCGTACCAGTGCACCCGAGCGCGCACTTGGCGCCGGGCGAAGTGGTCGTAGCACCGCCGGGTGTCCAGTGGTAACTGCTGGGCGGTCTGGCGTGGCGCGGGCCGCCGGGGTGGCATGAACGGGCGACGATGTCGTCATGAAGGGATCTGGACCTGGTCGGTTTGCCGGCCCGGCTGGCCTGCTGTCGGATCATGGACGTGGTGTTGGCCCGGGCGGATCGCCAGCTGCAAGTGGTGATCGATCTGCTGCCTAGGGTGGGCATAGCGTCGAGACATCAGGAGTGACGCCATGACCGAGGCGACGGCACCTGGCCACGACGCGATCGGCGGCGACTGCAGAGTCACGCCTTTTCGCATCGTGGTCTCCGGTGCCGAGGTGGATGACCTGCGCCATCGGTTGCAGGTCACCCGGTGGCCGGACCCGGCGACAGTCGAGGACTGGTCGCAGGGCGTTCCCCTGCCCTATCTCCAGCAACTCTGCCGGTACTGGGCCACGGACTACGACTGGCCAGCCCGCCAGGCCAGGCTCAATGGCCTCGAGCAGTTCCGCACCGAACTCGACGGGGTGGCGATCCACCTGGTGCACGTGCGCTCACCGCAGCCGGGCGCCCTGCCGCTGGTGCTCACCCACGGCTGGCCCGGTGCGGTGTGGGAGTTTGTGGACGTGCTGGGCCCGCTGACCGATCCGGGCGCTCACGGTGGCGATCCGCAGGATGCGTTCAGCGTGGTGGTGCCCTCGTTGCCGGGATACGGGTGGAGCGGCAAGCCGACCGGCCCCGGCTGGGGCCCGGCCCGCATCGCCGATGCCTGGGCCGAGCTGATGACCCGGCTGGGCTATCGACACTTCGGTGCCCAGGGCGGGGACTGGGGGGCGATTGTGAGCACCCACCTGGGCGCCCGGCACCCGCACCGCGTCGTCGGGGTGCACCTCAACCTGGTTCCCGTAGCGCCGCCGGCCGGGCGGACGCAGGGCAGCGAGCGGGAGCAGCGCGGCCTGCACGCCGCAGAGCACTACCGCACGGTTGACTCGGGCTACGCTGCCCAACAGCGCACTCGTCCGCAGACGCTGGGCTACGGGCTGGCCGATTCCCCCGCCGGGCAGTGCGCCTGGATCCTGGACAAGTTCTGGTCGTGGACCGACTGCGCCGGCGACCCCGTCGCCACGCTGGGCGCCGACCGCATCCTCGACATCGTCTCGACCTACTGGTTCACCAACTCCGCAGCGTCTTCGGCGCGCCTGTACTGGGAGACCGCGCGTGACCCCGCCGCCGGCCTGCCCACGATGCCCGTGCCCACCGGCGTATCCCTGTTTCCCCACGAGCTGTCGCAGCCCCTACCGCAGTGGGCCGCCGCGCAATACCCCGACATCCGCCTGTGGCGCGAACACGACACCGGCGGTCATTTCGCCGCGATGGAACAACCCCACCGCCTGATCACCGACATCCGCGACTTCTTCCGACCACTCCGCGCAAAACAGCCAACCTAAGGGCGCGAATACCTCTCGAAGTACCCCCAAGACACCTCACCAGAGTCGAAGGGCTGAGCCGAGCAAGTTATGCCAGCGCAGGCGCGGGGTGAAATCTCACCGGCGACCGTGTGGGTGCGCACCCGATCACGCAAGTTACAAGCGCGAGCCGACTTTCGGACAAGCAGTAGTCGCGGCCCACCATCGCGGGGCAGCCGTCCAGGACCGTTGGCTGCCTCCCGCAGCTGGTAAATGCGCACGCATCAGATGCACTGCACGACCACATTCGACGGAGACAGGCCATGAACCAATCGACGGTGTCGGTCGTCTTCCCCGGGGGCGGCGGTGGACTGCAGCAGGAAAGGAAGTGGCGGTGGGGGCGGAGGAGGAGCACTCGTCCGGGTCCGGCGCGTCCACAGCGTGAAGCAGGTCGGCCTCGCGACGCCCGACGACGTTGCGGAAAACGGTGACCTTGCCAGTGATGGCCGCCGTCGACGAGCTGACCCTGGCGATGTGATTAGGCCTAGAATCAACGGTCTCGCCTTCCTCGGTTTCGCCAAGTGCAACAACGCCTGTCAAGCCGCCCATTTGCGGTCTCTATGCAGGTTGTGACTACCTGCTGGGCGACCCGGTGCCAAAACGGAGCCGCGGCCAGGTAGACCCCGCCAGCGGCGATGGTGCCGATGGCGGCGTCGACGCTCCACCGCCCGTCTTTGGCCCAGTACACGTCCTGCAGGTCGATGAGCAGGGCTAGCTCGTCGATGATGAGCGCGACGCCGCTGCCGTAGGCAGTGATCGTCAACGGGTGGCGCCGATGACTTTCTAGGCCGCCCAGCGCCACCGCGCCGACCGCGGCTAACAGGGCGATACCCAGGTTGTAGTGATGAATGTGGCGCCCACGGATGACGATCCCCCCGCCCGCGAGCCCGCGCCCGCCGCGCAGCCACAACGTAACCGCCCGGGTAACGCCGAAGGTCAGGCCGAAGGCGGACCACGCCACCAGTAAGGCCCGCTCGCTCACCCCGACCTCGTTTTGGTAAGCCCTCCACACCCGCCACACCAAGACCTGCTCGCCGCGAAGCAACCGACTTTCGGACCACCTATCCGCCAGCATCCTTCACACCCCCTACACATGGCCTAACCATTACGCACTGGCCGCTAGAGTCACCTCGCTCAAGATCCTCTACCGATCCTCATCAGAGGCCGATAGATAGCGTTGGCAGACGTCGCGCAGATTCTCGGTGCGACCAGGTTTTCTGGCCGCGACCGCGGCCACTAAGAATGATCAACGCGGGCATCATTTTGCGACACTGCGCTCACCATGGTCGGGGGCCTGCCGCTGCTAACAATACACTTAGCAACGTTGGAGTGGCAGCTAGGGCTACACATCTCATCACAACTACAGCCGACACGATAACTGACCGCTCTACGGCCAGCCGCGGCCACGGTGACCCGTCACAGCCATTGTTTGACTCTTCGGGCCAAATATCGCTGATCAATCGCGGTCATTCAGGAAGCAAAGCCGTCGACTTCGATCACAGCTTCGGTGAAGACTTGGGGAGCTTCTTGGGCCAGGTTATGTCCGACGCCACCGGTGATGGTCCGGTGCGCGCATTTGCTCGAGAGTTTTGTTGCATAGGAGCCGGACTCCGGGTGGGGTGCACCGTTGGCATCGCCTTCACGGGTGATCGTGGGCACCGTAATGACCGGTTGCCGGCGAGCCGCTGTTCCAGATCGTCGTATTGTGGCTCGCCTGCGGCTAGGCCGAGCCGCCAGCGGTAGTTGGGTGGATCACAATGCCGACATGATCCGATTTCCGATCCAGATTCGGAAACACAGCGACAGCAGGATCCCGAGCCGAAGTCGGCGATGAAAGCGGCCGCCACGATCAGCTGATCGGTGTCTCCGTCGATCTGTCCGGCGTCTTTGAGCACCGGTACGACCAGGCCCAGCGATGTTGCGCACAGCACGATCGCGCCCAGCAGTGATGCCCGGTGTAGCCGCCCGCGGCCAGGCCGAACCCGACGGCCAGGGCGATGGCCACGGCGAAAGAGGCCACGAAGCTGGTTAGCGCCAACCGCAGCGGACGACCACGTAGCCGGTGCACGTCGATCTCCAGCCCGCCAGGGCGCGCCAACATGCTCAGCACCTCGCCACCGGAGGGACCGGCACTGGTGGCGCCGACACGCAGGCCGCGGCGGCTATCGACAACTAGCTTGATCAAACCGAGGTTGCCGGGACCGTGCAGGAACCGGGGAATTATTGGATCGGGCTGACACAGGACTCTCGGCGACATTGCCATCCGCACCCGCACCGATGCATCGGTGGTGGGCAGTCTGGGTGGACTGTACCAGTGGACGCATCACTGGATCACAGCACCAAAATTCAGCATGCGGTTGGGTTGGTTGCCTCCGGGTACGCCAGTGCCAGACATTCCCGACTACCCGAGGTTCCATGCCACCATCCGCCAAAGCCATCACAGTCACCCTAATGGCGCCACGATGCTAATAGACCATCTCCTGGAGACTTTCCGCTTTCAACCGTTTTGTCACCAAGGCCGGTGATTTCCTCTCACGCTCCTGGTTTTTCGTCATGTGTGTCTTGCGGGTGGCGTTGTGGTTGCCGTCGTATTTCCTGCTGGGCAAACCCAACACCTGACAGCTGATCATCAACACGCTGACAACGATCGTCACGTTCCTGTTTGGTGACCCTGCTGCAAAACACCCAAAAAGGGCTGATGATGCCGTCCGACACAAGCTAAACGCCATCGCTGACGGGCTGGAGACTTGATGGCGATCGGTGCCAGGGCTTGACGTACGATTGTGGTGGTCACTCAATAAGTCAGGCCGGGCGATGGGAAGCTGCACTTTTGGCGCAGAGTAACCCTCGTCACAAGGCGACACGCCGACGTCAAGCAACTCGTTCCAATGCCGACTTGAGAGTCCAGAGATTCGATCTTGCACGGGCGAGGAGGGTCGATGGCCACGCCGTCGGATACTGCGCCGAGGGTCGTGGTCGTCGGAGCCGGGTTCGCCGGGTTCCATGCTGCCCGAGGCCTGTCGCGACGGTTGGCCGGTGTGGCGGAGATCGTGGTGGTCAACTCGACCGACTATTTTCTGTACCTGCCATTGCTGCCGGAGGTGGCCGCCGGGATTTTGGACCCCAGGCGGGTGGCGGTGTCGCTGGCCGCGACGCTGCCCGGGGTGCGGTTGCGGGTCGGCAAGGTCCACGCGGTGGATCTAGACGCTCGACAGGTCTCGTACACCGACCCCGAAGGCGGCACCCATCATATGGGATACGACCGGCTGGTGCTGGCTGTAGGCAGTGTCAACAAGCTGCTGCCCATTCCCGGAGTGGCCGCGCATGCCCACGGGTTTCGCGGGATCGCCGAGGCGCTGTATCTGCGGGATCACATTATCCGCCAGGTGGAGCTCGCCGCCACCAGTGACCCGGAACTGCGGGCGGCGCGCTGTACGTTCGTGGTGGTCGGCGCCGGCTACACCGGAACTGAGGTCGCTGCCCACGGCGTGTTGCTCACCGCCGAACTGGCCCGAGGGAATCCCGAGCTGGCTGGGCAACCGATGCGCTGGCTGCTGCTGGATCTGGCCCCGCGGGTGCTGCCGGAGCTGGATCCCCGGCTGTCGGCGACAGCAGATCGAGTGCTGCGCGAGCGGGGCGTGCAGGTATTGACCCGTATGTCGGTGGACAAGGCCACCGCTGAGGGCGTGCGGTTGAGCAACGGAAAGTTCGTGGCGACTCGCTCGTTGATTTGGTGTGTGGGGGTACGGCCCGACCCGCTGGTCGACCAGCTCGGGTTGCCGCTAGTCAACGGCCGCATCGCGGTGGACCCTCAGCTGCGCGTGGCCGATCAACCCGGGGTATTTGCCTGTGGGGACGCCGCCGCGGTGCCGGATCCGGCCCGGCCTGGACAGATCACCGCAATGACCGCCCAGCACGCTGTGCGGCACGGCGCGCTCGCCGCTCGCAATGTCGCCGCATCCCTGGGATACGGCCACTGGTCAACATACCGGCACCGCGACCTGGGCTTCGTCGTCGATCTCGGCGGCCGTGAGGCAGCAGCCAACCCGCTGCACGTCGCATTGTCAGGACTACCTGCCAAGGCTGTCACCCGCGGATACCACCTGCTGGCGATGCCCGGTAACCGGCTCCACACCGCCGTGGATTGGGTGCTCGACGCCGCCCTTCCCCGGCAGCGTGTGCAGCTGGGCCTGGTCCGCGCTCCCTCGGTACCGCTCGACACCACCCCGTTGCGCTGACCCCGCACCATCATTGTCAACCACGCCGCGACGAGCATCGTCACCCGACGTCTTGTCACCGAACCACTCCAGCCGGACGCTGTCGCGCCCTACGGCGCGTCCTGTCGCGCTTCCTGCGACGAGATAGTCCGCAGTGGTCGCGGCTACGTTCAGCGGTGGGCACAGTTTGATCACTGGATAGGGCCCCGAGCCCCACGGCTAGGAGCGGAGGACTGGACCTGGTCCATGGGTGTAGAGCCACCGCGGATACTGGTGGCGCGGATCCTCGTGAAGCGGCGTTGGGTCCGAGCGGGGCCGTGTGACAGCCCAGCGAGAAGTTCGGGCTCCGCCCACAAACCGACGACCCAGATACGACGACCGCGAGGGGCCGTTATCGGGCACATGTTGGCATCGGCGTGGCAACGATCGCTGTTGTCGGTGGCCACGCTCTAAGAGTCTTTGACCGGTCGGGGATCTCATCCAGGATGGGTGGACGGTTTGCCGTGAGCCCTTGATAGGAGCCTCGCCCCATGACTTCAGACGACCACCTCGCCGGCTTCATAAAACCGCTTTCCAGTGCTCGACACGAGCCGGACGACGTGGTGCTGCAGCAAGCTGTTGTCACCTTACGCCGTGCATCATCAACCGCGCAGCACGAGGGAACGTTGGAATTCGCCTTATTCGGTGTGGCCGGGATGCTCGAGGCAGTGGCCCGCTCGATAGTAGGCGGAGAGCACATACCTCCTGCAATCCTGGCGAGCGCCTTGAACATCGCTCGACATATCGCCGCCTACGGCGTCGACACCGCACATGACACGCCGACGTCGGGCACCGTGGGTAAGCCGCCTGGTTCCACGCCGGAACGTTCGCATCACCCACCCCGATAGTGGCTTCCAAACAGTCATGGCTTTTCTTCTCACCGACCCAGCTGATCAGCCGCCACCGGTACGTCGCATGAGGCCAGGGGTGCTCACGAGTACAGCCGAAACGGTGATCGTCTAACCATGACCAGACAGCCGCCCATGCACCTTCCAGTGCCGTCCTACGGTCACGACGTCGCAGGCGGTGGCTCCCCAGCGAGGCTGACACACACCAGCGGCTTGATGCGATCACATGCCAACGCAACCAACGCAAATTCAGATCCGATCTGAGCAAGGACGCCGAGCTGCTGGTATTGCGGCACGAGACCGCCGTGTTGCGCCGCCAGGTCGCGCGGGTGCTCTGCACACCCGCCGACCGGAGTGGCTGGCCGCGTTGTCCCGGCTGCTGCCACGCCGCCGCTGGTCCGCGATCTTCTCGGTCACTCCCGTACGATCCTGGCCTGGCACCGTCGGTTGGCCTCGCGGAAATGGGACTACACCGCACGCCGCCGGCCTAGACGTCCGCCAACCGCTGGGCGACCAAAAGCATGGTCATTCGGATGACTGCCGACATTCCCACCTGGAGACACCGGCGGGTGCGGGGCGACTTGGTCCGCCGAACACCGACAGCACCGTCGAGCACGCCAGAACCCCTACGGTGAACAAGTGGCGTGGCTGGTGACCCGTCGGCATGGCAATCGGAGCCACCGACGTCAACCCGGGTCACCGGCCACGTGGCGGTTGCGCAGCCCTCGTGGAAGGGAATTCCACGATGTTCGGCAAGACCCGCCAGCTTGATGCAGTTGTGTGCCTCCGGTCAGCTTCCGACCGTCTGCTGCCTATTCGGGCCGAGGGCAACACCCTGGGCTTGCCGCAGGACCGGTGGCCCGCCGGAGGCCTTTGGTGACCAGCACCAGATCCGGCGGCGTGGACCGCAACCAGGGGCCGCACGGACCGGGTGCTCCTTGGTCACCCGGGAAGGTGAGCAAGGCAGGGGCGGGATGCTATCAGCGACCCCGTGGGGGTGTGCCGTGCGTCAACGCGCAGCCGTACCGCTGCGTTCGTCGGTAAACGCCAGGCGAGGCCAGCGCCGTACTATTGTGACCCGGCGAGCGTATCCCCATCGCCCAGCGGATCATCGACTATGGCCAGGCGGCCGCCCCGGCAAGCCCGCCAGGGCTGCCATCAAGGGCGCGCTCGCCGGCATGGGTTGACGGTGTGCGCGTCTGATCCCCAGTAACCTCGCCAGGCTCGGGTCCCTCGTTGGATTCGTGGCCCACCCGTCAACATCATTTGCCAACAGACTTTTTGGTGCCGGGCGCAACCGGTATCAACACCGCGCTAGTGTCCTATCCGGCGGGTGATTGATGGCGGCCGAGGAGCAGGAACGAGGTACATGGTTTCCACGTCCTCAGACGCTGCCAGCCGCCAGCACGGTTCCCCGCATCCCCCGAGGCGGCCACGCCGCTGGTGGTGGCGGTTGGTGGTGGCCGTGCTGGTGATGCTGGTGTTGACCGGCACCGTGGTGGGCCCGTCAGTGGCGGGCGCGCTGCTGGCCCCGGGTACCGACAGCGTGGCTGCTCGACTCGCGGAATGGGGCCGTGACCATGGCTTTGATGGGCTGATCACGTGGCTGGAAAAGCAACAGTACGAGCACAACCCACCTCCGACCGGAGGGGTACCCATCGGCGGCATTCCCCGAGTCGCGAGAGCGCCAGTCACCCCGTCTGATCCATCCAACGCCGGTGGCGGCCTCCCTGCGCCGCCACTGCTGCACCCACCGGCGGGCCTGTCGCCCCTGCCCGGCGAGGGGCAATGGAACACCGTGGCGACCGTGCACGGTCGACCAGCAGTCCGGGTCGCGCACGTGCGCCCGGACCGAGACCACACCTCATTTGTTGTGGGCGTTATGTGGCTTGACCCGACCCTGGTCCGCGGGCAATTACATCCCGGTTTTCAGGACCCAGGCGGCACCTCGCTGGCCGCGACCTCCCTGACCGCCGCTGAGCAGCACACCGTGGTCGCCGTCTTCAACGGCGGTTTTCGCCTCAACGGCGCTAGCCACGGCGGTTACTTCAACCAGGGACACCTCGCCCGCCCGCTGGTCGACGGTGCTGCCAGCTTGGTGCTACGTACTGATGGCACCGCCGATGTCGGAGCCTGGAACCGCGAGGTCCGGATGGAGCCGGATGTCGTCAGCGTCCGCCAAAATCTCGTCCCCCTCGTCGACGAGGGGCAGGTCAACCCCACGTGCCACAGCGGTGGTCGCGCCCAGTGGGGCAGTACCGTCGGCCAAGCCGCGTTCATTGATCGTTCGGGCTTCGGGGTCACTGCCGATGGTGGCGAAATCTATGTCGGCGGACCTGCGCTGTCGGTGTGCAATCTGGGGCTGATCTTGCAGGCCAGTGGCGTCGTTCGGGGCATGGAGCTAGACATCAATCCCAACTGGGTCAGCGGTGCCTATTTCCAGCCCACCCCGGATGGCCCACTGCGCGGGTTCCGGCTTTTTCCCGGGGAGCGCGTCGCCCCGGAACACTACCTAAGCCCCTCTAGCCGGGATTGGTACGCCTTCTACACCCGCACCTGACGGCGCAGCACGGTGACTTCGTGGCGCAGGATCAGGATTTCGATGTCCTTGGCCGCGGTGCTGCGCGCGAGCAACCCAAGCCAGCCGAACACCGTGACACAGATCATGCAACGAAATACCAGGTCATCACACTGGTGATGAGTTTGGGCACAGTACACGACGTGTGGGAGAGCCTCGGATTCCGTCGCGCGAGCGCCGTCAGGAGCGGGTGTCCGCACTCCCGTCCTCACCCCGGGCACCGGCCCGGGTGCGGGCCGGATCGACTTCCCGTTCAGGGTGACGCCGGAGGTATTCCTCCTCGAGCAGCGCGGTGCGGCTGCTGTGTTCACGCAGCGCATCAGGTGAGCCGTGCAGGAAAGTGCCGTGGCGGGTCGTGTGCAGATGCTCCAGCTCACGGAGCAAGTCCGTCTCTGCAAGATTCTCGGGGGGCACACCTGACACGTCGTCCTCCTGCCACTGGATAGTGCGATACCTACCGGACCGCCCCTAGCGGTGCAAGCTCGATGCGCCGACGGGGGACTACTGCGGTGGTGGATGACAGCTCCAGCCGAGCTGAGCTGATGCGTCCCCGCTCCCGTCGCGCACCCGCAGCGTCGGCCTGCGGCAGCAAGCCGGTGGGATGCCGTGGGGGCCACCGTCGCATTAAGCGAACGGCCCACTTACGCTGGAGTCACCTACCTCCCAGAAAGCCATCAGCAGGCCTTGATGCCCGGTTTATCATGGTTCCCCACGGGCCGGTGGAGCCTGCTTTGCTGCTTAGGGC
>JAFAWY010000101.1 GCA_019241525.1 Pseudonocardiales bacterium
TAACCTGCTCAGACTCCGACAAACCAGTCAACCGGTCACGCAACGACTCACCTGAACTTCCTGCAGCTGTGACCATGCGGCCTCTCTAAGTCACCAGTGGATACCATTGTCTTGACCCATGACAGACTCGGGCACCCACCGGAAAACGTTACAAACATGCGTTGCCGAACGCATCCCCGAAGCAATCGGACGAAAAACGCACTCACCGGCCACATCCGGCGGTTCGCGGATTGCCCGGATGAGTCTTTCCCCTAAAGTGAGGTACAGGTTGCGTCAACCACCTGCAAGCTTTCGAGGATATGAACAAGAGCGGATGTTGCCCCTTTTAGATCACAAGCATCAGGATCTACCGAAGGATGCCACGCCTCGCGAACTAAAGGCGCCGTATGTTGTGGGCGGGTGAGGTGGTGAATACGTCGACCCAACTCCGTCGCGTGGCTTGCGCATGTACCACCAACTGTCCCATCAGGCTGTGGGTGCCGAATTGGCCATCCACGTCATACGACCTGGGCATATTCGTGTATCAATCCCCGAGCCGATCGTGACGTCGGACGCAAAGCTGGGACGGCGACGCAGGGGATGGAAGCGCCTGGAACGGCGCTGCCCCGGGACAGGTGCATCCAGCGATTCCCTCATCCGGTCGGCTCTGTCCGCCTGTCCGAAAGCCGTGCGCTGAGCCGTCAAATGACGGGTTTGTTCCGGTTTTCGCCAGGGCTCAAGAATCCCACTTCTCCTGGCTATGGGGCACCGCGAGGACGCCCTTCGCTTCAATACGACTGTGCCGACGCCGGTCGACTACACCAGCCGCAGGATGATCACCCGTTGTCGGTCGTGGACGACGGCGTAGACGATCAGCCCGGCACCGTCACCGTAGGTGGTAGTCCACTGGTCGGTGCGCTCGTCGTAGGCGCAGCGGGGTTGCTGACGGGGGCTGTCCAGTAACTGCTCGACGCGGGTGTCGATCTGCTCGCGGGCCTCAGCCAGAAGGCTGGTGTACTGCTCGCGGGCGATCTCCAGCCACACCGGTCCGGAGCGGGGCACCTACAGCCAGACCCAGTTCCCCTGTTCGTCACGGGCGAGCAGCCCGGTGAAATCGCCGGTGTGGGCTCGATCGACCTGGGCCTGCTCGTGCTCGGACAGTGGGTTGACGCGGATCGCGGCAATGCCCCACCAGCGGTCAACCACCGCATCCACCGCTGCGAGGTCGAAGGCCTGCGCAGCGTGGCCAAGGGCTTGGTGGAACTCGGCCCCGAACTGGGTGCACTCATCGGCAGATAACTCCGCCAGTGCCGCGCTGATCGCCGGCCCGGAACGCTCAATCTTTGTCACCGCGGTCATGAAAGGGAGTATCCACCCGGGCGGTCCCCCCGGCCCGAGGCGACACCCCCTCAGAAGAGTCCCGGCTTCATGGGTGGGTGTGGGTGTGGGGTGCCAGAGACTGGCCGGCACCACACACGCCGGCGCCGTAGCCGAATTGTCAACGCTGTCACCGGCGTCACTACGGCTGAAACAGGGGACGAGGGGAGGGGGAGCTCCCCTGTTCCAGCCCCGGGGAGAAATCCGGGAGACGATCTTGCTCGTGCATAGCGACCGACCCCTGGTCAGACCAACGCAGACCAACGGCCTGACCTGCGGTTGTTAGTGTCACCGCAGCTAGGAGCGCGGTCCGTACCTAGTTCGGAATGCTCCTATGTCAACTTGCGTTGGCCTTTCGCTCCGCCGGGGGCATCGTGCGCCGCGCGGCGGCGGCGTCAAGGACCTCACGGCCGCGGTGCGGTCGGCCCTGCCGGGCTGCTCCTTGACCCCGTTGCCTGATCCCGGCGCTCTGGCATATCAGGCGGAGAAGGGGCGGGGAGAAAGATCAGGCCGCTGGGTGGGTCGGTTCGGCGAGGGTGGCGTGGGGGCGGGTGCTGGGCTGTGCTGTGCTGTCGGGGAGGTGGTTGCCTTGGTCGGTGCGCAGGGCGGTGTAGACGGCGTCGGACAGGCGCCGGCGCAGCAGTCGGAGGGCTTCGGTGCGGGTTTTGCCGCTGGCGGTGAGTTTGTCGAGATAGATCGCTCCTGGTCGACTCCTCGGGATTGCCTGATCGCGATCATGTGCAGCGCGCTGTTGAGGGTGCGGTTGCCGCCTCTGTTGAGCCGGACTTTGCCCGCGGTGTTGCCCGACCAGGCCGGAATGGGGGCGGTGCCGGTGAACCGGGCGTAGGCGTCGTGGGAGCGAAACCGGTGCACTCCAGCGGTCTGGCCCAGGATCATCGCCGCGGACAGCACCCCACAGCCAGGGATGGCCAACACCGCAGGAGCGAGGCTTTTGACCAAATCACGAAGCTCCCGCCACAGGGCGTTGATCTGCATGGTCAG
The DNA here is from genome assembly GCA_019241525.1 of Pseudonocardiales bacterium. Lineage (GTDB taxonomy): Bacteria > Actinomycetota > Actinomycetes > Mycobacteriales > Pseudonocardiaceae. The sequence continues at coordinate 2,359 of JAFAWY010000101.1, forward strand.
CTCTCGGCAGCGATGCGGCAGCTCGCGGGCCAGCCGGGCAATAAGACCGGTGCACGTGGCCAGGTGCTCGCCGAGGCGGTCGATGGCGCAGTAGCTGCGCAGCCCGCGGGCTCGAACCTGTCGTGCGGTGTCGAGTTCGTGGGGGTGCCACACAGCCGGTTGACCACCTGGGTGCGCTCACCCCACGAGATGCCGGCGGTGATCGACCAGCAGCGTGACTTGCCGGGTGGGACCGTCTAGCTCGGCGACCGGCAGCCGGTGGTGATGGCCCCAGGGTGGCCACCGCGACCGCTTCGGCGTCGATCGGGTCGGATTTGCCTGGCTGGCGTCCCTGCGCGCGGGCCGCTGCCCTCAGCCGGGTCGCAACCCGCACCAGTCGATGCCCGGCCGCAAGCAGATCGCGCTCTAGCCGCCGGGTCATGTTCCGACAGTCCTCGGCCGCAAAGCTCACCTGGGGCCACTGCCGGGCCCAGCTGACCAGCGCCAAGTGCCCGTCACTAGTCGCCGGCACCGTCTTTTCAGCCAGTCGGCGTCCCACCTCGTCGAGGGCGACCGCGGTGTGGGTGCGCTGGTGGGAATCAGTCCCGATCATCACCATAGGCAACTCCGCTTAGATCATCGGTGTCCAGAAACGACCGAGCGAGGCGGGCACGTCTCTACCGAGCACCAGGCAGGCTCCTGACTTGCCCCGCTCGGCACGGCACCCGGTAGGGCCGCACATCCCGAACAAGCCACCAACCCACAGGCTGGGGCAACGAAGAAGCGAGCGAACCCCTCTCTGTCAACCTGGGTTGAGGCACCCGTCCCCTGACAATTAGTGACCCGAGGGCGGGGATGGAGACTCCCCGACATGACGACGATGGTGACCAGGCTCGACCGGGCGCCCGGGATCGAAGATCCTGGGCGGGTGTCTGGCGCTGGAGAGCAACGTCTCGATCCTGAGGTGCCCGGGCGGGCTCGGCGGCGGAGGTTTACCGCGCAGTACAAGCTGGAGATGCTGGCCGCCTACGACGCGGCGCCCGACGGTGAGAAGGGTGCGTTGCTGCGCCGGGAGGGCCTGTATTCCAGCCACATCGTGGAATGGCGCCGGGCCCGTGATGCCGGCGCGTTGGTTGGACTGTCCGCCCCGCGGGGTCGGCCCCGGCGGGATGCGCGCGATGACCGCATCGCCCGGCTGGAGCAGGAAAAACAACAGTTGGAGCAGGAGCTGGCCAAGGCCCGCTTCGTGGTGGAGGTGCAGGCAAAACTGCACGCGCTCTTGGAGACGATCTCCGAGAGCGAGGCACCCGAGCCCGGGTCACCGCGGTGACCGACGCCGCGGTCGCCGACCTGGCCCCGAACATCGGCGTGCGGGCAGCGTGCCAGGCCGTGGGTGTCGCACAGGCCGGCTACTACCGCCGCCATCGGATCAGTCCGGCACCGGCGCGACCGGCATCCCAGCCGCACCGCGATCGGCTCCAGCCCCGCGCTCTGACCGAGCCTGAGCAGCGCAAGATCCTCGATGTGCTGCATTCGCCGCGGTTTGTCGACGCCGCACCGGCCCAGGTGTGGGCCACGCTGCTGGACGAGGGCGTCTACCTCGGGTCAATCTCGACGTTTTACCGGCTGCTGCGACGAGCGGGGGAGACCAAGGAGCGACGCCGCCAAGCCAGCCACCCAGCCAGGGTGAAACCCGAATTGGTCGCGACCGCGCCGAACCAGGTGTGGTCGTGGGACATCACCAAGCTGCACGGTCCGGCGAAGTGGACCTCCTACCACCTCTACGTGATCTTGGACATCTTCTCCCGATACGTCGTTGGCTGGATGCTCGCGCACCGCGAGTCGGCCGCGCTGGCCGAGGTACTGATCCGCCAGACCTGCGCCAAACAGCACATCGGTGCCGACCAGTTGACCATCCACGCCGACCGCGGCAGCTCCATGACCTCCAAACCCGTCGCGTTCCTGCTCGCCGACCTCGGTATCACCCAGTCCCACAGCCGCCCGCACGTTTGCGACGACAACCCGTTTAGCGAAGCCCAATTCAAGACGCTGAAATACCAGCCCGACTTCCCCGGTCGCTTCGCCTCGATCGAGGCCGCCCGGGCTCACTGCCGAGTCTTTTTCCCCTGGTATAACGACCAACATCGCCATAGCGGCCTGGGCCTGCACACCCCCGCCGATGTTCACTACGGCACCGCCACCGCCATCCGTACCCAACGCGGCATCGTGCTCACCGCCGCCTACCACGCCCATCCCGAACGCTTCGTCCGCAAACCACCCCAACCCCCCGCCCTACCAACCAACTCGTGGATCAACCCACCCGACCAGAAAGACGCCACCGCTCAGTAATTACTACTCAACGGTGCCTCATTCAGGTTGACAGCTTCCGCGGTGCCGACGTTTTGTTGTAGTCCCTGCTTGGTGTTCTGTCGGCCATGTGCGTTGGTCAGGACGTTTCACCGAATGTACTGTGCCATGGGGCATTCGGGTGCATTGCTCGGAACTACCGATCAGCCGCTGATGTGCGGACGTTCCGCTGCGTCTGTCTCCGTGTGGGCGGACGGGACCAGGCTTGCTCGCGACGATTCTGGAGGACCACGTTATCGGGTGGCTCATTGAGGAGCTTCGCCGGTGAGTTCGGTGGTTGGTGTATGGATTGTGCGAGTCAGCGGAGTTCGTCCTAGGGTTGCTGAACCTGCGCTCGGCGGCGGAGCGGACGTTGACACGTCGCCTGGCGATTGCGCGTCCGGCGTGGTGAGCGCTGTTTTTGATGAGTCGCGAGATAGCTCACGTGGAGGACGTGGTGTTGACTTCGTTGATAAGTCGGTTCGCCAGGTCCTCCGAGGACTGCGGGTTCTGTCCCGTGTACAGGTTCCGGTCAACCACAACGTAAGGGCGCAGCGGGAGTCGCCCCTTGGAGTAGTCGACGCCCGCCTCCTTCAGCCTGTCTTCCAGCAGCCACGGCGCCTTTCTCGCGAACCGGTTGAGCAGTTCCTCTCGGTTGGACAGCCCGGTCATCCGATAACCCGCGAAGGGTGACGTGCCGTCGGGTCCGGCCGCCGCCAGGATCGCAGCCGGCGCGTGGCACAGCAGGGCAAGCGGCTTGCCGGAGGCCAGTCGGTTGGCCAGCAGCGCACCGGAGGTCTTGTCGAAGGCGAGGTCCTCCATGGGGCCATGACCGCCGGGATAGAACACCACGTCGAATGCATCCGGATCGACGGTGTCCAGCGCCACCGGGTTGGCGAGCACGGTCTGGATACTGTCCAGGTAGAGCCTCATCTCCTTGCGCTTCCACGGCATTCCTCCGGAGATACCGAGGCTGAGTTGATCGAGCGTCGGAGCCTTCCCACCGGGGGCGACACTGAGTTATGCGCATGTGGGGCGGGTGCCGACGTCTTGTTGTAGTCCCTGCTTGTGTTCTGTCGCCATATGCGTTGGTCAGGACGTCCCGCCGAATGTGTTGTGCCATGGCGCTTCCGGGTGCATTGCTCGTAACTACCGATCAGCGGAATGTGAGGACGTTCAGCTGGGGTTTTCGATCACGGGAAGGGTCGGGTTGACCGGGACCGGCTTGATGCTCGGGTCCTCGATGGCTTCATCGTTGTCGGACGTACCGATCTCCTCGGTAGCGAATGATCCACCTGTTATCCCTCGTGGAACGCGAGTTGCCGGGTGATCGTCAGTCGCGTCGCCTTCGGCAAGATCAATATTCTTGGCCACGGGCCTGAGCCGTATCGCAACAAATCTCCCACCGTGCGCTCACGCATCGGCAGATACGGGTAGTCAAGGGGGACTGCACGTCCGTAGATCAAATACGGGTACAGGCGGCCATGGTCGGCGGTGGGGTATCCGTATGTGGGGCGATGTGAGCTTTGTCGGGTAGTGGTCTCAGGTTCGGGTTTCCCAGGTGTCGAAGATGCGGCAGACGCCTTCGAGGGTGGGGTGTTGGTCGATGATGGCGTGTAGCCGCTCGCGCAGGTCGTGGTGGTCGTTGTTGTCGGTGTGGCTGGAGATGGCGAGGATCAGCAGGCTGGACAGGGTGTTGGCGAGTTGGTGGTCGCGGTCGTAGGGCATGTTGCCGTGGGGATCGGTGAGCACCGAGATCATCTGGGCGCCACCGGTGGCGAGCAGGCTGGGGATGTCGGGACGGTTGGGCCGTTGGGTGGGTGGGTAGGGGTTGGGCAGTGGTGCGGGTTGGCCAAGCAGTTCGGCGGTGATGAGTGTGGCGATGGCCGGGGCCATGAGGATGCCGTTGCGGTAGGTGCCGGTGGCTAGGTGCAGTCCGGGCAAGGCGGTGGCGCCGATGAGTGGGGCGCCGTCGCTGGTAGCGGGGCGGTAGCCCCATCGGGCGCCGATGAGTGGGGCGGTGCGCAGGTCGGTACGGAATTGATGCAGGAGGGCGTGCAGGAGATGGTGGTGTTCGCCTGCCGTTGCCCCGGTGGGCATGTCGGTAGTTGTGGGGTCGGTGAATCGGTTGGTGGCTCCGAGGTACAGGCCGCCTGAGTTGGGCACCAGGTGCAGACCGCAGGCGAAGTCGCGGTTCGGAGTGCGGACCACCATCGGCGGCTGCGCCGGTTCGGGGACATCGAGCAGGAGACTGACGCCTTTGGCGGCCAGCACTTTGGGTAGCGGGCCGGTGTGCGCGGCAAGCGGGGCTAGCAGGCCGTCGGTGGCCGTGTCTGCAGCCAGGATCACCGCGCCAGCGTGCAGCTGGGTTCCGTCCTCAAGGGTGATACCGACGGCCCGGCCATTGGTGACGAGTACCTGTGCCGCGGTGCCGTCCAGACGCTCGATGCGGGGGTGGGTTTGTGTGGCAGTGTTCATCGCTGAGAGCAGCGCAGTGGTATCGACCCAGCCTTCCTGGGGGCACAGCAGCGCGGCGACCGGGGCATGCCGCGCCGCAGGCCGCAGGCCCATTACCTGCCGAGGGTCCAGCTCCTCCACAGGCTGGTCGAGATTAGCTGCTGCCGCGCGGATGGCATCGAGGTTTTCATGATCGGCCGGATAGTCCAGGTTGGCGATGACCACCGTGCCCTGCCTCAGCGCCACCCGCATGCCCGCACGCTCGATCAACGTGCCTAGCCAGCCTGGCCAGCGCAGCGCTGATTGGTGGCGAAACCACAGATCAGCTGTGCTGGACTGGCCTGCGGTGTGCTCACCAAGCACGCCCAGCATCGCCCCCGCCGCCTGGCTCGCCGCACCCGGCACGGCATAACCAGGCCCGACCAGACCCACCTTGAGTCCCGCGTCGGCCGCCGACAGCGCGATCGCCATACCGACTACCCCTGTGCCCACCACCACGACGTCAACGCTGCCCACGCGCAACCTCCCCGACCCCCCTGCCGTAACCGGTCGTGTCGCACCGCAACCGTGCGTACGCCGACGCGATACCCGGACCAGCCCGAAAACGTGATCACCATCATGGGACCACGACGCAAACCACCACGGGGCTATCTATCGGATCGAAGGCACACCCATGGGCAGAGGAGTGCGGTTCAGTATGTCGCTAGGCACCCTGCCCAACAGGCCGTCGTTCTCATCCGCCAGGTGTTGCCGCCGTCTCTGCCGTATTTCGCCTTCGACTTGGATCTTGGTCAAAGGCGGGAGCGCAGCGTGCGATGTCATAGCCGTGGATCACCACTTCGACCAGGGCGTAGGGCAGTTCCGCCGCTGGTACGGCCAACTGGTCGGCTGTCGCCCGGTATTCGGTGAGGACCGTCGATCGGTCGTGTTGGCGTCGCGCTGCCACCCATCGCTCGTTGCGCGCGGTGAGGCTGAATCCCGAGGTGATCAACTCGGCGGTGAGTCGCCACGGCGTTGCCACATTCGACTGGGTGCAGTGCGCCACCACGTCCCGTACCCGCCATCCCGCGCAGAGCGAGAGCCGGTTCCATGCGGCGTCGTCGAGGGTTTCCACGAGGTCGCCCAGACGGTTTCGCTGCGCCGTGACCAGCTGCCGGATGTCTGTGTTCGCCGTGTGAGGCATGGCTGCCCTTCTCCTGGGCTGTGATCAGCAGCAGCGAATTGTGCTGCTCCGGTGTCGGGCTGAAGTGGTGACGACAACATCGGCACGGCGCTTGCTGACCGCTGCGCACCGCTGCAAACTTCCTCCCCGATGGCCGGTGACGGGAGGGTCGCTGGTCAGCGGTCTGGGGTGGGGCGGAAGGCGATGATGGGCAGTTCGCGGACCAGTCGGCGGCGGGCGTCGTCAGTGCCGTCGTAGGTCCAGCCGACTAGGCGGCTGAGGACCCGGCGGACGATCGGCGTGATCAGGTGGTTGCGGTGTTCGTAGTCGGCCAGGACCGCGGCGGCGTCGGGTTCGTTGAGGATGCGGTGGACTGGGGTGAAGTGGTGCCGGCCGAGGGTGATCTCGACGGCGGGGTGGGCTTGGATGTTGCGCAGCCAGTCGGTGGTGCGGCCGAAGCCGGCCATGACTATGACCTCACCGGTGGCCGGGTCGGTTTTCAGGACTTCCACGACGGTCTGGTAGCGGCGTCCGGAGCGGCGGCCGAGGTGGGTCAGGCGCAGGAACCGGTGGCCCAACAGCCATCCGGCGTGCCAGTCGTACAGGCGTAGCGGCGCGCGCAGTACCGCGCGCAGCAGTGGGCTGGGGCGTCGTGGGGTCGTCATCACGGTGTCTCCGTCCGAGTCGCGGATCGGTTGGTCTGGCGTGGGCCAGTGGGCCGCGCAGCGCTGCGGTGTCACGGGGGGTGCCGGTGGGGTGCAGGGCGGTGAGGATGGTGCTGTGGGTAATCCAGCCGATCAGGCGGGTGCCGTGGCGGTCGAGCACGGGCAGTCCGGTGCCGTCGGCGCCGGCCAATGCGTGCAGCGCGTCGGTCAGGGTGGAGTTCTCGGTGATCCTCGGGGGCATCTGGGCGAGGTCGGCCACGGTGCGGTCAGTGGACTCGGTGTTGGTCAGGGTTTCGGCCAGCGCGCGGGCGGTCACGCACCCGTGGTACTGCTTGTCGGCGCCCATCACGGGCAGGACCCCGTAGGCCGAGCGCCACAGCGCCTGGCCGGCCATGGTGATCACGGTGTCGGCGGCCAGCGGGTTGGGCAGCGGTTCCATCACCGCGGCCACCGTCACCTGTCCTGACCGGCCGTGTCCGCCGGTCGTTGCCGCGTCGAGGTTCACGCCCCGGCGGGCGAGCTTGAGCGTGTAGATCGTGTCCTTCGACAGGGCGTGGGACACTGCAGTGGCGGCCACGATCGCCAGCATCAGCGGCAGGATGATGGTGTACTCGCCGGTCAACTCGAACAGGATGATCACCGCGGTGATCGCCGCCCGGGTGGCCCCGGCGAATGCGGCACCCATGCCGATCAGCCCGTACATGCCCGGTGCCGCGGTTGCGGCGGGGAACAGGTGGTGCACGACGATCCCGAACGCGGTACCGCCCATGGCACCGATGAACAGCGACGGCGCGAACACCCCGCCCGAGCCGCCGATGCCGATGGTCAGGCTGGTCGCCACCATCTTGCCGGCCATCAGGATCAGCAGGAACCACAGCACGTAGCGGCCGTCGATGGCGTGCGCGAGCACCGGGTAGCCGACCCCGTACATCTCCGGCAGTAGCAGCAGCAGTCCGCCCAGCAGCAGCCCGCCGACCGCCGGACGCAGCCACTCCGGACCACGCACCAGGCGCTGCCAGACCCGGTCACAGCCGTCCTCGATCCAGTACAGGACGTGGGTGAAGGCCACGCCGACCGCGCCGATCACCAATCCGAGCAGGGCGAAGGCCAGGTACTCCCAACCAGAGCGCAGCCCGAACGCGGGCAGGTCCAGGAACGGGTGGTCACCGAACGCCGCTCGGCCGATCACGCTCGCGGTGATGCTGGCCAGCACGACCGCGCCGAAGGACTCGGTGGCGAAATCTCGCAGGATCAGCTCCATCGCGAAAAACGGGCCGGCGATCGGCGCGTTGAACGTTGCTGCGATCCCACCGGCCGCGCCGCAGGCGACCAGGATGCGTAACCGGTTTTCCGGCACCCGGGTGAGCCGGCCGAGGCTGGAGCCCCACGCCGAGCCGATCTGCACGATTGGTCCTTCCCGGCCGACCGAGCCTCCCCCGCCGATGCACAGCGCGGAGGCCAGCGCCTTAACCACGCTGACCTGCGGCGGAATCCGCCCACCGCGCTCGGCCACGGCGTACATCACCTCGGGCACCCCGTGTCCGCGGGCCTCGGGCGCGAACTTGGTGACCAGCGGGCCGTAGATCGCTCCGGCGAGCACCGGCGCGGCCAGCACGAAGTACATGCCCAGGGCGGGCAAGTGGGGATTGGCGGCGTGGCCGGCGCCGGAGTAGTCCGGATGCCCGGACAGTAGGCCGGTGAACGTGGTGATCAGCCAACGAAACACGATCGCTCCGCCACCCGCCCCGGCGCCGATGACCACGGCGAGGCTGACCAGGCCACCCCGGCTTTCCCGCAACCATTCCCGAACCGGCACTCGCCGGGGCACCGGCAGTGATCGCGGTCCCGACAGGGGTGCTTCGGGAGAACGATCCACTTGGCTCATTGTTGTAGTATCTAACAGTTAGTCGCGCTACGTTTGTGAGGTTCGGTACAAACGACCTATGACTGTTGGGCCTGCCCCGACCCGCGGTGGCAGTGTCACCAGCGCCGACACGGTGACCGACGCCGTGTTGCGGGCCTCGCGCCTGCTGGTTGGCCTGTCGGCCCGCTCGATCGCCGCCGTGGACGACTCCATCACGCTGCCCCAGTTCCGGCTGCTAGTGGTGCTGTCCACGCGCGGCCCGATGAAGCTGTCGGCGTTGGCCGAGCACCTAGACGTCAAGTCATCCACCGCGACCCGCATGATCGACCGACTGGTCGCCGCTGGACTGGTGGACCGGGAGATCAATCCGATCTCCCGGCGTGAGGTGGTGATCGACCTGACCGGCACCGGCGCCTCCGTGGTCACCCGAGTCACCCAGGCACGGCGCAGGGAGATCGCTAACATCGTCGCGAACATGCCCCCACCACACCGCACATGGCTGGTGGACGCCCTGGATGCATTCAGCGAGGCCGGCGGCGAACCCTCCATCGACGGACTGGACACCCGACGCGTCGCCGACTGGATCTAACGCTGAAATCTGGAACTGAGGAAGATCGTTGACACCTGGGTCTCTTCATCGTTAGGAGACCTGTGAGTGATCCACTGAATGATCCTGCGGTGCGTCGCAAGCTGGCAGTCCTGCGCCATGTTGACGAGGTGACCGGCAATGTGGCGATGACGTGCCGCTACTTTGGCATCAGTCGTCAGCTGTACTACACCTGGTTGCGCCGCTATCAGGACGAGGGCCTGGACGGGTTGCGGGATCGGTCGCGGCGGCCTAAGACCTGTCCGCATGCTACCGATGCTGAGGTCGTCGAGAAGATCGTCCACCTGCGCCGGACGTACCACTTCGGGCCGACGAAGATCTCGATGTATCTGCAGCGCTACCACGACGTGGCCGTGAGCAGATCCGGGGTCTGGCGCATCCTCAAGCGCTTGGGCCTCAATCGGCTGCCGGCGTCGCAGCGGTATCAGCGGCGCGACCGCAAGTGGAAGCGTTACGAGAAACAACAGCCTGGCCACCGGGTGCAGATCGACGTCAAGTTCATCGAACCGCTGACCACCACCGCAGCCAGCACCACCGCCGGCAGCTCGGCTGACTCCGCAGCGAGCAGCGAGGTGCGGTCGGGCCGGCGGGGCAAGTACTACCAGTTCACCGCGATCGATGACTGCACCCGACTACGCGTGCTGCGCATCTACCCGCAGTGCAATCAAAAGACCGCGATCCAGTTCGTCGACTACGTCCTGGACCGGCTGCCCTTCAAGGTCGAAGTCATCCAAACCGACAACGGCGCCGAATTCCAAACAGCGTTCCACTGGCATGTGCAGGACAAGGGCATTGGTCACGTCTACATCAAATCCCGCACGCCCGACTCAACGGCAAAGTCGAACGCTCCCACCGCATCGACGCCGAAGAATTCTACCGTTTACTCGACGGCGTCGTCATCGACGACACCAAAGTATTCAACGACAAACTCCAAGAATGGGAAGACTACTACAACTACCACCGACCCCACGGCGCCCTCGGCGGACAAACACCCTATGAAAGACTCCGCCAGAAAACCCACCCAGCTGTCGCCGATCTACCACAGCCGCACATGGCCGATGCTTTCGGAGCCAGTCGCCAGTCCGCCTGGGAACGATTCCGCACTCACTCCCGTTGGAATCGCACACACAGACTATCGCGGCTGCGACGTGTACGGCGTGCCGCGATGCTCCGCCGGATGGCGCTCGGCCAGAGCGATGAATTTGTCGCCGTCCTTCGACAGATGGTGCGAGCCGATCGCGCGTCGTCATCGCTGGATCGCCAGCTAGAAAGGCCTGCCGGATCGGTAGTGCGTGGATAGAAGCGCGGGCCGCGTGACTACTGAACCGCGATCAGGGCCGTTGTCACGGGCTACATGTTATGGCTGACAAAATTTTAATGTACCCTTGGCCGCTTCGATCACAACTGTGGTCGCTGCTCGTGTTTACAGGCGTCGGGAACGGCCCCGTAGCGATCGGTGTGCTCTTCGCGTGCATGGTGGGCATCATCGCCAGCCACAGATGCTCTGCGGGCGGGTACCGATCGGACGGATCGTGATCTCAGGCTCTTCAACCAAGAGGGCCTGGTTCTTATGCTGACACGTCAGCTCCACCGAGGAATGTCGGTGATCAGTCAGGATCCTTGGCTGATCCGACCGCTGTCGCGCAGAAGCAAAGACCAACCGCCTCCCTGTGGTGCAGCCGTCGGGAGGCGGTGGTTGGGGCTGACTCAGCTGCCCTGTGGCTGCTGGGTGGTCAGAGGTGAGTTGTGGCTGTCGGTGTGCGGCAGGTGCTGGGCGGGGATGACGCCCAGCTTGCCGGCCTGGTAGTCCTCGAAGGCCTGGAGCAGTTCGGCGCGGGTGTTCATCACGAACGGGCCGTAGGCCGCCACGGGTTCGCGGATAGGCAGTCCGCCCAGCAGCAACACCTCAAAGTTGGGCTCGGCGCTCGGCTGGTGGGCGGCGGCAGCGAGGGTCAGCGCATCACCGGGCCCGAACACGGCCAGCTGGCCCTTGCGCACCGGCCGCGCCTGCGTTCCAACGGTGCCCTGGCCGGCAAGCACGTAGGCCAGTGCGTTGTATTCCGTCGGCCAGGGCAGGTCGACCTGGGCGTCGGGGCTGACAGTGGCGTGCACCACGGTGATCGGGGTGAAGGTCATACCGGGTCCGCGATACCCGGCAACCTCGCCAGCAATGACTCGCAGCAGCGCTCCGCCGTCGGCCGAGGACAGCAGCGTGGCCTGCCGGCCGCGGATGTCCTGGTAGCGCGGCGGGTTGAACTTGTTGGCCCTGGGCAGGTTGACCCACAGCTGGATGCCGTGGAAGACCCCACCGGAAACCACCAATGCCTCCGGTGGCTTTTCGATGTGCAAGATCCCAGCGCCCGCGGTCATCCACTGCGTGTCGCCGTTGGTGATCACACCTCCGCCACCGTTGGAATCTTGATGCTCGAAGACTCCATCAATGATGTAGGTGACGGTCTCGAACCCGCGATGCGGGTGCCATGCGGTGCCCTTGGGCTCGCCCGGGGCGTAGTCCACCTCACCCATCTGGTCCATGTGCACGAACGGGTCCAGCTCGGTTAGCGAGACCCCGGCGAAGGCGCGGCGCACCGGAAATCCCTCGCCTTCGAAACCGCTCGGCGCGGTGGTCACTGAACGCACCGGACGTCGCCGGCTGGCCGGATCTAGGCTGGGTACGCGGGGCAAAGTGAGAGTGTCCGCGGTGATGGCAGGCATGGCCATCCTCCAATAGTTGACGTATCAACTTGTTGTTTCTGATAACGCGAAAGGTCAAGCGCACAATCCCCGGTATGGCTTCATCCCGGGTGACTCGCCACGGCCTCGGGTGTGCTGTCGGGGGCACATCCGAGGCCGCAGCCTGGATCAGTCCTGCTCAATCTTGATCGCGGAGATGTCGAACTCGAGGGTTACCTTGTCGGAGACGAGCACGCCGCCAGCTTCCAGCGCAGCGTTCCACGCCACGCCCCAATCCCTGCGGTTGATTGTGGTGGTGCCTTCGAACCCGATACGGATGTTGCCGAAGGGATCAGTTGCAGTGCCGGTGTACTCAAAATCCACAGTGACCGGCTTGGTGATGCCCTTGATGGTGAGATCCCCTGTGAGCCGGTAGGTGTTGTGGTCGACTGCCTCGGCTGCGGTGGACTTGAAGGTGATCTGCGGGAAGTTCGCCGCATCGAAAAAGTCGTTGTTGCGCAGGTGCTCGTCACGCTGACCATTGCCAGTATTGACGCTGGCTACCTGGATGGTGAGCTCGGCGTGCGAGTTCGCCGGATTCTCGAAGTCGATATGCGCCGTGCCCGCCAACTCGTCGAAGGAGCCGCGGACCTTGGTCACCATCGCGTGGCGAGCGACGAAACCGATCCGGCTGTGGCTGGCGTCGAGCACGTAGTCACCGGTAAGGGGCTGGGTGAGGGTGGTCATGAGTTCCTCTCGATCGTTTGTTGACGTATCAACAACGTGCTCAACGCGCGCTGATGCGTCAACATTCCCGGTAGGGTGAGCAGGTGGCGACCCAGCGCTGGCTCACCGAGCAGGAGCAGGCGATGTGGCGCGGCTTTATGCAGATGTGCCGCGCCCTCGATCTGACGATCGAAGCGCAGCTGGCGGAGCACGGACTGTCCACCGCCGATTACGCGTTGCTGGTGCCGCTGTCCGAGACACCCGGCGGGGTACTGCGGCCCCGCGATCTGGGTCACGTCACCGGCTGGGATCGCAGCCGCCTGGCTCATCAGCTCCGGCGTATGGAACAGCGCGGCCTGGTCCGTCGCTTCCATTGCCCCACCGACGCGCGGGGCACCATGGTCGAACTGACCCCGACCGGACGTCAATCGATCGAGGCAGCCGCACCGGGTCACGTGGAGACCGTGCGGCGACACTTCATCGACGTCCTCACTCCCGCGGAAATCGACACCCTCACCGCGATCGCCACCCGGGTCAGCAGTACAGCCACCCCCCGCTGCGGCACCGAGGAGCCGTCCCAAAGCTGCGACAGCTAGCCACATCGGCACGGCAGGAAACCATGGTTCCGTCAACTGAGCTGCAGATGGTGTCGAGGGCATCGGATCGCAGCGCCCAGTCAGGCCGTTGCAAGGGGGCTTCGAGGTTGCCGGTCGCGTGGGCGGGCATACCCTCGACGACACTGAGGTCACCGAAGCGGTGGCGTTGGGTCACGCAGCTGCCGGGTCGCACCAGGCAGCCGGCGCCGACCTCGGCTCAGTCGCAGATGATCGCGTCCGGCTCGATCACCGCACCTGCGCCGATCCGGCAACCGTGGATCATGAACCCCGGTCCGATCGTGACGTCATCACCGAGGATCAGATTTGTTTGGCTCACTCGGGCAAGTCGGTGATGAGGACGTCATGGCCTTAGCTTCCGGCGGCGGTTCGGCTGGTCGACGCAGGTGGCCAGGCGATGCCGAAGTGCTCGTGCAGCCCGGCGACCCCGCGCGCGGTGACGCGCAGCGCCCGGTGAGTCGCAGCGGGCATGATCCAGCCTGCGGTATCGAACGCCTCAAGAACGGCCCTGCCCAGCGCACCGGCGATGTGATGGCGCTGCTCGGTCCAGTCGATGCAACAGCGCACCGCGCCCAGCCCAGGTGGCAGCATCGCGCCCAGCGTTACAAGCTCCTGGTGCCCTTTGGCGGTGAGGCGGTAGTCGCCTTCGTCGGCAACCCCGCCGGCAAGACGGTCTCCGCGTACCGCTGCCAGGTCCGGCGTGCCATCGGGTCCCTCGATGAAGCCCCGCTCGCGCAGCGTGTCGGTAACTGCGACGCCCAGCCGACCGCCGATGTGGTCATAGCAGCGTCTGGCCAGCCGCAGTGCGTGCGCCCGGGTCCCTTCACGCAGCGAACGCACTGGCTGGGTCGGCGCCAGCCGGCCAATGACCTCCACCAGCCGCGCCACGTCTGGGCCAGCGAGCCGGTAGTAGCGGTACCGGCCCGTGGGCAGCACCTCGATCAGACCTCTCTCGGTGAGCTTGCGCAGGTGGCCACTGGCCGTCGACGGACGCACGCCTGCCTCGGCGGCTAGCACGCTGGCCGGCAGCGCACGCCCATCGGCCAACGCCAGCAAGATCCGGCACCGTCCACGATCGGCGAGCAACTGCCCCACTGCCGCCATGTCGACATCCCCGCCACCAGGCATGCCACCGACGGTAGAGCGACGACACTTCACCGGCGGTCGAACCGACGCTGTCTTTTCGTAAGATTCCTCGCGTGATCTCAGCACCGATCGTCACCGTCCAGGAGTTCATCGTCGCGCCTGGCGCCTGCTGGTGGCCGGCATCGTCATGAGGCTGACCCAGACGTCCGACCTGTGGTGGAAGAACGCTGTTGTCTACTGCCTCGACGTCGAGACCTATCAGGACAGCGACGGCGATGGCCACGGCGACTTCCGCGGGCTGATCCAGCGCATCGACCACCTGCAGCGCTTGGGTGTCACCTGCATCTGGTTGATGCCCTATTACCCCTCGCCGGATCGCGACGACGGCTACGACATCACCGACTTCTACGGGGTAGATCCGCGGCTGGGCAGCCACGGGGACTTCGTCGAGTTCGTCCGGACGGCACGCGACCGCGGCATCCGGGTGATCGCTGACCTGGTCGTCAACCACACCTCTAACCAGCACCCCTGGTTCCAGAGTGCCCGCCGTAGCCCTGACTCGCCATATCGCGACTGGTACGTCTGGGCCGACCAGCCACCTGCGGACGGCCCGCAGGGCATCACCTTCCCCGACAAGGAGACCAGTCTCTGGACCTACGACGAGGCCGCGGGACAGTACTACCTGCACCGGTTCTACAAGTACCAACCTGACCTCAACATCACCAACCCGGCGGTGCGTGACGAGATTGCCCGGACGATCGGCTTCTGGCTGCACCTGGGACTGTCCGGCTTCCGGGTCGACGCCGTCCCGTTCCTGCTGGAGACCACCGGGCAGCGCGACGCAGCAGCGCTTCCCCGTCCGCATGACTACCTCGCCGACCTGCGCTCGTTCCTCGGCCGGCGCAGTGGGGAGGGCGTGCTGCTCGGGGAGGTCAACCTGCCTTACCCGGACACGATGACGTTCTTCGGGTCCGACCGCGATGAGCTGACGATGTGTTTTGACTTCATCGGAATGCAGCGGATGTATCTGTCTCTCGCGCGGGGCAACGCCGAATCGTTGGCCGAGGCGCTGCGCCAGCGGCCGCAGCCTCCTAAGGACGCGCACTGGGCGACGTTCGTGCGCAACCACGACGAGCTGACGCTGGACAAGCTCACCGACACGCAGCGCCAGGAGGTGTTCGAGGCATTCGGTCCCGATCCGGACATGCAGCTTTATGGCCGCGGATTGCGCAGGCGATTGCCGACGATGCTGGGCGGTGACCGGGATCGCATCCGGATGGTCTACAGCTTGCTGTTTTCCATGCCCGGCACGCCGGTGTTGTTCTACGGCGAAGAGATCGGGATGGGGGAGGACCTCCGAGCTGAGGGCCGGCTTGCGGTGCGCACCCCGATGCAGTGGTCAGCCGAGCGCAACGGTGGATTTTCCACCGCTGACAAATCCGAGCTGCCTGGCCCGATCCCGGATGGCGAGTACGGGCCCGAGCGGGTCAACGTCGCTGCGCAGGAACGCGACCCTGGGGCGCTGCTGTGCTGGGTGCGGCTGCTGATCGAGTCGTATCGACGCTGCCCCGAACTGGCCTGGGGACGTTACGAGGTACTCGACGCCGGCGACAGTGCGGTGCTCGCGCACCGGTGTGACACCGAAGGCGGAACCGTGTTGGCGGTGCACAACTTTGCTGCCGTACCGAAGAAGGCCGCGCTGAAGCTGGCTGGGCTGGACGCCTCCTGCGTGCTCAGCGATGTCCTGGCCGATGGGTCGGAACGGGTCGCGAACGACGGTTCCGTGGTTGTTCAGCTCGGACGGTATGGCTGCCGCTGGCTACGTGTCGAACACGATTTCCGGTGAGCCATCCCCCTTACGCGGTTGGTGGTGAGCTTCGGTATGTCGTCTGAGCATGTGATCGTTTCCTCGACTACGGGCAGCGAGGAGTCCGCCCGTGCTCTCGCTGCCGGAGTGATCGACGCCAAGCTGGGCGCCTGTGCCCAGATCGTCGGGCCGATCACGAGCGTGTTCCGCTGGGAAGGGACGGTGCAGACCGAGCAGGAATGGCGGGTGGATATCAAGACGGCCGCCGATCGAGTCGCGGCGCTCACCCAGCACATCAAGGCTCACCACAGCTACGACGTGCCGGAAATCATCGCAACACCCATCACAGGCGGCAGCGCCGAATACCTTTCGTGGCTGGAAAACGAAACACGTACCTAGACTTTCGGACGCTCGCCCTCGCCACCCTCCCGACAGGGAGACATATCGGGGTGAAAATCACCCTGTTGAGGCCGATATATCTCCACGTCGGGCTGGAATTGCGCTGGTATGGGATTCGATGTTCACTATCGTGCCCGGTGGGGAAGGAGTTGGGCATGCCTGACCCGTCTGCGTCAAACGGCGGCGACCGTCCTGGCCGCCTGCCGGACTCAGTACGGTCGTGGCTGCGCCAGGATCCGCCGAAGACCCCGCCGTGGCGGGTAGAAGGCCTGCCGGGGCGATCCAGCGAGCCGTCGCCGCCGCGGCGGCCGAGCTGGTCCCGGTTCTGGTGGGTGCTGCTGGGGTTGCTGGCGATCAACTGGATAGTCTCGGCACTGCTGCTCGGTCCGGCGCCGCGTACCGCGGTGTCCTACACGTATTTCGTGCAGCAGGTCGACGCCGGCAACGTCAAGGAGATCACCTCGACCGCGGACCGGATCGAAGGTGGCTTCAAACACCAGGTGCCCTACCCACCCGGTGCCCCGGACGCTAAGCCGGTCGAACGGTTCAGCACCCAACGCCCGTCGTTCGCTGACGACGCGCTGTTCCAGAAGCTGCAGGATCACGGCGTGGTGGTCAACGCCAACCCGCCTGATGAGAGGCCAGCGGTATGGCAGCAGGTGCTCCTGGGATTCGGCCCGACACTGCTGTTTCTGGGTCTGATGGTGTGGTTGTTCCGGCGCAGTGCCGCCGCGGCCGGGGGACTCGGCGGCATCGGTCGGTCGCGGGCGCGGCTCTACCAACCCGAGGCCGGGCCGCGCACGACATTCGCCGATGTCGCCGGTATCGACGAGGTCGAAAACGAAGTCATGGAGATCGTTGACTTTCTCCGCGACCCCGGCCGTTACCGGCGGCTCGGTGCGCAGATCCCGCGAGGGGTGTTGCTCTCCGGGCCGCCCGGGACGGGCAAGACGCTGCTCGCCCGCGCGGTGGCCGGCGAGGCGAACGTGCCGTTCTTTTCGATCTCTGCATCTGAGTTCATCGAGATGATCGTCGGCGTTGGCGCCAGCCGCGTCCGTGACTTGTTCGAGCAAGCCAAGAAGGTCGCGCCCTCCATCATCTTCATCGACGAGCTCGACGCCATCGGACGCTCCCGCGGTGGTGCGCAGTCCTTCGGCGGCCACGACGAGCGCGAGCAGACCCTCAACCAGATCCTCACCGAGATGGACGGGTTCACCGGCAACGAGGGGGTCGTCGTGCTTGCTGCCACCAACCGTCCAGAGATCCTTGATCCAGCGCTGCTGCGCCCTGGCCGTTTCGACCGGCGGGTGACGGTCAGCCCGCCCGATCTCAAGGGGCGGCGACAGATCCTCGACGTGCACGTCCGCGGCGTACCGCTGGCCGCCGACGTCGACCTTGACGATGTGGCGGCCTCGACGCCGGGCATGGTCGGCGCAGACTTGAAGAACCTGGTCAACGAGGCAGCGCTGCTTGCTGCTCGGCGCAACCACGACCGGGTGACCGCGGCGGATTTCAGTGATGCCCTTGAGAAGATTGTTCTCGGTACGGTGCGCGGCATCATGCTGTCCCAAGAGGACAAGGAGCGCACCGCGTTCCACGAGTCGGGCCACGCGCTGCTGGGCATGCTGACACCCGGAGCCGATCCGGTCCGCAAGGTGTCGATCATCCCGCGCGGTCAGGCGCTGGGAGTGACCTTCCAGAGCCCGCAAACCGACCGGTACGGGTACTCGGCGAAATATCTGCGAGGCAGGATCGTCGGCGCACTGGGCGGCCGAGCCGCCGAGGACCTCGTCTACGGCGACATGACCACCGGCGCGGAAAGCGACTTGGAGCAGGTCACCGGCATCGCTCGCCAGATGGTTGGCCGGTGGGGGATGTCCCCAGCCATCGGCCCGGTGTCGGTGCTGCCGCCGCCAGGACAGGAGACGCCATTCGGCCAGGACGGTGTCGCTCCGGCGACCAAGCAGCTGGTCGACGAGGAGGTCCGGCGAATAGTTGACGACTGCTACGCCGAAGCGGTCGCTACGTTGCGTGAGCACCGCGAGCAGCTCGACCGGCTGGCGCACACCCTGTTACAGCGAGAGACGCTCGACGAGGACGAGGCCTACGAGGCCGCGGGAATCCGCCGGGAAACCGCTCCGGCCGCAGTCGCCCGGGGGGAGGCGCCGCACACCGAGCCCGCCCCGGGCCTCCCGGTTTCCAGTCCCCGGCAAGGTGACACATCGGGGCCGGCGACCTGACTCACCGGCTCGCCCGTCCCACCAGTACGCAGGCGTCGTCGGTGCGGATACCGGCGTCGCGCAGCAGCGTGGCCGCCGTCAATAGCGGTGTACTGGTCACCAACTGATCGAGTTCATCGCAACCCCAGCGCCCGCGCACCCCATCGGAGTGCAGGATGACGAGCGAGTCAGCCGGTAGTAGGTGGTCGAAGGGCTGCAACGGAGGCTCGCGGTAGCCCACGATGCCGCTGTGGGATACCAGGCGTCGCTTTTCCCGTGCGTTCACCACCGCGCCCCCGATGTTGCCTACCCCGATGAAGCGCAGCCGGTGGGCGTCGGGATCAAGCTCGGCGATTGCCACCGCACCACCGTAGGTACCGGCCAGGGCACGGTGGATCCTGAGCAGGGCGACCTCCGGCGGTGATACGGGCTGGGTGCAGTCGGTGAAGGCCCGGACCGCCTCCCTGGCGGCTGCCGCGGCCAGCGGTCCACGTCCGGACCCGTCGCAGACCATCAGCGAGATTCGGGGTCCGTCGCGGCGCACCGCATACGTGTCGCCGCAGACGTCTTCGCCGCTTGCCGCACGGGAGATGCCCGCTGCCGGTGGTCCGACGGCCTCGGCAGCCAGCGTCGGGCGAGCCTGCCGATCTGCCTCGAAGCGAGCCGCAAGCACGGTGCCCCGGCCCGGCCGTGACGCGATATCGAGCTGGTCGGCGAGCCGGGCAACCATGCCAAGTCCGACGCCGAGCGTCCCTGCCGTCGAGTGACGATGCCGGCGAGCGATCCCGACGTCGACGATTCCAGGTCCGCTGTCCACCGTGACCACCTCGACCGCGGCCGACGCGCCAGTACGGATCGAGCGCAGCAAGATCGCTCCACCACCGCCGTGGGTGTGCACATTGGTTGCCAGTTCGGTCACCGCTAAGCCAACTTCCGCCACGCGTGCGACCGGCAGTCCAACCTGCTGCGCAAGCTGTTCAGCGGCGCGGCGTGCCGCGACCGCGTCGCTGACTTCATCCAGTGACAGCCACGCCACATCTTCGACGGTGGCAGCGGCGGTGGCAGGGCTGCTCATCGCCGCCAAGAAGTCATCGCGTCCATATCACCACCGCACCCGAACCGCCGTAGGTCACGATATTGTGGGCGGGCTTGCCCGCGACCGTCACCAGTGTGGTCTGATCGACCAGGGACAACGACTGCACTGTCGGTCCAAGAGGTCAACCCAAGTCCAGACCAGCAGCGCGTCACCGAGCCGCAGGATCGGCACGCGCTCCATCAAACACTCCGCCGTCGTGACGCACCAGATCCATCTCAGGGTGACGCAGCGCACCCAACACCCGAACCGCGGTGGTGTCTTTAGGTCAGGGATTCTTCGGGACTGGTTAGGTACCGCCGCCAACGATGTCAGTCAGCCCGATGTCAGGGCACGATCTGCACCTCGTCGCCGAGGTGCAGGGTGTTGTAGAAGATCCGGGCGGCATCGGGGGTCAAATGCACGCAGCCGTGCGAAGGAACTCGCACATTGTCTTCATGAAACGCGTTATCGCCGTCGAAAAACACGGAGTAAGGCATTGGGGCGTTGTGGAACAAGCTGCTGCGGTGGTGTAGGTCTTTCCAGAACACCTTGAAGGTGCCCGGCGCAGTCGGTGCGCTGGGTTGGCCGGTGGCCACCGGAACCGGGCCGTAGCTGACGTTGCCGTCGCGCATCAGCCACGCCTGCTGGGAAGACAACTTGACGCAGGCCCGGGTCGACACTCCGCAGGGAGCGCCATCCGGCGCGACCGCGGCAGTAGCCTTTGTTGCAGGCAACACACCCGTAGCTGCCACGGCCGCCAACCCAGCGATCCCGGCTGCACGAATGATCGGCATAATGTCGTTCTCCTCCGGCCAGCACGACTGTTCGTCGCACTGAGTTACCCGATCACCGCGCACAGTAAACCCCAGCTCCCCAGCCCCTCTCGCGTTAAACGGTGCACCGCTGTTCAGGGACTCCCGAAACAGCAGCCTGCATCCTCCAACGCGAGAGTATGAGGGCGGGGTGGGGTAGGCAGGCCAGAGCGGGACGCTAGGATCAGGGCGGGACCACAGCGTCCCGGGTGAGTCGGGGAAAACCAGGAGGCAACCTGTGACGGCCGTTGCGCCCCAGCCGATCGCCACCCGCCCGCGTCCGGTGCGCCCCACTGTCAAGGGGTCGACCTTACTTGGCCTGCTCCAGACGACCGATCACAAGGTGATCGGCATGCTTTATCTGGTCACGTCGATGGCGTTTTTCTTCGTCGGCGGCAGCATGGCCATGCTCATGCGGGCTGAGTTGGCGCGGCCAGGATTGCAGTTTTTGTCAAATGAGCAGTACAACCAGCTCTTCACCATGCATGGCACGATCATGCTGCTGCTGTACGCTACGCCGATCCTGTTTGCGTTTGCCAACCTTGTCTTACCACTGCAGATTGGCTCGCCGGACGTGGCGTTTCCGCGCCTCAACGCTTTCTCCTACTGGGCGTTTTTGTTCGGCGGTCTCATCGTGCTGTCCGGGTTCTTGACGCCCGGTGGTGCCGCCGACTTCGGTTGGTTCGCCTACACGCCACTGTCCGACGCGATCCATTCTCCGGGGGCGGGTGCCGACCTGTGGATCATGGGATTGGTACTCGCTGGCCTGGGCACCATCTTGGGTGGCGTCAATATGGTCACCACGGTGGTCTGCCTGCGCGCACCAGGAATGACGATGTTCCGGATGCCCATTTTTACCTGGAACATCTTCGTCACGTCGCTGCTCGTGCTGCTCGCATTCCCGATCCTGACTGCGGCGCTGCTGGGTCTGGAAGCCGACCGGCGGATCGGAGCGCACGTTTTCGACCCCGCCAACGGTGGAGCGATCCTCTGGCAGCACCTGTTCTGGTTCTTCGGCCATCCCGAGGTCTACATCGTGGCGCTGCCGTTCTTCGGCATCGTGTCGGAGATCTTCCCGGTGTTCTCCCGTAAACCGCTGTTCGGCTACAAGACGCTGATTTTTGCCACCCTGTCGATCGCCGCGCTGTCCGTGGTGGTGTGGGCGCACCACATGTACGCCACCGGTGCCGTGCTCCTGCCGTTCTTCGCATTTACCACGTTCCTCATCGCGGTGCCCACGGGTATCAAGTTCTTCAACTGGATCGGCACCATGTGGCGGGGTCAGCTGACCTTCGAGACTCCGATGATGTTCTCGATCGGCTTTCTCATCACCTTCCTGCTCGGCGGCCTCACCGGGGTACTGCTGGCCGCTCCCGCGATCGATTTTCACGTCAGCGACACGTACTTCGTGGTGGCCCACTTCCATTACGTGCTCTACGGCACGATCGTGTTCGCCACCTTCGCCGGGATCTACTTCTGGTTCCCGAAGATTACCGGCCGGATGCTTGACGAGCCGCTGGGCAAGTTCCACTTCTGGGCCACTTTCATCGGCTTCCACCTGACATTTTTGGTCCAGCACTGGCTCGGTAACGAGGGTATGCCCCGCAGGTACGCCGACTACCTGCCCAGCGACGGTTTTACCACCTTGAATATGGTGTCCTCGATCGGCGCCTTCGTGCTGGGTCTTTCCACGCTGCCGTTTTTGTGGAACGTGTTCCGTAGCTACCGGTACGGCGAACCCGTCACCGTCGACGACCCGTGGGGCTATTGCAACTCGCTGGAATGGGCTACTTCCTGCCCGCCGCCGCGGCACAATTTCACCGAGCTGCCTCGCATCCGTTCCGAGCGACCCGCATTCGAACTGCACTACCCGCACATGTCGGATCGGATACGGCACGAGGCGTACATCGGCCACGGGCGCCCCGCTGCGCCGAGCGAACAGGCGGCCCATGCCGTGCAGCACGGTGCGAGCAATGTGACCGACCCACGCGAGAAGTGACTGCCAACCGAAGGAACACGCTGCTGGTAACGGTCACCGGGCGGGACAAGCCCGGAGTCGTTTCGATGATCTTCTCTGCCCTCACCAAGCATCGCGTGGACATTCTCGACGTCGAGCAGGTGGTGATCCGGGGCCGGATCATTCTGGGTGTGCTCGTGGCCACCGCGGCTGATCCCGAGGATCTGCAGGAAGCAGCCGAACACGCCATGGCCAGTATCGGAATGCACCTGGAGGTCGAGGTCGGCGCCGGCGCCGTGGGTTCGATGGTGGCCGCCTCCACACACGTCGTGTTGGTGCTGGGCCGTCCGGTGACGGCGCAGGCGTTCACCGAGACGACCCGCGCGCTGGCCGCTCTGAACGTCAACATTGACGCTATCCGGCGGATCGCGGACTACCCGGTCACCGGGCTGGAGATGCTGGTGTCAGTGCCCAGCAACGGCAACCCGGACGCAGCCGATGCCGCATTACGCTCCGCGCTGGTGGGATTGGCCATGCGTGGTGATGTCGACCTCGCTGTCGAGCGGGTCGGTCTCGCCCGCCGAGCCAAGCGCATGATCGTCTTCGACGTCGACTCCACCCTGGTGCAGGGTGAGGTGATCGAGGCTCTGGCCGAGCATGCCGGCTGCGGGGCTGAGGTGCGTGCGGTCACCGAGGCGGCGATGCGTGGGGAAGTGGACTTCACCCAGGCGTTGCGTCGCCGGGTCGCGCTGCTGGAGGGCCTCCCGGCGAGCGTGCTCGGTGAGGTGACCAACTCGCTGGAGTTCACCCCGGGTGCGCGTACAACGGTGCGGACGCTCAAACGGTTGGGGTTTCGGTGCGGAGCCGTCTCTGGTGGTTTCACGCAGATTGTGGAGCCGCTGGCCGCCGATCTCGGGCTGGACTTTTGCACGGCCAATGAACTAGAGATCCGCGGCGGAAGACTCACCGGCCAGGTCATCGGGCCAGTGGTCGACCGCTCCGGCAAAGCCGACGCGCTGCGCCAGGCTGCCGAGCACTTCGGGATCCCGCTGGCCCAGTGTGTCGCCGTGGGCGACGGCGCCAACGACATCGACATGCTCACCGCAGCCGGTCTGGGTGTCGCGTTCAATGCCAAACCCGCGCTGCGTGAGGTCGCGGACACCGCGATCAACCAGCCGTTCTTGGATGTCGTGCTGTTCGTGCTCGGTGTCACACGAGATGAAGTGGAGGCCGCCGACGCAGCAGACGGAATGCTGCGCAGGGTGCCTCTGTGAGTAGCGATGCAACTTATTCGGTCGCATCCCCACTTACCGGCGGCTACCACCCGTCCGGGTGATGCCGCTGATCTTGCATATCGAGCCTGGCGCGATGCCATCGCGCAGCGCGCTGCTGGAAGCAGCCGCGTCGGCGGCGGTGGCGCTGTGCCGTGATGAGCGGTCACAGCCCGGTGGCCCATGGTCCGCCGAGGTGCAATCCTGGCTGGCCGGCCGGATTCGAAAAGTTGCTCGCCGGGCCCGCGGCGCGCGCTGGGCTGCGGTGACCGAGCTTCCCGGCGTCACCGTTGACAACCGCGGCGCCCAGGTGCGGGCATTGCTGCCGTGGTTGGTCACCGAGACGCCGCACATCGTGACGCGGCTGCAGGTAGGTGGGACTGATCTGCCGCCCGATGAAGCCGGTCCACTACCCGAGGGCGTCCCGGTGCTCTGGCTGACGCCCGGGCCGCTGATGACGGTGGGGAAGGCGGCTGCTCAGGTGGGGCATGCCACGGTATTGCTGGCGGCGCGGCTTGCCATCGACGGCCGGATACCTGAATTGGAGAGTTGGGCCGCAGGTGGTTACCGCTGCGGCGTGCGCCCCGCCAGCCCAGGCCGATGGGCTGAGTTGGTGACCACCGAGCATCCCGAACAAGCTTGGAGGCAGCGCAACGTGCTTATCGTGCGCGACGCGGGCTTCACCGAGGTTCCTCCCGGCACCCCCCACTGTGGCTGCCCACTTCCGCGCCTAGATCCTAGATCCCGCACTTGCGCAGACCCGCAGAGAGATCATGAGGCGGCGGCCAGGCGAGTGAGGGCGGACCGGGCCACGGCGGGGTCAGTGGTCGGCCAAAATGGCGGCAGCGAGGCACGGAGGAAGGCGCCGTAGCGGGCCGTGACCAGCCGCGGGTCCAGAATCGCGACCATGCCTCGATCTTCGGTGGAGCGCAGCAGGCGCCCGGCGCCCTGCGCCAGCAGCAGTGCAGCGTGCGTCGCGGCCACCGTGAGAAACCCATTGCCGCCACGAGCTGCCACCGCTCGTTGCCGTGCCGAACTCAGCGGATCGTCCGGGCGGGGGAACGGGATGCGGTCGACCACCACTAACGACAGCGACCGGCCGGGCACATCGACGCCCTGCCACAGCGACAGTGTGCCGAACAGGCAGGTTGGCTCATCCTGCGCGAACTGCTGCACAAGCAAGCCGGTGGCGTCGTCACCCTGGCACAGGATCGGCACGTCCAGCCGGGATCGCAGTGCCTCAGCGGCCTGCTTGGCGGCGCGCATCGAGGAAAACAGGCCTAGAGTGCGCCCGCCGGCTGCGGTAACCAGCGCACACAGCTCGTCGAGACAGGCTGGTGCCAGTCCATCGCGGCCAGGTGGCGGTAGGTGCGCGGCGGTGTAGAGGATCCCGGCTCGGCGGTGGTCGAAGGGAGAGCCTGCGTCCACACCGACCCAGGCCGGGCCGGTGTCGTCCTCGGCTGGTGGTGGCCGCTCGGTGGCGGTACCGGATGCGGGTGCGCCGATCGGCCGTTGCCGGGGAAGGCCCCACTGGGCGGCTAACGCGTCGAAGCTGCCACCCAGGGTGAGCGTGGCTGAGGTAAGTACCACGGTGCGCTTGTCGAACAACCGTTGTTGTAGCAGGCCCGCGACGTGCAGCGGCGCCACTCGCAGGACTCGCCCGCGGACCGACTCATCTGACAGCCATACCACGTCACGCCGGTCGGTCTCCTCATCCGGGAAGGCGACCAGGATCCGGGCGGCCGCGGAGTGCACCTGCTCCAGCGCCGCCAGCGCGAGGCGGCGACGGGCAGCGTTATCAGAATCCTCGCGCCGTTCAGATCCCAACGCGGTGGTGCAGTGGTGTGCTGCGTCGCGCACCGCAGCCAGTCCGGTGGCCACCAGAGTGCTCAGGGTGTCCCACCGCTGCACGTCTGCCTCGGCGAGCAGTAAGGCCAGCTTGTCGCCGGCCGCGGCCAGCTCGTCGGAAACCTGCTGATCGACGAGCCGGGCGCAGCGGCGAGCCGCGGTTTCGACCATCGACGCGGTGAGCTCCTCGGTGGCCGCGCTGGTGACCCGGTCAACTAGATCATGCGCCTCGTCGATGATCACGACACTGTGATCGGGTAGGACGGGTCGATCGCCCATCGCGTCGATGGCCAGCAGCGCATGATTGGTGACCACCACCTCGGCGCGGCCAGCACGGGCCCGGGCCTGCTCGGCGAAACAGTCCATGCCCACCGGGCAGCGCGACAGCCCCAGGCACTCCCGGGCACCGACCGACACGTGCCGCCAGGCCCGGTCGGTGACGCCGGGTACCAGCTCGTCGCGATCCCCGGTGTCCGTCTTCGCGGACCACTCATGCAGCCGGGCGATCTGGCGACCCAGCACCGAGGTTGGCGAGGCCGCGGCGGCGGCCTCGAAGAGGTCTTCACCCTCGTCGGTGGGTCCGGTGTTCAGCCGGTGCAGGCACAGGTAGTTGCGCCGGCCTTTGAGGATCGCAAAGCTGGGAGCGCTGCCTAGCTGCGGTTCCAGCGCTGCTGCCAGCCGCGGCAGGTCCCGGTCCACAAGCTGGCGCTGCAGCGCGATGGTTGCCGTGCAGACCACGACCGTGGTGCCGGACTCCACTGCGTACCGGATCGCCGGCACCAAGTAGGCCAGCGACTTGCCGGTACCGGTACCGGCCTGCACCGCGAGATGCTCGCCGGTGCGGATCGCCCGGTCTACCGCCTCGGCCATGAGGATCTGGCCAGCCCGCTGGGAACCTCCCACGGCGCGCACCGCTGCCGCCAGCAGCGTCGCGACATCCGGCACGGTCGGGGCGGAGGCGGACACAGCCGCAGACGCTACCGCCCGATCACTCGACGAAGTCGTGGCGGCACTCGGCCGCCCACCGTCGAGTCCGGATGACGTCGGACGTCGTTGGACCCCCCCGATGCGGCCCGCGCCAACCGCAGCCCGCGGTCATCACCCTCACATGAAGACGGTCGGGATGGCAGGTTCGCCGGGGGACAAGCGTCGACCCTCCCAGGGAAGGGTGGCCAGGGCGGTGCTGACTCGCTTGCGCCCATCCCGCACGGTGGGTGGTGAGGCGACTGGTTGGCCTCCGCGCAGCAGCGGCACCGGCAGCAGGCGGTCGTGTGGTCCGAGGGGAGGTTGCTGGCCACGGAGGAACACGACTTCCTCGACCGATGTACCGCTGCCGTCGTATCGGCGCAGCGCGCTTTTGGCGCCGCCCCGGGTGAGCTTGGCTGCGCTGCGCTTGGCCACCGGCTGCCCGTCCACCTCCACCAGCTTGTAGACCATTCCGGCCGTGGGCACACCGGAGCCGGTCACCACGGAGGTGCCCACCCCATAGGCATCCACCGGTTCGGCGCGTAACGCCGCGATCGAGTACTCGTCCAGGTCTCCCGACACGACGATCTCTACGTCCGGTGCACCGAGTTGGTCGAGTTGCTCGCGGGCGTGGCGAGCCAGCTCCCCGAGATCCCCCGAATCGATCCGGATTGCGTGCAGTCCCGGCCCCGCAACCTCGATTGCGGTAGCGATGCCCTGGGTGATGTCGTAGGTGTCCACCAGCAGGGTGGTGTCAGTGCCCAGCGCTGCGATTTGCGCGGCGAACGCGTCCGCCTCCCGTCCGTAGAGCAAGCTGAACGCGTGCGCTGCGGTGCCGGCGGTAGGGATGCCGTAGCGTTGGCCAGCGGCGAGGTTGGATGTCGCGGCGAAACCCGCCAGGTAAGCGGCCCGGGCCGCGGCCACCGCGGCCTCCTCATGGGTCCGCCGCCCGCCCATCTCCATCAATGGCCGATCGCCCGCCGCGATGGTCATCCGGGCGGCCGCGGTGGCCACCGCGCTGTCGTGATTGAGCACCGAGAGCACCAGCGTTTCCAGCAATACCGTCTCCCCGAAACTGCCGGTCACCGTCAGCACCGGGGAGCCGGGGAAGTACAACTCGCCTTCCGGGTAGCCGTCGATGTCGCCGCAAAAGCGGTAGCCGGTCAACCAGTCCACGGTGCGGGGATCCAGCATGCGCTGGAGGAAGGCCAGTTGCTCGTCGTCGAACCGGAACCGGGCCAGCGCGTCGAGCAGTCGAGGGATACCGGCGAGCACGCCGTAGCGGTGGCCCCGCAGCCCGCGCGCGAAAACCTCGAACACGCACTGCCGGGACGCAGAACCGTCAGCCAGTGCACTAGCCAGCATCGTCAGCTCGTACTGATCGGTGAGAAATGCGGTACTGCTTGGCAGGCAGGGTGGCATCTGGGGAGCTTATTGGTCAGCCAGGGTGGGAACATTGATTCATGACCACACCCGTCGAACTGGAACAGACCCAGGTCGACCCAGCGGTGGACGAGACCGGCACCGAGGACCGGCCTTGGCTGACGATCGTCTGGAACGACCCGGTGAATCTCATGTCCTATGTCACCTACGTCTTCCAGGAGCTTTTCGGATACAGCCGGGACAAGGCGACCAAGTTGATGCTCGATGTGCACCATAAGGGCCGGGCCGTGGTTTCGAGCGGCTCTCGCGAGAAGGTGGAGATCGACGTGGCGAAGCTGCATGGTGCCGGGCTTTGGGCGACCATGCAGCGAGACACGTGAACGGCTGGCGGCGGCGTGGCGAGCTGCTGGTCGGCACCTTGACCGGACGGGAAGCTGGACTGCTGCGCGGGATGGTCGGCCAGATCCGTGACCTGCTCGCGGCTCGGGTGGCTGCGAATCCCCGTGACGAGTTGGCCGAGCTCACCGGCATTATCGCCGGCCCCACCACCGCGCCAACCGACCAGGTGCTGGCCCGGCTGCTGCCCGATTTTCACCGCGAGGACACCGGGTTGTCCGGCGGTATGCGGGCGCTACACGAGCCCGATCTGCTGGCTGCCAAAGACGGCGCGGCCGCCGTGATACTCGAAACCTGCCCGGCGCACGGCGGGCGGATCAGGCTGTCGGAGGAGCAGGCCCAAGCCTGGCTGACTGCGCTCAACGACGTCCGGCTGGCCTTGGGCACGGTGCTAAAGGTCACCGAGGACATGCCTGATGAGCTCCCACCGGATGATCCGCGCACCCCACATCTGGCCGTGTACCACTGGTTGACTTGGGTGCAGGAGTCCCTCATCCAGGCCCTGATCAGCACGTAGGATGACAGGGTGCTGACGATCCGCCGCGACCTCGTCGACGCGATGGTGGCCCACGCCCGGCAAGACCACCCGCATGAAGCGTGCGGTGTCCTTGCGGGTCCTGCGGGATCGGATCGTCCAGAGCGGTTCATCAAGATGGCCAACTCTGCAAGTTCGGACACCTTCTACGAGTTCGACTCCCGGGAACTGATCGAGCTGTACCGAGAGCTTCAGTCGCAGGACGAGGAGTGGGTTGTTTTTTACCATTCCCACACTGCCACCGAGGCGTATCCGTCGCGTACCGACGTCAACATCGCCAGCTATCCCGAGGCGCACTACGTGCTGATCTCTACCCGTGATCCGGACGTCCACGAACTGCGCTCATACCGGATCATCGATGGTGAGGTGACCGAGGAGCCGGTGGAGGTCGTCGAGTCGTACATGTTTTCGCACACCGGTGCTGACGACGTCCCAGACGTGCCTTGATTCGCGCCGGCTCGCGCAGTCTTCGGAATGCCCGGGCTCGGTTGCGCGTACTGAATTGGTGAGCCGACCGCACCCTATGAGGAGGATCCCGAGAATGGCCGTCACCGTCTCAGTTCCCACCATCCTGCGCACCCACACCGGAGGCGAGAAGTCTGTGGAGGCATCCGGCTCCACGGTCGCTGAGGTCATCGAAGATCTGGAGAGGCGGCACTCGGGGATCAAGAATAGGCTGGTGAAAGACGGGTCCCTGCACCGTTTCATCAACGTTTACGTCAACGACGAGGACGTTCGCTTCGCGGGTGGTCTGGGGGCTGCTGTGCACGACGGCGACAACGTGACCATCCTGCCGGCCGTGGCCGGCGGGGCCAACTGGTGAGTGGGGTGCGAGGGGCGTGACGAGGCTCTGGCCGCTATAGCGGTTAAAGCCCTGCTTTAGCACACCGGATGCCACGGTGAGCGCGAACGAAGGGAGCGGCAATTGGCCCGCTACGACTCCCTGCTCGATGCGGTGGGGGACACTCCGCTCGTCGGGTTGCCTCGCCTCTCGCCGGGACCTGACGTGCGGCTGTGGGCGAAACTCGAGGATCGCAATCCGACCGGCTCGGTGAAGGACCGCCCGGCGCTGGCGATGATCCAGGAAGCCGAGCATTCCGGCCGGCTGACCAAGGGTTGCACCATACTGGAACCGACCTCGGGAAACACCGGGATCTCGCTGGCGATGGCCGCGAAACTCAAAGGTTACCGGCTGGTATGCGTCATGCCGGAAAACACCTCAATCGAGCGCCGGCAGCTGCTTGAGGCCTACGGCGCGGAGATCATCTATTCCCCGGCGACCGGTGGTTCCAACCAGGCAGTGGCGCGGGCCAAGGAACTGGCTGCCGCGCACCCCGACTGGATCATGCTCTACCAGTACGGCAATCCAGCCAACCCGGGCTCGCATTACCGGACCACCGGTCCGGAAATCCTGCGTGACCTACCCACCGTGACGCATTTCGTCGCTGGCCTGGGCACCACGGGAACGCTGGTAGGGGTAGGGCGTTACTTGCGTGAGCACAAGCCAGACGTGCAGATCATCGCCGCAGAACCGCGCTACGGTGAGCTGGTCTACGGCCTGCGCAACCTCGACGAAGGCTTCGTGCCCGAACTCTATGACCCCGAGGTGCTGACCGGTCGGTTCTCCGTCGGCTCCCTCGATGCACTGCGCCGCACCCGCGAGCTGCTAGAAGTTGAGGGCATCTTCGCCGGCATCTCAACCGGGGGCATCCTGCATGCCGCGCTGGCCGTTGCGGAGAAAGCCGCCGGCACCGGCGACCCTGCCGACATCGTCATCGTCGTGTGCGATGCCGGCTGGAAATACCTGTCTACCGGCGCATACACCGGCGACCTGGAGGAAGCCGCCGCACGCCTCGATACCCAGCTGTGGGCGTGACCGCCCGACCGAAGACCCGCTTGCGGGGTCGAGCATTGGCGTAGCCCCCCGGCCGCTGGTGCACAGGGTCCTCTTAGACAGCCGGGGTAATGTCCGTGAGCGTGCCCGAGGCGAATTCCGTTGGTTTGCGGCGGCCGCGAGTGCTGCCGGCCCGGCCCGGGCAAGCGGCGATGATCATAGCCGCGTTCACCGGCGTGCTGTACCTCACCGAGGCAGTGGACACCTTGCTCGATGGCGCCCTGAATCAGGACGGCATCCGACCGCGGCAGCTCAACGGCCTGGACGGGATACTCTGGGCCCCATTGCTGCACGCCAGCTGGCAGCACCTCGCGGCTAACACGGTGCCCGTGCTGGTATTCGGTTTTTTGGCCCTCGCCGGCGGCGTCGGTCAATTCATCGCGGTCACCGCCACGGTGTGGCTCGTCGGCGGCTTCGGCACGTGGTTGACGGGTAGCGCCGGAACCCACCTCGGTGCCTCGATTCTGGTCTTCGGCTGGTTTATCTTCCTGCTTGCGCGCGGTTTGTTCACTCGTAGCCCGGCCCAGATCTTGCTGGCGGTGGCGTTATTCGCGCTATGGGGCAGCGTGTTGTGGGGGTTGCTACCCGGCACGGTCGGGATTTCCTGGCAGGGTCATCTGTTCGGAGCCGCGGGTGGGTTGCTGGCCGCGTACCTGGTCGCCCTCGCGGATCGAGCCCGCGCTGATCGGTTCCCTCTGCCGCGGTTGACCCGATCATGATTAGTCCGGACGCTCCGATCGGCGTCTTCGACTCCGGCGTGGGCGGGCTTACCGTCGCGCGCGCCATCGCCGATCAGCTGCCGCGCGAACGGCTGCACTACGTCGGCGATACGGCCCATGGGCCCTACGGTTGCCTGCCCATCGCGCAGATCCGGGCGAACGCGTTGATGGTGGCAGACGAGTTGGTCGACAGCGGGGTCAAGCTGTTGGTCATTGCCTGCAACACAGCCTCCGCGGCGTGCCTGGCCGACGCCCGGGAGCGCTACTCGATCCCGGTGGTGGAAGTAGTGCGCCCCGCCGTCCGTCGCGCGGTCGCCGTCACTCACTCCGGACGGATCGGCGTGATCGGCACCCAGGCCACCATCCGCTCCCGCGCCTATCACGATGCCTTTGCTGCGGCCCCGCACGTCCAGGTGACCGGTGTGGCTTGCCCACGTTTTGTGGACTTCGTCGAGCGAGGGATGACCTCGGGACGCCAGATGCTCGGGTTGGCGCAGTCTTATCTCGAGCCGCTGCAGCGCGCCGGGGTGGATACGTTGGTGCTGGCCTGTACGCACTACCCGCTGCTCACCGGGGTGCTGCAGATCGTCATGGGTGACGGGGTGACCCTGGTGGCCAGTGCCGAGGAGACCGCCAAGGACGTGCTGCGGGTGCTTACCGACGCCGAGTTGCTGCGCGCTGACCCAGAAGAGCCCGAGCATCTGTTCAGCGCCACCGGTGACCCGGTGTCCTTCGCCCGGCTGGCCCGCCGCTTCCTGGGACCCGCCCTGGCGACCTTCGCGCCGGCTGGAGGGTGACATGTTGCTCACCGTGCTGGGCTGCTCCGGCAGTGTCCCGGCGGCAACATCCCCGGCGTCTGGTTACCTGGTGCGTGCCGATGGCGCCAGCGTGGTGCTCGATCTCGGCAACGGCGCTTTCGGCGCGCTGCAACGCTACGTCGACCCGTTCACCGTCGACGGGTTGGTGCTGTCGCACCTGCATCCGGATCATTGTGCTGACGTGTCCGCGTTGACCGTCTACCGGCGCTACCATCCGCATCCTCCACGGCATGGCCCATTGCCGCTCTACGGACCGGCAGACGCCGCCGAGCGGTTGATCGCCGCGTACGCGCCGAATGTCGCCGAGCGCAAGGCCACGCACCTGTCCGATATTTACAGTTTCCGGACCTACCGCGACGTGGCCCGGATCGGCCCCTTCGAGGTGCATGCTGCACCCGTCGAGCATCCGTGCGAGGCCTACGCGCTGCGGCTACACCATGCCGGCAAGGCGTTGGTCTTCTCCGGAGACACCGGTCCCTGCCAGCAGCTCGTCGAGCTGGCTACCGGGGCCGACGTCCTGCTCGCCGAGGCGTCCTGGACCTACCGGCCGAATAACCCACCTGGCGTGCACCTGTCTGGACGGGATGCCGGTGAGGCTGCCGCCGCCGCGGGTGTGCGACGGCTGTTGATCACCCACGTGCCGCCGTGGACCGATCCGGAAGAAGTGCTGGCCGAAGCTCAAGCCGTCTTCTGTGGGCCTACCGAGCTGGTCCGCCCCGATGCCCACTACGACATTTGACACCGACATGTGGCGACGCAGGATTGACCGTCGGCGGCCGTGTCCGGCTGCCGTGGGTAGGCTGACGTGGTGGCACGTGCGGATGGTCGGACCGATGAGGCGTTGCGCGAGGTGCGCATCACCCGCGGTTACCAGCAGTGGCCAGCGGGTTCGGTGCTGATCGAATGCGGCCGCACCCGGGTGCTCTGCGCGGCCAGTGTGGTGGATGGCGTGCCGCGCTGGCGCAAGGGTTCGGGGGAAGGTTGGCTTACCGCGGAGTACGCGATGCTGCCGTCCTCCACGCATACCCGCAGCGAGCGCGAATCAGTCAAGGGGCGCCTGGGCGGCCGGACTCACGAAATCAGCAGGCTGATCGGGCGAGCCCTGCGCTCCTGCATCGATCTGGCGGCACTTGGTGAGAACACCATCTCCCTGGACTGCGATGTCATCCAGGCCGACGGCGGCACCCGCACCGCGGCGATCACCGGCAGCTACGTGGCGCTGGCCGATGCGGTGACCTGGTTACGCGCCGCAGGCCGGTTGCGCCACCCGGATCCGTTGTCGTTCTCCGTCGCCGCAGTGAGCGTGGGTGTGATCGATGGCCGGGTCCGCCTGGACTTGCCTTATGAGGAGGATTGCCGCGCCGAAGTCGACATGAATGTGGTGGCCACTGACAGCGGCTCCCTCGTCGAGGTTCAGGGCACCGGTGAGGGGGCCACCTTCGCGCGGTCTACGTTGGACCACATGCTCGACTTGGCGCTTAAGGGCTGCAAGGAGCTGACCGCCTGCCAAGCCGCCGCGCTGATGGCGCCATATCCTGGCGAACTGCCCCTGCCGTGAATACGTTGCGGCTGCTGCTGGCGACCCGCAACACCAAGAAGCTGGCGGAGTTGCGGCGGATCCTGAGCCTGTCCGACCTCGGTGGCGTGCAAGTGATCGGGCTTGACGACGTACCCCCGTTTCCGGAGGCGCCGGAGACTGCTGCCAGCTTCGAGGGCAACGCATTGGCCAAAGCCCGGGATGCGGCAGCTGCCACCGGGGTGGCCACCATTGCCGACGATTCGGGCTTGGAGGTGGATGCGCTCAACGGCATGCCCGGGGTGCTGTCGGCGCGGTGGGCCGGTCGCCATGGTGATGACGCGGCGAACCTGCAATTGGTACTTGATCAGCTCGCCGACGTTCCGCATGATCGCCGGGGCGCAGCATTCGTGTGCGCTGCGGCGCTGGTGGTGCCCGGCGATACCGGAACGGCCGGCGCGCAGACCGTGGTGCGGGCACACTGGCGCGGCGCTGTTACCGGGCAAGCTCGTGGCAGCAACGGCTTCGGCTACGACCCGATCTTCATCCCGGCCGGCGAAACGCGCACCTCGGCTGAGCTGGACCCAGCTGAGAAGGATGCGGTATCGCACCGGGGGCAGGCATTGCGCGCTTTGTTGCCCGCGGTGCGCGCACTGGTCTCAGACCGACATGAGTCGGCTCAAGGTGATGGGCGGCCGTGACTGCTGCTCAGTTAACGACCTGCACGACCTGGCCCACCGACAGCTTGTTGAAGAAGGTCACCGCGGCGTCGCGGCTCAGATGGATACATCCGGCCGAGGGCACCCGCAGACTTCCTTCGTGGAATGCGATGCCGGTATTGGTGAAGAACACCGAGTAGGGCATGGGTGCATTGTTGAAGATGGAGCTGCGGTGGTTCTTGTCCTTCCACAGCACGCGGAACGTGCCAGGTGGAGTGTTTTCACCGGGCTTCCCGGATGTGATCGGAGTGGGCCCGTAGACGACTTGGCCACCGCTCAACAGCCAGGCTCGATGGCTGCTGAGGCTGACACAGGCCGCCGCGGACGATCCGCACGGCGCGGCCGCCGACTGGATAGTGGCGGCTGCCACCGCTGGAGTAAGTACGGCGCAGCCGACGGCGACGCTCAGCGATACCACGGCAGTGCGAACGAAGCCCATTCCCCCGACCCCCCTCAGTTAGGCTCGTCTCAGGGTACGACTGCGAGGAGTCATTCCACAGGGTCTGTCATCACAGAATGTTATTTTCACACTGATGCTTGTGAAGATCTCATGAGTGGCCTTGACATCGCCACTCTGCGGTTGCCTAGCGCAAGACCGTCGGTTCGTGATCCGATTTACCTGTGAACAGCGACATATCCCAGTCGAGTCCCCAGGTTGACGGGTTACCGGCAGAAACCGGCGCCCCGTGGTTTGACGACTTGCCGATCCCCGTGGACGTCATCAAGCTGGGACAGGGTGTGGAGTTGCACCCGCAGTGCGAGCCGCTGGCGCCCCTGATAGGAGTGTGGCGTGGCAAGGGGCTTGCCCAGTATCCGTCGTTGCTCGGCGAGTTCCCGTACGGCCAGCAGATCGTCTTTTCCCACGACGGCAGGCCGTTCCTGGCCTACGAAGCGCGAGCGTGGTTGCTGAGCCCCGACGGTCAGGTGTTGCGCCCCGCGGCCCGCGAAGTCGGGTGGTGGCGGATGGACGAAGAGCAGACCATCGAGCTGATCCTTGCGCACATGTTCGGCATCTGTGAGATCTACTACGGCGGGCAGATCAGTGACTCGTCGTGGGAGTTGCACGCACATGTCCTGGAGCGGACCGAAACGGCTCGGCAGACCACTGCGGCTGCCCGGTTGTATGGCATTGTCGAGGGCGGTGATCTGGCTTATGCCGAGGAACGGGCGCTACGCGGCCTTCCCATGAAGCCGCACCTGTCTGCTCAACTCCAACGCCTCGTCTAGGCCTCTCCACCCACCCCTTCTCCCGATATCGAGACATATCGGGATCGCCAGGACACCTTTTGGGCCGATATGTCTCCATGTCGGGAGGGGGAGGTGCTCGGGATAGGCTGCCCGTTGATGGCTGATCCGTGCACCTACCGTCCCGCGCCGGGGACCATCCCGGACGCGCCCGGGGTATACCGGTTCCGGGACGAGCATGGCCGGGTCGTCTATGTCGGCAAGGCGAATAGCTTGCGCAGCCGGCTGAACTCCTACTTCGCCGACCTGTCAGGCCTGCATCCGCGCACCCGGCAGATGGTCACCACGGCCGCCTCTGTGGACTGGACCGTGGTAAGCACCGAGGTCGAGGCACTCCAGTTGGAATACAACTGGATCAAAGAATTCGACCCACGGTTCAACGTGCGGTACCGCGATGACAAGACCTATCCGGTGCTGGCGGTGACGCTGCACGAGGAATATCCGCGGTTGCATGTTTACCGCGGGCCACGCCGCCGCGGGGTCCGGTATTTTGGGCCATACGCGCACGCCTGGGCGATTCGGGAGACGCTCGACCTGCTCACCAGAGTATTCCCGGCACGGGTTTGTTCAACCGGCGTCTTCAAACGGCACGGCCAGATCGGCAGACCCTGCTTGCTAGGCTATATCGACAAATGCTCAGCGCCCTGTGTGGGTAATGTTACCACCGAAGAACATCGCGCTATCGTCATCGATTTCTGCGATTTCCTCTCCGGTCGGACCGACAAGATGATCCGCCGACTCGAGCAAGAAATGGAGGCGGCGGCTGCTGAGCTGGAGTTCGAAAGGGCCGCCCGGCTGCGTGACCACTTGGGTGCGCTGCGCCGGGCGATGGAAAAGCAGGCAGTGGTGCTCGGTGACGGCACCGACGCCGACGTGATCGCGTTCGCCTGCGACGAGCTCGAGGCCGCCGTGCAGGTGTTCCACGTGCGCGGTGGGCGGGTCCGCGGGCAGCGTGGCTGGGTGATCGAAAGGGTGGAACAGGTCGACCTGGTCGGCCAGTTCCTCACCCAGTTCTACGGCGAGCAGGCGGCACTGGCTGGTTCAGCCGATGATGCCACCCAGCCGGTACCGCGCGAGGTACTGGTCCCTGAGCTGCCAGAAGACGCCGATGCGCTAACCGAATGGCTTTCGGAGCTCCGTGGTTCCCGCGTACAACTACGGGTCCCGCAACGGGGAGACAAGCGCGCGCTGGCCGACACCGTGGCGCGCAATGCCGCAGAGGCTTTCGCGCAGCACAAGTTGCGCCGGGCCGGCGATCTGACTGCGCGGGCCGCGGCGCTGCAAGAGATCCAGGAATACCTCGGGCTGGACACCGCCCCGCTGCGTATCGAATGCATCGACGTCAGCCATGTGCAGGGCAACGATGTGGTGGCCTCGCTGGTGGTCTTCGAGGACGGGTTGGCCCGCAAGCCGGATTACCGGCGCTTCGCAATCCGCGACGCGGCCGGCGGCGGTCACTCTGATGACGTGGCTAGCATTGCCGAGGTGGTCCGCCGGCGCTTCGCCCACTACCTGCGGGAAACGGAGCCGGCTGCCCGAGCTGGCCTGGATCCCGAGAGCGGACGGCCCCGGAAGTTCGCCTACCCACCGAACCTGCTTGTGGTCGATGGCGGCCCGGCGCAAGTCGCCGCGGCGGCCCAGGAGCTGTTCGAGCTAGGGGTGACTGACGTGGCGGTCGCCGGGCTGGCCAAACGGCTGGAGGAGGTCTGGTTACCAGGCGAAGCCGACCCAGTGATCCTGCCCCGCACCAGTGAGGGCTTGTATCTCCTGCAGCGAGTCCGCGACGAGGCACACCGGTTCGCGATCACCTACCACCGGCAGAAACGCTCGGCGCGCATGACCAGCTCTGAATTGGACCACGTCACCGGGCTCGGCCAGACTCGGCGCACCGCGCTACTCAAACACTTCGGTTCGGTGCGCCGCATCCGGCAGGCCACTGTGGCGGAGCTCACCGCGGTACCTGGCGTTGGTCCGAGTACGGCCCGGGCTGTCCTCGCTGCCCTGGGCAACGCGAGCGAGGGTGAGGTATGACCGGGACTCAGCAGGTGCAGGGCGGCATCGAGGTTGCCGTGGTCTCCGGACTATCCGGCGCCGGCCGCAGCACGGCCGCCAAGGTCCTGGAAGACCTGGGCTGGTTTGTCGTGGACAATCTGCCACCAGAGTTGATCGCCACCATGGTGGAGCTGGGCGCCCGTTCGCAGGGTGTGGTGACCCGCGTGGCGGTGGTCATGGACGTGCGTAGCCGGGCGTTCACCGACGACCTGGCTGCGGTCATTAAAGATCTGGACGCTCGCGGTTACCGGCCCAAGGTGCTGTACCTGGAGGCCACCGACGCTGTGCTGATCCGGCGCTTCGAGCAAGTTCGGCGTAGCCATCCACTGCATAGCGATGGCCGGTTGGTCGACGGGATTACCGCCGAGCGGGCACTGCTCGCCCCACTGCGTGATGAGGCGGACCTGGTGCTGGACACGACCGGGCTGTCGGTGCATCAGCTCCGGGCCAAGATCGAGCATGCGTTCGGCGGTGAATCGAGCACTCGTACCCGGGTCACGGTGGTGTCCTTCGGTTACAAGTACGGGCTGCCGATGGACTCCGACCTAGTGATCGACGTGCGATTTTTGCCGAATCCATTCTGGATCCCGGAGTTGCGTGAATTTACCGGGCTGGACGCCGATGTGCGCAATTACGTGTTATCTCAGGAAGGCGCAGAAGAATTCCTCGAGCGGTATCTCGAGTTAATGCGATTGATTAGCGGTGGTTACCGGCGTGAGGGCAAGCGCTACCTGACCATCGCGGTGGGTTGTACAGGTGGTAAACACCGCAGTGTGGTCGTTTCCGAGGCGCTGGCCTCCCGGCTCGGCCAAGACGACGGGATGACCGTCAAGGTGGTGCACCGGGACGTGGGCCGCGAGTGACCCGCGCTGTGAAGGCCGTTGCGCTCGGTGGTGGTCACGGGCTGTACGCGACGTTGAGCGCCTTGCGGACCATCACTTCGGACATTACTGCCGTCGTCACCGTCGCGGACGACGGTGGATCGTCCGGGCGGTTGCGCCGCGAGCTGGGTGTGCTGCCTCCGGGGGACCTGCGGATGGCGGTGACCGCGCTGGCCGCTGACGAAGGGCATGCCGGCCGCTGGCGCCAGGTCTTTGCGCATCGCTTTGGTGGTAGCGGGGCGCTGGCCGGGCATGCCGTGGGCAACTTGGTGATGGCTGGGTTGCTTGAGGTGTTGGGCGATCCGGTGGCGATGCTTGATGAGGTCTGCGGGCTGCTCGGGGTGACCGGGCGGGTTCTGCCGATGACTGCGCAACCGCTGGACATCGAGGCGGATGTGGCTGGCTTGGACGGTGACCCGGCCCATTCAACTACGCTGCGCCGGATTCGCGGGCAGGTAGCCGTGGCGACCACTCCAGGGCGGGTACACCGGGTGTGGCTACGCCCGGAACGGCCGCAAGCCTGCACCGAAGCGGTCCTGGCTGTCAGCGACGCCGATGTCGTCGTGCTCGGGCCGGGTTCCTGGTTTACCAGTGTGCTGCCACACCTGCTGGTTCCGGACCTGGCCAGGGCGCTGGTCACGACCGAGGCGCGGCGGATTCTGATCCTGAACTTGGCGCCGCAGCCAGGAGAGACCGCCGGTTTCTCCCCAGAGCAGCACCTGACCGTGCTGCTCGATCACGCACCGCCAGGATTCAGCGTGCATGCAGTCCTGGCGGACATCGATGCGGTCGCGGTGCCCGCCAGGTTGCACCGCTGCGCGCGGGCGCTCGGCGGGCACGCGTACCTTGACCGGGTCGCTGAGGACGGATCCACCGATCGTCACGATCCGGTGGCGCTGGCCGCAGCACTACGTCGGATACTGAGACCTGCTCGTCAGGGTCGAAACATCGACTCGAGACCTGCTCGTCAGGGTCGAAACATCGACTCGAGACCTGCTCGTCAGGGTCGAAGCATCGACGCGGGACCTGTCGGCCAGGGTCGAAGTCGACCAACCGACACGCCTGGCGAACGAGAGTTGGACCTGCAAGGGGAGGAGAAGCGCCGGTGGCCATGACCTCCGCCGTCAAGGACGAGCTGAGCCGGCTGCGGGTGACCAAGACGTGCTGCCGCCGGGCCGAGGTGTCCTCGCTGCTGCGCTTCGCCGGGGGCCTGCACATCATCGCGGGACGGGTTGTGGTGGAAGCCGAGCTGGACACCGGGTCCACCGCCCGCCGGCTGCGCCGGGAGGTGCACGAGCTCTACGGGCACACCTCCGATGTGCACCTGATCACGGCGGGCGGGTTACGTAAAGGCACCTGCTATGTGGTGCGGATAGTGCGAGACGGAGAGGGGCTGGCCCGCCAGACCGGATTGCTGGATGTCCGCGGGCGCCCAGTGCGGGGGTTGCCCCCGCAGGTGGTCTCCGGAGGCATCTGTGACGCCGAGGCGTCCTGGCGTGGTGCGTTCCTCGCGCACGGGTCGTTGACCGAGCCGGGTCGCTCGGCGGCGCTGGAAGTCACCTGCCCGGGGCCGGAAGCCGCGCTGGCCCTGGTCGGAGCCGCCCGCAGGCTGGGTATCTCTGCCAAGGCGCGGGAAGTGCGCGGTGCTGATCGGGTGGTGATCCGCGACGGCGATGCCATCGGGGCGCTGCTCACCCGGCTCGGTGCGCACGAGTCGGTGCTGGCCTGGGAAGAGCGCCGGGTGCGCCGCGAAGTCCGCGCCACTGCCAACCGGCTGGCCAACTTCGATGACGCCAACCTGCGCCGATCTGCACGGGCCGCAGTGGCGTCGGCAGCGCGGGTTTCCCGCGCCTTGGATCTGCTCGGTGGGGACATCCCAGGGCATCTGCTGTCTGCGGGACGGCTGCGCCTGGAGCATCGGCAAGCGTCGCTGGAAGAACTCGGTCAGCTGGCCGATCCACCGCTGACCAAGGACGCAGTGGCAGGCCGGATCCGGCGGCTGCTCGCGATGGCCGACCGCAGAGCCGAGGAACTCGGCGTCCCGGACACCGAGTCCGCGGTTACCCCCGACATGCTCGACGTATAGCGGGCTGCGAGCTCGGCACGGAACAACCCTGCGGCTCCCCCTGCCGGGGGGCTTGCGCTGCGGGGTCGGCCGCTAGGGTGGCGCCACAGAGATCTAGACGTCGCGGGCTGGCATGGTGGCCGGTCTGGGTGAGGGAGAGGGAGATCGTGACCGTTCGGGTAGGAATCAACGGATTCGGCCGCATCGGGCGGAATTTCTGGCGTGCTGTGCAGGCAGGTGACCACGACATCGAGGTGGTGGCGTTCAACGACCTTGGCGACGTCGCGACCATGGCGCACCTGCTCAAGTACGACAGCGTGCTGGGCCGGCTACAAGAAGACGTGCACGTCACCGACGACGGCATCGTCGTGGGCGGCAGGACCATCAAAGCACTCGCCGAGCGGGACCCGGGTGCGCTGCCCTGGGGTGACTTGGGTGTCGACGTCGTGCTGGAGTCGACGGGCTTTTTCACCAGTGCGAAGGATGCTCGCAAGCATGTCGACGAGGGCGGGGCGAAGAAGGTCATCATCTCCGCGCCGGCCAAGGGCGAGGACCTCACTGTCGTGCTCGGGGTCAACGATGCGCAGCTCGACGGTAGCCAGACGGTGATCTCCAATGCGTCGTGCACGACGAACTGCCTGGCTCCGATGGCCAAGGTGCTCAACGACGCGCTGGGCATCGAAGAGGGCTTGATGACCACTATCCATGCCTACACCCAGGACCAGAACCTGCAAGACGGTCCGCATAAGGATTTGCGCCGGGCGCGTGCTGCGGCGATCAATGTCGTGCCGACGTCCACCGGCGCTGCTGCGGCCATCGGGCGGGTCCTGCCGGAGCTCAACGGGAAGCTCGACGGGTTCGCGCTGCGCGTGCCGATCCCTGATGGATCGATCACCGATCTGTCTGCCTCGGTCTCCCGGGAGACCAGCGTTGAAGAAGTCAACGAGGCCTTCCGGACCGCCGCCGACGGTCCGCTGAAGGGCATCCTGCGCTACAGCACGGAGCCGATCGTTTCGTCGGACATCGTGACCGACCCGGCATCGTGCATCTTCGATGCGCCGCTGACCAGGGTCATCGGTAAGCAGGTCAAGATCGTCGGTTGGTACGACAACGAGTGGGGCTACTCCAACCGGCTGGCTGATCTGGTGATCATGGTCGGTTCGCAGCTGTGAGGAGTCTCGACGACTTGCTCGCCGAAGGCGTGGCCGGGCGGACAGTCCTGGTGCGCGCCGATCTCAACGTGCCGCTGGACGGGGCCCGGATCACCGACGACGGCCGGATCCGGGCCTCGTTGCCGACCTTGCGCGCGCTGACCGACGCCGGGGCGAGGGTGGTGGTGACCGCGCACCTCGGCCGGCCTAAAGGCGCACCGGATCCGGCGTACTCGCTGGGTCCGGTCGCCGCCCGGCTCGGTGAGTTGGTGGGCACGCCAGTACAGGCGGCTACCGACGTGGTCGGTGATTCGGCTCGCGAGGTGGTGGCCGGTCTCGCCGACGGGCAGATCGCGGTGCTGGAGAACGTCCGGTTCGATCCGCGGGAGACGTCCAAGGACACCGCAGAACGGGCTGCGTTGGCAGCTGAGCTCGCTACCCTGGCCGGCCCGGACGGCGCGTTCGTGTCCGACGGGTTCGGGGTGGTGCACCGAGCGCAAGCTTCGGTCGTCGAGGTTGCTGAGCAGTTGCCAAGCTATGCCGGCACCCTGGTGGTCGACGAGCTGACCACCCTACGGCGGCTCACCGAGGCACCGGAGCGTCCCTACGCCGTGGTGCTGGGCGGTTCGAAGGTATCCGACAAACTTGCCGTGATCGAGGCGTTGCTGCCGAAGGTGGATACCCTGCTCGTCGGTGGGGGGATGTGTTTTACCTTCCTCGCCGCCCTCGGTCACCCGGTCGGGGAATCGCTGCTGGAACAAGACATGATCGACGTCTGCGCGCGGTTGCTGAAATCGTCGGGCGACACCATCCGTCTGCCCAGCGACGTGGTGGTCGCCGACAAGTTCGCGGCTGACGCCAACACCCGCACGGTCGCCGCGCAAGACATCCCGGACGGGTGGATGGGCCTGGACGTCGGTCCAGAGACGGTGCAGGACTTCGCTGCGGCGCTGACCGGAGCGGCCACCGTGTTTTGGAATGGCCCGATGGGAGTGTTCGAGCTGGCGCCGTTCGCGGACGGCACCCGTGGTGTCGCGGAGGCCATCGCAGCTTCGGCCGCGTTCAGCGTGGTGGGCGGTGGTGATTCGGCCGCCGCTGTGCGGCTGCTTGGCCTGCCCGAGGACGGGTTCTCGCACATCTCCACCGGCGGTGGTGCCTCGCTGGAATTTCTGGAGGGCAAGACATTGCCCGGCGTCGCGGTGCTGGAGACTTAGCGGATGGCTCGCCAACCGTTGATTGCCGGCAACTGGAAGATGAACCTCAACCATCTTGAGGCGATAGCCGTGGTGCAAAAGCTCGCTTTCGCGCTGCCGGAGAAGTACTTCGCGAAGGTGGAGGTGGCCGTGCTGCCGCCGTTCACCGCGCTGCGCAGCGTGCAGTCCCTCGTGGAGGGCGACAAGCTGCTGATCCACTATGGCGCCCAGGATCTGTCGCCCAAGGACTCGGGGGCCTACACCGGGGATGTGGCTGGGCCGATGCTCGCCAAGCTGGGATGCACCTACGTCGTCGTGGGCCATTCCGAGCGGCGCGGATACCACTGCGAGGACGACACCCTGGTGGGCAGCAAGGTTAAGGCTGCCCTACGCAACGGGCTGGTGCCTATCCTGTGCGTCGGTGAAGGCTTGGAGGTGCGTGAGGCTGGTGGTCACCTGGCGCACAGCACCAACCAACTCCGGGCCGCGCTCAAGGGGCTTTCTACCGACCAGGTCCGCAACGTGGTGATCGCCTACGAGCCGATCTGGGCGATCGGTACAGGGCGGGTCGCCACTCCGGCCGACGCGCAAGAGGTCTGCGGTGCGTTGCGGGAGGCGTTGGCCGACAAGTACGGGACCGAGGTGGCCGACGAGGTCCGGGTGCTCTACGGCGGGTCGGTCAAGTCGAGCAATGTCGCTGACCTGGTTGCCGAGCCTGATATCGACGGCGCGCTGGTGGGCGGCGCAAGCCTGGATGCGGACGAGTTCGCGAAGCTCTGTGCGCTGGCCGCGGGAGGTCCGCTACCGTAGTCGGGCAAGCTATGCCAAGGCTGTGACTGCGGGGCCGGCATCCCCATCTGCTTGTCCGGCCGAGTAATCTTGCAAAGCAGTCATCGTCCGACGAGGGTGT
This sequence comes from Pseudonocardiales bacterium, assembly GCA_019241525.1. Taxonomy (GTDB): domain Bacteria; phylum Actinomycetota; class Actinomycetes; order Mycobacteriales; family Pseudonocardiaceae. The sequence continues at coordinate 46,369 of JAFAWY010000101.1, forward strand.
GATGAAGCTCTTCCTGCAGATCTTGCTCCTGGTCACCAGCATCGCGCTGATCCTGCTGATCCTGTTGCATCGAAGCCGTGGGGGAGGGCTGTCAAGCTTGTTTGGCGGCGGCGTGCAATCGAGCTTGTCCGGATCCAGCGTTGTGGAGAAGAACCTGGATCGGTTGACGCTGTTTGTCAGCGCGCTCTGGGTGATCTCCATCGTGGGGATCGGGCTTCTCATCAAAATCGGCTGAGCATGCCCCGGGCGTTGCCCGGGCGGTTCCGCGAGGTGAGGCAATCAATGGCAAGTGGCAATGCCATCCGTGGTACGCGGGTGGGAGCAGGCCCCATGGGGGAATCCGAGCGGGGCGAGACCGCGCCCCGTCGCCGCGTGTCCTACTGGTGCGCGAATGGGCATGAGTCTCGACCGTCATTTGCGGTCGACGCTGAGTTACCTGAGCTGTGGGATTGCCCGCGATGTGGTTTTCCGGCTGGGCGCGATGAGCATCAACCACCGGATGCACCGCGTAATGAGCCGTACAAGACCCATTTGGCCTACGTGAAGGAACGCCGTTCGGATGCTGACGGCGAGGCTATCCTGGCGGAGGCCCTGGCCAGGCTGAAGGAATCTCGGGAGCTATAGACAGCAGCTATTCCGCGTGCCCCGCCGCCGTGCCGCGTAACCGCAACGGTCGCCGCAGGTGGCGGGGTCTGGCAACGGCTGAAGGTCAAGCGGCCTGGCAACTTCGGGTGTCCCCGTCGACGAGCAGGCTATACGAGCATCTGAGCGCTCGACTCGTTCCCTTCCAACTGAGTAATGACGTCACCGTGTGCGCCTGTGATCGGTACGGCACGGTTCGGTCAGCACTGTCGCTTTGTGCGCTCGGATGATCTGTGTCGAGACCACCCGCCCTCGAGGTTGCCGCTGTGGGCACCTCTTGGGCGAACGCCGCAGGCGCGGTGGCGATCAGGTGCCCAACCTGCGCCAGCGCCATCGGCGCGGTACCCAACAGCAATCCCGCCACGATCGCCGACGCAGCGATGAGGCGAATGCATGTCAAGTCCGCGTGGCTCTTGCGGTAAGGCCCCTCCTGAAGGGCCATCTGGGCGTCGCCGGAACGGTCCACCTGAGTGGTCAGACCGGCCATAACGTTGAGCGCGCCACAGTCGTCTGGCGTGTCACTGGTTTCAAGACGACTCGGTGGCCCGACTGTTCGGGTATCCACGAGATCCCCCATGTCTGTCACCCTCCGTAATCATACGACGGCATCGCACGTCGCTTGGCAGATACCATCCCCAGACCTACCGGCCCAGAACTCGGCTGTCCTCGGGCAAGATGACGACCTTTACTCAGTTTTATGGACCACCACGCCCTGATCGATCTCATCCACCGGCACGCCCACCGCCGCCCGTGAGGCGACGGAGGTTCTGGATATCGCTGGTGGGCAGCGGCCGCGACAGATCGGCGATGACGACCTGATCACCTGGGTTGAGCCCGGCGAGCACCTGCGTGCGGGTCGGTCCGATGACACCGAGGGTAACGTCGACATTTTCCGCCGTGCCATTGTGCAATACGGCAACGGTGCTGGCGGAATTTCGGTGCTGGACCGCGGAACTGGGCACGGTAAGGGCGTCCGAGGCATGGGCCAGCATGATCGACACCGATGCGCTTTGCCCTGCGAACAGTGGCTGGTCGGTGTCGGTCAGACCGATCGTGACCGGGTAGCTGACTGAACCGGAGCCAGTGGATCCGGACGTACCGAGCAGGCCGATCGAGACAACTTGGCCATGCAGGGCTGCTGAGGTGCCGCTCGGGACAACGGTTGCGGTATCTCCCACCTTGACGGACCTGACACTGGTATCGCTGACTGATGTGGTCACCTGGTGCGTTCCTGCTCCGATGACAACGATTTGCGGGCTTGCCGAACTGCCCGGCACAGCTTCGCCCGCGCTGATCGTCACCAAGCCGACCGTGCCCTCGATCGGGCTGCGCAACTCGGCTTGATCGTGCGCTTGTTGCGCCTCGGTGAGTTGCGCCTGTGCCGCGTCGATCGCGGCCTGGTCCGAGGCCAGTTGTTGCGGGGAAGCTGCCCGAACGGCGGGTGCGGTAGAGGGTGGCCGCAGGGCTGCCGGGGTCCGGTTCGCGGTGCCCGTCGGTGTTGCGGTTGTCCGGGCGCTGCGAGCGGCGCTTGGTGTCGCGGTCGGGTGCGGGCTCGGGGCCGGTGGCGTGACCGGTGCGGTCGTCATGAATGTGGTAATGGCTGCGCTGAGGGCGGGCAGATCCGCGGTCACCGCCTGCTGATCGCGGTCGACGGCAGTCTGATCGGCGAGGACCGCACTGATCGCCGCCTGACACTGGCTCGGATCGGCTGGCGCGGCGGTTGCGGTCACGTCCGGCAACGGCCGGCCATGCCGCTGGGAGTGGTTCGTGACGACCTGTGTTGTGCTGCCGTGGGTAGCGCTGACGAACGCCTGACAGCTGTTGGTCTCAGTGGTGAGATCACGCCTTTCCTGGGTGAGATCCTGGTCAGCCCGGTGTTGGTCGTTGATCAGCTGGGCCTGCTGCTTGCTGAGCGTGTCCCGGGCGGACAATGCCGGATTCGACGAGCCTGTCCCGGCCGCGTGAGCGTTATCCCCGGAAGTTGTTTGCGTGCTGAATGCGGACGGCGCCACTGCGGCCGTGACAGTGGGAATAGTCTGGCTCGACTGATCGGCGGCGAGCTTGGCCTGAGCGGCGGCGACAGTGGATCGGGCTGAGGCGACCTGGGCGTCCAGGGATGTGGTATCGAGCTGTGCCAGGGTCTGACCGACGGTGACGTGCTGGCCGACAGTGGCTGGCACGCTGCTCACCGTGCCAGCCACCGGAAAGCTCAGACTCGCCTGATTGACCGGTTGGATGGTGCCCAAGGAGTCGATAGTCGCGTCGACATCGGCTCGCTCGACACTGGCGGTGCGGTAGGACGATCCGCTGCTGCCACTGGCCTCGACCGCGATGGTGAGCACCACGGCGACCGTAGCTGCTGCGCCTGCTACCGCCCATCGGCGCTGGCCGCGTTGTGGGCGCGGCCGGCGCGGTCGATCTTTGATCACCAAGGCGTGCATGGCGTCAGGACCCGTTGCCGCCGGCCGCGGACCGGTTGGCCCGTCCGGGACCACCGAAACCGCCCAGGCAGCCGTTAGGGCCAGGCTGGCGGACACTGATCGATGATGCGGCGACCGTTCCGGTGCCATCGGAGGGGCCCATTACGGTGACGCATCGCCCCACACTGAGGCCGGACTTGTCGGTGGTGACGGTCTTGGTGAATGCGGTAGTTGCGGTCGTGGCGACTGTGCGGATGGTGTTCGCAGTGCCCTCCTGTATCACAAATCCGCTGCCGTTCACCGACGTGATCTTGCCCGAGGTGGCCATAGTGCGACCGCGACCACCACCGGCGCCCGCCCCGCGCCCCAGGCAGGTACCGCCCCTGGTCGCCGGGCTGATCAGCACGGACGTGGCGGTGAGCGGACCGGCATGGGTACCCGCTGGCTGCGCCGCCGGCCCGGTGGCGAAGGCGCAATCTCCGACAGCGAGGTCACCGAAGGTAGCGGTCACCGTCTTGGTGAAATTGGTAGAGGGGGTGAACGTGACCCGGACCGGGCCGGTTCGGGGGTTCTGCACCTCGATGTCGGTTGCGGTGACTGCGGCTACCGTGCCGCGCGGCGGGGGACTGCTCTGGCTCTGAGTTGTCGACTCAGCTGCTGGGCTGGAACTGGAAGGACTGCCGCAGGCGCTGACGGCCACGGCAGTCGCGAAAGCCGCGACAGTGGCCGCGACGAACCGGGCACGAGCACCTGACACCCGTCTGTTCATGGGTTCCTCACTCGCTGCGGAGCGCTTCAATCGGGGCGAGCCGGGCAGCCCGGCTCGCCGGATAGACACCGAAAACCAGCCCGATCGCGACGGCCACGGCGAGTGCGCCCAGCGTCGCCAGCGGGGAGATCACAACCGGCTGGGAGATCAGCTTCGATAGGCCGAGCCCGGCGGCCACGCCCAATAGCACCCCGAGTACTCCACCGCTGAGCCCGAGGACGGATGCCTCGACCAGGAATTGGCGCCGGATGACCCGTGGCGTGGCGCCGAGCGCTTTGCGCAGACCGATCTCGCGGATCCGCTCGGTCACCGACACCAGCATGATGTTCATCACGCCCACGCCGCCGACCAGCAACGAGATCGCTGCGATACCACCGAGCAGCACTGTCAGAGTCTGGGTGACCGAGGTGGCAGTGTTCAAGATCGACTGCTGGCTGGTGATGGTGAAATCCTCGCTGCCGGGTGTCGTGACGTGATGCAGGTTCGACAGTTCCGATTCGGCTTCCTGGTAGGCGGCGGACAGGGTGTCCGACGACTGGGCTTGCAGGTAGATGTTCTGCACCGAGGTGCGCGTCGCGCCGCCGAAGAGCCGCTCGGACGCGGTGGACAGCGCAACGATGGCCTGATCGTCCTCGTTCGCCGCCGCTGTCGAGCCCGCCGGGCTGAGCACCCCGATCACGCTCAGCGGTATGCCGGTGACCGTGACGGTTTGCCCGACCGCGTCCCGGGGGCCGAAGAGCTCCTGGGCGGTGGTGGCGGCGAGTACCACCACCGCCGCATGGTCGGTCACATCCTGCGTGGTGAGGAAGCGACCGCTGGATACCGTGCGCGCCCGGACGCTGAGCCAGTCTGGTGTCGTGCCCACCACGGTGGTGGTCCAGTTTGACGCTCCGGCCGTCAATGATTCCGACCGCTGTACCGCGGGGGCGACCGCCGTGATGTCGGGTGCCACGACCTTGGAGGCCAGCGCGGTGGCATCAGTTTCGGTCAGGGTCGATGCGGATCCAAGGCCACCGCGAAGCCCGTTGCTGCTGGTGGTGCTACCTGGGCCGACGATGAGCAGGTTGCTGCCCAGCGAGTTGATCTGCTGGGTGATCTGCTGCTGGGCGCCGAGGCCGAGTCCGACGGTCAGGATGACCGCGGCGATGCCGATCAAGATGCCCAGCACGGTCAGCCCCGAGCGGAGCCGGTGCGACCGTACCGCCTCCAGCCCAGTCCGGATCGTCTCCCACCAGTTCATCCCCCCACCCCCTCCCCGGCGTGTCGCTCCCTCATGCTCCCCGTGTCGCGCCCTCCGGCACGTCGCGCGTCGCGTCCCCCAGCCCGCCGTGTCTCCTCTCCTGCCCGGCGTGTCGCTCCCTCATCCACGGTGTGTCGCCTCCTGATGCACACCACTGTCGTTCTGGATGGCGCCATCCAGAATGTGCACGGTCCGGGCGGCCGCGGCCGCCACATCGGCCTCGTGCGTGATGAGCACGATGGTTCGCCCGGCGACGTGCAGTTCGGCGAGCAGGTCCAGGACGTCTGTGGTCGAGGCAGAGTCCAGGTTGCCGGTGGGTTCATCGGCCAGGATCAGCGCTGGATCGGTGACCAACGCCCGGGCGATAGCCACCCGTTGCTGCTGGCCGCCGGACAGCTCCCCGGGGCGGTGTTCCACCCGGTGGGCCAGACCAACCCGGGCCAACGCCTCCGTTGCCCTGGCAGTGCGCTCAGCGCGCCGGACGCCGGCATAGCACAGCGGCAGTTCCACATTGCGCCCGGCCGTCAATGAGGCCAGCAGGTTGAACTGTTGAAACACAAACCCGATTCGCCGGTTGCGGACGTCTGCCAGTTCCTCTTCCGACATCGTGCTGACATCCTGGCCGGCCAGGCGGTACGTTCCCGATGTCGGGCTATCCAGGCAACCGAGGACGTGCATCAGCGTCGACTTACCGGATCCGGAGGGACCGGTGATCGCCACGAATTCGCCTTCCCGGATCGCGATGCAGGCCCCACGTAGCGCCTGGACCTGCAGCGAGCCGCTGCGGTAGGTCTTGCTGACGCCGCGCAACTCCAGGAGCGGAAATTCCAGCGTAGGAAACAGGTCGGTGGTCATCGGTTAACCCGTCCTGCTACCCAGACCGCGGCCTCCGCCGCCGAAACCACCGCCTCCACCACCAAAACCACCGCCCCCACCACCAAAACCACCGCCCCCACCACCAAAGCCACCGCCACTGCCACTGCCGCTGCCGAAACCACCACCCCGTCCTGTGCCGGCCCCACGAGAACCCGCCGGCGCGGCGGGCAGCACGATGCGGGTACCGGCCGCTAGACCACTGGTGATTTGTGTCTGGCCGCCCGCGCTGAGTCCCACCGTCACCGGACGGGATACCTGCTTAGTGCCGGACATCTCATAGACCACAAACTGGCCACCTTCGGAGTGCACCGCTGCCCGGGGCACCACGACGACGTCAGTGAGCTGTTTGACGGTGATCGAGATTTGAGCGGTGGCACCGATGGGCAGGTTGCCGGGATTACCGGTGACGTCAATGGTGATTGGGTAGCTGGTAACCCCGGAGTTCTGGCTCCCGACCATCCCCACCGAGGCCACGGTTCCGAATACTTGGCTGGTCGACCCGTTCGGCACGATGACAGCCTGATCGCCGGAGCGCAGTTGACTGACCTGGGTGTCGTCGACGCTCGCGTTGACGATGTAGCTTCCTGTACTGATCACCACTATCTGCGAGTTTGATGCCGGGGTGGTCGAAGCGGACGCGTTGTTCGACGATGTGGTCGCGGCTAGCCCCCCGGTCCCCGTCGGCCCGCCAGACGCGCCACCTGAGCCACCTGAGCCAGCTGACGAGCCGCCGGATACTTGCTGGCCCACTGTCAACGACACCGCAGCGACTGTGCCGCCGAACGGCGCGGTCAACGAGGCGCGGGACAGGTTCTGCTGCGCGACGGTCAACTGCGCATTCGACGAGGTGAGCGCGGCGTTGTCGGCATTGAGCTGAGCCGCCGGCGCACCGGACGCCTGGTCTGCGGCGACCCTGGCCTCGCTGGCCGCCACCGCGGCCTTCGCCTGGGCCACCTGACTGGGCAGCGACGCTGCATCCACCGTCGCCAGGGTTTGGCCGGCTTTCACCTGCTGACCAACGGTCGCCGAGACCGCGGTGACCTGGCCACTGACTCCGAAATTCAGATTTGCCTGCTGGGCAGCGGCGATTGTGCCGGTTGCCAACACCGTTTGGCGTATCGTCCCCAGGGTCGCGGTGCCTAGCCGGGGAGCGGCAGCCGAGGAAGATCCTGCTGCCCATGCCCAGCCGGTGATCACGACGCCGGCCGCGATGACCACCACACTCACGATCAGCCAGCGCTTGGTCAGCAGCTGGCGCATCGTGATCATTGGCTTCACCACGACAACCTTCCGCACGCCTGACCGGGTAGCGACGCAGGCGAGTCAGCCACAGGAATGTGAACGCGTGCTGCGGGCAGCCTGGAAGTTGCATGTGAGGGCGGCTACCGGCCGGGCGGGCCAGAGGAGCTAGTCCGGTGGGGAACCTTGGCCAGGCGCTGGGGCAGGGCCAGGAGAGCGCGACACGCCAGGCAGAAAAAGGGGACACAGCAGGCACGGGAGCGCGACACGCACGGTAGGAGCGCACGACACGCCGGGGAGGGGCCGCGAGCAGGAGAAGAAGGGGCTTAGCGGGGGAGGAGTTCGGGGGGGAGTTTGGCGGCGGCAGCGCGGTCTAGCAGCCACAGCGTGCGGCGACGGCCAGTGGCACCGGCGGCGGGAACGCTCACCTGGCCGGCGCCGCCTAGGGCCATCGCCACCGCCGCGGCTTTGTCCGACCCGGAGACGATCAACCACACCTCAGCGGCGCACCGGATGGCCGGCTGGGTCAGCGTGATCCGGATAGGCGGCGGCTTGGGGCTACCTCGCACGGCGATCACCGCCCGCTCGGTCTCGTACACCGCAGGGGAGCCGGGAAAGACCGACGCGACGTGGCCGTCCTCGCCCACGCCGAGAAGGCAGATATCGAAGGATGGCGCCACGCCGCGGTCTTCCGGCCGCCGCTGGTTGAGCAGCTGCTCTTCGTAGGTCCGCGCCGCTGCGTCCGGATCATTGCCCCACGGACCGTCCGAGGCGCCCATCGGGAACACCCGGGCGGGATCCATATCGACGTGGTCGAGCAGGGCCTCGCGCGCTTGGGTCTCGTTGCGCTCCGGGTGACCGCGGGGCAGGAAACGCTCGTCCCCCCAGTAGATATCCAGTTGCCGCCAGTCCACTGCCGTTGCCGCCGGGGTGTTCGCCACCTCCCGCAGTACCGCGATCCCGATCCGGCCACCGGTCAGGACCAGGGATGCCGACCCGGAGGCGCTCTGCACATCCACGATCCGGGTGATGAGCCGGGCGGCCGTGGCAGCAGCAAGTACCTCGGCGGTGGCGTGCACCACCACGTCGGGGCGGGTCACGGACCGCGCCTTGCATCGGCCGATCGGCTGCCCTTCGTCGCGCCGGTGCGCCGACCTTCGACCTCGGTCATCGCCTGGAGCGCGGCGTAGTAGATCTCATCGGGGTCCAACCTGCGCAGCTCCTCGGCGAGACACTCGCGCACTGGTCGCCGTCGCAGCGGCACCTGGCGGTCTGGTTGGCCAGGCTGGCGCAGGGTGCCGACCTTGCCGTCCGGCCGGACCAACTCCACCGGGCCGGAACGACGCTCCAGTACTGCCGCGTGGATCCCGCCGCCCGGAGGGCTGGTGCGGCGGCGCACTGGTACCTCCAGGCGGGCGCGCAACCAGCCGGCAAGCAGGTCGGTCGATGGGTTATCGGCGGCACCGGTCACGGTGACCGCGTCGACGTCCTCGTACGGCGGCAGGTCCAGGGCCGCGGCGAGCAGGGCGCGCCATGGCGTGAGCCGCGACCACGCCAGGTCGGTGTCCCCGGGGGTGTAGGCGGTACGCCGGCTTTCGAGTGCCTTGATGGGCTGAGCTGCCGCAGCGGCGTCAGTGATCCGGCGCTGCGCCAGCTGGCCAAGGGGATCGATCGCGGGAGCTGCCGGGGACACCCCGGGCCACCAGGTAACCACGGGGCAGTCTGCCAGCAGCAGCGGTACCACCACGCTGTCTCCGTGGTCGGCCAGCGGGCCGTATAAGCGCAGGACGAGCACCTCGGACGCGCCGGCGTCGCCACCGACGCGGATCTGGGCGTCCAGCCGGGTCCCGGCCCGCTTGAGACCCCGGGCGACCACGAGCACCCGGCACGGGTGCTCCATGCTCGCCTCATTGGCCGCTTCAATGGACTGCTCCACCTGTGCTGAGTCGTCAGTGACGATCACCAGATTGAGTACCCGGCCCACGGCGACTGCGCCGCCGCGCTCCCGGATGTCGATCAGGGCGTGGTTGACCGCTGATGCTGTCGTCGACGGCAAATCGATGATCATAATGTGCTCTCAGCTGTTTTCCGGGCGGTGTGGAAGCGATCCGCCCCTTCGCGCAGGTCGATGATCGGCTCGGGATAGTCCAGGCGGCCCCGGTGCGGTGCGTCCAGCTTCCACGGTTGGTGCACCGCGGGTCTAGGGACGTCCCGCAGTTCGGGTAGGTAGCGGCGGACGTAGTCACCGTCGGGGTCATAGCGCTGCGCCTGCCGTAGCGGATTGAGCACCCGGTTGGGCCGGGTGTCGGTACCGGTGCCCGCGACCCATTGCCAGTTGAGTTGGTTGTTGGCGACATCGGCGTCGACGAGCAGGTCGAAGAAGTGCTGGGCGCCAAGGCGCCAGTCCAGATACAGCGTCTTGGTCAAGAAGCTGGCAGCGATGAGGCGAGCACGATTGTGCATCCAGCCCTCGGCGCGGAGTTGCCGCATGCCGGCATCGACGATCGGGTAACCGGTGCGGCCATCTCGCCAGGCCTGCGCGGCTTCCTCGTCGTCGCGCCACCGGTCGTGCCGGTGGCGGTAGTCGGTGGTCGCGGCGTCGGGACGCGCAGCGAGCACCTGGTGGTGAAAGTCGCGCCACGCCAGCTGGCGGATGAAGGCTGCCCCGCCGGGTGTGTCGGCGTCGGCGGTGTGTACCGCCTCGGTTGCTGAGACACATCCGAAGTGCAGGTAGGGGGACAGCTGGGAGGTGCCATCGGCGGCCAGATCATCATGCGCCTGTTCGTAATCAACGACTCGTCCGGCCAGCCAGTCGCTCAGAATGCGCCGGCCCGCCGTTTCCCCACCCCGGGGGAGCTGGGGTGAACGCTGGCCGGAACACAGTTCGTCAGCGCTGGGTAGTGGGTCGCTGGTAACGGATGGCACGGTGATCCGGCTGGGCGGTGGGCGCAGAGCGCGGCGCTGCGCGTCAAGCCAACGCCGGTAGTAAGGGGTGAACACCGCGAAATGAGTGCCGCCACCCGCCGGAGTGATCGCGCCGGGTTCCACCACAGTGATCGACATCTCGTGGACCTGCAACCGGCAGCCGTGTTCAGCGAGACGCTCGCGTAATCCTTGCTCGCGGCGGTGGCTGTAAGCGCTGACGTCACCGGCGACATGCACCTGGTCTGCGCCCAGCTCCGCGGCAATGCGCTCGACTTCCTTGACCACGTCACCAGAGCGCACTACAAGACGCCCGCCCAACTTCCGCAGTTGGTCATCCAGATCCGCCAGCGCGTTGGCGAGAAAAGTTGCCCGGTTGGCGGACATCGACCCGCCGCGCAGGATTGCTGAGTCGAGCACGAACAGCGGCACTACTTCGGTGGCGGCGTGGCACGCGGCGTGCAGGACAGGGTTGTCATGTACCCGCAGATCCCGGGTGAACAGGCCGATTGCCACGCTCATGCCGCGGACCCGCCGGTGGTGTGCACGCTGTTCCGGGCGCTGGAGCGCTCGGCCGCACTGGCGATATTGCGCACCATGCCGCCGAAGACGATGCCATGGAAAGGCGCGACACTGTGCCAGTACAAATGTCCCGCGAGCCCATGAGGTTTGAACAGCGCCCGCTGCCGGTAGCAGGAGCCGCCGTTACCGTCCGGAACGGCTTCGAGTTCCAGCCACGCGCGGCCGGGAAGGCGCATTTCGGCACGCAACCGCAGCAGCCGGGGTCGCTGGAGGTGCTCCACCCGCCACCAGTCCAGGGCTTCCCCGGCGTGCAGGCGGTGGGGGTCGCGGCGGCCGCGGCGCAACCCGACACCACCGACTATCCGGTCGATCCAGCCGCGTACCGACCATGCCAGGGGAAACGAGTACCAGCCGTGCTCGCCGCCGATGGCTTCGATGACGTTCCAGAGAGTCTGGGCATCGGCGGTGCAGCGGTACTCCCGAAGGTCCTCGTACAGCGAGCCGCCGGACCACTCCGGGTCGGTAGGCAGCGGATCCGATGGCGCACCCGGCCACGCCGCATCTGACCAGCGGGTAGGGACCTGGGCGCGGCGGGTGTTCGTCAACGCCAGCTCGACGGCGTGCTCATAGGGAGTCAGGCCACCGTCCGGGTCGGGAATGTAGTCGGCGATGTCGTGATCGTGGCAGACCACTTCGTGCACCAGCGATTCGATCAACGGGACGGCGATGCTGCGCGGCACCGGGGTGACCAGGTTGACCCACTGAGCCGACAGCCAAGGCGTCAGCACCGGCACCGGCACGACCACGCGCCGGGGCAGCTTGGCCACGACCGCGTAGCGGCGCATCATCTCCAGGTAGGTCAGCACATCCGGCCCACCGATATCGAAAGCCCGGTTGACCTTCTCCGGCAGCGCCGCAGCGGCGGTCAGGTAGTGCAGTACGTCACGCACAGCGATGGGCTGGATGCGGTTGTGCACCCAGCGTGGCGTAACCATGGCAGGCAACCGCTCGGTGAGGTAACGCAGCATCTCGAAGCTGGCCGAGCCGGATCCCAGAATCACCGCCGCCCGCAACACGATGGCCGGCGCACCGGAGTCGAGCAGGATCTGCCCTACCTCGGCCCGTGAGGCCAGGTGATCCGAGAGCGGCCCAGTGTCGGGCGTGATCCCGCCCAGATACACCAGGCGGGCAGCGCCGGCAACGCGAGCTGCCTCGGCGACCACCTGGGCGGCGCGGCGGTCGACGTCAACGAAATCTCGCCGGTTGAGCGAGTGCACCAGGTAGTAGACGACGTCCTGACCGGCCATCGCCTTCTGCGCGCTCCCCGCATCGGTGACATCCCCTGAGACGATCTCGACCTGATCCCGCCAGGGCACCTCGGCGAGCTTGCCGGGAGTACGCGCAACCACCCGCACGTGGTGGCCGGCGCTCAACAGGGCGGGAACGAGGCGACCACCGATATAGCCGGTGGCGCCGAACACTACGCAGCGCATATCAGCACGGAAGCCAACTGGAGATCATGGTCGCCGCCAGCTCCGGCCTGCCTGGGCGATCATCCGGTCTGCCGACTGCGGTCCCCACGTCCCCGCTGGATAGGGCTCGGGTTTGCCGTGCTTGGTCCAGTACTCCAGTACCGGATCAAGGATTTCCCAGGACAGCTCGACTTCCGCATTGACCGGGAACAATGACGGCTCACCACGCAGCACGTCGAGCAGCAGCCGCTCATAGGCCTCGGGGGAGGACTCGGTGAAGGCACTGCCGTAGCGGAAGTCCATTGTGACCCCGCGCACTTCCATGGTGGTGCCTGGCACCTTCGAGCCGAACCGGATGGTGACGCCCTCGTCGGGCTGGATCCGGATCACCAGTGCGTTTTGCCCCAATTCCTCGGTCATCGTCGCCTCAAACGGCAGGTGGGGAGCCCGCTTGAAGATCACCGCAATCTCGGTGACGCGCCGGCCCAGCCGCTTGCCGGTACGCAGAAAAAACGGCACCCCAGCCCACCGCCGGTTGTCCACTTCGAGCGTGATCGCGGCGAAGGTCTCGGTGGTAGAACCAGGGCGCAAGCCGCCCTCCTCAAACACCCCGGGAACCTTGGTGCCACCCTGCCAGCCACCCAGGTACTGGCCCCGTGCAGTGGTCTCGTCAAAAGGCCCCACCGGTTCGGTCGCCGAAAGCACCTTGATTTTTTCACCACGTAGCGATTCGGGGGAGAAGGACAGCGGCTCCTCCATCGCAGTCAGAGCGAGCAGCTGGATCAGGTGGTTCTGGATAACATCGCGGGCCGCCCCGATGCCGTCGTAATAGCCGGCCCGGCCGGCTACCCCGATATCCTCTGCCATGGTGATCTGCACGTGATCCACATAATGGCTGTTCCAGATCGGCTCGTAAAGCTGGTTGGCAAACCGCAGCGCCAGAATATTCTGCACCGTCTCCTTGCCAAGGTAATGGTCGATGCGATACACCGACTCCTCGGGAAAGACGTCGTTGACTATTTCGTTAAGTTCTTGCGCGCTACGTAAATCGTGTCCGAACGGCTTTTCAATCACCACGCGACGCCACTGGTCAGCAGTTTGCTCGGCCAAGCCGGTGCGGGCGAGCTGTTTGAGGACCACTGGGAACATTGCGGGTGGAATCGCGAGGTAAAAGGCGTGGTTACCGCCAGTTCCGCGTTCCTGGTCGAGCTGCGCGACAACCTCTGCGAGTTCGTCGAAAGCCGCATCGTCTTCGAAGCTGCCGGGCACGAAGCGAATACCCTCAGACAGCTGCCTCCAGACGTCCTCCCGGAACGGGGTCCGGGCATGCTCGCGTACCGCGCCATGGACCAGCTCGGTGAAGTTCTCGTCAGCCCAGTCACGGCGGGCGAATCCGACCAACGCGAAGCCCGGTGGCAGCAGCCCGCGGTTGGCCAGGTCATAGATCGCCGGCATGAGCTTTTTACGGGACAGGTCCCCGGTAACTCCAAAGATCACCACACCGCACGGTCCGGCGATCCGGGGCAGCCGCTTGTCCCGAGGATCCACCAGCGGATTGATCCGCCGTGCCACCTTCATTGCCATGTTCATCCAAGCTCCTGCACCGCATGCATGAGGGCGACGAGTCCAGCTGGCCGGTCACGCAGGTGCAGCCGCAGCACCGGACGCCCGTGCGCGGCAAGCACCTGCGCGTCAGCTAATGGTTGCGCCCGCCGAAGTGGTCCCGGGGTGAAGTCGGTACCGGGCACCGGGATATCGATGTCCACTGTGCCGGGCAACTGCAGGAAAGCACCGTTGTGGTGGACACCTTTGTGGTGCTGGCCGGTGGAGTGCAGCAAACGCGTACCCCAGCCAAATTCGGGCATCGCCAGCTCAGCCTGCTGTCGACGGTGCAGCCTTGGCCAGCTGGTCGGCGACCGTATCGGCCAGCTGGGACCACGACGCATCGAACTTCTCCGCACCCTCGCGCTCGAGTACGGCGAACACGTCGTTGAGATCGATCCCGACTGCGGCCAGTTCATCGAAGATGTGCTGTGCCTCCGCGGCTTGGCCTGACACCTGGTCACCCGGCACCTCGCCGTGATCGGCGAAGGCCAGCAGGGTGCTCTCAGGCATGGTGTTGACCACTCCGGGTGCGATGAGGTCGGTGACGTATTTGCTATCCGGGTAGTGGGAATTCTTCACGCCGGTGGATGCCCACAGCGGTCGCTGCGGACGTGCCCCGCCCTCACGCAGGCGTACCCACCGTGGCGTGGCGAATTCTTCCTGGTACGCCGCGTACGCTAGCCGAGCGTTGGCTACTGCGGCCTGTCCGCGCAGCGCCAGTGCCGGCTCGGTGCCGATCGCCTCCAACCGCTTGTCGATCTCGGTATCGACCCGGGAGACGAAGAACGACGCGACCGACGTGATGCCGGCCAGGTCGTGACCGTTAGCGCTGGCCTGCTCCAGGCCGGCGAAGAAGGCCGCCATCACCTCGCGGTATCGCTCCACCGAGAAGACCAGGGTGACGTTCACACTGATCCCGTCGGCCAGCGCGCCGGTAATGGCTGGCAATCCTTCTTCCGTCCCTGGAATCTTGATCATCAAGTTGGGTCGATCCACCGTCTTCCACAGTTCAGCAGCCTGGGCGAGGGTTGCCGCGGTGTCATGCGCCAGCCGGGGATCGACCTCCAGCGATACCCGGCCGTCCACCCCGCCGGTGGTCTCCCAGACACCGCTGAACACGTCACAGGCAGATTGAACGTCTGCAACGGTGATTTCCCGTACTGCCTCTTCGACCGAGGCCCCGCGAGCAGCCAGTTCCCTTACCTGCTCGTCATAGTCCTCCGCGTGCTCTAATGCATGCGCGAAGATTGTCGGATTGCTGGTCACCCCGACCACGTGCCGTTGAGTGATCAGCTCGGCAAGATTTCCTGAGGTGATCCGGTGTCGGGACAGGTCGTCCAGCCAGATCGATACGCCAGCCTCAGATAGCGCCTGCAGGGGATCTGTCCTGCTCACAAGGGGCACCTCCCTGGGTTACTGCTTGATGTGTCCCAGACTGCGTCGGGCCGCATCCGCGACGGCTTCGCCGGTGAAACCGAATTCCCGGAACAGCGTCTGCCAATCCGCCGAGGCGCCAAAATGTTCTAGCGAGACCACCTCGCCGTGGTCACCCACGAAGCGATACCAGGGCATCGCGACGCCGGCCTCAACCGCAACTCGCGCCTTCACCGTAGGCGGTAGCACCTGGTCACGGTAGGCCTGTTCCTGCTCGTCGAACCACTCGACGCACGGCATCGACACCACCCGGGTCCCGATACCCTCGGCGGCCAGCGTCTGCTGGGCGGCGACGGCGTACTGGACTTCAGAGCCGGTCGCGATGAGCAGCACGTCAGGCAAGCCGTTACCGACCTCGGCGGAGGTATCGGAAAGCACGTAACCGCCGCGCGCGACGCCGTTGACGTCGGTGCCCTCCAGCACTGGCACGTTCTGCCGGGTCAGGCACAGTCCCGTCGGCCGGGTGCCCTTCTCCAGCAGCGCCTTCCACGCTGCCGCCGTCTCGTTGGCATCTGCCGGGCGTACCACATCCAGCCCGGGAATGGCCCGCAGCGCGGCCAGATGTTCCACCGGCTGGTGGGTGGGACCGTCTTCCCCGAGGCCGATGGAGTCGTGCGTCCAGATGTACGTGACCGGCGTCTTCATCAATGCGGCCAGCCGCACTGCAGGGCGCATGTAGTCACTGAAGATCAAGAAAGTACCGCCGTAGGGCCGGGTCGGCCCGTGCAGCGCGATCCCGTTGAGGATCGCGCCCATCGCATGCTCGCGCACCCCGAAGTGCAGGGTGCGCCCGTACGGGTGCGCGGTCCACATCTTGGTGGAGATCTTCTCGGGGCCGAAGGAGTCGGCACCCTTGATCGTGGTGAGGTTGCTCTCGCCAAGGTCGGCGGAGCCCCCCCACAGTTCCGGCAACTCCTCGCCGATCGCCGAGAGCACCTCCCCGGACGCCTTGCGGGTCGCAAGGCCTTTCTTGTCCGGCTGCCAGGTCGGCAGCTTCTCGGCCCAGCCGGCGGGTAGCTCCCGGCGGATCAGCCGGTCGAACAGGGCGGCCCGCGATGGGTTGGCCTGCCGCCAGCTGTCGAAGGCTTGTTGCCACTTCGCGTGTGCTGCCTGGCCCCGGGCGACCACCTGGCGGGTGTGCTCGAGGATCCCCGGCTCGACGACGAAAGAGCGCTGCGGGTCGAAGTTCAGCGCTTCCTTCACCGCGGCCACCTCATCGGCGCCCAGCGCAGAGCCATGCGCGGCCCCGGTGTTCATCTTGTGCGGTGCCGGGTAGCCGATCACGGTGCGCAGCACGATCAGCGATGGGCGCCCGGTCTCAGCCTTGGCCGCTTCGATCGCCTCCACGATGCCGACGACGTCCTCGCCACCATGCACGGTTTGCACATGCCACCCGTAGGCCTCGTAGCGGGCGGCGGTGTTCTCCGACAGCGCGATCTTGGTGTCGTCCTCGATGGAGATCTCGTTGGAGTCGTAGATCACCACGAGATTGCCGAGTTCCTGGGTGCCGGCCAGCGAGGACGCCTCAGACGTGACACCTTCCTCGATATCGCCGTCAGAAGCGATGACGTAGATGTGGTGATCGAACGGGCTTTCGCCCAGCACAGGATCCGGATCGAACAGGCCGCGTTCGCGGCGAGCCGCCATCGCCATCCCCACGGCAGCGGCCAGACCCTGGCCCAGCGGCCCCGTGGTGATCTCCACACCGATGGTGTGCCCGTACTCGGGGTGGCCCGGCGTCTTCGAACCCCACTTGCGCAGCTGCTCGATATCCTCCAGTTCCAGCCCGTAGCCGGAGAGGAACAGCTGCAGGTACAGCGTCAGACTGGAATGCCCGCAGGACAGCACGAACCGGTCCCGGCCGGTCCACGCCGGGTCGGTCGGATCGTGCCGCAGCACCCGCTGGAACAGGGTGTACGCCAGCGGGGCAAGGCTCATGGCGGTACCTGGGTGGCCGCTGCCGCAGTGTTGCACGGCGTCTGCGGCGAGCACGCGGATGGTGTCCACCGCGCGGGTGTCCACATCGGTCCAGTCGTCTGGCACCCGAGGAGTGGTGAGCTGGGTCAGATCGTCGATGACGGACACGCTGGTGCTCCTGACTGTGCTCGTTTTGGCGCCGTGAGGCTGAAGTGCTCCGGCCTGATATCGGGGTTGATCTCTTGGGGCTGTTTTCCGGGTCGCTACCTACCCTAGCGAGCGGGGACCTGTTGTGATCTCCCCCTGCAGAGCGGCCCCGGGGGGGAACACGCGGGTTAGCGCAGTTAACATCTCCTCGGAGGGAGTACCCGCCGAACGGACGTCCATGCCTGCGCGTCCGGATCCGGCGGTCGGGAGGAGCCACCGTGAGCACAGCGTCCCAACTCCGGGAACGCGGTGAGTAGTACCGTTACGGCTCCGGGCGAATCGCGTATTCGCCGGCGTGCCAGCGTGTTGCGCGGCTACCTCGCATTGACCAAGCCGCGCGTGATCGAACTACTCCTGGTGACGACTATTCCTGCGATGTTGCTTGCCGCCCGCGGAGTGCCGTCGCTGTGGTTGATCGCGGCCACCCTGTTCGGCGGCAGCATGGCTGCCGGCAGCGCCAACGCGCTGAACTGCGTCATCGATGCCGACATCGATGCCCAGATGAAACGGACCCGGTCCCGGCCGTTGGTCACCCACGAAGTGCCCGTCCGGCATGCGCTGATCTTCGGTATCGCGCTGGGGGTCGCCGCGTTCGGCTGGTTGTGGGCCACCACCAACCTGCTGTCGGCGGTGCTGGCGGTGGCAACGATCCTGTTCTACGTCTTCGGCTACACCTTGCTGCTCAAACGGCGGACCGCGCAGAACATCATCTGGGGTGGTGCTGCCGGGTGCATGCCGGTCGTGATCGGCTGGTCTGCGGTGACCGGCACGGTGAGCTGGCCTGCGCTGGTGATGTTCGGCGTGGTCTTTTTTTGGACGCCGCCGCACACCTGGGCGCTGGCCATGAAGTTTCGCGAGGATTACCAGCGGGTGGGTGTGCCGATGCTGCCCGCGGTGGCCTCCCCGTTGTCAGTGGCGCGCCGGATCGTGCTGTTCAGCTGGTTGATGGTGGCCTGGAGCCTGTTGCTGGTACCAGCCACCAGCTGGATTTACGTCGCGGTGGCGGTGCTCGCCGGTGGTTGGTTCCTGACGATGGCGCATCGCCTGCACGGCGCCATACGGCGCGGCATGGCGGTCAACCCCATGCGCCTGTTCCACTTATCCAATACCTACCTGGCGCTGCTGTTCGTCGCGATCGCCGTCGACTCAGTCCTCGCCTGGCCCCCTCTGCTGCGCTGAGCTGTCGTTATCAGCGGTGATCAGGCGCGCGCGGCGGCGCGAGCACGAGCTTTGGCGGCTTCGATCTCGCGGTCTTTGGGCGGTGCTGCGGTGACCAGCTCGTTGAGTAGCTGCGTCGAGGCATCGGCTACTGCATCCACCGCCCGCTGGAACGCTTCCGCGTTGATGCGCGACGGCTTGGTGGACCCACTGATCTTCCGCACATACTGCAACGCCGCGTTGTACACCTCGTCGCGTGTCGCCGGGGGATCGAAATTGTGCAGTGGGCGGATGTTGCGGCACATTTGTCGAATCGTACGGCGGGGAGGTGACCGGCAGGGATTACACGTCGGTCACCGGTGAGTTCGCTGGCGCACGGTCGTCCAACGGGTATGCGGCGGGCAGAGGTCGGCGCTGTGGTGGTGCTCGTCCGCGGTGACGCCGAGTTGGCCAGCTGGCCGTTGGCGCAGGGAGACCATCTGGACCTGGCAGTGGTCGGCCAGCTGGCGCGATGGCAACTCGCCGCGAGACGCCTGGGTTGTTCGATCCAGCTACGCGGTGCCTGCACGCAGCTGGTCGGGCTACTGGAGCTGGTCGGCCTCGGCGAGCTGGTAACAGGCCTACGGCTCGAGATGGGTGGGCAGTCCGAAGGCGGCGAACAGTGCGGTGTCGAGGAAGTTGTGATGCCCGATGATCCGATCACCTGAAATCTCGATGACCTGCAAGGCCCACGGCTGGTAACCGCCGTGGCTGTCCGGGCGGTAAGAGCCGAACGCGGCGCAGCCATTCGCCGCCGTCGCCACCAGGCGTGAACCACGGCAACCACTGCCCTCGCCGAGGAACCACCGGCCCATCTCGACCGGTCCACGCAGCCAGAAGTCGTAGGGCGGCATCGACATGACCGCATCGTCATGCAGTAGCGACACCAGGGACGTGATGTCGTAACGCTCGAAGGCGTCTACGTAACGAGCCAGCAACGCGCGTTGCTCGGCATCAACCGCAGGCGAGTGGGAAAGGTCGCGGGCCGCAAGCGTGGCCCGGGCTCGCTGCAGTGCGCTGTTGACCGACGCGACACTGGTCTCCAACAGCTCGGCCACCTCGGAGGCTTGCCAGCGCAGCACCTCGCGCAGGATCAGTACGGCCCGCTGCTTAGGGGGAAGGTTTTGCAGGGCAGTGACAAAGGCGAGCCGAACACTCTCTTTTGACACCGCCAACTCGGCCGGGTCGCCATCCTCGGGCAGGACTCGGGCATCCGAGATGGGCTGTACCCAGGCGTGCTCTGGAAGTGTCGAGCCATGGAAGGAGTCGGCCGTCGAAGCGGGTCCTAGATCCACCGGCAGCGCCCGGCGCTGGCGCCCGCGCAGCAAATCCAGGCACACGTTCGTGGCGATGCGGTATAGCCACGAGCGCACCGCAGACCGCCCCTCGAACCCGTCAAGTCCCCGCCAGGCACGGACCATCGTCTCCTGCACCGCGTCCTCAGCCTCGAAAAAAGAGCCGAGCATCCGGTAGCAGTAGCCGGTAAGTTCCCGGCGGTGCCGCTCCAGGTCCCCCGCCGACACCTCGCCGTGATCGATCTCTGGAGGCTGGACAGGCGCATGGGGTTGGGCTGGCACGCCAGCTCATGCTACGCCCGCGCTCATCGATTTCGAGCAGCCAAGCGGTGAATTCCTGCCGTACCAGTCGTCACACCAGTTAGCGATGGAGCAGATAGCTCAAAGGAGTATGGATGAGCCGGGTACGGGTGCTCGTGGGTACACGCAAGGGCGCGTTCGTCTTGACCTCAGACGGACAGCGCCAGCACTGGGATGTTCGCGGTCCGCACTTCGGCGGCTGGGAGATCTACCACATCACCGGATCTCCCGCGGATCCAGCTCGGCTCTATGCATCCCAATCCACCGGCTGGTTCGGGCAGCTCATCCAACGGTCCGACGACGGTGGCGTCACCTGGCAGCCGGTAGGCAACGAGTTCAGCTACGACGGAGTGCCCGGCACTCATCAGTGGTATGACGGCTCGCCACATCCGTGGGAATTCGCCCGCGTATGGCATCTTGAACCGTCGCTGACTGATCCCGACACGGTTCTTGCCGGCGTGGAAGATGCCGCCTTGTTTCGCACGGTCGACGGTGGCCACACCTGGCAGGAGCTGTCCGGGTTGCGCGACCACGATTCTGGGTCGTCCTGGCAGCCAGGTGCCGGAGGGATGTGCCTGCACACGATCGTGCAACACCCGACCGACGCGGGAAGGATCTTCGTCGCAATCTCGGCCGCCGGTGTTTTCCGCACCGACGACGCGGCCAAGACGTGGCGCCCGGTTAACCGTGGCCTTCGTTCGGAACAGATACCCGACCCGACCGCCGAAGTCGGCCACTGCGTCCACCGGCTGGCGATGCATCCGTCGCGGCCGAACGCGCTGTTCATGCAGAAACACTGGGATGTCATGCGCACCGATGACGCTGGCGAGTCGTGGCAGGAGATCAGCGGCGATCTGCCTACCGACTTCGGCTTCGTCATCGATGTGCACGCCCACGAGCCGGACACCATTTACGTCATTCCCATCACCAGCGATTCGGAGCATTACCCGCCAGAGGGCAGATTGCGGGTGTACCGCAGCCGCACCGGCGGGCACCACTGGGAGCCACTCACCAGCGGGCTGCCGCAGCGTGACTGTTACGTCAACGTGTTGCGCGACGCGATGGCCGTGGACTCGCTCGACCCGTGCGGGGTGTACTTCGGGACCACCGGTGGGCAGGTCTACGCATCGGCCGACGCGGGAAACACCTGGGCGACTATCGTCCGTGATCTGCCGTCCGTGCTGTCGGTGCAAGCGCAGACGCTGCCATGATCCGCGTCGCGCTCCCGGCGCACTTGCGCGCATTGGCGCACGTCGAAGGGGAGGTTTCGCTGCGGGTTACCGGCCCGGTCACGCAACGTTCGGTGCTCGACGCACTAGAGGCCCGGTACCCGGTGCTCCGCGGGACAATCCGCGATCACGCCACGCGCCGGCGGCGTGCGTTCGTGCGATTCTTCGCCTGCGAGCAGGATCTCTCTCACGAGTCGCCGGACACTCCACTACCGCACGCGGTCGCGATCGGAGTCGAGCCCTACCTCGTCGTGGGTGCCATGGCGGGTGGCTAGTGGCCCGATTAATGACCAGTAATCAGGTCTTGCCCAGCTTGAACCGCGGTCGTCGGGGACCGTTGACGCCCGCGTGCGGCACTGTCCCGGATGGCGCAGCTGCGGTGCTGGCCACCGTGCCTGCGTGGTGGGCGCGCCGGGCCACAGCGGCCGGGCTCAGTGGCGACTGCCTCGATGTCGAATGTGCCATCGCCGCCGAGGTGCCCCGCACCGCGGGATGGTCCCGGATCCAGCCCCGGACGGATTTGCTGGACGCGACACCCGAGCAGCTTGGCGATGCGTACGTCACCGCGCTGGATCCAGCGGTGCGCAGTCAGACCGGTCGCCACTACACGCCCCCGGCGCTGGCCACGGCGCTGTGGGAGCAAGCCCAAGCCACGGCCGGTGGCCGGATTGACGGGCCGGTGTTCGACCCGGCCTGCGGGGCGGGTGCGCTGCTGCTCCCCCCGTTGCGATCGTGGCTGAGCTTCTGCCCTGATCCTGAGCAGGTGCTGGCCGGGGTAGCCAGCACAATCGGCGGTTGTGATCTCGACGAGGCAGCGGTGTGGCTGGGCAACGTCGCGCTGGCCTCGTTGCTGCTGCCCTGGTGGGCGCGGCTGCCTGCACTGCGGCGACCCCCACTGCCGGCGTTCCTGCACGTGGATGATGGCTTGGCACCGCGCGAAGTGCGCGCCGCGGCCGTGCTGATGAACCCCCCGTACGGGAGGATCCGGCTCGACGATCAGGAGCGGCTGCGCTGGTCGCACGCGGTCTATGGCCATGCCAACCGGTACGCGTTGTTCATGGCCGCAGGCGCCGCCCAGCTCAGGCAGGGCGGGATACTCGCGGCGCTGGTGCCGGCGGGATGGTTGGGTGGCTGCTACTTCCAGCGGCTGCGGGCGCACCTGGCAGTCCATGCGCCCTTGGACCGGATCAGCTACGTGCGGGAGCGCACCGATGTCTTCTCCACCGGAGTTCTCCAGGAAACTGTGCTGGCCAGCTTCGTACGGGGGGCCTCGCCGGGTGAGATACGTTGCGCTGCCCTCGGGATGAACGGTCAGCCCACCCGGACAGGCATCGGTTCGGCGTGCCCGCCGGCGCGGCCGGACCTGCCCTGGCCGCTGCCGCGCAGCGACTCCGACGTGCCGTTGGTGCGCCGCGCGGCGATCCTGCACGCTCGGCTGGCCGACTACGGCTGGAAAGTCAGCACCGGACCGCTGGTGTGGAACCGCGCCAAGGCGCGCATCTCGGCCAGTCGTGATGACAACAGCGTCACCATCGTGTGGGCAGCCGACCTGGACGGCGCAATGCCACGCCGGGCGCGCATCCGCCAACCGCAGCGGTGGGTGACGCTACGGCCAGGCGACGATCGGGTTCTCGTCTTGGACCGCCCGGCGGTGCTGGTGCAGCGGACCACCGCCCCGGAACAGCCACGACGCCTGCTTGCCGCCGACTTCGATGCCGACTGCCTTGCCCGCTGGGGTGGCCGCGTCGTCGTGGAAAATCATGTCAACGTACTGACGTGCGGTGATCCGCAATCTCCGCTGACGACCCGGCTGCTGATGGCGTTGCTGAAGTCAGCTGCTCTTGACCGGCTATACCGGTGCCTGACCGGGTCGGTGGCGGTGTCCGCCTATGAGCTGTCCGCAATCCCGCTCCCGGATCGCGCCACCTTGCTGATCTGGGCGCGGCACGACGATGCCACGGTTGCCCAAGAGATCGAGAACTACTATGGAGCCGGTTGAGTCATACCATGGCCCGGTAGTGATCGCGCAGCGTGATGATCTCCGTGCGGCGACCCGAGGTGAGGTAGTCCGGTGACCCGAGGTCCATGCTCCCGTAGCGGTCGGCCGGATCGACGCCGATGGCGCGCAGGAAGACTTCGCTGCGCTGCGAGACGCTGCCCTGGCCGATCCCGAAGAACTGCATGAGGTCCTTCACCGGCACCGTTGGGCTGAACAGGTCGTTGGCTTTCCCGACGATCCAGCAGATCGCTCCGGCGGCGGTCTCGGCCCGACCGCGGCGGCGGAAAATGTCTGGGTCTCGCGCGGCGGCGCGGCTGAGCATCCGTCGACACGCCGTGCGGTATTCCACGTCCAGTCGCTCATCGCAGCATCGGTCGAGCAGCCCCAGTACCTCTGCCACCCGCTGGTGAATATCAGGCGGGACGGGCTGCCAGTCGAACGGTTCATCGGTCAGCGGGGCGTTGTCGAGCGCCGCCAGGGTTTCGTCGCCGCCGACGGCGCGGCGCAGCGAGTCAAGCATGACTTCGCTGATGTTGGGCAACTCGCCATCAAGCTGTGGCCATGGACCGTCCGGCTGCAACGCCCCCATCGCGGCTAGCAGGGCAGCCGGTCCTTGTGGCCGCGGCGCGGCGATGATCTGCTGATACTCCGGCTCGTACTCATCGACCGCGGCGAGGGTCTCGTCGGTGAGCCCTGGCCGGATCCTGCGTTCGTGGTGGCAGAACCGGATAAAGGCACGGAGCAGTTCGGGTGCCTTGGCCAGGTAGGCGACACCGGCCACGATCTTGCGGGGAATCCAGTCGACGAGCAGGATCTCGACTGCCACCGGGCTCCAGCGAAGCGGATCGCCCGGCCCGTAGTCGGTACCAAACCACAGCACCGACTCCAGCAAGCTGCGATGGTCGGCGTCGTCGAGGCCGTTGCCGTACGGAGAAGCGAAGAAGCGATCAGCGAGCTTGCGCAGTCTCTCCGCGTTCCAGCTCGGCCGCCGGTATCCCTTCCCACCCATAGGTAGCATGCCCATGGCCCACTCGACGAGCGGACGGCAGGCCGGCCAGGAGTCGGTCTCGCACGGCGGGAACGTGATGTCGCCCCGCTCGAGCGCTTCCCGGATCCGAACACGGGCGTCAGCAGCAGCCAGCTCCGTCCACGTGGTGTCCGGGCCGCCGCCGCTGGCGATGCGCATCTGCTCGATCAGTTCATCAAGGGGCTCGGGCACCACGAACGCGTCTTTGACCAACGTGCCCATGTTGTGATCGATGTAGACCACGATCGACAAGGCGTGGCCGCCGGGCAGGCTCAAGCCGATCATGATGTTGTCGCCGTCACCGAGCACGTGAACCATCTCGACGACTTGTTGCACCGTGGTGCGATAGAGGTCGGTGAGCCAACCGGGCAGCGCATGCGCCCGCTCGGTGATCTCCCGGCGGATCCGGCGGCGCGTGATGTCATCCCCCGACAGCTCGGCGATCACCGCCAGGATCGCCGAAGTCTCCACCAGCGGCGCGCTGAGGAAGATCCGCACCAGCTCGTCACGAGTCGGCAGGTCGGGCTCGGGTGCCAGCTCCAACGGGCCCGGGCGGCGCGGCTCAAGGGCGGCAAGCAGCGAGCTGACCAGCGACAGCAGCAGGAGCGGTTCGTCCTCGGTGAGGGCGGTGGCGACATCTGCCATCAGGTCAGGCTCATCAGGCCGGGCACGCCGCTGGGTGGGTCTGCCCCGGCCTGGCCGTCCCTTCGCAGGACGGCGCATGTCGCGTCGCGTTCGCTTCGACACCCGGGCAGGCTAACCCCTGCGCGGAACGGGGAAGACGGTGACCGGCCTGTGACAGGTGGAGCGCCTCACCGGCGGCCGTGACCTGATCACTGGTTGGCGCGTTCTCGGCGCAGGGGGTTATACGTTGAACGGGTGTATGCGACGCAAGCAACCCGTCACATCCGCGCCCCGCGATCGGTAATCTATCGGGCATTGTTGGACCCCACCGCCATCGCGAAATGGCGAGTCCCAACCGGCATGACCAGTCATGTGCACGACTTCAACGCCCACGAGGGCGGCTTGTTTCGAATCTCGCTGACTTACGACACACCGAGCGAGACGGGCAAGTCATCGCCGCACACCGACACCTATCACGGCCACTTCGTGAGACTCGTGCCAGATGAGCAGGTCGTCGAAATCTTCGAGTTCGAGACCTCAGAGGTAGAGCTTCGCGGCAGGATGATCATGACTACCACGCTCACCGACGCAGACGGCGGCACTGATGTCCGCATCGTGCATGAAGGGATTCCTGACGGCGTGCCAACTGCCGATAATGAAATGGGCACGCGTATGGCACTGGCAAACCTCGCCAAGCTGGTCGAGGATATTGACGCGTCGGGATGATCCGACTCATCACCGCAATAGCAACAGCTTTCCGGTAGTACGGCGGTTTTCCAGATCCCAGTGTGCTTGAGCAGCATCGGCGAGCGGGTAGCGGCCGCCGATGATAATCCGCAACGACCCGTCCTGGATACCGCTGAATACCTCCCCGGCGCGCCAAAGCAGCTCCTCGCGGGTCGCAACGTAGTCGCCCAACTTCGGCCGGGTGAGGAACACAGAGCCAGCCGAGTTCAGCCGCTGCGGATCCACTGGCGGCACCGGCCCGCTGGCCGCACCGTAGAGGGCGAACATCCCGCGCGGCTGCAGCGAGGCGAGGCTGGCGTCGAACGTGGACGCGCCAACGCCGTCGTAAACGGCGGCAACTCCTTCGCCACCGGTCAGCCGGCGGAGCTCACCTGCAATGTCGTCCACCTCCGTGTACCGGATGATCTCCGCGGCCCCCGCCTGCCGAGCGAGCTGCTCCTTTGCCGCGGTGGACACCGTGCCGATTACCCGACCGCCCCGTGCGGTGGCCAGCTGGGTCAGCAGGAGTCCCATCCCGCCGGCTGCGGCATGCACGAGCACCGTCTCGCCGGATTGCACTGCGTGCACGGATACCGCGAGATAGTGCGCGGTCATGCCCTGCAGCAAGCATCCGCCGGCGATCTCAAGGTCCACGCCTGCGGGTACCGGCACGGCCTGCTCGGCGGGCACCACGGCAAGTTCGGCGTAACTACCAGAACTCAGCGCCCACGCCACCTGATCTCCCGCTGCGACGTTGCCAGGGGTATCCGGTCCGACCGCGACGACGGTGCCCGAGCCTTCTGAGCCGGGAATGAACGGCAGCGGCGTCGGGTAAGCGCCGCTGCGGTGGTAGGTATCGATGTAGTTGACGCCTGCTGCGGCGACCTTGACGAGGAGCTGACCTGCGCCGGGTTCTGGATCGGGGAGTTCGGTCAGCCGCAGGACGTCTGGGCCGCCGGTTTCGGTGACCTGAATTGCACGCACGGTGTCACCCTATGAGTTGCCGGCCAGGGTGCGCCTGGCGAGCCCGAGTGGCAGGCAGCCGGCCCCGGCCAGGGTGTCATGGAAGTCCCGTAACTGCCCCGGCCATTGCGCCCGCAGCTGCTCGATCTCCAGGCAACCGGTGAGGTAGGACGGAGCCTGCGTCGGCCACGCGCAGTACCGATCGACTTCCGCTTTCGCGGTGCCGGAGGATAGCGACGCGCGGGTGGCCATGAATTCCTCGGCCTGCGCTTCGTCCATGTCCCCACAGTGCAGTGCGGTGTCCACGACCATCCGAGCGGCCCGGAAGATCCGGGCATCCAGGTGGGCTAGCTCGTGCGCCGGATCGGTGAAGTATCCCTGCTCGCGCATCATGCCCTCGGCGTACAGTGCCCAGCCCTCGGCGAAGTAGCTGCTGCGATGCACCACCCGCACCGCAGGGGACGTCTGTGCTGCCCAGGATAGCTGCCAATGGTGCCCGGGGTAGGTCTCGTGCACCGCGATGGTGGGCAACTGTGCCCGGGCGTTGGTCCGCAGCCGCTGGGTTACCTGCTCCTCGGTGGCACCATCAGGGGTGTAGGGCACGAAGAAGTGCCCCAGACGGGATCGGGTCAGGGCCGGTGGTTGCAGGTAGGAGGCCACCGCCATGATCGGGCGCTGGTAGGTCGGTGCAGGTACTACCCGGCATCGTTCGCCCTCGGCGAAGGTGACCAGTTCACGCTCGGTGAGGAACGCGCGGGCCCGCGCCGTCTCGGCCTCGTATTCCGCACGCATCGCCTCGACAGTCGGCGGGTGGTCATCCTGTAGGGCTTCCATGGTCGACCGCCAGTCGCTGCTTCCCCCGGGCACCCGGGTGGACAGTTCGCGCATCTGCGCGTCCAGCGCGTTCCACGCTGCCGCGCCACGGCGATTCAGCTCGTCGGCTCCGTAATCGAGCAGCTCGCGCTGCATCAGCAAGGCCGAATAAAGCTTTTCACCCATCCGCCAGTCACCGGTCGCATGCTCGGCGAAACCGGTCAGAAACCTGGTGGTGTCTTCGAAGGCTTGGATGGCGGGCACTGCCGCGTCGGCCAGGCGGGCCCGCAACGCGGGATCGTGCACCTCGGCAGGAAGGGAGGTGCGCAGGAACGACGGCCCGGCCGCGGCCTGCCTGAGGCCACGGCGTACCAGCCGCGGTGCTGCCAGGTCGGCGTCGAGGTTGTCCCGGCACCCGGCGAGTGCCTGGGGCACCTGCGCCAGCCGGCTGAGCACCCCGTCCACCAATTCCGCCTCGGGGTGCAACCGGTGCAAGAACGGCAACAGCAGCCCGGCCAGCACGGGGCCGAGATACACGGCGGGGTCACGCCGCCAGGCCGGCCAGGACTCCATCAAGGTGACCCCGCGTAGTGACGACACGATGAGATCGCGGTCGACGCCAGCGGGCTCGGCCTCGAACCGGGCCAGCCACTGCCCAGCCTCCCGCTGACGGCTTTCAAAGGACGCGGCGCTGAAGTCGCCGAGCCGGTTGGCGTATCCGGAAGCGCCCAGCGCGTCAGCCTGTACCGGGTGCCGGTCGAAGTACCAATCGAGGTAGGCGTTGATCTGATCGGGCGCAGAACTTCGGTTCACAGACGTCAAAACTATCCAGTCAAGCCGATCGACCCTCGCTGACGTACGCGCCGCCGGGCGCGGCGTAATTGAGGGTCAGGCCCACCGCGCCAGCGGGTGCACCGTAGGTACGGGTCGGGTTGTGCGCGAACATCGCCTGGCCGCCGCCGTCGAGGGTGAACGCCGGATCTACCGGGGCCAGGCTGCGATCAGCCAGGATCCACGACGCCATGCGCAGGTAGTGCCGGACGGCATCCACCGAGCGACCGCCCCATTCCTGAACTCCGAAGCTGAACGCGAACGCTCCCTCCCATCCGCCGGCAGGATCGAAGCCGACGTCGTAGTTGAGCTCGGGCCAGCCACCTGGGTCGCTGTCGGGATTCGCGGGCATCGAGGTAGCGGGTAGCTGATCCATTTCGGAACGATCCTTACCAGGACGTGGCCGGCCGATGAGGGCGGCGAACTGCTCGCGAGTGCCCAGGTAGTGATCAGCATCGATGAGCTGACCGGCCACCTGAGCGCGGTCGGTGAACTGCAATACCGCAACTTCCAGCGATCCGTAGGCGTCCCACCCAGCCGCGGCGTGTGACTGGTACATCACCGAGGCGGGGGCGGACGTCACGCTGGGGTCAACGTACCAAGACCCCCACAACGGTGGCAGACCGGCGAGTGCAGGACGCCCAAGCCGGTCCCAGTACCAGCGGGGCAGGTACAGCAGCGGGACCCTGGCGCCGAGCCATGTGCAGGCGTCGAGTAAGCCGGGCACGCCGGTATTGCTCAGGGCTTCGGTGAACACCTTCGCTTGGACATCCTCGTCACCTGGATGCAGGTAGTGATAGCCGAGGCATAACAGCCCGGTAGTACGGCCCCGGCGTAGGAAGTCCGCCGACCCCAGCGCCAGGTATGACTGATCTGTGCCTTCGGACACTTTGACCGCCATGAAGTCGAAGCCCTCGCGGCGGATTTCCTCGATGCTGATTCCGGCCTGGAATCGTGGGTGGATGTCCACCCCAAAGATCCCCATGGCGGCCTCCGTCAGCAGGTAGCCCTGACGGTTGTCCTGGCGTCCGGCAGGGGCGGCCGTGGCGGGCACCCGGCCGCGACCACTGCAGGCAGAGTTTAGGTGGTGCCTGCGCTGGCCAGTGGCCGGGTGTCACCGAGGGTGACGGCGGTCATCTCATCGCGAATCCGGCAGCCAGTCCACAGCGCGGCGGTCGCCATGACCACCAAGGCGGCCCCCAGCACGTGCAGCGAGACCAGTGCCTCGGGCACCCCGGTGAGATATTGCACGGCGCCGAGCACCCCCTGCGCGACCGCCATACCGATCAGCACCAGGTAGCGCCGCCAGCTACTAGCGGGCACGCTGACCGCTCGAAGCGCGAATCCTAGTCCCGCGAGGAGCCCCAGGAACCCGACGACCAGATCGGCGTGCAGTTGTGCCAGCGTGGCCACGTTGATGGCCAGCCGCGGAGTAGCCGCATCGCCGGCGTGCGGACCGGCTGAGGTCACCAGCGTCCCGGCGATCAGCAAAGCTGTCAGCGTGACGGTGGCCGTCAGCAGCAAACCGCGCAGCGGTGGGGGCAGGTACCACCGTGGGGGCGCGTCGCCTTCGGTGACCGCGGCGACCAGCAATACCGCCAGCCACACCAGCACCATCGAGACCAGGAAATGCGCCGCCACCGTCCACCAGGCCAGCCCGGCCAGGACAGTGATCCCACCGAGGACGGCCTGAACCACGACACCGGCTGGCATCGTCGCCGCCAGCAGGATCAGCCGGCGGCGCCGGGGCCGCACCAGCAGCGCGACGACCAGGCAAGCCACCCCGACCAGACCTACCAGGCCGGTGAGCAACCGGTTGCTGAATTCGATCCACTGGTGCACCGCGGCCACTTCGGGATGCGGCTGGGGCACCAGGCTGCCCGGGAAGCATTGCGGCCAGGTGGGGCACCCCAACCCCGAACCGGTCACCCGCACGACCGAGCCGGTCACCGCGATGCCCGCTTGCGTGATCACCGCGGCGATCGCGGTGGTCCGCGCAAGCGGCCTCAGTATCCGGTTTCCGAACGGTGGTGCAGTGCTCACGATCCCGATCCTAGGTAGGTCGTCGTGGGCAGTTATGCATACTCACGACAGGCGCAGCGTTCGAGCGGCCAAAATGGCGGCCCCGGCGGCCCAGGCCAGTAGTACTCCCAGCGCAGCCCACGGGGTGACGCCGGCAACAAGAGCGGTGCGCAGGCCTTCGGCCAGTGCACCGGAGGGCAGCGCAGCGGCGATTGCGGACAGCGCGCCGGGCAAGGTGTGCACGGACAGCACGATGCCGCCGGCCACGACCAGCAACAGCCAGACCAGGTTCGCCACCGCGAGCACCACCTCGGCTCGCAATGCTCCGCCTAGTAGCACTCCGAGCGCGCCGAAGGCTGCGGTACCGGCGAGGATGAGCAGAGCCGCGGGTGCCAGGCCCGGAGGTGACAGGTGCCAACCGAGCGCGAAGGCCACCGCACCGAGCACCAGCAGCTGCACGAGCACCACCCCGAGCACCGCGAGCATGCGGCCGGCGATCAGCGACCAGCGTGGCAGCGCGGTGGCGGCCAACCGTTTGAGTACCCCGTAGCGGCGGTCGAAGCCCAGGGCGATGGCCTGCCCGGTGAACGCGGTCGACATCACGGCCAGCGCCAGGATGCGGGGGGTGACGTTGTCGATCCGCGGGCTGGGTATAGGCACCACGTTGAGCAGAGTCAGCGCGACGAGCAGTCCCAGCGGGATCAGCAGGGTCAGCAGCACCTGCTCCCCGTTGCGCAGGGTGAGGACGAACTCGGTGCGTGCTTGGGTGAGTAGCATTCGCGACAGCCGGCCGCGGCCGGGCGCGGGCGCAAAAGTACCGGGGGAGAAGCTGGTCATGAGCGTAGTTCCCGGCCGGTGAGCTCCAGAAAGACGTCCTCCAAGCTGCGCCGGCTGACCCGCAGGTCTTCAGCGAACACACCTTGCTGGGCGCACCATGCCGTGACGGTGGCCATCACCTGGGGATCGATCAGCCCATCGACCAGGTATTCACCGGGCCGCGGTTCGCTGGTCCGGCAATCCTCAGGCAGTGCGGCGCCCAGCGGGCCGATGTCCAAGCCCGGACGGGCCCGGAACCGAAGTTGCCGCTGTGTCCCGGACGACGTCAGGTCGGCGGGGCTTCCTTTGGCTACCACCCGGCCATGGTCGATGATCACTACTTGATCGGCCAGTGCCTCGGCCTCCTCCATCAGGTGAGTGGTGAACAGCACGCTGACCCCGTCCGCACGCAAACTGGTGATGATGTCCCATACCAGCCGCCGGGCTTGCGGATCCATCCCCGCGGTGGGTTCGTCCAGGAACACCAGCTCCGGCCGCCCGACTAGCGCGCAGGCAAGTGCGAGCCGTTGCTGCTGACCACCGGATAGTCGTTTGTAGGGGATGCGGGCCACGCCGGTAAGCCCTAGTACGTTGAGCAACCATCCGACGTCAAGTGGTCGTGCTGAGCAGGCCGCGACCAGGTTGAGCATTTCCCCGGCCCGGACACCTGGATAAGCGCCACCACCCTGAGGCATCACGCCCATCCGGGGTCGTAGGGCAGCGCTGTCGGCGATCGGATCGAGACCCAGCACGCGGACTATTCCCGCGTCGGGACGCAGGAAGCCCTCGCACACCTCGATCGTGGTGGTCTTGCCGGCGCCGTTGGGACCTAGCAAGCCCAGCACGGTGGCCGGCTGGACCAGCAGGTCGAGGCCGTCCACGGCGCGAACCGTGCCGAAGCTACGCACCAGGCCGCAGACTTCGACAGCAGTCGATGATGCGGACGGGCTCACGTACACAGAGCCTAGGTCGCGCCGGGAGATCGCGGCGCACTGACCCGCAGCACACCGAACAGTGGTGGGGTACTTCTGCGGATCATCAGCAACGGCACAATCAGACTCACTGCCGCCGCGGCCATGGCTGACGGCAACACCCAGGCACGGAACAGGAAATCCGCGCCGGTGGGTGCCACGACCACCGCGAGCCCTGCGCAGGCCAGCGTAGTGGCGGCACGAAAGGCCGGATGGGTCGCAGATGCCGCCAACGGGATCACCACCCACAGCAGATACCAGGGGTGCACGACGGGACCCAGGAGCACTACCGCACCCAACCCGATCCCAATTCCAGCCAGCGGATTGAGGCGTCCCTGCCAGCAACGCCACAGCGCAAGCAGGCAGATCGCGCTAGCGGCGGCCAGCCCGGCGAGGCGAACCAGCGCAAGCACCGAAGTGGTGTGGTCGCCCAAGCCCAGCAAGGTGCCCATCGATCCCGCCAGCAAGCCGAGCTCGGTCACCACGGACATCCAGCTGCGGACTACGTTGGGCGTGCCCAGCGCTCCAGCCCAGCCGAAGCCGAGACCGGTACCGAGCCCGATCGCCACCGTGGTCGCCACGGCCACCCCGGTGACCACCGTTGCCACCCATGCCAGGTCACGCGGCCGGCCACCTCGCTGCCGGGCCCACCACACCACGACAAAACCGAGCGCCAGTGCGGCGGGAGCTTTTACCTCCGCTGCGGCCGCAATCACTGCCGTTCCGCCCAACATGGCCAGCTGAGGCGCTCCGGGACGCAATACGAGCTCTAGGCCGACCAGCATCATGCCGATCATCAAAGCCTCGTTGTGCACCCCACTGACCAGGTGAAACAGCACCAGTGGGTTGGCTGCGCCGAGCCATAGCGCGAATACCGGAGACACGCCTATCCGGCGAGCCAGCCGGGGTAGTGCCCAGACGGTCATCACCAAGCCGGCTACCGCAAGGGTGCGGTGCAGGAGCACCCCGAGTACCACGTCGTCACCGGCGATCCAGTCGATCGGTCGGCCCAGGGTGAGGAACAACGGGCCGTACGGTGCCGGGGTATTGCGCCAGATCGTCGGGATCGCCCGCACCAAGGGATGGTCGACACCCAGCGCTTGGGCGGGACCGAGTACGTAGGGGTCGAAGCCACGGTTGACCATCGCGCTTTGCGCGAGATAGCTGTACACGTCACGGCTGAACATCGGTGGTGCTACCAGCAGCGGCGCGGCCCACATCAACATCGTGCGATCCAGCTGGGCCCGGGAGATCCGCCGAGCGCTGCCGGGGCTGACCAGCGCGCCCAGCCACAGCCAGGCCAGGACGACCATGGCAATCCCGGTATAGGCCACCGCCAGCGAGGCGGTCGGCATCCTGGGAAGCAGGCCGACCACCATGTGCCCCACCACTGGGTTGCCCAGCACGGGTGCCGTGCCCGCACCAAGCGAACCCAACCCCATCAGCAAGGCGCCGGTGGTGCCGAACCGCCGCACCAGATCGAACTTGCGGGTTTCGGTCGCATCAAGACCGGTGCCGCGGGATCGAGCTGCGGTCGGCGCTGGTGGCTCGGGCAGAAGTATCCCGTCGCGTCGAAGGTTCCCGGCCACCACGCCGCGAAGGGTAGTCCAGTCTTGCAGGCCCGCTGTGCTGGGATAGCTGCTGGTAACCCCGCCCGAGGCCGGCCTCCGTGGAGTAGTCGGAACCCGGTGGGGCAGCCCGTAGCCGCAATCCGCTGAGATGAGGACTCTCACCCGTTGATGGTCAGCGAGATCGATTTCGACGCCGCACGGATCTACGCCGTCCCCTTGCGTACCCGTTTCCGGGACATCACGGTCCGCGAAGGGATACTGATCGAAGGTCCCGCAGGATGGAGCGAGTTTTGCCCGTTTCTGGAGTATGACGACCTAGAGTCCGCTTGCTGGTTGGCCACCGCGGTCGAGCAGTGCACCCAGGGCTGGCCAAAGCCGCTGCGCGACCGAGTCCCGATCAACTGCATCGTTCCCGCCGTTGGAGAGCGCCGTGCTCGCGAGATCGTGGCCGGCTCCGGCTGCCACACAGCCAAGGTGAAGGTCGCCGATCACCCTGAATCCCTCTCCGAAGACCTCGCTCGTGTGGAAGCCGTCCGCGACGCTCTGGGTCCGGGCGGCGCCATCCGCGTCGATGCCAACGGTGTCTGGGATGTCGAGACTGCTGTGGACCACATTCGCCAGCTCGACAAGGCCGCGGGTGGGCTGGAATACGTCGAGCAACCCTGCGGCACCATCGAGGAACTGGCTGCCGTGCGCCGCCAGGTCGAGGTACGCGTTGCCGCTGACGAGTCCATCCGCCGCGCCGATGACCCGCTGCGGGTGGCAGTCGCCGGTGCTGCTGACGTGGCGGTCATCAAGTGCACCCCGCTAGGTGGGGTACGGCGCTCGCTGAGGATCGCCGAAGCCGCAGGACTGCCCTGCGTAGTGTCCTCCGCGCTGGAAACCAGCGTCGGTCTCGCCGCACAAGTCGCCCTCGCCGGGGCACTTCCCGAGCTGGACTTCGCCTGCGGGCTGGGCACGCTGTCCCTGCTGGACGGCGACGTGGTCGCCGATGCCGCGTCGCTGCGACCGGTCGACGGGTATCTGCTCGTGCCGCGGACACCACCAACTCCGGATCTCGCTTTACTCGACACCTACCAGCTGACCGACCCCAGGCAAGCAGCCTGGTGGCGCAACCGCCTGGCCCGCGTCCGCGGGCTGCTCCGCGCGAAGGACGTCACGCCTTGGTGATGGATGTGCCAGTGGCTTGCGTGATCGACGGGTAACCGGCCTGGCGGGCGAGGCGGGCCAGACCCCGGTGAATGCGCCGTGGCCATAACGGTCCGCCGTAGACGAAACCGGTGTAGGCCTGCACGAGAGTTGCACCAGCCTGGATCCGTAGCCAGGCGTCTTCGGCGCTTTCGATCCCGCCCACTGACACCAGGACCAGACGATCTCCCACCCGGGCACGCAGCCGGCGCAGCACCGCGACGGAACGCTCCTTGAGCGGGGCACCAGAGACGCCGCCCGCACCAACCGCCGTGACCTGCTCCGGGCTGGTCCTGAGCCCATCCCGGCAGGTCGTGGTGTTGGTCGCGATGATCCCATCCAACCCCAGTTCCACCGCAAGATCGGCCACCGCGTCAATGTCCGGATCAGCAAGATCCGGTGCAATCTTGACGAGCAGCGGTACCCGGCGGCCGTTGGTGGCCTGCCGCAGCGCTTCGCGAACTGCTACCAGCAGCGGGCGCAGATGCTCGACGGCCTGCAGATTGCGCAGCCCCGGAGTGTTCGGCGAACTGACGTTGACCACCAAGTATCCTGCGACGTCAGCGAGGAGTTGGGCGCTGGCCACGTAGTCGGCAACCGCATCCTGCTCCGCGGTGGCTTTGGCCTTGCCGATGTTGACCCCGACCGGCACCCTTACCCGCCGGTTGCGCAGCCGGTCGGCTGCTGCTGCGGCGCCGGCATTGTTGAACCCCATCCGATTGACCAGTGCCCGATCGGCTGGTAGGCGGAACAGTCGCGGACGCGGATTGCCGGGCTGCGGCTGTGCCGTGACGGTGCCGATTTCGACGAAGGCGAAACCCAAGGCGCCCAGTGCATCCGGACCCAGGGCGTCCTTGTCGAAACCCGCGGCCAGTCCCAGTGGCCCGGGCAGGTCCAGCCCGAGCGCGCGAACGCGGAGGATGGGATCACGGGCCACCAGCCACCAGCGCAGCAATGTAGCCAGTTTGGGCACCGCGACCACCAGGCGGATCAACCCAAAGCCCAGATGGTGCGCCGCCTCGGCCGGGACGTGCCGGAAGACGAACGAGAACAGTAGCCTGTACATAGCAGAGGTCAGCCAACCACGGTTCGCCAACCGCGCCAGCATCCCTGGCCGACCACCCGTTCCGGGATGAAACAGTCGCTGGAGCGGCACGTGTTGTGCGCTGCTGCGGGAATTACGTAACATGGACGTTGTGAAAAACGTCGGGGCTGATCGTCGTACCCGTGAGTCAGTGGCCCGGATGTTGCTGGAACAAGGCCCAGTGACCGCCGGTCAGGTCGCCGACTCGCTGGGGTTGAGCTCTGCCGCCGTGCGCCGCCACCTGGATGCGCTGCTTGCAGACGGCCAGGCGACCTACCGCTCGGCGCCGCGCCGGGGTCCCCGCGGTCGTGGCCGTCCGGCAAAGGTGTTCCTGCTCACTGCGGCCGGCCGGGCGCAGTTCGAGCACACCTACGACGATCTGGCGGTCGCCGCGCTGCGTTTCCTGTCGGAACGCGACGGGGAGCAAGCGATCCGTTCGTTTGCCGAGCGTCGAGTGACTGACCTGGTTGGCCGGCACCGAGCTGCGGTGGTCGCTGCGACCGATCCGGTTGCGCGCGCTCAACAGCTGGCCGCGGCGCTGACCGCGGAGGGCTACGCAGCGTCAACCGAGCACGTCGGCTCTGGCGCGCAGTTGTGCCAGCATCACTGCCCGGTATCGCATGTCGCGGCGGAATTCCCGCAGCTGTGTGAGGCCGAGACGGCGGCGTTTGCTGATCTGCTTGGTGTCCACGTGCAGCGGCTGGCCACCATCGCCCGCGGCGACGCGGTCTGTACGACTCATGTTCCCCGCGCCGCTGTTACCACGGTGCCTACATTCCTGCCCACCCCCAGCGTGCCACCAGAAATCCCACCACTGAACCGGATGGAGGCGTCTGAATGACGACCGCCCCTGAGCAGGATGTACAAACACCGCTCAGCCAGGAAGAAACGCTCTCCAGACTAAGCCGCTACGAATACGGCTGGGCTGATGCCGATGTTGCCGGCGCCAGCGCCCAGCGCGGGTTGTCTGAGGCCGTGGTCCGCGGCATTTCGGCCAAGAAGAATGAGCCGGAATGGATGCTGGAGACCCGGCTCAAGGCGTTGCGCCTGTTCCAGCGCAAGCCGATGCCGCACTGGGGCGCAGACCTGTCCGGTATCGACTTCGACAACATCAAGTACTTCGTCCGGTCGACGGAAAAGCAAGCCACTTCGTGGGACGAGTTGCCCCAGGACATCAAGAACACCTACGACCGGCTGGGCATCCCGGAGGCGGAGAAGGCCCGGTTGATCGCTGGCGTGGCCGCGCAGTACGAGTCCGAGGTGGTCTACCACAAGATCCGTGAGGATCTGGAGGCGCAGGGCGTGCTGTTCCTGGACACCGACACCGGGCTGCGGGAGCACCCGGAGATCTTCCAGGAGTACTTCGGCAGCGTGATCCCCGCCGGCGACAACAAGTTCGCCGCGTTGAACACGGCTGTCTGGTCCGGCGGGTCATTCATCTACGTGCCACCTGGCGTGCACGTCGACATCCCGCTGCAGGCCTACTTCCGGATCAACACCGAGAACATGGGCCAGTTCGAGCGCACGCTGATCATCGTCGACGAGGGTGCGTACGTGCACTACGTCGAGGGTTGCACTGCGCCGATCTACAAGTCCGACTCGCTGCACTCCGCGGTCGTCGAGATCATCGTCAAGAAGGGCGGCCGCTGCCGGTACACCACGATCCAGAACTGGTCGAACAACGTGTACAACCTGGTCACCAAGCGGGCCACCGCG
Source organism: Pseudonocardiales bacterium (assembly GCA_019241525.1). Lineage (GTDB taxonomy): Bacteria > Actinomycetota > Actinomycetes > Mycobacteriales > Pseudonocardiaceae. The sequence goes on from JAFAWY010000101.1 coordinate 84,006, forward strand.
GCTGAGGGCGCGACCATGGAGTGGATCGACGGCAACCTCGGTTCCAAGGTCACCATGAAGTACCCGTCGGTGTGGCTGATCGGTGAGCACGCCAAGGGCGAGGTGCTCTCGGTCGCGTGTGCCGGCGAGGGCCAGCACCAGGACGCCGGGGCGAAGATGGTGCACGCCGCACCGAATACCTCGAGCACGATCGTGTCCAAGTCGGTGGCGCGGGGCGGCGGCCGTACCTCGTACCGGGGACTGGTGCAGGTCAATGAGGGCAGCCACCATTCCCGCTCCACGGTGAAATGTGATGCGTTGCTGGTGGATCAGATCAGCCGCTCTGACACCTATCCCTACGTCGACATCCGCGAAGACGATGTGTCCATGGGGCACGAGGCCACGGTCTCCAAGGTCAGCGACGACCAGCTGTTCTACCTGATGAGCCGGGGGCTCACCGAGGACGAGGCAATGGCCATGATCGTGCGCGGGTTCATCGAACCGATCGCTCGCGAGCTGCCTATGGAATACGCCCTGGAGCTGAATCGACTGATCGAACTGCAGATGGAAGGATCCGTCGGCTGAGATGACGGCTACCACTGGCCGGCCGGGCGAACCCGGCTTGGCCGAGCACTCGCACGGCGCCAAGACCGGGGATCTCGGCGCGCCGATGGTGTCCCGGGGGGAGCGCTTCACCTCCTATGACGTGGACGCTTTCGAGGTGCCCACGGGGCGGGAGGAAGACTGGCGGTTCACCCCGCTGCGGCGTCTGCGCGGGCTGCATCAAGGCGTAGCGGCGACCGGCACCGCGCAGGTCAGCGTGCAGGCTGATGACGGGGTCACCCTCGATGAAGTCGACCGGCCTGATCCACGGCTTGGTGACGGGGGGATCCCGGCTGACCGGGTGGCTGCCCAGGCGTGGAATTCCGCGACCCAGGCCACTCTGGTGACGATCCCGGCGCACACCCGGGTAGAGAACCCGGTGACCATCACGATCACTGGCCCGGGTAACGGGGAGATCGCCTACGGGCACGTACAGGTGCGGCTTGAGGCGTTCGCCGAAGCCGTTGTCCTGCTGGATTACCAAGGCAGTGGAACCTACGCGGAAAATGTCGAACTGGTCCTCGCCGACGGTGCCCGGCTGACCCTGGTCAACGTGCAGGACTGGGCCGACGACGCGGTACACGTCGCGGCCCTGCACATACGGCTCGGCCGCGACGCGGTGCTGCGTTCGACCACGGTGAGTCTGGGCGGCGACCTGGTCCGGCAATCACCGACGGTAGCGTTCACCCAGCCCGGTGGCGATGCCGAGTTGCTCGGGCTGTACTTCGCCGATGCCGGACAGCATCTGGAGCACCGTTTGTTGGTGGACCACGCCGTCCCGCATTGCCGCTCCAACGTCGCCTACAAGGGGGCGCTGCAAGGCAGTCCCGGCAAGCCCGAGGCGCATACGGTGTGGGTTGGAGATGTGCTGATCCGGGCGGCCGCAGAGGGCACCGAGACCTTCGAAGTGAACCGCAACCTGGTGCTCACCGATGGTGCGAGGGCTGACTCTGTGCCCAACCTGGAGATCGAGACTGGCGAGATCGTTGGTGCAGGCCACGCCAGTGCCACTGGGCGCTTCGATGACGAGCAGCTGTTTTACCTGACTTCCCGGGGTATTTCTCTCGAGCAGGCTCGCCGGTTGGTCGTCCGGGGCTTTTTCGGCGAGATCCTGCAGAAGATCACCATCCCAGAGGTGCGCGAGCGGCTGGCCACGGCAATTGAGGTGGAGCTGGAGGCGGTGGGGGTATGACCGCCGACGTACTTTGTCCCGCGGAGGCGGAATCATGGACCGCCGACGTACTTTGTCCCGCGGAGGCGGAATCATGACCGCATTGCGCGTCTGTGGCCTGGCGGATCTCAAAGACGATGAGCCGGCTGGCTTCCAGGTCGGCAATGTGCCGGTGGTGCTGGTCCGCCAAGGTGACCAGGTGTATGCCCTCGCCGATGTCTGCTCGCACGCCGAAATCGCCCTTTCCGAAGGGGAGGTCACCAGCAAGGGTCTGGAGTGCTGGTTGCACGGGTCCTGCTTCGACCTGCGCACTGGCCAGCCATCCTCACCACCGGCGTCCGAGCCGGTGGACACCTACGCCGTGACCATTGACGGTGACGACGTGTACGTCGATCCGTCCCGTCCCACTAACCGCTAGCAGGAGTACGAGAACACACCCATGACCACCCTGGAAATCAAGGACCTGCATGTTGCGGTACCCACCGATGATGAGCAGGCGCCGGAGAAAGAGATCCTGCGCGGGGTTAATCTGACCGTCCGGTCGGGTGAGACGCACGCAATGATGGGTCCTAACGGCTCAGGCAAATCCACCTTGGCCTACTCGATTGCCGGGCACCCGAAATACCGGGTCACCTCCGGCGAGGTGCTTTTCGATGGCGTTGATGTGTTGTCAATGTCAGTAGACGAACGGGCGCGGGCAGGGCTGTTCCTGGCTATGCAGTATCCGGTCGAGGTGCCCGGTGTGTCGATGTCGAACTTCCTGCGCACCGCGGCCACCGCGATCCGCGGCGAGGCACCGAAGCTGCGTACTTGGGTGAAGGAAGTCAAAGCAGCAATGGCTGAGCTGGATATCGATCCGACCTTCGCCGAGCGCAGTGTCAACGAGGGATTTTCCGGCGGTGAAAAAAAGCGCCACGAGATCCTGCAACTGTCCCTGCTCAAGCCCAAGATCGCGGTGCTGGACGAGACCGACTCGGGCTTGGATGTCGATGCGCTGCGGGTGGTGTCCGACGGTGTGAACCGGTACCGCTCCAGTGGAGACGTCGGGGTGTTGCTGATCACGCACTACACCCGGATCCTGCGACACATCACGCCCGACTTCGTGCACGTCTTCGCCGGTGGGCGGATTGTGGAATCCGGTGGCCAGGAGCTTGCCGAGGAACTGGAGTCGGGTGGGTACGAGCGATTCACCCGCAAGTCAGAACCCACAGGGGTGGGATCATCATGACCACACTAGCTGCGGCGCCGCTGACTGCCAGCGAGCAGGAAAAGATCCGCGCCGACTTCCCGATCCTATCGCGCACGGTGCGCGACGGCCGGCCGTTGGTGTACCTGGACTCCGGCGCCACCTCGCAGCGGCCGCGGCAAGTCCTCGACGCCGAGCGTGCGTTCCTCGAACAGCACAACGCGGCGGTGCACCGCGGTGCACACCAGCTCGCCGAAGAAGCCACCGATGCCTACGAGTCGGCACGTGCTCGGATCGCAACGTTCGTCGGTGTACAGCCCGATGAGGTGGTCTTCACCAAGAACGCCACCGAAGGCATCAACCTGGTCGCCTACGCGTTGAGTAACTGCGCGTTTGTCGGAGAGTCTGCGAAGCGCTTTGTCCTGAGCCCCGGTGACGAAGTCGTGGTCACCGAGATGGAGCATCACGCCAACCTCGTGCCATGGCAGGAGCTGTGCCGCCGCACCGGCGCGACTCTGCGGTGGTACCAGGTGACCGATGCCGGCCGGTTGGACGTGGACTCGGTGCAGCTGTCAGACCGCACCAAGGTCGTTGCCTTCACCCACCAGTCCAATGTCATGGGAACCGTGCCCCCGGTTGCCGAGTTGGTCCGCCGAGCACACGAGGTATCGGCGCTGACCGTGCTCGACGCCTGCCAGTCGGTGCCGCACTCGCCGGTCGACTTCGCTGCGCTGGACGTGGACTTCGCAGTCTTCTCCGGCCACAAGATGCTGGGCCCTTCCGGGGTCGGCGTGCTCTACGGTCGCCAGGAACTGCTGGAGGCGTTGCCGCCGTTTATCACCGGTGGATCGATGATCGAACTGGTGAAGATGGAGATATCCACCTACGCCCCACCCCCACAGCGATTCGAGGCCGGCGTCCCGATGACCTCGCAAGCGGTCGGGCTGGGTGCCGCGGTGGACTACCTGTCCGAGATCGGCATGGACCGGGTCGCTGCGCACGAGCGAGTATTGACTGAACGGGCGTTGGCTGGCCTGGCCGAGATAGACGGGGTACGGATCATCGGTCCGACTGACGTCAACGACCGCGGCGGCGCAGTGTCGTTTGTGCTGCGCGACGTGCACGCGCACGACGCCGGGCAAGTTCTGGATGACCTGGGTATCGCGGTGCGGGTGGGGCACCACTGCGCCTGGCCGTTGCATCGCCGGTTCGGTCTCGCGGCCACGGTGCGTGCCAGCTTCGCGTTGTACAACACGCCCGCCGAGGTGGACTCGCTGTTGGCCGGGCTGCAAGAAGTGCAACGTTTCTTCCGGGTGACGGCATGAAGCTAGAGCAGCTGTACCAGGAGATCATCCTGGATCACTACCGCAACCCGCACCGGCAGGGACTTCGGGAGCCCTTCGATGCGGAGTCCTACCAGATCAACCCCACTTGCGGCGACGAGGTCACGCTGCGGGTGGTACTGGACGGCGACCGGGTTGCCGACGTCTCCTACGACGCGATCGGCTGCTCGATCAGCCAGGCAGCGACGTCGGTACTCACCGACCTGGTCGTCGGTCGCACCGTGGATGAGTCGAAATCCACGATGAACGCCTACATGGAAATGGTGCAGAGCCGTGGTCAGGTGGAGCCTGACGAGGACGTGCTGCAGGACGCGGTCGCTTTCGCGGGTGTATCGCGTTACCCGGCTCGGGTGAAGTGCGCGCTGCTGGGTTGGATGGCTTTCAAGGATGCGGTCGGTCGGGCCGCGGCGCACGGCAATGGTGCCCACCAATCGGAGGCACAATGAGTTCGAATGACGATACTGACGTAGTGCGTGGGGCGGCAGGACTGCCTGAGTCCCTCCAGTCGCAATCCACGCAGCCGGAATCCAGCGGCGAACTGGCCGCCGTGGAGGATGTCGAGGAGGCCATGCGAGATGTGGTCGACCCGGAATTGGGCATCAACGTGGTCGACCTGGGATTGGTCTACGACATCCGCGTCGACGAGGGCAATCTCGCCACCATCGACATGACGCTGACGTCGGCGGCTTGCCCCTTGACGGATGTCATCGAGGACCAGACCCGAGCCGCGCTTACCGGTGGCCCCGGTGGGGGGCTGGTCAATGATGTGCGGATCAACTGGGTCTGGATGCCCCCATGGGGTCCGGACAAGATCACCGAAGACGGCCGGGAACAGTTGCGCGCCCTCGGCTTCACCGTCTGATCCATCTTGTTACCGCGTTCTGGATGCAGACTGCTGTTTTTGGGGCCTCCGAAACAGCAGTCTGCATCCAGAACGCAGTAGGGGAGTGCTGCTAAGACGCTCGCGCGTCTGCTAGCGGGTGCAGCGTCGTGGCCTCTTCCAGGTGCATCTGGGCGATGCCGTGGATGAGATCGCCGACGCATAACGTACCGGCGCACCGACCGTCGGAATCCAGCACGACGATGTCGTCGTACCTGCGATACGCCACGCTGCTGCGCACCAGCTTGAGCGCGGCCATTGCGCTGGAATCGGCGTCGAGTACTCGCGGCTCGTCGCCGAGCCGGGCGGCCTCCCGCCGGGCGTAGAGCGCGTGACCGTAGGCCCCGCTAACCGCGAGCAGGAACCGGTTGCGGTCAAGCGTGCACCGTGGTTTGCCCTCGCTATCGATGAGCACGACGCCGCTGACCGTCGGCCGGTCGCTGAGGATCGTGCGGACATCTTCCCCGGTGGCCGAAAGCGGCAGCGTGACAGCTGGATGCATCAATTCGGTGATCTGTATGCCGGACCGGCCGCGGAGCGGGGGCGGGCAGACCGAGGCTTGGAAATCCGCGATGCCCGCGATCGGCAGGGTGGTCACCGGGCGGCGATGGGGTGGTCCCAGCAGGTTTCCCTGACCGATACCTACGCCGTATCGGCGTAGGGCAGCTACCTGTTCTGGACGTTCCACCCCTTCCGCGACCAGCTCCGCTCCGATGCGGGCAGCCAGGCGCAGCAGCGCCTCGACGATGGCCACGCGGCCGCTGTCTTGCGGCAGGCCCGCGACCACCTCGCGGTCCACCTTGATCAGATCCGGCTTGACGTCCGCGATCACTGTCAGTGAATGTTTTCCGGCGCCGACGCCATCCAGGGCGATGCAGTATCCCGCATCTCTCAGCTGGGCGAGCCCTGCCAGAAACAGCTCCCCCTGCAGCTCGGTGTGCGCCGGGTTGATTTCCAGCACCGTGTCGCGAGCCTCCCGCCCTGTGCCATGCAGCGCGCGGTGCAGCGGGGCAAGCGTCGGCGTTGCTGCGGCGACGGTGTCGGCTGTCAGGTTGAGGTGCAACGGCAACAGCGTTTCGTGGTCGGAAGAGCACTGCGCGGCGGCTACAGCCAGTGCTACATCGACTTGTTCGAGTTCTCCTGCGTGGGCGGCGGAACGTAACAATGACTGCGCATCACCGTGTGCCGGTCGGGCAAGCATTTCCATCGCCACTACGCCACCAGTATGCAGATTGACCAGTGGCTGAAATGCGAACCGGATGTCCACCGATAATTCGGGCACGCCTGATAGTGCCTTGTACTATCAGAACTGGGCAAACAATGGTACGCGTATTCATATGGTGTTCATGCTTCTGTCCACTGCTGCTGGGTAAAAGTATCGAGAAGATCCAAGGGTTAGTACGGTTAATCACCGCTTGTGCGCGTTGAGCGACAATGAATTGGCGTCGAAACACGCAAACTCGTGATCTTGCTGATGGATTGCTGCTGAGCCTGAAGTGGCGACCTCACCGGTGGGTTTGACCGCATGTACCGTCCGCATCGAACCAGGGCCGCCTGTCATCCGAACGTTTCTGGTAGGCCAACACTGGAGTGAGGATGGAGGGGCAGTGATGTACCAGTTCCGATGTGGCCACCAGGAGTGCTTCAGCCAGTACACGGCGTCCGACAAAGATGCTCTCATGCAGCAGGTAGAAGATCACCTCAAGGAGGCACACAACGTCGACAAAGCCACCGAGACCTTGATGAGTTACCTCGAACAGACCTGCGTGACGACCCGCTAAGCGGTAAGGATGGCGAGGATCTGCTGCCCGTACTTGGCTAGTTTGTTCTCGCCGACACCGCTCACCGTGGCCAGTTCGGCCAGGCTGGCGGGTGACTCTGCGGCGATCTGGCGCAGCGTCGCGTCATGGAAGATCACGTAGGCGGGGACACCCTGTTCCTTGGCGGTGGCGGCGCGCCAAGCGCGGAGTTGATCGAACACGGGCACTGCCTCGGTCGGCAGGTTCACCGGCGTGGCAGAGCGAGTCTTCGCAGCCTTTACTGTTCGCGCTGGGCGTTCGGGTTCACGACGCAATAGGACTCGCCGTTGTCGGCTGAGCACCTGGCTACTGGATTCGGTGAGCACCAGCGTGCCGTAGTCACCTTCGACCGTGAGCAGCCCCTGGGCCAGGAGCTGGCGCACCACTCCGCGCCATTCGCCTTCGCGTAATTCGGTGCCGATACCGAAGACGGTCAACGATTGGTGACCGAACTGAACGACTTTCGGTGTCTGTTTACCGAGCAGAATGTCGATCACCTGACCTGCGCCGAAGCGCTGGCGGCGCTCGCGGTCGAGCCGGAATACCGTGGAAAGCAGTTTCTGCGCCGCAATCGTGCCGTCCCACGATTGTGGTGGCCACAGGCACGTGTCGCAGTTGCCGCACGGGCTGGCCTGCTGGCCAAAGTAGGCCAGCATCTGTGCCCGGCGGCACTCGACGGTCTCGCAGAGCGCCAGCATGGCGTCAAGATGGGTGGTCAGACGGCGCCGGTGCGCGTCATTCCCTTCAGAGCTGTCGATCAGCTTGCGGTGCTGCACGATGTCCGCCAGACCGTAGGCCAACCAGGCCGTGGCGGGTAGCCCGTCCCGGCCCGCCCGGCCGGTTTCCTGGTAATACCCCTCGACTGACTTGGGTAAATCCAGGTGCGCGACAAAGCGCACGTCGGGCTTGTCGATTCCCATGCCGAACGCAATGGTGGCCACCACGACCAAGCCGTCTTCGCGCAAAAAGCGCGCCTGGTTTGCCGTGCGGGTGCGTGTGTCCAGCCCTGCGTGATACGGCAAAGCGTCGATACCGTTATCGATGAGGAACTGCGCGATTTTTTCCACCGATGCCCGCGTGAGGCAATAGACGATCCCCGCGTCGCCGGGGTGCTCGGTGCGCAGCAATTCCAGGAGCTGCCGTTTCGGCTCGGTCTTGGACACGATCCGGTACTGGATGTTCGGGCGGTCGAAGCTGGCCACGAAATGCCGGGCGTCGGCGAGGTTCAACCGGGCCGCGATCTCGGCGTGCGTCGCCTTGGTGGCAGTCGCGGTCAGCGCGATCCGGGGCACGGTGGGCCATCGCTGGTGCAACGCGGACAAGGTTAGGTAGTCGGGACGGAAGTCGTGCCCCCACTGAGACACGCAGTGCGCTTCATCGATGGCGAACAACGAGATCGTGCCCCGGTCCAGCAGGGTGCCTGTCGATTCGACGCGCAGGCGTTCCGGAGCCAGGTACAGCAGGTCCAGCTTGCCTGCCAAGAAAGCAGATTCTACTTCCCGGCGTTGCAAGGGATCTTGTGTCGAGTTGAGGAAGCCGGCCCGTACGCCGACGGCGCGCAGTGCATCTACTTGGTCTTGCATCAAAGCGATCAACGGTGAGATGACGACGCCGACGCCGGGGCGCAGCAGCGCGGGAACTTGGTAGCACAGCGACTTTCCGCCACCGGTGGGCATGAGCACAAGTGCATCGCCACCGGCGATAACGTGGTCGATGATGTCCTTCTGGGTGCCCCGAAACGAGTCATAGCCGAAGACCCGGCGCAGCACGTCGAGTGCATCGCTGAAGTCAAAACCGGTTGCACTGACCGCCATTTCGGCGATCCTATGACCGGGATTGTCGACGATGACACCGCCACGCAGTCCAGCACCCCGAGCGCGCGTGCCATGACCCGAGGTTTCATCGCAACGCGCGGGCAGGAGATTTGCATGCCGCCGCAAGCCCGTGACCACGCGGTGGTTCTGGGCGCGAGTATGGCCGGATTACTGGCCGCTCGGGTGCTTGCCGATGGCTACCGCAAGGTCACCGTCATCGATCGGGATACTTTGCCCGGCATCGGGATGCACCGCCGGGGTGTGCCGCACGGTCGCCATCATCATGCGCTGCAATCTGGCGGCTGCGCGGCGCTTGAAAAGCTATTCCCCGGTCTCATTGCCCAGGCTGCGCAGGCCGGCGCCGGTGTGGGAGACATGTTGCGGCACTGTCGCTGGCTGCCGTGCGGTCACCGGCTGCGGCAGGCCGACGGTGGCGTGCCAGGCCTGATCGCCAGCCGGCCATTCCTGGAGGGCCAGGTTCGAGCCCGAGTGCAAGCGCTGCCGGGGGTGACGTTTATAGAAGGCGCCCGCATCACAGGCCTGGACACCACAGCTGGGCGCAGGGTCACCGGCGTGCACCTGCGTGACCAGGTCGGAGATCACGCGCAGCTGGCGGCCGATCTCGTGGTGGACGCGACTGGCCGTGGCTCGCGGACACCGGCCTGGTTGGCCGAGTGGGGCTACCAGCCACCAGACGAAGAACGGATACAGATCGGGCTGGGTGCTGCCACCCGCACGTACCGGCTACGCCCTGGCGCCCTCGGCCCGGATGCAATGATTCATATCGGTCATACGCCGGACAATCCTCGAATCGGCGTGCTGGGCATGCTCGAGGATGGCCGACACATGCTCACCCTCGCCGGCATCCTCGGTCATCATCCACCGACCGACCCGGTCGGCTTCGAGACCTTCGCGGCCAGCCTGCCCTTCGGGGACATCTCGCACGCGCTCGCGGGGGCGCAGCCCCTGGATGACCCGGTCGCCTTCCGGTTTCCGGCTGCGGTGCGCCGTCGTTATGAGAATCTGCAGCAATTCCCGGATGGCCTGCTGGTACTGGGTGACGCCGTGTGCTCGTTCAATCCGATCTACGGGCAAGGCATGACCGTGGCCGCCAACCAGGCGCTGGCGTTACGGCGGCTGCTCGACCAGCGCGGGCAACCCGACGCGGGTCGTTATTTTCGAGCGATCGCAAAGATCATCAATCCTGCATGGGACTTTGCCGTGAGCGGGGACCTGGCGTTGCCCGACATACCGGGTACACGTTCCCTCAAGGTCCGGATAGCCAACGCCTACTTGCCTCGGCTGCTCGCCGCTGCCAGCTTCGACGTCACCCTGAGCATCGCATACATCCGCGTTGTGGGGTTGCTTGATCGGCCGTTGGGCTTACTGCGACCGGACCGGATGTTGCGCATATGGTGGATCACCAGGCGAAAAGCCAACATCGCGACTGTGCACACCCGTGTCAATTACACTCCGGATGCCACAACTCGGCGGGAGGTATCGCCATGGCATTAAGTCTGAACTTCACTGCCCCACTTAAGCAGGATCCGGAGTCACAGGAACGCTTGCGGCAGTTGACGGCGGTATTCGCCGACCAGGTTCAGCCAGAGATCGATGCTGCGCTGGCCAAATCGGAGCTGGTTCACTTCGCCCGCATCCTGATCATCGACAACAAGTACCTTCAGGTGCTGACCGAGTTCGACGGCGATCCCATGGCGTACACGGAGTTTTTCCGCACCGCGCTGCCAACGGTTTTCGAGCAGATCTTCTCCTTGGTAGAGGGCGCCCCGCCGTGGCCGGAGATCAACAATCCCAATGGCTTTTACGAGTATACCCACTCGCTCAATCTCAAGGCTCTGGGCGAGTCAGTGGATACCGGTTATGACCACGGCTACCTGTTCTCGGCGTTCGGTGATACGACGGTCCGGGAGATCAAAGAAAAAATTGGTTCGATCCTCTGAGGTATAACGATGAAGGTCGACTTCAGCGAGGTGCAGGGCATCATCCGGACCTGCCGGCGGGTGACCTCTCGTCACCTGATTTTCCGTTTCGATTCCGGTAGAGGCGCTCGCGCATTCATCCGCGAGCTCGCCGAGCGGATTACTATGGCCGATGGGGACCCAAATAGCGCACCCGATCCACTGCTTAACGTCGGCATGACCTTCAACGGGCTGCAGGCGTTGGAAGTGGATCAAGCGATGTTGGGCGAGTTCGACGCGGTCTTCAGACTCGGGCCACCTACCGTCAAGATGGCACTGGGCGACGTCCCGGGCAGTCGCAGCGACCCGGCGAATTGGTGGGAGAATCGATTCGCCACTGACGACGTGCACTGCCTCGTGCATCTGTACGCACAATCAGACGACGCTGCTGCGGACGCGGTGCAGGCAGTGCGCCAGCTCGCCGATTCCACCGGGGTTACCGAGCTGATCCCGCGCCGCGATGGCACAATCCTGTCCGGGCGCTGGTTCGCTGTACGGAAGATGCATTTCGGTTACACCGACGGGATCTCTCAGCCTGACATTTTCTGGGATGATGAAACGCCGCCACGCTCGCCCGAGCAGATCGACTTCCGTAACTTCCTGCTGGGTTACTCGACCGACAAGTACGCGTCCGCCCCGTCAAGCGGTGCGGCCGCGGACTTCGCCCGGAACAGCACCTACGGGTTGTTTCGATGGATCTACCAGGATGTGGCGGCGTTCAACCAGTTTCTTGCCGTCCAGGGCCCGGAGCTTTTTCCGGAACTTCCAGCCGCCGACGCCGAGGAACTGCTCGCGGCCAAGATGATGGGTCGCTGGCGCGATGGCACGCCACTAGTGCTGTCTCCTGAGCGCCCGGATCCGCAGCTCGCCAAGAGCAATGATTTCAATTACGCGATCGGAGATCCGGACGGTCAGCGATGCCCGTTCTCTGCTCATATCCGGATTGTGAACCCGCGGGACACCCCGCTGGACCCGGTCGTCGTCGAGGGGGTTCCCCGGGTTCTGCGATGCGGTATGCCCTATGGCGCACCGCTGCAGGGAACCACAGACGATGGGGCCGACCGGGGACTTGTCGGCATGTTCTTATGCGCAGATTTGCGCAAGGTGGTCCACTCGCTGACGAGTTGGGTGATGCGAAATGACTTCAGCCCCGTCTATAACGCCAACCGCCGGGTGCAGGATCCCTTATTTGGCAACCGGGCCATGCCCGGCACCAGGGCTGAGTTCTCCATACCCCGGGTAGGCGGGGAAGTGACGGTCAAAAGCCTGCCGGATTTCGTGCACACGAAGGGTACGGCGTTCCTGTTTTATCCCGGAAAGACCGCACTGATCGGCTTATCACAAGGGGCCGGGTGACGGTGCCTTCAGGCGATGTCCAAGCCCAGTTCCTGTTCGCAAAGCCGATCCCGCAACTGCCGTAAGGCTCGCGCCCGGGTGGGCCCGATCCCGCCGGGCGGGATCCCGGCGGTCCGGGCGACCTCGGCGTAGGAGCGGGGGTGGTCGGTGAACAGCATCCGCAGCAGCATCTGCCGACGAGGTGGTAACTCGGCGACGAGCCTCCGTAACGTCTGCACGGTATCCGCATCGATAACGTGCTGTTCTGGACCCACCGCGGGATCGGCCACGGTGTCCGGAGTGATGTCGACCAAGCCGGGCGCCGGTTTGGCCTGGCGCAGGATATGCAGGCATTCGCGCCGGGCAGTGGTCGCCAGCCAGCCGCCGAGTCGTTCGGGGAATTGGATCCGGTGGGTGTTCTCGGCCAGCCGCAGCCAGGTCATCTGTACTGCATCGAGCGCATCGGCCTCCTGCAGCCGGAAAGACCGGACGGTCGTTGCGACCAGTTTGCCGTACCGGCGGACGATCTCGTCCCAGGCCGCGGCATCCCCCCGACGGATCCTCTCCAAGAGGCAAGCAACACTGTCTGGGGCGTCGGCGGGCGCGTAGCGCATGGTGGCGGTGGTCATTGGGCGCTCCCTGGGTGCTCGGGGTACACCCACGGTGCGGCACCGGGCTTGGACCTGGATTGGAGCTGTGTTGGAGCGCCGGCGAACGCGTCCAGCGTGGACCGAGGTCGGCTAGCCGTCGAGCGGTGGTAACCACGGCGCCAGCCGGCTGCGTGCCAGCAGTGTGTGCTGGTGGTCGGCGCCATAGAGCCGGCCTAGGTCGGCGAGTACCGCGGCTGCCAGTTCTCTGGCCTGCGCGATGTTCCCGGTTTCCCCAGTCCATCGTGCCAAGGTGGCCCGGGCGAGAACGGTATACCGGTGTTCTGGGCCCAGCACCCGTTCGTGGTCCTCGACAAGCGATGCAGCTAGCTCCCGGGCGCCGGTCACATCGCCTGCCTCTCCGGTCCACCGGACTAGATCGGAACGGGTGACCAGGGTGTATCGATCGTGATCGCCGAGTACCCGCTGGGCGTCTTCGACTACAGCGGTGGCCAGTTTCCAGGCGCTGACCGCATCGCCCGCTTCTCCGGTCCAATGGGCCAACGTCGCCCGGGCCACCAGGGTGTTGCGGTCATCAGGGCCCAGCACCCGCTCGGCGTCGTCAACCGCGGCGGCGGCCAACTCCCGGGCCTGGGTGGCGTTGCCGGTTTCTCCTGTCCATCGGGCCAGATTGATCCGGGCAAGCAGGGTATGCCGGTCGTCGGGCCCAAGCACCCGCATCATGTTCTCCACGACAACCGCGGCCTGCTCCCGAGCCTGGACTACGTCGCCTGCCTTGCCGGTCCAGCGCGCGAGGCTGCTGCGGGCAATAGCGGTGGCTGGGTCATGGGGGCCGAGTATCCGCTCGGAATCTGCGACCAGCGCCGCGCCCAGGCTGCGCGCCCGCGCGCTGTCGCCAGTCAGTCCGGCCCATTCGATAAGCGTGTGGCGCAGGCTCAGGCTGATGGGCCGGTCGGGCCCAAGGTGCTCGATGACGGTCCGGACATGGGTGTGCAGCGTCTGCATCGTGCGCATGTCCGGCAACGCGGTGATGGTGGTCTGGCTGCCGGCCCAGGGCGGGCAGGCGGCTTCGAGCAGGGCCGCAGCGGTAGCGATCCAGACCTTGTGGTTGCCATCGGCCGCCAGCCGGTCTGCGGTAACGGCCTGTACGAGCCGGTGCACGGTCACTGATCCGCCAGGGCCGACTCGCGTGAGCAGGCTGTAAGAGATCAGCTCGGTGATGGCCTGGTGCCGGTGCAGGGCGTCGGCGAGTAGTGGCATGAGCAGGCTGTGAACGGGTTCAGGAAGGGTGAGACGGTCCGTATCGCAGGTCAGCAGCCGGTCCAGCGGGATGGTGTCCGGGGCATACCAGGCCAGCACGTTGAGCAGCGCCTGCGCTCGGGCAGACAGCTGGTCGAAGGCCAATTGCCAGGTGGTTGCGACGGTGGCGGGGTAGTCCGGAGCATGACCTTGCTGGTGAAGTTCGGCCCGGCGACTGCGGTACAGCGTCAGGTAGCCCGCAAGATCCAGGGCACTATGTGCCACATAGCAGGCAGCCTGGGCCAACGCCAAGGGCAGGCCGCCCAGTTCATGACCCAGAACTGCGGCACTGTGCGTGTCGGCATCGCCAGACAGCGCGGTAACCAATCGGACGGCGTCGGGTGCGGCCAGCGGTTGCACCGGCAGCACCAGTTGCCGGTGCGGCCACGTTGCTGCGCGGCTGGTGACCAGCACATCACCGGTCCCGGCCGCGGGCAACAGACCACGCAAGGCCTCCGGGTCGGCGATGTTGTCGATGACCAGCAGCCAGGTGCCGGTTCGGTTAGCGAGCACGGCGTGCACTGCCTGCACCGGGTCATGGGCATGCGCGGCGTACTCCGGCGCCACGATGTCCAGCAACGCGCGGAACTCCCCAGGTACCGCCTCGGGATCTTCGGCGCGGACCCACCACACCAGCCCGTAATGCACCTGGTAGCGCTGCGCGTAAGCGCGGGCCAGGCTCGTCTTGCCCACTCCACCCAAACCGGTGAGCACCCGCACCATCGGCTGCTGCGGGCGCTCTGGGTCGGTGAACGCTGCGCGCAGGGCGGCCAGTTCTGCTTGCCGGCCCAGCACCTCTGACAGGCCCTGCACATGGGTTGACACCACTCGCTGGGCAGACCGCAAGCTGAAGTCCATCGCCGCCGGGCCCGCCATCGCCGGTATTACCGCCGCGGTAGGACCAGCCGCATGAGCACCAGGCGTTGGCGATACGGGCAGCTCCGCGACCGATCCGGTCTGCTCCGGCCTGGGCGGATGCCAGTCAAGCTCAGGTGCGTGGGTGAGGATGTCGTGTTCCAACCGCTGCAGCACAGCTCCCGGGTCGATGCCCAATTCTTCGACGAGCCGGGTACGGGTGCCTCGCAGCACTCCCAACGCTTCGGCTTGCCGGCCGGCCCGGTACAGCGCCAAAGCCAGCAGCTCGCAGCCGTGTTCGCGCAGCGGATGGGCCCGCACGTGCATCTCCAACTCGGCCACCGCACTGTGATGCTCACCTAGCTGAAGCTGTGCTTGGCACCATGCCTCCACCACCGACAGCCGCAACTCCTCCAGCCGGGCCACCTCCGGCGCTGCCCATGGGGCGTCACTCACATCGGCGTAAGCCTTTCCTCGCCACAATCCGAGCCCTGCCTCAAATTCACCTACCGCATGCGTGAAATCGCCGCTACTTAGCGCCGCCCGTCCGGCTGCGGCATGCTGATCAAACCGGTGGACATCGAAATCCACGCCCCGGCTGTTCAGTACATAGCCCGGTGCTCGAGTACACAGCACTGTTGCCGGTGCTCGAGGAGGCCGGTCCGGTTCCAACACTCGCCGCAGGTTCGACACATACGCGCGGACTGACGCCATCGCTGCCGGCGGCGGATCGCCCGACCACAACTCCTCAATCACTGCGTCCACGGCCACCGGCCGATCCACCCGGCTCAATAGCAGCCCGAACAGTGCCCGCTGCCGGGGCGGTCCCAGGTCAGCCGGCCGGCCGGCAACCACCGCTTCTACCGGTCCCAATGCGCGCCACCGCATGGAGTGGTCACCAGGAACCGGCGCCGGCTGCGCCTGTTCCTCGGTCACCGACCGACGTGCATCCACCTCGACACTCCACCCGGATGGAGAATCCTTCTTGCGAATATGCAGGCCACGTCACCGCAGCCCAGCCTTCACGAGACCTTATGAGGGTTCGCATGTCAATCGTGTATTCCACTACGGCGTGTATCCCGTGTATTGATTGATTGTGATGGGGCGACATATCCAGCGGCAGTTACGCACAGTCACCACCTGATTGCTGAGCTGGGCTAAATCGATCATGGTCGAGGCTGTGCTGCCACAATCCGGGCGCGGGACCGCACAGTACGCGATGGCGGTCACGCACCGTTATGCTGCGGCAGCGCAATCGTTATGTGTTTTCACCGGGTCAGCAGAGTCGGCGCGTGCTGGCGGCCCTCTAACGTGCACCGAGTGACTCTTGCGCCGGAGCTGAGCCCTACCCCGTTAGCTTGCCGCCAGGTCGCCGCCGTGTGCTTCGACGTGGACGCCACCCTGGTGGACTATGAGGCATCGACTCGCGCGGGGCTGTGTGAGTTGCTCGGCACCGATGACGCGTGGGTTGAGTGGTGCACGCTGACCGATCAGCACTACCAGAGCTATCTGGCTGGAGAGATCGGCTTCGAGCTGATGCTGCAGCAGCGCACTAAGGACTTCTTCGCCCGCCGGGGCGAGTTTCTGTGCGACGGCGAGGTGGTCCGGCGCGAGGAGCGCCGGACGGCTGCCGTCAAGAGAGCCTGGCGGCTGTTCGACGATGCGCTGCCGTGCCTTCGAGCGTTGCGCAAGCTGGGGTTGCGGCTTGCCGCGATCACCAACGCATCTGGCGAGCACCAGCGGGCGAAGCTTGGTGCGCTAGGGCTGCAGACTGCATTCGACGTGGTAGTGATCTCCGGAGAAATCGGGGTGGCCAAGCCGCATCAGGCCATCTTCCGGAGGGCCTGCCGCGCTCTGGGGGTGCATCCCGCGCAGGCCATGCACGTTGGCGACCGGCTCGATATCGACGCCATGGGTGCGCGAGACGCCGGGCTACACGGAGTGTGGCTGGATCGCTCGGGGTGCGGCATTCTCCCGCAGGTGGCCGGGGTCTCAGTGATCGGTCAGTTGGCGGACCTGCCCGGGCTGGTCGCCGGACGCGCCGGGTGAGCCGCCGGCACCTCTCGGCAAGATTGCCCGACGGGCAGCCGAGTGGAAGCCGGCACGGGCGGTCGACTACCATCCTTGGCCGGTGCCGGTTCGGGCCGATGGGAGGACCCGGATACGGACAACCAGTGGGGTATGGTGTAATTGGCAGCACGACTGATTCTGGTTCAGTTAGTCTAGGTTCGAGTCCTGGTACCCCAGCGAATGCCATCATCGCGTTCTCGCGGCCCCGTCGTCTAGCGGCCTAGGACGCCGCCCTCTCAAGGCGGTAGCGCGGGTTCAAATCCCGTCGGGGCTACATAGTCATCGCCGCCTGCAACACCCTCGCTGCTTGTGCAGGTCTCGACAGCTCTGTTGTCGGAACTCAACGACCTGGCGATCATCGCAACATGGCGGCGTGGTAATGGAGGAGTTGCGGAAAAACGCAATAGACGGAACTGAGTTCACGCATAGTCATATGCGTGAGCCAATACGCATGCCATCATGACTATCGGCCGGGGTGGTGAGAATGCACAGTGAGCCGCTCAAGCGGGTTGCGGTACACCCCAGACGGCGCGACGACCAAACCATCACTGGTCAACGTCGACGTCGGTGGCGGCATGCCGCGCAGGATCTCCTGCACCGTGTTGCGCAGCCGCTGCCCGACCGCAGCGTAAAAGCGCAGCTGAGTGCGCCGGCCGAAGACCGCGAAGCCTAACCGCAGGATCGGGTTCGGGATGTAGGCACGGCGGGAGTAGGCCCGGATCTGCAGCTCCACCCCGCCGGATTGCAAATCCTTGATGACCTCGTAGACCAGCTTGCCTTGTTCCAGGTGACCCTCGAGAGTTTGGTATCCCCAGCCCCAGACCCGCCGGGTATCTCGACTCTCATCAATGACCTCGGTTACTCGTACCCCCAGATAGAACCGGAAAGCCAGGAAGCGACCTTCGAGCAGCATGTCGCGCCCAAGTAGTTCCTCCGTAGGGCGGTAGACCGCCCGCACAATGGCCGGGTCGGCGAACTCGTAATCGCGTACCAGCCGGCACGCGATCTCCCAGGCTCCTCCGGGCACCGGTGGGCCGGGTGGCTCATGGCCGATAGGGGCCCGCGGACTGTCGATGTGCCAGTTCCCTGGCTGCCGCGCAACCGGAGCGTCGGCCTCGTCGTAGTTGACGCTCAGATGCCGCAACCCATCCACTGCGGCGGCGATATCGACATGCCCGATCAGCGCTTCCCGCACCGGTTCGCTCCCTGAGCCGATCTGGCTGGCTGAGTGGGATTACGGTTTCTCAAACTCCTGCACCGTGTCTGCGATCAACCACACCATCGGTGGCCACAGCCCGACAAAAATCGCGCGCCGCTCCGCGTTACCGCGCTCCTCCTGGTCGACGGTCTTGGCCCGAATCCATAGCGTGAGGCACAAACCGACTAAACCCAACGAAGTCGCGTGTAAAGCCGTGCTGACCGGTCCCATCCGGTGCAGCGCTGTCCCGATGGTCACCGCAACCAAGTACCCCCAGGGCAGTGCAAATATGCCGCCCTGAGTCGCTCTGGACGCCCACTAGCCGACATCCCATGCTAAACGGAGTGTGCTTGGTGTTTTACGTGGTTGTTGCCGGGTAACCCGCGTCAGCGTGAGGCTACAACCCTGGCAGACGACGCGCTCCCCGACGCGGATGCGCGGCGGGCTGATTCGCGTCGCGGACTTGCTGCTGCGCTGGCCGGTCGGCATGGTGCTGGTTAGCTGGCGTTACTTGTGGCGTACTACTGTGCTGCACCGGTGGGAGGGCGAGGGTGGCGCCGCGGATTACCCCCCGGAGCTTCCCCCGGCGGTGGCCGACCACGCCGTCCAGCGCGTCGCTGACGGTGTCGGGCCACTGTTGCACCGCTGCTACCGGGTGCGGATCCGGGGCGGCCGGTGCACCCCCGAGCAGCTCATGCGCCGCTTCGTCAGCGACCTCAACGCGGCCGTGCCCTCGGAGGTGGCCTTTTTCCGCCAGTTGAGCGGTGCTGAAGGGCCTCCCCAGGTCGGAGACGAGTACGTCGTTCGCATGCCAGGACCATGGGATGGCCCGGTCCGTGTGGTCGGTACCGATGCCCAGTCGCTACGGTTGGCCACTCTTCGCGGGCATCTGGAAGCCGGCCAGATCGAGTTCCATACCAGCTCTGACGGCGATGCGCTGCTGTTCGAGATCGAGTCCTGGGCCCGGGCTGGTGACCGGCTGGCGCATGTTGCCTACAACTACCTGCGCTTGGCCAAAGAAATCCAACTCAACATGTGGACCCATTGCTGCTTGCAGGCATGCGAGATGGCGGGCGGTCGAGCGGACGGCGGAGTTTCCATCACGACGCGCCGCGTCACCACCTTGGAATAGCGCGGAACACGTCCACTTCCGGTATCCGTTCTGTCAAGCTAGATGCATAAGACTGAAAATTCGTTGCTCGATACCTTTGTGGGCTTGTCGTGATCCGTGGTCACGTTGACCTCGGCTGGATCTGGCTGTTTGAAAGGAAACCAGGGCTTGTCTCCCTCGTGGCTGTTACCTTCATTGCCCAGGCTGCCACCGAATACCAGGCCCGTGGTTACATTGTTCGGTAAATCATCGCCGAGTAACCCGTCGCCGTCCGGGTCCTTGCATTTCACCCAAAACTCGAAAGCTGCTATTTTTGCAGTCTCGCCTTCGGCGAACTTGACCATGACCGGGGTGTTTCCGAGGATCTCGCCAGATTGAGGACCATCTTTGTCGTAGGCCCAAAAAGGTCCGACCGTGACCGGTCCGGTCCCACTGGTGCGGTTGATTTCAATGCGGATACCGAAGGGGAAGCCGAGCGGGTCGGGATCGTTATCTTTTTTGGTCACCAGTTGAAAAAGTGGCGTGCCATCTTTTGCCTTGGTGCACCACCCACGGCCGATGGCGTCGGTGAAGTCCGGGCGCGCTTGTTTGTCGTCTGCTTCGGCGCACAGCCAGACGAGGTCAACCCGCTTTACTACGACTCCTGGCGACCCCGAACCCGGCCTCGGGTTCGGCCGATCATCGTGGCTGGGCGGTATCCCATGGTCGGTGCAGTCCGAGTCAGCCGACCAGCATGGCGCGGCCTGAGCTGGAACCGCGAATTCGGTGCCGGCGGCCAACATAAGGCTAAGTGCCAGCAGCATGCGGCCGCTGGTGAGGCACAGGCGACTCATCCGGAGCTGCTTACCCATAGACCGGGTAACGAACGCAGACTCGTTGAGCAACGAACGTTGCTGGAGTTTGATTCGTACCCGGTGTGTGCGGTCGTCGTTGAGGTAACTGGGCTGGCTGGGGGTCCCGAGGCGTACCGGGGTACTTACGGTGCGAGCGCTCACGCAGCGACATCGGGTGACGAAATCGGTGGTTGTGCGATCATGGTGGAGCTGGCGCTACTACTCGTGATATGGGCGGTGGGCGTGGCTGCGGTACAGCTGGTGAGGCCGAGGCCAGCTGTTCCAAATCCGCGTGATGCCGCGATGCTCGTGCAGGACCAGTGCAGACGTGCCGACCGGTGGAACAGTTGCGAAAAGCACGAAAAGAGCCAAACAGCAGCGGTGCTGACCCGTGGGGCTTTCTCAGAGCCGGTTGTGTAGGGCTTCTGCGGCGGCGAGTAGATCGGCCGCCCATCGGATACCCGGCCGCCGGCCGATTCGCTCCACCGGACCGGAGACTGACACGGCGGCAATGACTGCACCGGAGGCATCGCGCACCGGAGCCGACACGCTGGCCACACCGGACTCGCGTTCGGCCACGCTTTGCGCCCAGCCTCGCCGGCGTACTTCCGCGAGGGTTCGTTCACCGAATACCGCCTCGCCGAGTACGGCACGTTGGGTTGCCAAGTCGGCCCAGGCGGCCAGGACCTTCGCGCCCGATCCGGCAGTCATCGGCAGCCGGGCGCCTATCGGCACGGTGTCGCGTAGTCCGCTAGGCGGCTCGGCTGCGGCCACGCAAACCCGCACCAAGCCTTCCCGCCGGTAGAGCTGGACGCTTTCCCCGGTGACGTCCCGCAGCCGGGGCAGCACCATGGCGGCGGCGTCGAGCAGTGGATCGAGCGCGCCCTCGCCCAGCTCGCGGAGTGCTGGACCGGGACTCCACCGTCCGTCAGGGTCCCGGCGCAGCAGGCGGTGTACCTCCAGGCCCACCGCTAGCCGGTGGGCGGTGGCCCTCGGCAGTCCCGTCCGGACACATAACTCCGCGAGCCCGCACGGGCTTGCGGCAACCGTACGCAACACCATGACGGCCTTGTCCAGCACACCGATACCGCTATGCTGTTCCACGCACCGATATTAACTTCCCGATATGTGAGATGTCCAGCATGTGGGAGCAGAGGTAGAGGAAGCGCCGCCGATGGGACGCACACTAGCCGCGAAAGTTTGGGATGCCCACGTCGTCCCCCGGGGCGAAACCGACCATACCGGGGCGGGCGGTGAGGCGCCCGACTTGCTGTACATCGACCTGCATTTGGTGCACGAAGTCACCAGCCCGCAGGCCTTCGACGGTCTGCGGCTGGCCGGCCGGCCGGTCCGCCGACCGGACCTGACCATTGCCACCGAAGATCACAACGTCCCCACCACCGACATCGAATTGCCCATCGCTGACGAGGTGTCGCGCACTCAAGTGGAGACGCTGCGGCGTAACTGCGCGGAGTTCGGTGTGCGGTTGCACCCGATGGGCGACGTCGAGCAGGGCATCGTGCACGTCGTAGGCCCGCAATTAGGGTTGACCCAACCGGGGATGACGGTGGTCTGCGGTGACTCCCACACCTCCACCCACGGCGCCTTCGGCGCGCTGGCCTTCGGCATCGGCACGTCAGAGGTCGAACATGTACTGGCTACCCAAACCCTGCCGCTACGTCCGTTCAAGACCATGGCGGTCAACGTGCACAGCCGTGACGGATCGCTTCCCCCCGGCGTGACCAGCAAGGACGTCATCCTGGCGGTGATCGCTCGGATCGGCACCGGGGGCGGCGCCGGCTACGTGCTGGAATACCGTGGCAACGTCATCGAGCGGTTGTCCATGGAAGCCCGCATGACGATCTGCAACATGTCGATCGAGGCGGGAGCCCGCGCCGGCATGATCGCACCGGACGCCACCACGTTCGACTACCTGGCCGGTCGGCCGCACGCGCCGACCGGTACGCAATGGGATGCCGCGATGCAGTACTGGCAGTCGCTGCATACCGACCCCGATGCGGTCTTCGATGCCGAAGTGCACATCGATGCCGACGCGCTCACCCCGTTCGTCACCTGGGGCACCAACCCCGGCCAGGGCTTGCCGCTGTCGGAGCGGATCCCGGACCCGGATCAGATCACCGACGAAGGTGAGCGACTCGCGGTGCAGAAGGCACTGTCCTACATGGACCTGCAACCCGGCACGCCGCTGCGCGACATCGCGGTGGACGCGGTGTTCCTGGGATCTTGCACCAATGGCCGGATCGAGGACCTTCGGGCTGCCGCGGCGGTGCTGGCCGGCCGGCGGGTTCGGGATGGCCTGCGCATGCTGGTCGTGCCTGGCTCTATGCGGGTACGTGCCCAAGCTGAGTCGGAAGGCCTGCACGAGGTGTTCATGGCGGCGGGTGCGCAGTGGCGCTCTGCGGGTTGTTCGATGTGCCTGGGGATGAACCCTGATCAGCTTGCCGCCGGGGAGCGCTGTGCCTCGACGTCGAATCGCAACTTCGAGGGCCGGCAAGGCAAAGGCGGCCGGACTCATCTGGTCTCGCCACTGGTCGCCGCGGCCACGGCCATCCGCGGCACCCTCTCGTCCCCCTCTGACCTCTGATACCCCGGCATACCACCCCGATATGGCTCTCTCGGGGTGAGAAAGATCGTTTAAGGAGTAGCATCATGGAAGCGTTCAGGCGGCACACGGGTATTGGAGTGCCGTTGCGCCGGTCTGATGTGGACACCGACCAGATCATCCCTGCGGTGTACCTGAAGCGGGTGTCACGCACCGGATTTGATGACGGGCTGTTCGCTGCGTGGCGTGCGCACGAGGATTTCGTGCTCAACTACGAGGCGTACCGGCAGGGCAGCGTGCTGGTCGCGGGCCCGGATTTCGGTACCGGGTCGTCGCGGGAGCATGCGGTGTGGGCGCTGCTCGACTACGGATTCCGGGTCGTGATCTCGCCGCGTTTCGGGGAGATTTTCCGTGGCAACGCCGGCAAGCAAGGCCTGCTTGCGGCCCAGTGCGCACAAGACGACGTCGAATCTCTCTGGAAGGTGCTGGAGAAACAGCCAGGCTCGACGGTCACTGTCGATCTTTCCGAGCAGACCGTGCGAGCGGGCGACCTCACGGTGCCTTTCACGATCGACAGCTACACCCGCTGGCGACTGCTCGAGGGTCTCGACGATATTGCATTGACCCTGCAGCATGTCCAGGAGATCAACGAATTCGAGACCCGTCGTCCATCCTGGTTGCCGACTACGGCGATGCCTGCCGAAAGGTCACTGTCGAGACAGCGTTAGCTTTCGCGGGGGAGGGGAATCGTCTGATCAGCCGACTGCGTCGTCGTAATAGTCGGCGCGCAGCAAGGCAATGGATGCCGACGGGCGGTTGTGGAAAAACAGCGCCCAGTAACCGCCCTTCGCAGTCCGTACATCAAGCGCACTGAGGTCAGCCGCTTCGGCGAGCTTGCCGACCAGATCGGGAATCACCCCTCCTTGGCTGCACACTACGGCTGGTCCACCGGGCTCGGCCGCGATGTCGATCAGCCGCCGTACGCTCGCGGCCGGATCGGTCTGATAGCCAGCCTCGGACAGCATCGGTTCGGTCATGACGGGCTTCGCGAGGTCCGCGGCGAGCCCTTCGACGGTCTGCCGGCAACGCGCGGGTGGTGCGGAATAGACCCGCCGTGCGCCGAACAATTTCAGCAGCGCGCGCAGCATCTCGGCCTGCCTGCGGCCCGTAGCGGTCAGCGGGCGCAGATCATCGTCGCCTTGCCATTCCTCGCGTTCACCCGCGTCGCCGTGACGCACGAGCAATACGGTAGCGGTGATCTTCGTCAAGCCGTCGATACCGTCCAGCAGTGGCCGATCGTGTCGATGGCTGAGCAGGTCAAGCGCTTGGGGAACGAGCAGCCAGCGCAACTCGTCTACCTCATCGCTGGGACGGAATGTGCCACCGGTAGCGGGCGCCAACCAGTAGTGCACCACCTTTTCCCCCGCTGGCACGGGATACTGCGTCGTACCCACCCGGGGTCCCAGGACGATCCCCTGGCCAGTTTCCTCGGCAACCTCGCGGACCGCGGTCATCGGCAGCAGTTCCTCCGACCGCGGCTTACCTTTGGGCAGCGACCAGTCGTCGTAGCGGGGGCGGTGTATCACGGCTATCTTGACGTCGCCGGACTGCGAACGCTGCCACACCACTGCGCCAGCGGCAATCGGGGCCGGCACTAGTCATTCACTCCTGCTGTGATGACGGATTTCCTGCACCTGATGGTCGCGGACGGTGCAGCCGTCCGAAGGCGATGGGCTCCACGAGCCGTCCACGGACAATACCCAGCACCGGGTGGCTGGATCGAGCGCGGAGGCGAGTATCGCGTCCAGCTCATCGGTCACGGCGGGATCGGTTACCCGCACGAGCACCTCCACCCGTCGGTCCAAATTGCGGTGCATCATATCCGCGCTGCCAATCCAGTGCTCACCCGCGCCCATGAAATGGAAGACTCGAGAGTGCTCCAAAAACCGGCCCAGTATCGAACGGACGTGGATATTTTCCGATAGTCCGGTGCGTCCAGGGATCAGCGCGCAGATTCCGCGGACCACGACGTCAACCCGCACACCGGCGACCGACGCCCGGTACAGCGCATCGATCACCTGCTCGTCGACCAGAGCGTTGACCTTGATCCGGATCCCAGCTGGGCGGCCCGCACGGGCATGCACGATCTCGCCCTCAATCCGCTCGACAATGCCGCGCCGGACGCCGTAGGGCGCGACCAGCAAGCTGCGATACGACGTCTGCCGCGCGTACCCGGTGAGCGAATTGAACAGGTCGGTGAGGTCTGCGCCGACCGCCGGCTTGGCTGTGAACAGGCCGATGTCTTCGTAGAGCCGTGCTGTCTTGGGGTTGTAGTTGCCGGTGCCGATGTGGCAGTACCGCCGAATCGTCGAGCCCTCCTGGCGCACTACCAGCGAGGTCTTGCAGTGCGTCTTGAGTCCCATCAGGCCGTAGGCCACATGTACCCCAGCGCGCTCCAACTCTCGCGCCCACCTGATATTGGCCTGCTCGTCGAACCGCGCCTTGACCTCCACCAGCGCGACGACCTGCTTGCCGGCCTCGGCTGCGTCGATCAACGCATCGACGATCGGGGAGTCGCCAGAGGTCCGGTAGAGGGTCTGCTTGATCGCTAGCACCTGCGGGTCTACGGCCGCCTGTTCGATGAACCGTTGCACGCTGGTGGAAAACGAGTCGTACGGGTGGTGCACCAGCACGTCACTCTCACGCAGGGTCGCGAAAATATCTTTGGGACTCTCGCCCTCACCGAAGGCCGGGTGCGTGGCGGGGACGAACGGCTCGTCTTTGAGCTCCGGCGCGGGCAGCGTGTAGACCTGCCACAGACAGGACAGGTCGAGCAGACCGGGCACCTCGACGACGTCGTGCGGATCGACGTCGAGCTCGCGCAGCAGCAGTTCCAGGACGTGGTCGGTCATCGTGTCAGCCACCTCAAGACGCACTGGCGGGCCAAAACGGCGCCGTGCGAGCTCGCGCTCCATGGCCTTGAGCAGGTCCTCGTCGCGGTCCTCTTCGACTTCGACATCGGCGTTGCGGGTGACCCGGAACAGGTGCCAGTCGGCCACCTCCATACCGGCGAACATCTCGCCGAGATGGGCCCCGATCAGTTCCTCCAGCGGTAGGAAGGTGGCCCGAGGTGACCCACGGCCGTCCAGATCACTGTCCACCTGCACCAACCGTGGCACGTTGTTGGGTACCTTGATGCGGGCGAATCGCTCGATATGGCTGTCCGGATCGCGGACCATCACGGCGAGGTTCAATGACAGCCCGGAGATGTAGGGAAACGGGTGAGCCGGGTCCACTGCCAACGGTGTGAGCACCGGGAAGATCTTTTCGGAGAAGTATCCCGATAGCCGCAGCCGCTGCTGGTCCTCAAGGTCGGACCAAGTGACGAACCTGATGTCGTGCTTGTCCAGCTCTGGTAGGACCAAATCCGAGCAGATGCGTGCCTGGCGTGCGGTGAGCTCGCGGCTGCGCATCGCGATCTGAGTGAGCTGATCTTGCGGGGTCAGGCCGTCCGCGCTGCGCACGGCCAGCCCGGCTTCTTCCCGGCGCTTGAGGCCGGCGACCCGGACCATGTAGAACTCGTCCTGGTTCGACGCGAAGATGGCCAGGAACTTGGCTCGTTCCAGCAAGGGCTGGCTGGGGTCTTCAGCGAGGGCCAGTACGCGGGCGTTGAAGTCCAGCCAGGACAACTCGCGGTTGAGATACCGGTCGTCAGGGAGGTCGGTGGCAGCCGGCACCGGGGTCGCTGCAGGTGGAGCCGGTGGTACCGCTACCACAGCACCATCCGTCATCGATGCGGTGCGGCCGGTCAACGGCGGGGTGAGGTGCTGGCTCACCCCGTTATTGTCCCGTATCAGACTATGTCGCAGGGATAAACGATAGATTTATCGCAGGGTGAAATTCTCGCTGAATGCACGTGCAAGACGTCGTGGGTGAACCGTCCCAGACCCAGCTCGCGTGCTCGCGCAAGATCGGCTGCCGTATCAACATCGCAGCGCAGACCAGGCCAGCAGCCGGTCAGCGGCCGAGCGCCACTGGCCCGATGCGCAGCTGCCGAGCCGGGTCCGAAGCGGGGGTCCAGCGGGTGCCCCGGGAGCGCCAGCAGCAACGTGGTACCGGTACCCGCCTGATCGGCACAGAACGCCCGGCCACCGGCGGCCAGCGCGTCGCAGACCGCGCAGTCGAGTTCCGAGGAGCGCAGCGCTGGTAGATCAGCCGGCATAGCCGCAACTGCGGTGGTGGGATCGGCGGCGCGCAGCAGGGTCTCGCCGTACCGCAGAGCGCTGTTCAGGCCGCCGCCGGGTTCCTCGGCAATGGCCTCGATGCCATCCTTCGCCAGAATGCGGCACACCAGCCGGTCCCTGCAGATCGCCACGGCCCGGCGCACCAGCGACGCACCGGCGGCAGCGGCGATGGTGTCTCGAGCGAGCGCAATGACCAGCCGGGCGTGCGCAGCCGAGTCACCGCCCCCGTAATCGGCCGCGCACCGCAACCGGGTCTTGGCCCTGGCGAGCGGTTTGATGGGTAGTAGCAGGTCCACGGGCACCGTCATATAGTCCCGCACCCGCGGCGACTGGACCCGCGCTCCGGAACCAGGGAAGACTCGCCCGAGGGTGGAGCCAAGGCGCGCGCCCTCAGGACCGAACTTCGCCCCTCAAGCCGGGCGAGCACGAACTGCAGGACGAGGAGGATGGCGTGGCGGGGGATGAGGCCGGGCTTTCCATCGAGTTATGCAAGGTCGTGTTCTACCCGCTCACCTACCTCCTAGGCCGGCGGCGGTTCGAAGGCCTCGAACACATCCCGGAAACCGGACCGGTGCTTGTGGCGTGTAACCACATCTCCTACCTGGACCCGCTGTACACCAGCGTGTTCGTGCATCGTAGGGGCCGGATCCCGCGATTTCTCGCCAAGCAAGATCTGTTTGGACTACCCGGGATCGGCCGGGTGATGACCGCAGCAGGCCAGATCCCGGTGCGCCGCGGAAGCACCGAAGCCGGTGACAGCCTGCGGCATGCCGAGCAGGCGCTCGCCGACGGCAAGGCAGTGTTGATCTACCCTGAGGGCACGATCACTCGCGATCCGGATCACTGGCCGATGGTGGCCCACACCGGGGTGGCCCGGCTGGCATTGCACGCCGATGTACCGGTGGTTCCGGTGGTGCATTGGGGCACACACCAGGTTTATGACCACTACGGCAGGCGATTTCGCCCGCTGCCCCGGACCGACATTATCGTCCGAGCCGGCGCGCCAGTGGATCTGTCTGAGTTCCGGCGACGGCCGGTAAACGGGCCCTTGCTGAGGAAGGCTACTGACCGGGTGATGAACGGGATCCGCACGCTGCTTGCAGAGGTACGAAACCAACCTGCTCCCACGGGCCTTTTCAATCCCCGGGTGCCTGAACGGCATCGGGAGCATCCGTCATGACTGTGGCAGTACAGCGAATCGCGGTGATGGGCGCGGGCTCCTGGGGTACCACCTTCGCCAAAGTGCTCGCTGACGCCGGCCGGGATGTAGTGCTCTGGGCTCGCCGGGCTGAGGTGGCCGACGCGGTCCAGCGGGAGCACGGTAATCCGGATTACCTACCAGGGGTCACCCTGCCGGCGTCCTTGCAAGCCACCGCGTGTGCAAAGGAGGCCCTCGACGGCGTGGACGCCGTCGTGTTCGCCGTGCCCAGCCAGACGTTGCGCGAAAACCTCAGCGACTGGCACAAGTCGATGCCACCGGAGGCCACCCTGATCAGCCTGGCCAAGGGCGTCGAACTGACCAGCCTCAAGCGGATGAGTGAGGTGGTGATCGACGTCACAGCCGTCTCCTCCGATCAAGTCGTGGTGATTTCGGGCCCTAATCTGGCGCGGGAAATCGCGGCCGAGCAACCCACCGCGAGTGTTGTGGCGTGTACCGATCACGACCGCGCGGTTGCCGTGCAGCGCGCGTGCGGGACCCCTTATTTCCGGCCTTACACCAATACCGACGTCATCGGCTGCGAACTAGGCGGTGCCTGCAAGAATGTCATCGCGCTGGCATGTGGGGTGGCGGCTGGGTTGGGGTACGGGGACAACACCCTCGCCACATTGATCACTCGGGGATTGGCGGAGATGGGACGGCTCGGCGCCGCGCTGGGTGCTGACCCGATGACCTTCGCCGGGTTAGCCGGCCTCGGCGATCTGGTCGCCACCTGCTCCTCGCCGCTGTCACGCAATCGCTCTTTCGGCTACCGGCTGGGTGTGGGGGACACCCTCGAACAAGCCCAGCAGTCGACGCATGGCCAGGTCGCCGAGGGCGTGAAGTCCTGCTCGTCGATCCAGCAACTGGCCACGCGCTGTGGCGTCGAAGTGCCTATCACTGATGGTGTACGGCGCGTCTGCTACGGCGGCCAGTCATCCCGGCAGATGGCCGCTGAACTGCTCGGCCGGGCGCACAAGCCGGAATGACCTAGGTACCGTCGACTCTTGACGAGTAACCATACCGGCTGGTTTGATCATCCCTCGTGAGCAGCAGTCTCGTCGTTGTCCGGCGGTCCCCAGTGGATTTACGCCGGGTGGCGAGCGCGCTGTGTCCCGCGCGGTGAGCCCTGTCCCGCTGACCGCGTATTCCTGACGACTGCCCTGGTACGGGTGGTGATTTCTGAGCGCGGTCGGTTCACCGATCTCGCGAGGAGCCCGCCGTGCATGCTGTCCCTTATCTCACCGTCCCTGCCCCTGAGATGGTCCGTCCAGGCAGCCCGACCAGCCTGGCGATGGCGCTGGCGGCGCACCCCGAACGGTGGCGCCCGCTGCTCGACTACCGCACCGACACCCGGTGGTACCGGCTGCTAGACCGGAACCCGTACCACGAGGTGTGGCTGCTGTCCTGGCTGCCTGGCCAGGGCACCGATCTGCACGATCACGGTTCGGCGTCGGGTGCCTTCGCCATTGCCGCGGGCACGCTGACCGAGCGCGTGGTCGCAGCTAAACCTGGCCGGCCGCTGGTGGAAGTCACCCGATCCCTGGAGACCGGGCGCTGCCGCGTCTTCGGGCCGCATTACGTACATCAGGTCACCAACACCGGGTCAGTCCCCGCGGTGAGTGTCCACGTCTACTCGCCGGGCCTTACGGTGATGAACCGCTACTGCCTGGAGCCATCGGGACTCTGCCACGTCGCGGTCGAGCAGGCCGGAGTCGATTGGTGATGTTGTTTCCTGTTCCCGGTATGGCGGATATGTCTGCCCATGTCTCGATGCGAAACGCAGTCTTCCCATATCGGAGAATGCGTGACGGGGGACGTGGGTCGCCGGGTGACGGGGAGTAGGGTGCCGCCATGACGGATCGCAAGCTGCGGGTCGCGGTCCTTTTCGGTGGCCGCAGCAGCGAACACGCGATCTCTTGCGTGTCGGCGGGAAGTGTGCTCAGCCACCTGGATCGGACGCGATTCGAGGTTATCCCTGTAGGCATCAGCGTTGATGGCACTTGGGTGCTCGGTAGCGGCGAGCCGACCGATCTGGCTATCCGGGACCGCATGCTGCCCATCGTGGACGCCAGTGGTGCGGCGCTGACTTTGCCTGGTGACCCGACCCGGAAAGAACTGGTGCGCATCGCCGGTGACGCGCCCGGTGAAGTGCTTTCCGGGGTGGATGTCGTGTTCCCGGTATTGCACGGGGCGTTCGGTGAAGACGGCACGATCCAGGGATTGCTGGAGCTGGCCGACCTGCCCTATGTCGGTTCTGGGGTGTTAGCCAGTGCGGCGGCAATGGACAAGGAGTTCACCCGCAGGGTGCTGCGTGCCGACGGCTTCCCGGTTACCGACACGATTGTCCTGCGTGGCCCAGACGGTACTGGCGCCACTTTCCCGACCATCACCGCGCAACAGCGCGATCGGCTAGGCCTGCCGGTCTTCGTCAAACCGGCCAGAGCGGGCTCATCAGTCGGTATCACCAAAGTGGAGGATTGGTCCGAACTGCCTTCGGCGATAGCCACGGCGCGCAGGACCGATCCCAAGGTGCTGGTCGAGGCGGCGGTGATAGGACGCGAGGTGGAATGCGGGGTGCTGGAATTCCCCGACGGCCGTATCGAGGCATCACTGCCCGCGGAGATTCGTATGGTCGCCGAGAATTCGGCAGGCTGGTATGACTTCTCCGCCAAATATCTCGACGACGCCTGCGAATTCGACATACCGGCCAAATTGGACGACGACGTTACTGTCGAGCTGCAAACGATGGCAGTTGCCGCGTTCCGCTCGCTGGGCTGCCAGGGTCTTGCTCGAGTGGACTTTTTCGTAGGGGCTGACGGTTGTCTGACCGTCAATGAGATCAACACAATGCCGGGTTTTACACCGATCTCCATGTTTCCCCGGATGTGGGCAGTGACGGGAGTGGATTACCCGGCCTTGCTCTCGATATTGATCGACACCGCGATGGTCCGCGGTACCGGGTTGCGCTGAGCCAACGCACCGTCGGCCGTCGATTTGCAGCGGATCGGCTCGGCGCTGCATCAAAAGGGTGAACCCCAGCGACTTCGTCAGGACAGGGTAGTTAGGCAGTAGGAGCCGCCCGAGCGACTGGTGGTTGTGCGCTGGTGGCCGTCAGTGTCGTTGGCTACGTCGGGACGGAGGGATCGCGATTGTTCCGGTCATTCCGAAGCAGCGGTGCCAACACTCCCGCTCATAAGCGAGACGCCACCTTGATTGGCAAGGCTGATGCGGCGCTGGGTCCAGGCCATCAGGAGTACCGCGCTCGGCACGCGCAACCCGACGATGACCTCGACGGCAGTCCTGAAATCGGCGAGGTGGTCGAGCCCACCGTCGACGCCGCGGATACCGCGCCTGATGATGCAGCTGGTTCGGGGCCTGCTGGTGCGCCCGACGCTCCTCGTGTCGAAACGGTTGAAACAGCTGACGAATGGGCAGTCGACGGTGAGGATGGGCCGGACGACTTCCGGTTCGTCGTCCGGCCATACAGCTGGACCCAAGGCCGTACCCGGCCAGTTCAGGATCTTGCCCTCGAGACGCTGGTGTCCACCAGCGACAAAGGTCGAGATCTGACGTCGATCTGTTCGGCCGAGCACGCCGCGATAGCGCAGCTGTGCACCGAGATTCGCTCGGTTGCGGAGGTCGCCGCGCTGCTGTCGCTGCCGCTGGGAGTTGCCCGAGTGTTGCTCGCTGACATGATCGACACCGGCTTGGTGCATGTTCACCGCAACCCGACGAGCTGGGGAGATGCGCCAGATCTCGCGTTGCTGGAACGTGTGCTGGACGGTTTGTACCGGCTCTAGCCCGGTCAGCCGGGGATGTCCAGACCCCGTGGCGGCAAAGTATGCGCGATCACGGCGGCGAGCTGTTGCAGTGGCCCGCTGCCGTTTGCTGGTGGCAGTGCCACCGCGACATAAACGGGTCGATCGACGGCCACCCAGATGCTCATGCCGCCGCTGGGTATTTCGAGAAACTGCACTCCCGACACACCCAGTAGTTGTGATGTAGCGGTGAGGTCAGCGGGCCGGTCGAGCCCGCAGCGCAGCACCACTGGCGGCTCGCCCCAGGCAGCCGTTCCAGCTGGTGCCGGAGTTCGGAGTTGCCGGCGGTCCAGGCCACCGAGCGCTCCGCCGTCGAGCTGTTCGGGCAGCGCGGCGACCAGCCGCGTGCAGTCCGCTGACCGGGCAGCCGGCGCCGGTACTGCAGCCAGATTCAGCAGCCCCAGCGGTTGATTGCGCACCAGCGAGGCGGCGATGAGAACCCCGACGACCAGCGCCGCCACGAGGGCCAGCGCGATCGCCAGCGGCCAACGGGGGGTGCCGGCAGGCCGGGCTGTGCCGTCTGACAATGCGCTGACCAATCGTCAGGACAGGTGAACGACGGGGCAGGTGAGGGTGCGGGTAATGCCCTGCACGTTTTGCACCCTGGCCACCACGAGTTGACCGAGCTGATCAACATCGCTGGCCTCTGCCCGCACGATCACGTCGTAAGGTCCGGTGACGTCCTCCGCGCTCGCCACCCCGGGCAGGCTCGACACCTCGGCGGCCACCGCGGCAGCCTTGCCTACCTCGGTCTGGATGAGGATGTATGCCTGAACCACGGCCTGACCTTCCATCTGGTCGACATTATGTATTAGGTCATGTGGGAGTCGGAGTCATGTGAAGACTGCAAAGGACCGAAAGAGGGTTGAAACGCAACCTACCGCCTGATCGGGGGGTATGAGGGTGTGTGCAGTCACCAGTGGTGCCCCGCCACCACCGCAAGGTGAGCCGCCTACGGTGGCCGAACTGGGGGAGTTCGGTCTGATTACCCGGATCAACGCGGGCCGAATGTTGCCACCCGGAACCCTGCTCGGCCCCGGGGACGACGCCGCAGTGCTGATAGCTGCCGACCGCCGGGTCGTGGTGACCACCGATGTGCTCGTCGAGGGAGTGCATTTTCGACTGGACTGGGCCACCCCGCACCAGGTGGGACGCAAGGCGGCAGCGGCCAACCTGGCCGACGTCGCTGCTATGGGTGCAGTGCCCACCGCACTGGTAGTCGGGTTGGCGGTACCCGGGCAGACGCCGGTGTCCACCGTCGATGAGCTGACTTCCGGCATGTGGGACGAGGCTGGGCGGGTTGGTGCCGGCATCGTCGGGGGTGACGTGGTCAGCTCCGCCGAAATTGTTATCTCGGTGACCGCGCTGGGCGATCTGCAAGGCCGAGCGCCGCTCACCCGCAGCGGCGCCCAAGCCGACGAAGTGCTCGCGGTGTGCGGCCGGCTGGGTTGGTCTGCTGCCGGCCTTGCCATCCTGCGCCGGGGTTGGCGATCTCCGCCGACGGTTGTGGGTGCCCATCAGGTGCCGCAACCTCCGTACACCGCTGGCCCGCAGGCTGCTGCGGCAGGAGCTACCGCGATGATTGACATCTCAGATGGGTTGATAGCTGACGCCGGGCACCTGGCGCAGGCGTCGGGTGTCGCCATCGACATCGAGTCGGCGGCGTTGCCAGTGGCCCCTGAACTGATCGACGTGGCTGCCGCGTTGGGTGTTGACGCGCGGCACTGGGTGCTGACCGGGGGCGAGGATCATGCCTTCCTGGGGTGTTTTCCGCCCGCGGTGGCGTTGCCCGCAGGCTGGACCCGTCTCGGCATGGTGCGGGCGGGCAGCGGCGTCACCATCGACGACCGACCCCACGAAGGGTCGCCCGGCTGGGCACATTTTGAGTCGTGAGTGGCCACCACCGCGGTGCCCGCTAGGCTGCCGCGGTGGCTGCACCGGTTCAAGACATCGTGGAAACGGGTTGGGCTGATGCGCTGGCACCAGTGGCGGATCGGGTCACCGCAGCAGGTGAGTTCCTGCGGGCCGAGATCGCAGCAGGGCGGCGCTACCTGCCCGCTGGGGGCAACATCCTGCGAGCCTTCACCCAACCGTTCGACGCGGTGCGGGTGCTGATCGTCGGCCAGGATCCCTATCCGACTCCTGGCCATGCGGTGGGGCTGTCGTTTTCGGTCGAACCGGGTGTCCGGCCGCTGCCGCGCAGTCTGGTCAACATCTTCCGCGAGTACAGCGACGATTTAGGACTCCCCACGCCATCCACCGGGGATCTTAGCCCGTGGGCCCAGCGGGGAGTGCTGTTGCTCAACAGGGTGCTGACCGTAGAACCTGGACGCCCGGGCTCACATCGAGGCAAGGGGTGGGAGGAGGTCACCGAGCAGGCCATCCGAGCGCTGGTGGCCCGTCCGACGCAACCCCTGGTGGCGATTTTGTGGGGCCGCGATGCTCGCACGCTGCGTCCCATGCTGACTGGTGTTCCGTGCATCGAGTCCGCGCACCCGTCGCCGATGTCGGCTGATCGAGGATTCTTCGGCTCCCGACCATTTAGCCGCGCTAACGCCATGCTCGTGGATCTGAGCGCGGACCCGATCGACTGGGCCCTGCCCTAGCGGGCAGCGTCCTCGTACAGGTCCTTCGGAACAGGTGCAGGAAGGAGGTATGGTGCCGCCGCGGGACCTAGATGCCAGCGGTCAGGCCCTGGCGACCTTGCCGGCCTTGAGGCACGACGTGCAGACGTTCAAACGCCTCCGTTGCCCCGGGTTGACCTCAGCCCGCACGGTCTGGATGTTCGGGTTCCACCGGCGATGAGTCCGCCGGTGCGAGTGTGAGACCGACATGCCGAAGCCCGGCCCCTTGCCGCAGATATCGCACACGGCAGCCACGTCACATACTCCCTGGGTTTGTCGCGAGGGTTGCACACCCGCGCTCGGGCGGCCCACTAAGGGTAACCCGACCGTGCATGACGTTGCGCACCGGGGACGACTACCGCCCACCAGGGTTGCCGATTGGGTAACCTTCGGCAAAGCCCCGATGAAGGCGGTGAGAAGCCGCGGTGTTGTACTCGCTGGACGGGGCGGCGGTCCGTCGCTGGGCGACCACATGCTGTGACGCACTGGCGGC
Organism: Pseudonocardiales bacterium; assembly: GCA_019241525.1. GTDB lineage: Bacteria > Actinomycetota > Actinomycetes > Mycobacteriales > Pseudonocardiaceae. Next base: position 119,012 of record JAFAWY010000101.1, read on the forward strand.
GCACCGTGACGAGATCGACGCGCTGAACGTCTTCCCGGTTCCTGACCAGGACACCGGTTCAAACTTGCTGGCCACCATGCAGGCCGGCTTGGATGCGGTACTTCGGAGCCATCCGGACGATCGAGAGATCCTGCCGGGCAGCACAGTGGCGATGCTGGCCCGTGGCGCCTTGATGGGAGCCAGGGGCAACTCCGGGGTGATCCTGTCGCAGGTCCTGCGCGGTCTGGCCGAACCCCTTGTCGCAGCACATGCGCTGGCTTGGGATGGTGCGGCCCTGCGAGCGGGACTGTGCCGGGCCGATGAACTGGCCTACGCAGCGGTATCCGAACCCGTACCCGGGACAGTGCTGAGCGTTTTGCATGCGGCGGCGCAAGCCGCCGCGGCGGTAGGCTCTGACGAACTGGGCAAGGTGGCGTCGGTGGCCACCGCCGCCGCGGCCGGAGCGCTTGCTGACACGCCCCGCCAGCTCGCTGCGCTGGCCGCCGCTGGGGTGGTTGATGCGGGCGGTCGTGGGTTGACCTTGTTGCTGGATGCGCTGCTGGCAGTAGTGTCCGAGCGTTCCGCCGGCCGCGTCGCCACGCCTACCTACAGCCGCCGCAGTCCGATGCAGGCATTGCCGGAAGCAGCGCCTGCTTTGGGTTGTGGTGCTACGGCTAACCAGTACGAGGTGATGTACCTGCTGGATGGGGCCGACGACATCCGGGTGGACTGGTTGCGCGCCGAACTGGCAACGCTGGGCGACTGCGTAGCGGTGGTGGGGACCAACCCTGCCTGGGACGGGTCCGATGCGTTGTGGAATGTGCATGTGCATTGCGCCGAGCCCAGCGCTGCCATCGCGGCCGGCACCCAGGCTGGACGGCCGCATCGCATCAGCGTCGTACGCTTCGCCGATCAAGTCCCGAACTGGGCCGCGCACCAGGACGGCCACCGCGCGGGCCATGCCGTACTAGTTCTCGTTACCGGAACCGGCATGGCGCAACTGTGGCGCCGCGAAGGAGCTGTCACCGCCCCGGCCACCAGCAGTCCTGCCGACCTGGTGACCATCCTCGCCGCCACCGGCGCCCGGCACATCACGGTGCTGGCCGAGCCGGGCGCAACGAGCGCTGCTGAGACCGCTGCTGCGCAGGCCTGCCACGCCGGGCAGGACGTGGTGGTCGTGGTGGCTGCGTCTGCGGTGCACATGCTCGCGGCGGTGGCGGTGCACGACGGCGCACGGCACCCGGCGCAGGACCGGGTCGCCATGATCGACGCCGCGGCTGCGTTGCGCTGCGGGGAACTGACCGTCGCCCCCCGCGAGCCGGATGGCTTCCTCGGCATACTGGGTGAACGAGTCGTCCTGATCGACCGTGATGCACTGGCCGCAACCCGCGAGCTGGTAGCGCGGTTACTGGCAGCAGGCGGGGAGCTGGTCACCGTGCTGCTGGGCCAGGACGCCCCGGACGGCTTCGCGCAGATGCTCACCGAGCAGCTGCACGCCGCTTTCCCCAAGGCCGAGACGATGGTCTACGCGGGTGACGTGCCGGGCCGCGTGCTACTGGTAGGAGTGGAATGAGAAGTGGCCAGCATTGACGATGCGCTCGACCGGGTGATCGACTCGAAAACGGCGGCACTGCTGGCCCGCGAGTTCGAACTGCATACCGTCGGGGATCTGCTGCGCCACTACCCGCGCCGCTACGCCGATCAAGGGCAACTCACCCCCATCGCCGATCTTGCAGAGGGCGATGACGTCACCGTGGTTGCCGAGATCCGCAGTTGCTCGTCACGCCGGATGCAATACAAACAGGGCACCATCCAAGCCGTGGTGATCTTCGACGGCACCCGCACCTTGAACCTTACGTTTTTCAACCAGCATCGGTTGTTGCCCAAGATATTCACGCCGGGACGCAAGGCGCTGTTCGCTGGGCGGGTGACGACTTACGGCAAGAAGCGAACCCTGCAACTGACGCACCCGAGATACCAGCTCCTTGACGGTGACGCCGACAAACTCGCTGAGTTCGCCCGGCTCCTGATCCCGGTCTATCCCGCCACCAAGGACTTGCCGTCCTGGACCATCCAGCTGTGCGTGCGGCAGGTCTGTGACCTCCTGGACGACCCGGAGGATCCACTGCCGGCGCAGCTGCGTGCCCAGCACCGGCTACCGGAGCTGGGTGCGGCACTGCGGGCGGTGCACCGTTCCGACAACCGTGCCGAGATCGTGGCCGCGCAGCGCCGGCTGAAGTGGGACGAGGCAATGGCGGTGCAGCTGACCCTGGCGCGGCGCCGCCAGGAGGTGGCGCGCCGTCCAGCCCCGGCCTGCCCGCGCCGGCCCGGCGCGCTGGCTGCCGCGTTCGATGCTGCGCTGCCCTTTACGTTGACCGCGGGGCAACGGGAGGTAGGTGAGGTGCTCGCCGTTGAGCTGGCCGGTGAGCATCCGATGAACCGGTTGCTGCAAGGCGAGGTTGGATCCGGCAAGACCGTGGTCGCGCTGCGGGCGATGCTGCAGGTTGTCGATGCGGGCCGGCAAGCAGTGCTGCTGGCACCTACCGAAGTGCTCGCGGCGCAGCACGCCCGATCGCTACGCGAGATGCTGGGCGACCACGGCCGGGCCGGTGAGCTGGGATCGGCCGAGCACGCTACCCGGATAGCCCTGCTCACCGGCTCGTTGCCGGCTCGAGCTCGCAAGCAGGCGCTGCTCGATGTGGCCAGCGGGGCGGCCGGAATCGTGGTCGGCACGCACGCAGTGATCCAGGAGCGAGTGTCCTTTGCTGACCTGGGTTTGGTGGTGATCGATGAGCAGCACCGCTTCGGCGTCGAGCAGCGCGACGCCCTGCGTGCCCGAGCGGCCGACGGCACCAGCCCGCACGTTCTGGTGATGACCGCGACGCCCATCCCGCGCACCGTGGCGATGACCGTCTATGGCGACCTGGAGGTTTCGGCCCTGCGAGAGCTGCCGCAGGGTCGGTCCCAAATTGCCACCACGGTGGTGCCGGTCGGGGAGAAACCCAGCTGGTTGGACCGGGTATGGCAGCGGATCACCGAGGAGGTCGCCGCTGGGCGGCAGGCTTACGTGGTGTGCCCGCGCATCGGTGAGCAGGACGCCACCGGTGAGGATACCGAAGACAGCGCAGACGGTGAGGTGGGCGAAGAAGGTGGGCGCCCTCCGCTGGCGGTGCTCGAGTTGGCCCCGCAGCTCCAGGATGGGCCGCTGGCATCGCTACGGTTGGGAATCCTGCACGGCCGCCTGCCGGGAGACGACAAAGATGCCGTGATGAGGCGTTTCGCCGCGGGTGAGATTGATGCGCTGGTGGCGACCACCGTCGTCGAGGTCGGCGTGGACGTGCCCAATGCCACTGTCATGGTCATCATGGATGCGCAGCGGTTCGGCGTCAGCCAACTGCACCAGTTGCGCGGTCGGGTAGGCCGCGGCTCGCATCCTGGATTGTGTCTGCTGGTGACCGACTCCCCGCCCGGCTCGACTGCACGGGAACGGCTCGACGCAGTCGCTGCCACCGCCGACGGCTTCCAGCTCGCCCGCTTGGACCTGGAGCTGCGCCGGGAGGGTGATGTGCTCGGTGCGACGCAGTCCGGTCGCCGGTCCGGACTCAGACTGCTGTCCTTGCTCCGCGATGAGGAGCTGATCATGGCGGCGCGGCAGGCCGCTGCGCAGCTGATCCAGGCTGATCCCGGTCTCACCGCACATCCCGAACTGGCGCGGCTTGCCGCAGATCACCTGGACGAGCAGCGCGCCCAGTTCCTCGACAAGGTTTAGCTCTGCGGCTTGAGGGCCGCCAGCGCCCGGGCCGGTCAGACGAGGGTGCGGCCGGGGGGTAGCTGGCTGCGGGCGGCAGCATCCAGCGCCGCGGCCGCCGCCGGTGGCAACCGCACGGTTCCACTGCGGTCGAGTTTGGCCAACTCCGCGCGGGCCCTGGCGTAGGCGGCGAGGCGCTCGGCATCGTGATCGGAATTCTTCGCCATGGTGAGCAGCTTGATCGCTCGCTGCACCGTTGCCTGCTCGTGTTCGGGGATACCGGCTAGCCGGATACGTTCGGCCGCGTCCCGGGCCGCCTGCCAGGCGCGCCATGCCCGATCCACAGCAGTGGCGTAGCGAACCCGGTGCTCGGCGGGCGGTTCGGCGTCCGTATCCAGCGCCTGGGCCTCGGCGAAGGCATCGACGAACCGCCGGGTGGAAGGCACCGTGACATCGGTCAGCGCCGGAAGACGCAACACTGCAAGTGGATCGCATTCAAACGCGCCGTACTCGCTGCGTAGCTGAGCGAACCGGGCGCGGGTGGCCCGCCAGTCCGCACCGGGCTGAGCCCGAACAGGTGCCGCGGCGGCCCTCGCCACCGGCTGGTGGCGGGACAGCGCTCGACGATAGCGGCGGCGCAGATGGTGCACGACAACGATCGCTCCGACTCCGAATAACACACCCTGCGCCAAGGCCACCACCGTGAGCACCACCATGGTCAGCACACCCACGCCGGCCAGGACCGCTACGAACAGCAGCGCTGATACGGGACCGACGCCTCGCCGTACCAGGCCCCGACGGTGGTTACGGTGATACCGCGCTGCGCCCATGGCCGTGTCCTTTCTCGCCACATCCTTGATACCCCTCCGGGCCATCGAATGGCAGAGCCGCACTCCAGGTGGCGAATTGAACATCCGCTGTAGTCCCACCAGCCGTTACCAAACTGCGATGATGCGCTCAGTGATGCCGCCAAGACAGACAGCCCGGGCCGACCTGGCCGTAGGAAAGGAGCTGGCACATGTTCCGCAAGGTGCTGGTCGCCAACCGCGGCGAGATCGCGATCCGGGCTTTCCGGGCTGCCTACGAACTTGGTTGCCAGACCGTCGCGGTGTTCCCCTATGAGGACCGCAACTCTGAGCACCGTCTCAAGGCCAACGAGGCGTACCAGATCGGGGAGCGGGGCCATCCGGTCCGCGCATACCTCTCGGTAGCGGAGATCATCAGGGCGGCCCAGCGGGCCGGGGCTGATGCGATTTACCCTGGCTACGGCTTTCTGTCGGAGAACCCGCAGCTGGCGCTGGCTTGCCAGCAGGCCGGTATCACCTTCGTCGGGCCACCTCCGGATGTGCTGGCGCTGGCAGGGAACAAATCGCGGGCCGTGGCTGCGGCGCGTGAGGCGGGCGTGCCTGTCCTGGTATCGAGCGCTCCTTCCGCCGACATCGACCAACTCATCGCCGCCGCCGAGGAGATCGGGTTCCCGCTTTTCGTCAAGGCTGTCGCCGGGGGCGGTGGTCGCGGCATGCGCCGGGTCAGTGAGCCCAGCGGTCTGCGCGTGGCACTGGAGGTGGCCAGCCGGGAAGCCGAATCGGCATTCGGCGATCCCACCGTCTTCCTGGAGCAGGCGGTGATCGACCCCCGGCATATCGAGGTGCAGATCCTCGCCGATTCGCAGGGCAACGTCATCCACCTTTACGAACGGGACTGCTCGGTGCAGCGCCGCCACCAGAAAGTCGTGGAGGTGGCGCCGGCGCCGAATCTGGACCCCGAGTTGCGGGAGCAGATCTGCGCGGACGCGGTCGCCTTCGCCCGGCACATCGGCTATGTCAACGCCGGAACCGTGGAATTCCTCGTCGACCGCGGCGGCCGCCACGTGTTCATCGAGATGAACCCGCGTATCCAGGTCGAGCACACGGTCACCGAGGAGATCACGGACATCGACCTGGTTACCGCCCAGCTACGGATCGCAGCGGGCGAGACGTTGGCCGACCTTGCGCTGTCCCAGGATATGATCGTGCCGCACGGAGCAGCGCTGCAGTGCCGCATCACCACTGAGGACCCGGCCAACGAGTTTCGCCCAGACATCGGGACGGTCACTGCGTACCGCTCTGCCAGCGGCGCCGGCGTGCGGCTCGACGGCGGCACCATGCAAACCGGTGCCCAGATCAGCGCGCACTTTGACTCCTTGCTGGTCAAGGTGACCTGTCGCGGGCGTGACTTTCCCACCGCGGTGCGCCGGGCCCGCCGGGCGCTGGCCGAATTCCGGATCCGCGGCGTGGCCACGAACATCCCGTTCCTGCTTGCACTGCTCGACGAGCCGGATTTCGTCGTCGGCAATGTGACGACGTCTTTCATCGAGCAACGCCCGCACTTGCTGACCGCCCGGCAATCTGCGGACCGCGGTACTCGGTTGCTGACTTATCTCAGCCACGTGACCGTGAACCACCCGCATGGCGATCCACCCGATCTGGTTGATCCGGTCAGCAAACTGCCGCCGCTGGATCTGGACACCCGCCCGCCCACCGGCTCCCGGCACCGGCTGCTCACACTGGGCCCGGAGGAATTCGCGCGATGGTTGCGAGCCCAACGCAGGGTCGGCGTCACCGAGACCACCTTCCGTGATGCCCACCAGTCGTTGCTGGCCACCCGGGTGCGCACCAGGGACCTCGTCGCCGTAGGGCCGCACGTCGCGCGGATGACGCCGCAACTGCTATCGCTGGAATGCTGGGGAGGCGCCACCTACGATGTCGCCCTGCGCTTTCTCGCCGAGGACCCCTGGGAACGCCTGGCCGCATTGCGCGAAGCAGTACCCAATGTATGCCTGCAAATGCTGCTACGCGGGCGCAACACGGTCGGTTACACCCCTTATCCCACCGAAGTGACCACCGCATTCGTCGACGAGGCCGTCGAGGCGGGGTTGGACATCTTCCGGATCTTCGATGCACTCAACGACGTTTCCCAGCTGCGCCCGGCCATCGATGCCGTGCGCGAAACCGGACGGGCGGTCGCCGAGGTCGCGCTGTGTTACACCGGCAACCTGTCCGACCCTGCGGAGAAGCTGTACACGCTGGATTACTACCTTCGCCTGGCTGAGCAGATCGTGGCCGCCGGCGCACACGTGCTGGCGATCAAGGACATGGCGGGTCTGCTGCGCCCGCCCGCAGCCCGGAGCCTGGTAGCGGCGCTGCGCAGCAGATTCGATCTCCCGGTGCACCTGCACACTCACGACACCCCGGGCGGCCAGCTGGCCACCCTGCTCGCCGCGATCGACGCAGGAGTGGATGCTGTGGATGCAGCGGCGGCGTCCATGGCAGGCACCACGTCCCAGCCGTCGCTGTCCGCGCTGGTGGCTGCCACCGACCACACCGAGCGCAACACCGGCCTGGACCTGCAGGCGGTGTGCGACCTGGAGCCGTACTGGGAGTTGGTGCGCAAGGTTTACACGCCCTTCGAGTCCGGCCTGGCCTCTCCCACCGGGCGGGTGTATCACCATGAGATCCCCGGTGGTCAGCTGTCCAACCTGCGCCAGCAGGCGGTCGCGCTAGGTCTGGCCGACCGTTTCGAAGAAATCGAAGAGGCCTATGCGGCCGCGGACCGGATGCTTGGCCGGCTGATCAAGGTGACCCCATCGTCCAAAGTGGTCGGTGATCTGGCACTGCACTTGGTGGGGGCGGGCGTGGACCCGAAGGCTTTCGAAGCCGATCCGGCCCGGTTCGACATTCCGGACTCAGTGATCGGCTTCCTGCATGGCGAGCTCGGGGTGCCCCCGGGCGGCTGGCCCGAACCGCTGCGCAGCAAAGCCTTGAAGGGACGTAGCGAGCCGCGGGGGATGGCCGAGCTGTCCGCGCAGGACCGGCAGGGGCTGAAAGAAGATCGGGCGCGGACGCTGAACCGGTTGCTGTTCCCCGGCCCGACCGCAGAGTTCGAGCACCATCGGGAGACCTACGGGGATACCTCGGTGCTGTGCAGCGAGGAGTTCTTCTACGGGTTGCGCCCCGGCTACGAGTACGCCGTCGACCTCGATCCTGGAGTGCGGCTGCTGATCCAGCTGCAGGCCATCGGCGACGTCGACGAGCGCGGTATGCGTACCGTACTGTGCACGCTCAACGGGCAGATGCGACCGCTGCAGGTCCGCGATCATTCGGTCGCTTCCACGATCCCGGTCGCGGAGAAGGCCGATCGGGCCAACAGCAACCACGTTGCAGCGCCTTTCGCCGGAGTGGTGACCCTGCAAGTGGCTGAAGGTGACACCGTCACTGCTGGCCAGACCGTAGCCACCATCGAGGCGATGAAGATGGAGGCCGGCATCACCGCGTCCAAGGCCGGCACGGTAGGCCGCCTCGCCATCAAATCAGTCCAGCAGGTAGAAGGTGGCGACCTCATCCTCGAACTCAACTGATCACGAGGGTCACGTTGCCGTCTCCTCACGCCGTGGGCAGCTGGTGGCGGTCGCGAGTGGTGCGGCGGCATCGGCGGCATCATGGTCATGTGGTGCGGATCGTGGCAGGGACAGCGGGGGGCAGGCGGCTGGCGGTGCCAACGTCGGGTACCCGGCCGACCTCCGACCGGGTACGGGAGGCGCTGTTCAGCGCCGTGCAGGCGCGCCGGGATCTTGAAGGTGCCCGGGTACTCGATCTCTACGCCGGGTCCGGCGCGCTGGGGCTGGAGGCACTGTCAAGAGGGGCAGCGCACGTCCGGTTCGTGGAATCCGATCGGCGCGCGGCCGCGGTGGTACGTCGCAACATCGAGGCATTAGGGCTGGGGGGGCCGGGTGGCAGCGCAGCCCAGGTGAGTACCGCCGATGTACCCGTGGTGCTGCGCAGCGGCGCAGACCAGACGTATGACGTAGTGCTGGCCGATCCGCCCTACGCGCTGGGCGACGACGGGCTCAGCGCTGTGTTAAGCGCGCTGGTCAGTGGCGGTTGGCTGGCACCTGAAGCGCTGATCGTCGTGGAGCGCTCAGCTCGCGCTTCCCCGCTAACCTGGCCGGACGGTGTGTTCGAGCTCACGAGTCGGCGGTATGGCGATACCGCGGTGTACTACGGTTTCGCGCCATGAGGCGCGCAATATGTCCGGGGTCTTACGACCCTGCCACTAATGGACATATGGACATCATCGAGCGAGCCGCCAAGCAATTCGACGAGGTTGTAGTCGCCGTCCTGGTCAACAAGACCAAGCGAAGCTTGTTCGAAGTATCTGACCGCATGGCGATGCTGAAGGAGATAACCGGGCACCTGCCAGGTGTCCGGGTCGATTCCTGGCACGGGCTGCTTGTGGACTATTGCACGGCACACGGGATCGCGACGATCGTGAAGGGATTGCGTGCAGTCAGCGATTTCGACTACGAGCTGCAGATGGCCCAGCTGAACTACCAGCTCTCCGGCGTGGACACAATGTTTCTGCCCAGCAAACCCCATTACAGCTTTTTGTCCAGTTCCTTGGTCAAGGAGGTGGCCACCTACGGAGGTGACGTTAGTCACCTGCTACCGGTCACCGTCCACCAACGGCTCATTGCCCGGCTCGCCGGCGAGCCGCATTGACGCTACCAACCTGGTAAGGGGACACGCCGACTAAGTGGACGCTCCCGCATCTGAGGGGGCTGACCGGTCAAAATGTCGGTTATGGATGGTGATCGGCTGCAGGGTCGAGTATTTCGGGTTTTCGAGGCCCTTGATGAACTCGTGACTACCGTGGAAGAGGCCCGGAGCGTGCCGATGACTTCCAGCTGCATCGTGCCGCGTGGCGATGTGCTCGAACTGCTTGACGAGATCCGCGATGCGATTCCGGCCGAGTTCGACGACGCTCAAGACGTCCTGGATCATCGAGACGACCTGGTAGAGACAGCGCGGCAAGAGGCCCAGCGCCACCGTGAGGATGCTCGCACCGAAGCGGAGCGGACCGTGGCTTCCGCGCGCGACGAGGCTACCCGGCTGGTCGCCGAGGCCCGGGCGGAGGCCGAGACGGCGGTGGCTGGCGCGCGGGCCGAGGCGGAGCGCTTGGAGGCCACCGGGCGTCGCGAGTACCAGGAGCTGACCGGGCGCGCTGAGGCCGAGGCAGAGCGGATGACCGCGGCGGGACGGGCATCTTACGAACGGGCGGTTGCCGATGGCCGGACTGAGCAGGCCCACTTGGTGGAGAAGACTCAAGTGGTCCAAGCTGCCCGTGCTGAGGCCACCCGGATCCTTGACGAGGCGAATACCGAGGCACACCGGCTTCGCTCCGAATGCGACGCCTATGTCGAGCGCACCCTCGCAGAGTTCGAAGACCTGCTCAACCGCACCTTGCGTGCACTCGGCCGCAGCCGCGCCCAGCACGCCGGCCCAGTGCCTGTCGGAACAGGCGGCTATCACGGCTGAACCTCAAACGGCGCCCGCGTCCGCGCTGATCGCGCCCTGACGGCAAGGCCTATCCTGAATTGTGATGGCTCGCAATACTGCTCCGGCTAGACCGGATCCGTCTGGTCCCTGGGTGATTGATACCCGTGACTTGGCCAGGCGGGCCGGAGCTATGCGCCGGTATCACCGTGAAGTCGAGCTACCGGCTGGACTGGGCATGCCGGTAATCGGCATCCCAGCGGGAGAGCACGTCGTTTTGGATGTGCGGCTGGAGTCGGTCGTGGAGGGTGTTCTGGTCTCAGGCACCGCATCGGCAACGGTTACCGGGGAATGTGCCCGCTGCCTGGATCTGGTCACTGACCGGGTTGACGTGGAGCTGACAGAACTGTTCGCCTACCCGGAGACGGCGACCGACGGAACCACCGAGCCGGACGAGGTCAGCCGGGTCGTCGACGACCTGGTCGACCTGGAGCCGGTGGTTCGCGACGCTGTGCTGCTGGCGCTACCGCAAGCTCCGCTGTGCCGGGAAGATTGCCCGGGCCTGTGCCCCGAATGCGGCGGTAAGCGGGCGGAACTCGGTACAGATCACCGGCATGAGACAATAGACCCGCGCTGGGCTGCACTGAAGCAGCGGTTGCGCGGAACCGAAGAGGAGAACGAGTAACGTGGCCGTCCCCAAGCGCAGGATGTCGCGGTCGAACACCCGCTCGCGGCGGGCCCAGTGGAAAACCGCCGCCCCTACTCTCGCGGAGTGCTCCAACCGCGCCTGCCGGCGGCCGAAACCGCCGCACATGCTGTGCCCGTACTGCGGACGGTATGACGGTCGCCAGGTCACTCGGCCGGCCTGATCACGCTACGCGACAGATCTTGGCGAACCGGCCGCCGCGGGGCCACCCCATTGACCTGACCCCGCTCCTTACCGCGCTCGGCGTTGATATCGATGCCGAGCTGTTGACGCTGGCCCTTACCCACCGCTCCTATGCTTACGAGCGCGGTGGTCTGGAGCCGAATGAGCGCCTGGAGTTTCTCGGCGACGCGGTGCTTGGTGTGGTGGTTACCGATCATCTGTTTCGGACCCACCCTGATCTACCCGAGGGGCAGCTCGCCAAGTTGCGCGCCAGCGTGGTGAACATGCACGCGCTGGCTGGCGTAGCGCGCGGACTCGGTCCCGACGGTCTAGGGAAGTACTTGTTGCTGGGCCGGGGCGAGGAGCTGACGGGGGGCCGGAACAAGTCCAGCATCCTGGCCGATACCACCGAGGCACTGATCGGCGCGGTGTACCTGCAGCACGGCATCGAGATCGCCCGCGAGATGGTGCACCGGCTGTTCGACCCCCTGCTGGTGATGGCTCCGCTGCTCGGAGCCGGCTTGGACTGGAAGACGAGCCTGCAAGAACTCACCGCTAGCCGCGATCTGGGAGTGCCGGAGTACCGGATCACCGAGGACGGGCCTGATCATCTCAAGGAGTTCACCGCTACCGCGGTGGTGGCCGGGGTGGAGCGGGGAACCGGGCAGGGCCGCACCAAAAAGGAAGCCGAGCAGCGGGCTGCTGAGGCCGCTTGGCGCTCGCTGTCCGAACTGGCCAGCGGGAGCGCCCCACCGGCGGGGTAGCACAGCGTGCCGGAGCTGCCCGAGGTCGAGGTTGTCCGGCTTGGCCTCGCTGACCATGTCACCGGGCGCACGGTGGCTGCAGTCGAGGTGCGCCATCCCCGGTCGGTACGCCGGCATCTCGCTGGCGAGCTCGACTTCGCCTGCCGGCTGGCCGGTCGGCAGATCCGGGCCGCCCGCCGTCGCGGCAAGTACCTCTGGTTGGATCTGGGTAACGAGGAAGCATTGCTGGCTCATCTGGGGATGAGCGGCCAGATGCGGATTCAACCACCCGGGACCGAGGACGAGATTCACCTGCGGGTGAGGTTCCAGTTTGCCGACGGCGGCCCGGAACTGCGCTTCATTGATCAGCGCACGTTCGGCGGCCTGTCGGTGGAGGACGTCGTTGACGGCTTACCTGCTCCGGTGGCGCACATCGCCCGAGACCCGCTGGACCCGCTGTTCGATCGCGATGCGGTGGTCACCGGGATCCGCCGACGACATACCGGTCTCAAACGTGCCTTACTGGATCAGACCGTGGTGTCCGGGATCGGCAACATCTACGCCGATGAAGCGTTGTGGCGGGCTCGGCTGCACGGATCTCGACCTACCGCGACGCTGACTCGCGCGCAGGGCCGGACCGTGCTGGCAGCGGTCACCGAGGTGATGACCGAGGCACTGGCGGCGGGTGGTACGTCCTTCGACGCGCTCTATGTCAACGTCAACGGCGCATCCGGCTACTTCGACCGCTCGCTTGCGGCCTACGGCCAAGCCGGGCGCCCCTGCCCCCGCTGTGGTACCGCAATCCAGCGGGAATCGTTCATGAACCGATCTTCCTACTTCTGCCCGCGCTGCCAGCCCCGTCCTCGCCAGCCCCATCCGTAGCGGGTCTGCGCACCGCCACACCGACGTAGCAGCCATTCCAGGCGCCGTGGAACGTCGGTGGTGCCGAGTTCATGGATCGTGCCAGGTGCATCATGGGCCTATGAGCAAGGGGGACTCTGTGCGAATGACCGCCTGGGTGCATGGTCGCGTTCAGGGCGTGGGCTTCCGCTGGTGGATTCGTTCACAGGCGCTCACGCTGGGACTGGCCGGCCACGCGGCGAATCTGGCCGACGGCCGGGTGGAAGTCGTTGCAGAGGGCCCCCGGGAGGCCTGCGAGCGGTTGCTCGCGGCGCTTCGGTCGGGGTCGACGCCCGGGCACGTGAAGCAGGTAACCGAGCGGTTCGACGACGTCCGCGGCGTCACCGGCTTCGTCGAGCGCTGAGCGAATCACCCCGCCAGCTGTTCCACCGCCTCCTCAACCACCATGAGACAGTTTTGTCTCACCGGTGTCACCGCTCGTCGGTGCGGGACGAAGTGGAACCCATGCGCACGCTGATCATCGACAACTACGACTCGTTCACGTACAACCTTTTCCAGTACCTTGCCGAGATCAACGGCACGGAGCCGCTCGTCGTCCGCAACGATGCCCCCAGCTGGCAAGTGGCCGATCTCGATGAGTTCGATAACGTCATCATCTCGGCGGGACCCGGGCGGCCGAGCCGATCTGCCGATTTCGGTTTCAGCCGCGATGCCGTCCTTGGTGCGTCGATCCCCCTGCTCGGTGTCTGCCTCGGTCACCAGGGGCTGTGCGAACTCAGCGGCGGAGTGGTCGGCTCGGCCCCAGAGTTGTTCCACGGCCGGGAATCGGACATCCTGCATGACGGCGTCGATTTGTTCGCAGGCCTGCCATCCCCACTACGGGTGGTGCGTTATCACTCATTGACCGTCACGCGAGTACCGGACGAGCTTGAGATCATCGCGTGGACCGATGACGGTGTGATCATGGCAGTGCGGCACCGGTACCGCCCGGCGTGGGGCGTGCAGTTTCATCCCGAGTCGATCCGTACCGAATACGGCAGGGAGCTGCTGTGCAACTTTGCTCAGTTGACCAGGCAATGGCGCCAGAACAATTCGCCGCGTTCCGGTAGCCGGCGTCAATCACTCCGCAGCACCGTCTCGGTAGCTAACCAGAAGGAAATGCGTCACCTGCGGGTGCTGGTTGCGGCGCAGGTGACCTCGGCCCCAACAGAACACGTATTTCAGGTACTGTACGGCTCTTCTTCCCATTCTTTCTGGCTGGACAGCAGTTTGCAGCACGACGAGCTGGGCAGGTTCTCGTTCCTCGGTGATACCGCGGGTCCGCTGGCCAAGATCGCCTACGCCGATGTGTGGCAGGGCACGGTGACTGTGCACGCGCTAGGAGTCACAGAAGTCCATCACGCCGGATTCTTCGATTGGTTGGACGGCGAGCTGCGCTCGCTGGATATCGAGGTGCCCGCACTGCCATTCGACTTCGGGCTCGGCTGGGTTGGCTACATAGGTTACGAACTCAAGGCCGAATGCGGTGGCAAGCTGGTGCACCGCTCGGCAAACCCCGACGTAGCGATGATCTTTGTTGACCGGGGACTGGTTGTCGATCATCTGACCGGCACGACCTACCTGCTTGCCCTGACCGATCCGGACGATGATGCGGACGCCCGTGCCTGGCTGCGGCGCACCGGCGCTCGCCTTGCGGGCCTGGCCGGCACGTCCACCCGTCGGGTAGGCAGGGGTGACGTAGCCCTGGGCGAGGTCAGCCTGAGGCACGGCAGGGAGCAGTACCTGGAGCTGATTGCCGCGTGTCACGAGGCGATCAAGGAAGGTGAAAGTTACGAGGTGTGCCTGACCAATATGGTGGTCGGGAAGTCAACCATCGATCCCTGGTCGGCGTACCAGGTGCTGCGCACGGAAAGCCCAGCCCCTTCGCGTCCTGGTTGCGTTTCGACGACCTGTTCGTTTTGAGCACATCCCCTGAGCGCTTTATCCGGGTGTCGACAGACCGCGTGGTGGAGTCCCGGCCGATCAAGGGAACGCGGCCGCGTGGGCTGTCGGCGGAACAGGACCGTGCTCTGCATGAGGAGCTCGCCACCAGCGAGAAGGATCGAGCAGAAAATCTGATGATCGTCGATCTGGTCCGCAATGACCTAGGATCGTGTGCGCAGCCCGGTTCGGTTTCGGTGCCGACAATTTTTGACGTGGAAAGCTACGCTCATGTGCACCAATTGGTCAGTACCGTCCGGGCGCGGCTGCGCAAAGACGTCTCGGTGGTCGATTGTGTGCGGGCAGCGTTTCCCGGTGGCTCGATGACCGGTGCGCCAAAGCTTCGCACCATGCAGATCATCGACGAACTAGAAGCGGGTGCACGCGGAATCTATTCGGGAGCCCTCGGCTACTTCTCGCTGAACGGGGCGGCCGACCTGGCCATGATTATCCGCACGCTGGTGATCACGCCGGGCAAGGTGAGCTTCGGCGTTGGCGGGGCCATCACCGCCTTGTCCGACGGCGCTGCCGAGTTTGAGGAGACGATAGTCAAGGCAAGTGCGATCACCAGCGTGCTGAACGCGAGCTTCTCGGAGATGGCCGACTGCGGTTCGGCCGCTCAGCCTGCCGAATGGGATGGCATGGGTACCCTGCTCGGGCATGCAGTAGGGGAGCAGCAGAAAGGGTTCGGCGCACCGTGCACCTGAAGAGCCTGACGCTGAAGGGCTTCAAGTCCTTCGCCTCAGCCACGACGTTGCGTTTCGAGCCTGGCATCACCTGCGTCGTGGGACCTAACGGTTCGGGTAAGTCGAACGTGGTGGACGCGCTGTCCTGGGTGATGGGGGAGCAGGGCGCCAAGGCGTTGCGCGGCGGCAAGATGGAAGATGTCATCTTCGCCGGCACTGCCGACCGTCCCCCGCTGGGTCGCGCCGAGGTCACCTTGACCATCGACAACAGCGATGGCGCGCTGCCCATCGACTACACCGAGGTCTCGGTCACCAGGCGGATGTTCCGCGACGGAGCCAGCGAGTACGAGATCAACGGCAGCAGCTGCCGGTTGCTGGACGTGCAGGAGCTGCTGTCGGACTCGGGTATTGGCCGTGAAATGCACGTCATCGTCGGGCAGGGAAAGCTCGATTCGATCCTGCAGTCCAAGCCGGAGGAGCGCCGGGCGTTCATCGAAGAAGCGGCGGGAGTCCTCAAGCACCGCAAGCGCAAGGAAAAGGCACTCCGGAAGCTGGAAGCGATGCAGGCCAACCTCAACCGGTTGACCGATCTCACCGCTGAGCTGCGCCGCCAGCTCAAGCCGCTGGGCAAGCAAGCCGAAATCGCCCGGCGGGCGCAGGCGGTGCAGGCTGACCTGCGGGATGCGCGGCTGCGGCTGTATGCCGATGACCTGGTGACGCTGCGCGCCGCGGTGGCCAAGGACGAGGCTGACGAGGCAGCCGCCCGGGCCCGCCGCGACGAGGTGGACAGCGCGCTGAACGCGGCGCGCGCCGAGCAAACCCTGCTGGAGCAGCAGCTTGCCGCCTCGGCGCCACGGCTGGCGGCAGCCCAGGACACCTGGTACCAGCTTTCCGCGCTGGCCGAGCGGTTGCGCGGCACGGTGCAGCTGGCCGCACAGCGAGCCCGGCACCTGTCGACACCCATCGAGACGCATCGTCCCGGTCGCAATCCCGAAGAGTTGGAACGCGAGGCCGAGGCGGCGCAGCTCAAGGAGACCGAACTGCTCGCGGTGGTGGACCAGGCCAGGGCGGTGCTTTCGAACGCGCTGGATCGGCGCGTCGAGCTGGAACAGGCCGCTGCGGACGCCGAACGCGCGCACCTGGCCGCCGTCCGCGCCATCGCGGACCGTCGAGAGGGATTGGCGCGGCTCGCTGGTCAGGTTGAGGCGCTGCGGTCCACCACTGGTGCGACTGCAGAGGAGATCGACCGGCTGTCCAGCGCGCTGGCCGACGCCTGCGAGCGTGCTGAGGAGGCCCAACAGGAGTTCGACGAGGGGCAGCACGCGCTTGAGGCGCTGCAGGCTGGCGAGGTCGGCCTCAATGAGCGGCACGAAGCGGCGGTGAGCGCGCACGCCACCGCGGCGCAACGCAGCGCAGAGCTCACCGCGGCACACCGCGAGACTGAGCAGCAGCGGGCCTCCTGGCGGGCCAGGGTAGAGGCGCTCTCAGTCGGGTTGGCCCGCAAGGACGGTACGCAGGCGCTGCTGACCGCCGGCTTACCCGGGATGACCGGGACGGTCGCCGCGCTGCTCACCGTCGATGCTGGCGCGGAGGCGGCAGTCGCGGCTGCACTTGGTGCCGCGGCGGATGCGTTGGCGGTGGCCGATGTCGACGCCGCTGTCGAGGCGCTGTCTCTGTTGCGCGAGCAGAACGCCGGGCGTGCCGGCATGCTGATCGGCGGTGGTAGTGCCCCCCTGGAGCGGTCTACCTGGCCCCAGCTGCCAGCAGGCGCGCGCTGGGCAGTGGATCTGGTCCACTCACCGGATCAGCTGCGTGCGGCGCTGCACCGGTTGCTGGAGCAAGTGGCGGTGGTCGACGACCTGCCCGCAGCACGCGCCCTGCTGGCCGCGTTACCCACGGCCCGGGCGGTGACTGTCGAGGGCGATGTGCTTGGCAGTGACTGGGCGCACGGTGGATCAGGCCGCAGCCAGAGCTTCATCGAGGTGCAGGCGGCCATTGACGATGGGAAGGCCCGGCTGGCCGAGTCAGAACTGCGCATCGAGCAGCTTGCCGCTGAGCTTGACGGGGCCGGCGCTGAGGAAGCTGCGCGCGCTGAGGACGTCAATAACACCTTGGCCGCGCTGCATGAGTCGGATGCGCGCCTGGCGGCGGTCGCCGAGCAGCTGGCTCGGCTGGGTCAGGCGGTTCGCTCGGCATCCGGCGAGGCCGAGCGCCTGCGCCGGCAGCGCGACGAGATGGAACAGCGCAGGGCTGGAGCGCTCAGCAGCCTGGCCGAGCTGGAGGAGAGGTTGCGGCTAGCTCAGGACGAGCCTGCGGACTCGGAACTGGATACCTCCGAACGTGACGAGGTGCTGGCGGCGCTGGCCACCGCGCGCAGTGAGGAGGTAGAGGCCCGGCTGGCGTTGCGCACCGCAGAGGAGCGTGCTCAGGCGGTGGCCGGTCGGGCCGACGGTTTGCGTCGCAGCGCGCAAGCCGAACGGGTCGCCCGGCAACGGGCTGCCGCTGCTGCTGCGGCGCGGCAGCGCGGCGCCGCGGTGGCTGGTGAGGTGGTGCGCGCCGGGGAGCTGGCGTTGGCGCGCATCGAGATCTCGCTGCGGCGAGCCGTGGCCGAGCGAGATGCCGTAGCTGACGAGCGGGCTCACCAAGAGCAGGGCCTTGAGAAAGTCCGCGCCTTGGTCCGCGAGCTTGCCGGAGAGCTGGACAAGCTCACCGACACGGTGCACCGCGACGAACTGATGCGTGCGCAGCAGCGGCTGCGTATCGAACAACTTGAGACCAAAATCGCTGAGGACTTCGGGATCGGCCTTGATGATCTCGTCTCCGAGTACGGTCCGGACGTGCCGGTGCCGCCGTCCGCGGCCGAGGTGGCTGAATATGAGCTGGCGTTGCAGCGCGGTGAGCTGGTTAGCGCTCCCCAGCCGTTGCGCTTTGACCGTGCCGCGCAGAGCCGTCGCGCCGAGCGTGCCGAACGTGATCTGGCCCTGCTCGGCAAGGTGAACCCGCTGGCCTTGGAGGAGTTCGCCGCCCTGGAAGAGCGCTACAAGTTCCTGTCCACCCAGCTGGAGGATCTCAAGTCCACCCGGCGCGACCTGCTCACGGTAGTCGCCGAGGTCGACCAGAAGATCCTCGAAGTTTTCACCGAAGCCTTCTACGACGTGGCCCGTGAATTCGAGACCGTGTTCGCGACGCTGTTCCCCGGTGGGGAAGGTCGGCTGCTGCTTACCGAACCTGATGACATGCTCACCACCGGTATCGAGGTTGAGGCCCGCCCGCCCGGCAAGAAAGTCAAACGCCTGTCATTGCTGTCCGGCGGTGAGAAGGCGCTCACCGCGGTGGCCATGCTGGTCGCGATCTTCCGGGCCCGCCCGTCACCGTTCTACGTGCTCGATGAGGTGGAGGCCGCGCTAGACGACACCAACCTCGGCCGCCTGATCGCGCTGTTCGAGCTGCTGCGCGACCGCTCGCAGCTGATCGTGATCACGCATCAGAAGGCGACGATGGAGGTTGCCGACGCGCTGTACGGGGTAAGTATGCGTGGCGACGGTGTGACCACGGTGATCTCGCAACGGCTGCGGGGCGCCGCAGGTACAGCCGGAGCGGCCTAACTCACTCGCATTCATGGAGTGTTCCCCGGGGGAGCCAGTCTTGTCGCTGCCGTTGACCATGCTCGATGAATCATTGTTGATCTTGCAGGAGGCCCGCTCGGCGTGGAACGTTCAGTTCGAGGTCGGTGTTGACCACGGCTTAGACGCTGACCGGCTCCGGCGAGCGGTGCGGTCATGCTGCCAGCGCCATCCGATGGCCCGAGCTCGATTGGCACCGGCAGACACCGGCGGGCGCCCTTACCAGTGGGATATCCCCGACGAGGTCGATGGGGACCCGCTGCAGGTGGCGGAGTGTTCGGACGCCACCGCGCTGGGGGCACTGCGGGCCGATCTGTACATCCCGCCCATCGCGCTGGACTCGAGTCCGGGGTTTCGGGTAGGCCTGGCGCAGCGGCCCGACGGAGATCTTGTGCTGCTGTCGGCCAGTCACATGGTCGCTGATGGAGTCGGCTGCGTGCGCCTGATGCAGACCATCGCCCGGGCGTACCGCGGGGAGCCAGACCCCCCTGATCCCCTTCCGCTGGCGCAGGCCCGTGACGTGGGCTCGTTCCTGGCTCCCCAGTCCCGCAGTGAGAAGTGGGCGCGGGAACTGAAACTGCTGAGACGATTTCACGAGGCGCTCGAGCCACCAAGCCGGATCGCCACTGTCGGCGGTGCCGACCACGATGGTTTTGGATTTGTCTTCCGGGCCTTCGATATCGGTGACAAAACACCCGGGCTCGTCCAGCGGCCGCCGGGTACAACGATTAACGATGCCCTCGTCGCTGCGCTGCACCGCACCGTACAATCCTGGAATGCTCAGTACGGCATAGCCTCGGATCGCATCGGCGTGATGATGCCGCTCAATGTCCGTCCCGCTAGCCGTTTCTGGGATGTGGTGAGCAACCTCACGTCAATGATCAGTGTTTCCACAGATCCGGATGACCGGGCGGATTTAGGATCCGCGACTGCCGCGGTCGCCAGGCAGACTTACGAAACCCGAAGAAATGATCAGGCATTTGGTCTGCACGACCTTCTCGCGACCGTGCAGAACGCGCCGGTTACGGTCAAGCGCGCGGTGCCCAGGCTGCTCCAGCTAACCGGTGATCGCTTCGTTGACACCGCCATGCTGTCGAATCTCGGCCGCCTGCCTCAACCGCCCTCCTTCAGCGACTCTGAACCCAAGGAGCTGTGGTTCTCCCCGCCGTGCGACCCCGCCTGTAGTGTCTCCGTCGGCGTTGTCACCTGCGAGCAACGGCTCTCACTGGCGGCCAGATACCGTTACGAACAATTTGACGCTGACGCTGCGGAAGAATTCATTGATCTGCTGGTATCACAGCTGGGACCCTAGTGCTGGCGCTGACTACAGCAGATGCCCATGGCCTGGCGGACGTGGCGCTCGGGTGTTCAATAGCGAACGGGCGCGGTTGATAGCTCCTATGGTTGAAGTTGGGTTGTGTGGTGCCGGCCTGGCCGACGAATCGCTCGCATAGCGGTACCTGATGAATCTCAGCCCAGGAGATTCATGCTCCTTTGCTCACTCGGCGTGCCGCTGATGCCCAGTTCTGGCTGGCATGCGACCTTCGATGGATAGCTCAAGGGCTGGGTGATTGCTGATGTAGTGACTGACCTCAGGCAGTGGGAGAGGCGCGACATCAGCAAGGAGTGTCTCGCTGCCAAGGCCCACCAGTGCATTGCGCGTTTTGCATTGCGGAAGCTCGCGACCGGTCCTGCATCATGATCGGCTGTCGCGTCCACAGACCGTTGCGGCGTAGCCACCATCGATGACAACCGAGGTGGTCGTATGCCGCCATGATCATCCATAAAGCACGAGGGCGGCTGGCAGATCCACAGCCACAGCCAGTGCATTTTATGCTGGGCGGCCCCTAGGCCACAGCCATCTCAGACATCCAGCTCCGATCACGGAGCCCGCTACCCAAACCTTCATTCAAGCCCGACTACTGATGCCGTCGGTGATACCGGCCGACATAGCCTGGGAGAGCGCCGAGATTCGGTTACATCCACCACCCGAGCCTCGACGAAAATTTTCACCCCGTGGACGGTGCACCTCGGCGCTGAGCGCCACCGTTTTAAAGGTGTGAACTGGGCGTAGCAGCGTCCGAAACATCACCATCAGGTCTCAGCTGGCTGGTTTACCCGGGCGAGTTGTTGACCACTACTGCTTACTTACACCTGAGGATGCCAGGATGGTCTGGTGTCGAGCGTGGTCTGGATCTCCATCGCCATCGTGGTGGCGTTGCTGGTCGCGCTGGCCGTGGGTCTGCTGCTGGCTCGCCGCCGTCGGATCAGCATTGTCGAGAAGCCTGACCAGCAGGTGAAGGCGCCGCCGCCAGCACCTCAGCGCTACCAAGCCGGCGGCTCCATCAGCTTTTCCTCCGGGGGAGGGGGACCACCGGCGCCGGCTCCGCCACAGGCGTCTGCGCCCGCACCACCCAAGCCGCCGGCTGCTCCGCCCAAGGGACCTGCCCCGGTACGGCCAGAGTCGCCTGCACCGGCCCCGCCGAAGCGTCCGGCTGCTCCGCCCAGGAGACCCGCTCCAGCACGGCCGGAGGCTTCTGCACCGGCCCCACCGAAGCCACCAGCTGCGCCGCCCGAGCCGCCCGTTGCTCGGCCCAAGACGCCGGTGGCTCCGCCTGAGCCGCCGGCTGCCGCGCCAGATGCGCCTGCGCCGGTGCGTCCGGAGGCATCTGCGCCGGCCCCGCCCACGCCGCCGGTTGCGCCGCCCGAGCCGCCCGTGGCGCGGTCTGAGCCATCGGCTGCCGCGCCGGAGGCGCCTGCGCCGGTGCGTCCGGAGGCGTTTGCGCCAGCTCCGCCCACGCCGCCGGTTGCTCCGCCTGAGCCGCCGACTGCGGTCCCGGAGGCGTCTGCGCCGGCCCCGCCCAAGCCGCCGGCTGCCCAACCTGAGCCGCCCGCTCCCGTGGCGGAAGCGCCCGCCGCCCCGACTACCAAGCCGCCGGCTGCACAGCCCAAGCGGCCTCCCGCGCCGCCCAAACAGAAGCGCAAGCCGAAATTGGCAGGGCCGAGGCCGGTGCCGCCGGCAAACCTGGCCCCGCTGCCTACTCCCGCGCCGCCGGCCCCGGTCAAGCCTGCGCCGCCGGAACCGCCCCCGGTTAAGCCTGCGCATCCTGAGCCGGCTGTCACGGCGCCAGTGGTTCCCGAGGCACCGGCTAAGCCCCCGCTGCCCGCACCGGCTGTCACGGCGCCGCCGGCTCTCGAAGCACCAGCCGAGCTGGTCGAGCCGATCGACGCGCCTGCTGGTCGGTTGGTCCGGTTGCGAGGCCGGCTGGCCCGGTCCCGCTCAGCATTTGGGCAGAGCCTGCTGGGTCTGCTCGGGGCTGGAGATCTGGACGAGGATTCGTGGACCGACGTGGAGGACACCCTGCTGCTTGCCGACCTGGGGGCGGCGACCACCACCGAGATCGTGGAGCGGCTGCGCGCTGAACTTGCCGCGCGCGCTGTGCGTACCGCCGAGCAGGCCCGGGCGGCGCTGCGTGACGTGCTGATCGAGGCGTTGCGGCCAGAGCTGGACCGGTCGGTACGGGCGCTGCCGCACAGCAACAACGGCACCAAGACTCCCGGCGTGGTGCTCATCGCCGGCGTGAACGGCACCGGCAAGACAACTACCACCGGTAAGCTGGCTCGGGTTCTAGTCGCCAACGGCCGCCGGGTACTGCTCGGCGCAGCTGACACCTTCCGCGCTGCCGCTGTTGACCAGCTGGCCACCTGGGGGGAGCGGGCCGGCGCGGAGGTCGTGCGCGGGCCTGAGGGCGCGGATCCGGCGAGCGTGGCGTTCGAGGCCGTCAAGCGGGGTAACGCCAACGGAGTAGACACGGTACTGATCGACACCGCTGGCCGGTTGCACACCAAAACCGGCCTGATGGATGAGCTCGGCAAGGTCAAGCGGGTGGTCTCCAAGCAGACCGAGGTCGACGAGGTGCTGCTGGTGTTGGACGCGACCACCGGTCAAAACGGCATAGCCCAGGCTCGGGTGTTCCGCGAGGTCGTCGACGTCACCGGGATTGTGCTGACCAAGCTGGACGGCACCGCCAAGGGTGGCATCGTCTTCCACGTCCAGCGGGAACTTGGCGTTCCGGTCAAACTGGTCGGTCTCGGCGAAGGCGTCGACGACCTTGCGCCGTTCGAGCCCGCCGCGTTCGTGGACGCGCTGTTGGGCTAACTGTTCGTAGCACAGGGCCGCGCAAAAACGTACATCACGTCTATCGCAACCTGGATGTAACAACAGAGCCAGCACAGTTAACGTCGCTGAAACGAACGGCGCGCTTGGGCGAAACACCCGATGCTCACTCTTTTCACACGCGCCACCCGATCGTGGTGCCGTGTTCGACGAAGGAGTGAACCTGTGCCAGACACTGGTGACACTGCCTGGATGCTCGCCAGCTCAGCCTTGGTCCTGCTGATGACTCCAGGCCTGGCGTTCTTCTACGGCGGCATGGTCCGCTCGAAGAGCGTGCTGAACATGATAATGATGAGCATGTCCGCGATGGGAGTCGTGGGCGTCCTCTGGGTGCTTTACGGCTACTCGGAGGCATTCGGTAACGACGTCAGTCACGGCCTGGTCGGCAATCCGTTCGAGCACTGGGGGCTGCACGGTCTTTACGGAGGTACTTACCTCGCCAGCGGGGGATCCAAGGTCGACATCCCTCTGGTGGGAACTCTCCCCGCGACAGTGTTCGTGGCGTTCCAGGCGATGTTCGCGATTATCACGGTGGCTCTGGTGTCGGGAGCCGTGGCCGACCGGCTCCGGTTCGGGCCTTGGCTGGCATTCGCCGCGTTGTGGGCAACACTGGTGTACTTCCCGGTCGCACACTGGGTGTTCTCCTTCGACGGTGTCAGCGCCCCGGTCGGCGGCTGGATTGCCAACCGCCTCAAGGCGATCGACTTTGCCGGTGGGACAGCGGTGCACATCAACGCAGGTGCCGCTGGCCTGGCGTTGTGCTTGGTGTTGGGTAGGCGCCGCGGTTGGCCACGTGAGGCGATGCGGCCACACAACCTGCCATTGGTGATGCTTGGTGCTGGCCTGCTGTGGTTCGGGTGGTTTGGCTTCAACGCCGGATCGGCCACTGCCGCAAATGGCGTCGCAGGTATCACCTTCATCAACACCACGGTTGCCACCTGTGCGGCAATGTTGGGTTGGCTGCTGGTTGAGCGCATCCGGGATGGTCGGCCCACCAGCCTCGGCGCTGCATCGGGCCTTGTGGCCGGGCTGGTCGCCATTACTCCGTCGTGTTCCTCGGTCTCGCCCCTCGGTGCGATCGCGCTGGGAGTCATTGCGGGCGCGGTGTGTGCGCTTGCGGTCAGCATCAAGTTCCGCTTCGGCTTCGATGACTCGCTCGACGTGGTGGCCGTGCACCTCATCGGCGGTCTGGTCGGAACCCTGCTGGTTGGCTTCCTGGCCACTGCGTCGGCACCCGCCGGGGTCAACGGCCTGTTCTACGGCGGAGGTCTCGACCAGCTGTGGCGCCAGGCCCTGGCGGCCGTCGCCGTGATGATCTTCTCCTTCGTCGGTGCTTCGATCATCGCGCTGGTGCTGAAGTACACCATCGGTCTGCGGTTGGATGCCGAGGCCGAGCAGACCGGTATTGATGAGTTCGAACACGCTGAGGCCGGCTACGAGCTCAGCACGATCTTCACCGGGAGCGGTCCGTCGAACAGCAAGCCCAGTCAACCGCTGACCACCGGTAAGGTCCCGGCCTCGGCCGGCCAGGAAGGGTGAGTGGCGATGAAGCTGGTGACCGCAATCATCAAGCCGTTCACGCTGGAGGATGTCAAAGCTGCCCTGGAGCGCATCGGCGTTCTCGGTATGACGGTCAGCGAGGTGCAGGGTTTCGGCCGACAGAAGGGCCACACCGAGATCTACCGGGGAGCGGAGTACGCGGTGGACTTCGTCCCTAAAATCCGGGTCGAGGTCGTGGTGGATGAAGCGCAGGTGGACAAGACCATCGATGCGGTGGTCGAGGCGGCCCGGACCGGGAAGATCGGGGACGGGAAGGTCTGGGTCACCCCGGTGGAGGCGGTGATCCGGGTACGCACCGGGGAGCGAGGTCTGGACGCGCTCTAAAGGGCATGGCCCAAGATGAGTCGTGGTGGGCACCGGTCGCATGGCCGGTGCCCACCAGACGTTTTCTCACGTCACCGAAATCTCGTTTTAACGCCGGAGAGGGCAGTTCACGTCCCTGAAACACGCGCGTTCAGTAGCTGAAACACAATTCGCGAAACCTCGGTATCACGGTCGAGGGCATGGAGTTGGGCACCAGCCGCCGGGCGGTGGTGGCAGTGCTCGCCACCAGCTCACGATTAGAGTAGGAGGGGCGGCAAATGACGCGCTCTGGTGCGCTGCCCCGCGGCGGTGGTTCCGATGCCTCCGCGGAGGACCTCGTCAAAGCCCGGGCCGCACTGCTTGGCGGGAGCCCTCGGCAACGTCACCTGACAGCACCGGCGCTGCGGGCGGCGTTGGCAGATCTCTACGAACTATGGCTGACCTCCCGGTGTGCGGCAGTGGGCATCGGCAACGGCAGTGCGCTGGTCGCCGTGGGAGCCCTCGGACGCCGTGAGGTGGTGCCGTATTCGGACCTTGACCTCGTGCTGCTCCACGACGGCAAGCGCGATGTGGCGCAGCTGGCCGACGCCTTGTGGTACCCGTTGTGGGATGCTCGTGTCGAGCTTGATCACAGCGTTCGTACCGTCGGCCAGGCCGTTCAGGTAGCGACGACCGACTTGCGCGCCGCCCTCGGGTTGTTGGACGCCCGGCTGATCGCTGGGGACGAGGAACTGTTCACCGCGATGGATACTGCGGTGCGGCGTGCCTGGCGTAGCGGTATCCGGGGCCGGCTCGAGGAACTGGCCGAATCTGCGCAGCAGCGCTGGGTGCGCAGTGGTGACATCGCTCACCGAGTGGAACCGGACCTCAAAAACGGTCATGGCGGGTTACGTGACATCCAATTGCTGGACGCGCTGGCTACCGGCCAACTCGTCGATCGGACCGGTTCGGACGTACGAGAGGCGCGCGAGCTGCTGCTGGATGTGCGCACCGAGGTGCATCGGCTGGCCGGGCGAGGCCGTGACGTGCTGCGCGCGCAGGAGGCCGACGATGTGGCCGCTGCGCTGGACCTCGGTGATCGTTTTGACTTGGCCCGGCGCCTATCCGGGGCGGCCCGCACCGTGGTCTACGCGGTGGACGTCGGGCTGCGCGTCGCGCGCGCGGCTGTGCCTCCCCGGGGGCGGGCGCGGCTGACCGGGCTGCGCAGTCTGGGGCGCGCGCCGCAGCGCCGCCCCTTGGACGAGGGGGTCGTCGAGCATGGTGGTCAGGTAGCGCTGGCGCGCGACGCCAATCCCGCGCGAGATCCGGCGCTGACCTTGCGGATTGCGGCGACGGCGGCACGAACGGGGATGCCGATCGCCACCGGCACTCTCAGTACCCTTGCCGACACCGCTCCAGAACTGCGCCAGCCATGGCCGCGGCTCGCTTTGGAGGAGCTGTTATCACTGCTGGGTGCTGGTCCTGCAGCGGTAGATGTCATCGAGGCTATGGACCGTACCGGGCTGTGGGGCCGGTTGTTTCCCGAATGGGGTGCGGTACGGGACCTGCCCCCGCGGGATCAGGCACACGTGTGGACCGTTGACCGCCATCTCGTCGAGGCAGCGGCTCAAGCCGCCTTGTTGACCACCAGGGTCAGGCGCCCGGATTTGCTGCTGCTCGGTGCGCTGCTGCACGACCTGGGTAAGGGGCGCGGTGGCGACCATTCGGTCGTCGGCGCTGCCCTGGCCGAACAGATTGGCCACCGGCTCGGGTTGTGGCCCTCTGACGTTGCGACCTTGCGCGCGGTGGTGCGCCATCACTTGCTGCTGCCCCATACCGCGACCCGTCGTGATCTCCAGGATCCCGCGACCGCTCAACGGGTGGTTGCCACGCTCGACGGGGACCCGGTTTTGCTCGAGCTGCTGGTTGCGTTGGCAGAAGCCGACAGCCTGGCCACCGGCCCCGGCGTCTGGACCGAATGGCGTGCCGCGCTGATCTCCGACCTTGCCGATCGTTGCCGCGCGGTGCTCGCCGGACGACCACCACCGGGCCCAGAGCCGCTGACCGGGGAAGACCAGGCGCTGGTGCGGCGCTGCGTCCAGAGCGGCTCGGTGCACGTGGCCGCCAACACTCTCGGCGGGCAGCGGGCGACGACCATCGTGATGGTCGTCAGCCCTGGCCAGCCGGGTGTGCTGTCGTTAGCCGCCGGGGTGCTCGCATTGCATTCGCTGCAGGTCCACTCGGCCGACAGCCGCGTTGTCGATCTGCCTGAAGGCTCCGCGGCGGTGGAAAGCTTCACCGTCTCACCCCGCTTCGGTCGGTTACCTGACGTCGCACTGCTGCGCCAGGACCTCCTGCGGGCCCTGGACGGTTCCCTGTCCTTGGCCACTGCGCTGGCGGCCAAAGAACGTGACTACGGCGAAGCTTCGATGCCAGGGACGCAACTATCCGAAACCGACAGCAAAGTGTTGTGGTTCGATGACGAGGCGACCGGCGCGGTGATCCTCGAACTGCGCACCACTGACCGAATCGGGTTGCTACATCGGGTTGCCGCCGCATTAGAGGGTAACGCCGTCGTCGTCCGGTGGGCTCGGGTCGCGACGCTGGGCAACTCAGTGGTGGACTCATTCTGTCTGACTGTCTCCGACGCTGACGGTATTTCCGCAGGTGAGAGCCCCCATGCTAGTCCGAATGCGTTACCAGGCGAGGTACGCGAACGCATCGAGCGTGCAGTGCTCAGCGCGGCTCGATGAGCACCGGGGGCTACCATCCCGCCACATGCACGGAAGCCGAGACGAGGTCGTACCCATACCTCCGCCGTTCGACATCGTGTTGCGCGGGTTCGACCGCCAGCAGGTCATCGACCACGTCAACGCGCTCAAAGCTCGAGTTGGCGCCCTCGGAGCCGAGCGGGATGCTGCGCTGCAGCGAGCCGTCGACCTCAGCGACAAACTCGAACAAGTGCGGCGTGAGGCGGCTGAGGCCGCCCGGCAGGTGGAACACCTCCGTCGCGATGCGCAAGATGCGGCCGCCGAGCTGGATCGCCTGCAGCGATCGCCGCTGGCCGGCGCAACTGCGCGGATCCAGCGGATGCTGCAGATGGCCGAAGACGAGGCAGCCGAGCTGCGGGCTAGCGCCGAGCAGGAGACTCGATCACTACGCGAGAATGCCCGCGCCGAGACCGATCGGCTGCTGGCCGAGACGAGGCAACTGTGTGCGCGTCTGGAGGCGGAGTCTGCCAGCCGGCGGCGCGCCGAAGAGGCCGACTCCGCCGGCCGTAGGCAGCAAGCTGAACAGCGGACCGAGCAGGAAATCGCCCACCGGCAAGCTCAGACGCAAGACTGGGTCAGCGACTATCAGACCCGCAGTATCGCCGCGCTGTACTTGCTGATGCAGCTCGCCGGTGAGCGGTTGAGCAACCGGGTGGTCAAGGTCAAGCAGCAGGTCACCGCCGCGAGAACACTTCGATCGGAGGTCACCGGTCAGCTGTCCGCGGTGCAGCGGCTGCTGACCGAGGCGCTCGGCGTAGCCGAACAGGCCACCCCGGCCGAGCAGGCCGAGCGTGAGCAGGCCGAGCGTGAGCAGGCCGAGCAGGAGCAGGCCCAGCGCAGTCAGGATCAACGCGAACAGACCCAGCACACTCGGGTGCAGCCCGATGAGCACGCCACGCGCACCGAAGCGGCTAAGTCGTCGGACGACACACCGTCACCGCGGCCGGCGGGCGGCACTGGTCGGTCCGGCCGCGGGCGTGCGGCATCTCCACAGGAGGACCAGACGGTCCCGATCCGCCGGCCACAGCCGGCTGATCAGCCCACCGCGAGGTTCGGCCTGCACCCCTGATCACACCACGTCGGGCGCGCCTGTCGGCACAGTCGACAGGGCGGTGAGGAGTTGTTCTGGGCTGGGTTCGACCATCGGCCGCGGAATATCGCCCCTCCTGAGTACCTCCTGCACCCGCGCAACGAGCTGGGGGTTCTGATAGATCTCAGCAGGTCCGCGTAGCGCGCCCATAAGCGTCCAGACCGCGCGGAAGGCGAGCGGATCGACCAGGGCAGCCGCGCGGATTTGCGCGAAGGTCACCCGGTCCCGGATGGGCGGGGTCGCTGGCGGCGGTGCTGCACCTAGCACGGACTGCCACAGCGTTGCCAGCAGCGCCGCATCAGCGGCCGCCTGGTCGCCATACCACGGGGCTATGTGTGCCGTGACAGCGTCGTCCATCGCCAGCGTCTGCGCCCGCGGGTCGTCCGGGTACCTGTCGAGCACGTCGACCAGATCGACCGCTGCCCGTAGCGCCAGGCTCAGCCCACGCCCGAAGGTCGGGTTGGTCGTACACACCGCGTCGCCGACCGCGTGCAGGCCGGTGGCGACCGGCTGCCCCGCGACGACGAGCCGGCGCAGCGTGTTGTGCAGCCCGCCCATTGCCGCGACATCGCTGATCGGCTCCAGCACATCCAGCCAGGCGGCGAGCGTCGGAACTGTGCGCAGCACAGCGGTGAAGACTTCGGGGTGGTGCGCGCCGCGGAAACGGCGATCCGCAGCAAGCGGTGCCAGCGCGAGCAGCATCGTATTGTGGTCGGCTCCCCAGATGCCCGCGACGAATTCCTTGAACGCGGACACGATTCGAGTGGTTGGCAGGCCCGGTAGTCCGGTGACAGTCCGCAGCCGGTACTGGCGGCTGTAATAGGCGAGCCCGCATTCGGCCCACCTGAACTCGCTTTGGCCAGCGCCGATCGCAACGAGCCACCGGTCGAGCCGGGTGCGCCGGCCCCCTGCGTCGACGACCCCGTCTGCGGTCAGCTCGCCGTGGTCGGTGCCCACCCCGACGATGTGGGGAGGTCGGCCCGGTGCGGCGATCAGGCCGGTCACCCGCACCCCACCGTGCAGCGTCACGCCCGGCTCAGCGGCCGCCCACCGGCGCAGCACCCAGTCCACCGTCGACCGGCGGGTCATCAGCACCATCAGCTGCTCGTCACCGGGCCAGGCGGACCGGTCGGCCAGACTCGGAGGCATCTGAGTGGCCAGCGCCGCTTCTACCACTCCGGCGTCGCGCAGGGCCATGTAAAGGTCGGGCAACCGGTGCCGCAGGAGGTTACGGCACAACGCAAGCAGGATGTGGGGTTGCACGACCTGGGGTGCCGTCGCCCGCAAGGCCACCGTGGCGGCGGTTTCCACATCGGCGGCTGGTACCAGGCTGTCCTGCTCCACAACGACGACGTCATGTCCGGCCCTGGCCAGCATCAGCGACGTGATCAGCCCGGCCGCGCTTCCCCCGATCACAACGATCCGCATCGTTTTCCCATCCGGCTGGCCACCCGTTGTGCCTGATTGCGGAGGATTGCTGTGGCGGATTCTCATTATGGGCGTAGCCATGAACTCAAAGGGCGGATCTGCTAGGTAGTCCTACCTAGGTTCGATCGCGGGTATTTGCGCTGCCTGTCCAGCCGGCGCCCCGGCACGCTGGTCAGGTGCTCGGCGGTGGCCAGGCGGGCCGGAGCATCAGGCGCGGATGCGCCGCCGCCACCGCTGGGATCCTGGCTGGATCGCCGGCTACCCAAGGTGGGGCTTGGGAGGCCGGCGGTCCAGGCGCCCGTGCCCGTGGAAGCGCGACTACCCTGGGGCAAAAGCTGCCATACTCCGGGGCCATCACCCCGCCGGATCTCAAAGGGAGTGCGACCGGCGTGTTCGACACCCTCTCCGATCGGCTCACGTCAGCGTTGTCCGGCCTGCGCGGCAAGGGCAGGCTCTCCGCCGCGGACATCGACGCTACCGCTCGTGAGATCCGCATCGCACTGCTTGAGGCCGACGTCGCGTTGCCGGTAGTCCGCCAGTTCATCGGACAGATCAAAGCGCGCGCCAAAGGTGCCGAGGTCTCCGGTGCGCTCAACCCTGCTCAGCAGGTCATCAAGATTATTAATGACGAGCTCATCGGCATCCTGGGCGGGGCAGCTCGGCGCCTTGAGCTGGCCAAAGTGCCCCCAACGGTCATCATGCTGGCTGGCCTGCAGGGTTCTGGAAAGACGACGCTGGCCGGTAAGCTCGCGCGCTGGCTGCGCAACCAGGGGCACACCCCGCTGCTCGTCGCCGCCGACCTGCAGCGACCCAACGCTGTCACCCAACTGCAGATCGTGGGCGAGCAAGCCGGGGTGCGGGTGTATGCCCCCCATCCGGGCGCGCAAGCGACCGGTCAGCTGGCAGAGCCGGATAGCGGGGTCGGCGATCCCGTTGACGTCTCACGTCGCGGGGTGGCCGAAGCCCGAGCCCGTCAG
>JAFAWY010000051.1 GCA_019241525.1 Pseudonocardiales bacterium
CTGCCCGGGCCCGGCCCCTCGGCATACGAGATGCTCGACCGGCTGGGCACCGACCACGGGGTGCGCACCCTGCTGGTGTTTGCCTCCAATGTCGCCGTTTCCGCACCCCATCTCTCCCAGATCACCCGGCGGCTGGCCGCGCTGGACGTGCTCGTCGTCAGCGACTTCGTGCTGTCGGAGACCGCGGCGTTGGCCGATGTCGTGCTGCCCTGCACCCAATGGGCGGAAGAGGAAGGCACGCTAACGAACCTAGAAGGTCGGGTGCTCAGGCGCCGCAAGGCGCTGGATCCACCGCCCGAGGTCCGCTCTGATCTGCAGATCCTGCGCGCTTTGGCCGAGCGGCTGGGCTGCCCAGTGACCTTCCAGGACCAGCCGCGCGCGGTCTTCGATGAGCTGCGCGCGGCCAGCGCGGGCGGCCTGGCCGACTACGCAGGCATCACCTATGAGCGCATCGCCCACGAGCAGGGCGTGTTCTGGCCCTGCCCGGACGAGCAGCATCCCGGCACGCCACGGCTGTTCGCCGACCGCTTCCCCACACCCGACGGTCGCGCCCGGTTTCACCCCGTCGAGCATCGCAGCCCGGCAGAGATACCAGACGCGCAGTACCCCTACTACCTCAGCACCGGGCGCAGCCGGTCGCATTACCAGTCCGGGGCCCAGACCCGCCGGGTCCACGCGCTGGTCACCGTCGAGCCGGAAGCCTACGCCGAGCTGCATCCGGAGCTGGCCGCCCGGGTGGGAGTCGGCCCCGGCGACCAGATACGGCTGCGCACCCGCAGGGGCACCGCGGTGCTGCGCGTCCGGATCAGCGACAACATCCGCGCCGACACCATCTTTGTGCCCTTTCACTGGGGCGGGCTGGCGGCCGCCAACGCCTTGACCAACCCAGCCCTGGACCCAATTTCCCGGATGCCGGAGTTCAAGGCCTGCGCGGTGGCGGCCAGCACGGTGTAGCTGCCCGGGCGGCCAAGTCCTCCATGACGCGGACCAAGGAGATCTCATGCACACCACGCCACGGTTCTTGCAGGGCAGTTACCACTTCGAAGGGCAAGGCCTGTGCAAGCCCATCCCCATCGATCCCGCCCTGACCTACACCATCCCTGCCGGGGTAACCGGACAAGCCCTGTACTTCCGGGGCGGCAACAGCACCGACGAGATGATCACCGTGCTGCTCATGCGGGACGGCAAACCAATGCGCTACTTCCCGATAGGCGCCCGTGATGGCGTCCATATATCGCTGCGGGTGGTCGAGGACCTGATCAGCGCCACCCAGATCGAACTGCATGTGGCCGCGCCCGAGGGCTGCGCGGGAATCGTGGTCGTCGACCTTGGCCTGCTGGAGGTGTGAAACCCATGCAAGAACTGGTTGTCATCGGAAATGGCATGGCGGGTGCTCGGGCGGTCGAGGAAATCCTGGCCCGCGGCGGCCGCGCACTGTTCCGTATCACGATGTTCGGTGAGGAGCCGCACGGTAACTACAACCGCATCCTGCTGTCGGAACTGCTGACCCGGGGCACCGACCCCGACGGGCACCTGCTCGACGACGACCTTTTCCTCAACCCCTGGCAGTGGTACCAGGACAACGGCATTACGCTGCACGCCGGGGTGCGAGTGGTGCGCATTGACCGGTTCGCCCGCCGGGTCTACGCCGATGACGGATCAATCCTCCGGTACGACAAGCTCGTGCTGGCCACCGGCAGCCGCCCCTTTTTCCCGCCCATGAAGGGCCTGTGGGTGGACAACAAGACGCTGACCCCGGGAGTGTTCGGCTTCCGCACGCTGCACGACACCTTGGCGATGATGGGCTATGCCTCCGGCAAACATCGCGCCGCAGTGATCGGTGGCGGCCTGCTTGGTTTGGAGGCGGCCCGCGGGCTGCAAGCGCACGGTCTGGCAGTGCACATCGTGCACGCAGCGCAGGGCCTGATGAACCAGCAGCTTGACCCTCAGGCGGGCCTGGTGCTTCGGCGCTCAGTGGAACGGCTCGGGATGACGGTGCACACCGGGACCCGCACCACGGCCATCCGCTGCGGCAGCGACAGCGCGGTCACCGGCATCACCTTCGCCGACGGAGCCACGCTGGACGTGGACATGGTGGTCGTCGCGGCGGGCATCCGCCCGAATATCGGGCTGGCCATGGTCTCGGGCCTGGAGACGCAACGGGGCATCGTGGTCGACGACCAGCTGCGCTCAGTCGACGATGACGACATCTACGCCGTCGGCGAGTGCGTGCAGCACCGCGGCCAGGTCTACGGGCTCGTCGGCCCCCTGTGGGAGCAAGCAGCGGTGCTGGCCGACCACATCACCGGTGCCGACCCCGCAGCGACCTATCACGGTTCGCGTCTAGCAACCAAGCTCAAAGTCGCCGGCGTGGACGTAGCGGCGATGGGCCTGAAGGAACCCGAGCGGCCCGATGATGAATTCGTCCAATTCAGCGAGCCGTGCCGCGGCGTCTACCAGACAGTCATCATCCGCGACGGCATCCTGGTCGGTGCCACGCTGCTGGGTGACGTCAGCAAGGTTGCCTCGCTGACCCAGGCCTTCGACCGGCGGGCCCCGTTGCCCGCGGAGCGAATCAAGCTGCTGTTCGACATCGGCGCTCCACCACCAGAAGTTGGTGCGGTGGAGCTGGCCGATGATGCGCAGGTCTGTGACTGCAACGGGGTGAGCAAAGGCGAACTCATCGCCTGTGTGCGAGACGGGCAGCGCACCGTCAACGGGGTCATGGCCGCCACCCGCGCAGGTAAAGGCTGTGGTGCGTGCCAGGACCTAGTTGCCGACATCGTGACGGCGGCTTTGGGCGCAGACCTGCAGGCAGACCCGGCCGAGAGCTACTACGTGCCCTGCATCCCCCTGGATAAGCCGCACCTGATAGCGGAAATTCGCCGACGTGGGCTGCGCTCGACATCAGCGGTGTTCGCCGCGCTCGCCGACGACGGTGCCGAGCACGCGGGCAGCAAGATGGCGCTGTCCTCGCTGCTGAAAATGATGTGGAACGAGCAGTACATCGACGAGCGAGACGGCCGATTCATCAACGACCGGGTGCACGCCAACATCCAGCGCGACGGCACCTTCTCGGTCGTCCCCCAAGTTCTTGGCGGTGTCACCACCCCAGCCCAGCTACGGCGGATCGCCGACGTCGCCGAGCGCTACCAGATCCCATGTTGAAGATCACCGGTGGTCAGCGCATCGATCTACTCGGTGTGCGCAAGGAAGACTTACCCCGGGTATGGGCCGATCTGGACATGCCTTCTGGCTACGCCTACGGCAAAAGCTTCCGTACCGTCAAGACCTGCGTGGGTCGCGAGTTCTGTCGCTTCGGCCTGGGCGACTCCACTCAGCTGGGCATTGACATCGAGCGGCGATGCCAGGGTTTGGAAAGTCCCGCGAAGATAAAACTGGCCGTGTCCGGCTGCCCGCGCAATTGCGCGGAGTCCTACGTCAAGGATGTGGGCATCGTCGCGATCGAGGGCGGCCGGTGGGAGATCTATGTCGGTGGCGCGGCCGGGGCCAACGTCCGCAAGGGCGACCTACTGGCCACCGTGGAACGCCGGGAGGAGATCATCACGCTCACCGGACGGTTCCTGCAGTACTACCGGGAAAACGCCAAATGGCTCGAACGCAGCTACGATTTCGTCCCCCGGATCGGGCTAGCCGAGCTGCAGGCGATCCTCGTCGCGGACCGAGACGGGATCGCAGCCCGACTCGACCAAGCCATCCAGCAGTCAATCGACGCTTACCGCGACCCATGGCAGGAGCACCAGCAACCGGTGGCCGAAGGCCAATTCCGCGACGCCCTGCCCCTAGTCGAGCTACCGAAAGTGCCCGTCCAATGAGCACGGCAACGACCGGTGTGAGGCTCTACAAACTCGGCCCTGCTGATCAAATCCCACTCGGGGAGGGTCGCGCCTTCGCCATCTCTGATCACCAAGTCGCAGTGTTCCGGCTACGCGATGGCCAGATACGTGCACTATCCGCGGTCTGCCCGCACCGTGGCGGCCCACTCGCCGACGGCCTCACCGACAGCCAACAGGTCATCTGCCCGCTGCACAACCACGCGTTTCGACTAATCGACGGCCACTGCACCACCGGCGCACCATCGGTGCAGGCCTACCACGTGCGCGTCGACAACGGCGAGCTCGTGCTACATCTCCACGCACAGCTGGACCCCTAATGGCACGGATAACTACCGCACAAGTCGACCCCAGACTTCAGGCCCGCAACAAGCTGTTTGTCCGGCGTGTGCAAGACAGTCTTGCAAGGTGCGGGCTGCATCGCATGGAGTACACCGGCGCCGGCGATGAGACGTTGCACACTCCCCGAGTCGTGACGGCCGACGCCCGACCTCCAGAGTGGGTCCAGATCGACATGTTGCCGGGCCAGTCCGCCGAGGACTTCGCTGCCCACGCGCCAGCCATCGCCCACGCCCTCGGTGTGCCCCAAGTCTGGGTCGTCCCGCTCGGGCGCTCCCGTATCCGCCTGGAACTACCAGCACAACACGAGAGCTCCAAGCGAGTGTAACCCCGGCCAGACCTGACACCCGAGTAGTGACACCAAGCCCGGGAATGAGATCCAGTTGGTCGGATGCGCGGTGCTGCGGGGTGACCCCACCCAGCAGGGTGCTCCACAGGTTTGCCTTTGGGCTGCCCCGTCCCAGATCCGTGCCAGATAGGACAGGCGGTGGCGGGGAACAACAGTGAACGACGGTGTCGCAGCCATCGGACCTGCTGGTCGACGATCCGCAGGGGCGCTGCGCTGATCCGCAGGGGCGCTGCGCTGCGCTGTTGCATTGAGCGATCGGCCCACTCGAGTTGCATTGAGCGATCGGCCCACTCGAGTTGGTCTCATCTGCCCGGCCAGAAGCCTCGCAGCAGGGCTCGGATGCCCGGTTTGTCATGGTTCTCCACAGGGATTGCAGAGCCTGCTTCGCTGCTTTGAGCCGTGGCGAGGACGCCCCTTGGCTCAATGCAACTGTGAGCGCCACGATCCGCGCGCATGGCGACGCGGCACGGCCACGAGGCCGGCTCTGTGAGCCTGGGCGGGCGCCGGGTGCCCGTCGAGCGTCCCCGGATGCGCGCGGCCAACGGCAGCGGAGAGCTACCGATACCGACCTACGAGCTGTTCTCCAGCACCGAGGTGCTCGGGCGGATGGCGATGGAGCGAATGCTGGCTGGGCTGTCCACGCGGCGCTACCCGGTGGGGCTCGAGCCCGTCGGTGCGCGGGTGGAGCAGGCCGCGGTGGCCACGTCGAAGTCCGCGGTCTCGCGCCGGTTCGTCGCGGCCACCGAGACCGCCCTGGCCGAGTTGCTGGCCGCGGATTTGTCCGGGCTGGATGTGGTGGCGTTGATGGTGGATGGGGTGCACTTCGGCGAGCACTGCTGCGTGGTCGCCCTGGGCATCGACATCGACGGGACCAAGCACCCGTTGTCGCTGGTCGAAGGCTCGACTGAGAACGCCACCCTGGTGCGCGAGCTGCTGGTCGGGCTGCGTGAGCGCGGCCTGAACGTCACCCGCCCCATCCTGGTCGTGATCGATGGGGCCAAGGCCCTGCGCCGCGGTGTACTTGACGTGTTTGATCACCCGGTGATCGCTCGGTGCCAGTTGCACAGAAGCCGTAAAAGATCAATTTGTCGGTGTGTCGGGTTGGCTGGGTGAGATAGCGGTGAGGAGTTCTGCCGCGGTGCGGTAGCGGATGGTGGCTGGTGTGGGGAGGTGGCCGTGCTGTTGGAGTAGGGGCCGGGTTTCGCGCACGGCGTTGCCGATGGCGCCTCGGGTGATGTCGCCGAGGGCATCGGCGAGGACGTCGAGGGTGCAGAGTTTGCGTTGGTGGAGCACGGTGAGCAGGACGCGTTCTTCGTTGGAGATCTTTTGGGGGAACACGCCGCGGCGGGTGCCGGGTTGGCGGGAGCCGCCGCGGCGTTGGTGGGTGAGCCGCTCGGTTTGAGCGGCTTGTCGGGGGGCGAGTTGCTGGGTGAGTTCGCGTAGCTGATCTCGGCTCATCCCGGTTAGGGCTGGATCGCAGAGGGCTTGGATGATCCCGGTTCGGGCGGGGCGGGTGTTGTGGTCGAGAAAGGCCAGCAGTTCACAGGCCTGGCTAAAGCGCGCCGACGCGGCCCCTGGGTTGAGATGGTGGTCTTCGAAGACTTCGCGGGTCTGGTTGACGAGCTCGCCGATGCAGGCGGCGCTGACTTCCAGCAGGTCGGCCAACACCGTCATCGAGCACACCTGCCGCTGGTAGATCAGGGTGAGGACAATGTGGGCGGCGTTGTCGAACAGTGGCTTCGCGCGCAGGTTTCCGGTGGCACGCCGAGCTCGACCGCCACGCTGTTGGGCGTAGCGCTGGTGGGTGCGGGCGGCCTGGGTCGGGGCCAGTTGGGTGGCCAACCGGGTGAGCTCGGTGTTGGTCAGGCCGGTCAGCCGGGGATCGGCCAGCCGGGCGAGCATGGCCCCACGACGCTGTGCTGGCCCGCTTGATTCACCGACAGCCACCGTTTTGGTCGTGGTGGCGGGCTGAGGGAGCAGGGTGTAGTTCCAGGCGCCGAGTGTGGCGTGGCGCTGAAGCGGCAGCGCCGCGAAGCGTTCCTTACTGATCGACACGCCGATCGGGTAGTCACGGGTATCGAGGGTGGCCTCGACGCGCAGCCCACCGCGGGTGCGGGTCGAAGCGATGGTGTTGACCACGACCTCGTGGCTGGTCAGTGGGCGGCCGCGCCAGTTGAGGGTGATGACCGAAAACAGACGGTGCTCGATCTTGTTCCACTTCGAGGTGCCGGAAGGGAAATGGCAGACGGTGATGGCCAATCCGGTCTCGGCGGCCAGCGCGGCCAACTCGCTTTTCCACACCCGATACCGGTAGCCATTGGAGCCGCCCGCGTCGGCGGTGATCAGCAGCCGGCGGGCGCGGGGATAGTCGAGGCTTCCGCGTGTGTTCCACCAGCGCCGAATGGACTCCACGGCGAACACCGACGTGTCGTGATCGACCCCGACATTGACCCATCCGGTATTGCGGGTCATGTCATAGATCCCATACGGGATGGCCTGTTCCACGTCCGGGCCGGTGAAGAAAAAGTGGTGATCCTCCACGGCCACCGGGTCACCCTGGGGCCGCCACTCCCGCCCGGCCATCGGGAGCCGGCCCAGCTGCTCGCGTTTCTTGGTATCCACGCTGATCACCGGCTCACCACCGGCCTGATGGTCTTTGACCTCATTGTTGAGGTAGCGGAACTGGGCGTCCCGATCCGGATGCTGGGCACCCTCCAGGATCTTGGCGTTGGCCTGCAAGCTGAACCCAGCTTCCCTAAGCAGCCGGCCCACCGTCGGAGCCGACACCGCATGGCCTTGACGGGTCAGCTCCTCAGCCAAGTTGCGCAACGACTTCGTCGTCCACCGCAACGGCGACTCCGGATCACCCCGCTCGTCCGGCTCGACTAGCCCCAACAGGCTGTCCAGCACGGCTGGGTCGGTCGTCTCGGCCCGCTTGCGGCCACCGCCCGGCACACGCACCCGCCCCTCGGGCAGCCGATCCCCACCTTCTTCCAGCTCCGCCACCCCACGCCGCACGGTGGTCTCACTCATCCCCGCTACCCGCGCCGCGGCACGCACCCCACCATGGCCCAGCAGCCGGGCCTCAGTGGCCACCGCCAGCCGTCGCTGCCGCTCATTGAGATGCGGCAACAACACCTCAAACCGGTCACCGAGTTGGGACAACAGCTCCTCGCTGATCGCCATACCACACCAACGAGCCACAAGATCGAAAGCAACACTTTGATCTTTTACGGCTTCACAAGACCCGAAATGTTCAAGATCGGCTCCCGAAGAAGCTACGCTCGGTGGTAGCCAAGCGGATGCGGGCGGCCTACCACGCTGAAACCGCGCTGGCCGCCCAAGCGCAGTTGGAATCCCTAGCCGGCGAGCTAGACCGAACCCATCCAGGCGCGGCGGCATCCTTGCGCGAGGGCTTGGAGGACACGCT
>JAFAWY010000007.1 GCA_019241525.1 Pseudonocardiales bacterium
CGCCGAAGGTGTTGGTGGTGAGGATCCGCGCGCCGGCCTCGGCGTACTGCTCGTGCAGCTGGGCGACGACCTCCGGACGGTCGACGTTCCACAGCTCGCCGGCGCCGCCGTCGTCCAGCCCGTGCTCCTGCAGGAGGGTGCCCATCCCGCCGTCCAGGAGGATCGGGGCGTCGTGGCCGAGGAGGGCGCTCAGCCGGTTCACGACGCGGCCCCGGCGTCCTGCGCGGGCCCGAGCGCATCGAGGTACGCCGTCACCCGGTCCTCCGACCACTGCGCCTCCAGCTCCGAGACCACGCGGTCACACACCTCGGCGCCGCTGCCCTCGGCCGGCGTCCACTCGCCGCGGGTCCAACCCTCCAGGTAGGCATCGCTGCCGGTCTCACCCAGACGCATCGCTGCCTCGTCGATCGCCTCCTGGAACCGGCCAGCCAACGGGCTCTTGGTGACGCTGTCGCCCTCCCGCGCGACGACCAGTGAGGGCAGCTCGCGCCAGTACGTCACCTGATACTCCGCCACCCCTCGAGGTTAGCCGCAGCGGCTCCTCCCGGGCTGTCGCATCGAGCTGGTGAGACAGGCACACTTCGCGACCCGAAAAGGTGGCTGGCGCACCGGCGAACTCATCCGAGCTCACAAGGCGCCCCCGGAAGGATTCGAACCTTCGCTCCCGCCTCCGGAGGGCGGTGCTCTATCCCCTGAGCTACGGGGGCCTGCCGCGGCAGAGCGTACCTCTTACTTGTGGTCCACGCCCAACGCGGTGTCGGTCAGCGTGGTGGCGGCAGTGGTTGCGCGCCGCGCTGGACGAGCAGCTGGGTCATGTAGTCGCTCTCGGCGCCCTGGGAAACGACCATTTTCTCCGCCAGGTTGCGCACCTGGGCTATCTCACCGTGCTGCGCGGCGTACTGAGCCATCGGTGCGCCGCCCTGATGGTGTCGCAGCATCAGCTGCAGGAACAGGACGTCGAACTGGGCACCGTTGGCGGCGCGGAGCCGGTCCAGATCCCCAGGGGACGCCATCCCCGGCATCGTTGCCATGCCGGCCGATCCGTTGCCGTGTGCCATGTCCGCCATCCCCGGCATGGAACTGGTTGCCGGCATCCAGGTCATGTACCGGCCGGTGGGCAGCGCAGCGGCGTCCCACAGGCTCAGCCAGCCCTGCATCTGACCGATCTGCTCGAGCTGATTGGTCTCGATGTCGAAGGCGAGCAGCCGGATCGCGGGGTCGGTGCTGCGGTCGCGCGCCAGGCCGGCCATCAGCACCGCCTGCCGGTGATGCACCGACATATCCTGGGCGAACCCGACATCCACTGTCCCGCCTTCAGGCTGCGACCACACTCCACCTATCAATGGCAATGAGGTGCCCAGCGCCGCTCCGAGGAGCAGCATGGTGACCATCGCCCCGCTGACCAACAGCACTCGTGTCCAACGAGCCGGCCGCCTGGCACCAGCAGGCGCCTCAGCACTTTCGGCGCTGTGAGTGTCCAACTCTCCGTGCACGACTGCTTCTGCCATGACGCGGTTCACCGGCCAGGGCCGGATGACGGGGTGCCGCCTGGAGCGGCCCCGTCACCGGGGGCCGCCCCGCGGCCGCCGGAATAGGTCAGCGGCACGGCGTTCGGACCGGGCGGCGCGGCAACGAACGGTGGCGGTTTGGCGGTATCAAACAGACCCGGGAGCTCGTCGCAGCTGGCCCCGATCTCCGGATAGGTGTACTGGTTGAGCCGCAGTGCCTGGATGAAGTGGTCGATCCGCTTGTCAGCGGCATCGGTCACTTTGAGCTGGTGTCCCCACGACTGCAGGGAGATCGGCGCGTCCAAGCCGGGATACGGGGACAGCATGAGGTAGTTCGAGCCCTGCACCCGGTCGCGTAGGGACTGCAGCGCCGCACCGGTGACCTTGCCTGGGTCGTAGGCAATCCATACCGCGCCATGTTCCAGTGAATGGACCATGTTCTCGTTGCGCACCGGCGTGGTGTAGACCACACCATTGCAGGCCGCCCATGTTCCGTCGTGCGGACCTCCGAACGGAGGGCTGTGGTCGTAGGCCACCCGCTGGTCCGGGCCGATGTGACCTCGGCCGGCACTGTAGTTCTCGGTGACCACGCCCGGGATGTGGGCCGAAGGATCTTTATTGTCAGCGGTCGGGGTAAACGCGCGGCGGTCCTCGTACCGGGTGAACATGTATCCGAAGACGCCGACCGCGAAGATCAGAACCGCAGCAACGGCAGCTATCGTTCCCCACGGTCTGGGCTTGGTC
Source organism: Pseudonocardiales bacterium (assembly GCA_019241525.1). Classification (GTDB taxonomy): domain Bacteria; phylum Actinomycetota; class Actinomycetes; order Mycobacteriales; family Pseudonocardiaceae. Next base: position 2,253 of record JAFAWY010000007.1, read on the forward strand.
GCCGTGACGACTGGGCGCGCACCGCGCGCTGCCTTGGTTGTCTTGCCACTTGGCATGCCTGATCGGTCCTCGCTCACGATGGGTCTGCCGCCAGACCGCGGCGTCAGTGTAGGGAGGTTGGGTCAAGACCAGGTGAACCTGGGCTACCGAACTCCTCCTTAGACTCGCAGGCGTGACCCCCGCCGCACTGGCCGACCTGGTCCGATCTGTCGCGCACGGCGTTCTGGCAGACCGTGGTCTCGACCCCGGCGCGCTTCCGGACACCGTGACGGTTCACCGACTGCGCGATCCCCAGCATGGTGACTACGCCACGAACGTGGCATTGCAGACCGGAAAGAAAGCGGGGGTACAACCTCGGGACCTCGCCGGGTGGCTGGCTGAAGAGTTGTCCCGACGCCCTGGAGTGCGCACCGTCGACGTCGCCGGTCCTGGCTTTATCAATTTGTGGCTAGGAGCCGAGGCGCATGGCGACATCCTCACTCAAGTGCTCGCTGCTGGGAAGCGCTTTGGATCAGGTCACGAGCTTGGCGGCTGGCGGATCAACATCGAATCAGTGCCGGCCAACCGCACTGGCCCGGTCGACCTTGCCGATGCCCGCCAGGTGGCGGTCGCCGATGCGCTGGTCCGGATCCTCACTTTCGCGGGTGCTGTGGTGACCCGGGGACACGCCAGCGGGGAGGCGGCCAGCGACCGTCGAACTCCTGGCTACGACGTATCAATCTATGTGCTCGGCAGCGGCAATGCCGACCAGCTCACGGCGGTCGGCGCCGCACCGGGTAGCGACTCGCCCACCGTGGAGGTGCTGGCGGGACAGCAAGTGAACCTGGTCCAGAAGGCCGCCAGGGGGCAACTGACCCAGCGTGGGACCACCATCGCGGACCTGATGGAGGCGATCGGGGCGGACGCCACGCGCTACGCGTTGGTCCGCAGCGCTTTTGACTCGCCGCTCGCCATCGACCGCGACGTCTGGTCAAGACGGACCGACGACAACCCGCTGTTTGTCATCCAGTACGCGCATGCTCGGCTGGCAGCGCTGGCCCGTAACGCCGCTGATCTGCGGGTCAGTTGTTCGGATCCGCAACTCACACTGCTAGGCCACCGCAGTGAAGGTGAGTTGATCCGCACGCTGGCTGACCTGCCCCGTGTCGTCACCCGGGCCGCAAGGCTGCGCGAGCCCCACCGGGTAGCCCGTTATCTCGAGGAGCTGGCTGGCGCATACCACAGCTTCTGCGCCGCATGCCGGGTGTTGCCGCTGGGAGACGAGCGACCTAACCCGCTGCACGCCGCCCGGTTGGTGCTGTGCGAGGCGACCCGGCAAGTGCTGGCCAATGGCCTGGACCTGCTTGACGTCAGCGCACCGGAGTGGCTGTGAGGGCGCATCCTGCCGGGCCGCGCCATGCCGACGTGCTGGCCCGGGCCTCCACCGCAGGTCCGTGCCCAGCTGGACCCGAGCAACTGAACATCCTGCACCCCACGGTGTGGCCGCGCGGGGCGCACCGCGGCGACGACGGTGCGGTGCGGCTGGCTGGCGTCGAGGTGGGTGAACTCGCAGAGGCTTACGGCACGCCGTTGTTCGTCGTGGACGAAGCCGACTTCCGGGCCCGGTGCGCTGAGCACGCCGCGGCCTTTGGTGCCCAGCATCGTGTGCACTACGCAGCCAAGGCCTTCCTGTGCGGTGAGGTCGTGCGTTGGGTCGCCGAGCAGGGCTTGAGTCTGGACGTGTGCACCGGCACCGAGCTCGCGCTCGCTCTGCACGCCGGATTCCCTGCCTCCCGGATCGCGATGCATGGCAACAACAAGTCTGCTGACGAGTTGACTGCTGCCGTGACGGCAGGGGTCAGCGCGGTGGTGCTCGACTCCTTCCTGGAAATTGCCCGGCTTGACGACATCGCCCGCCGCCACGGCGTGGTGCAACCGGTGCTGATCCGGGTGACCGTCGGCGTCGAGGCGCACACGCACGAGTTCATCGCCACTGCCCACGAAGATCAGAAATTCGGCTTCTCGCTGGCGGCCGGAGACGCCATTGAAGCTGTTCGAAGGGTGCTCAAATGTCAGGGGCTGCTCCTGGTGGGCCTGCACAGCCACATCGGATCGCAGATCTTCGACGCGGACGGCTTCGAGCTCGCGGCGCACCGGATGGTGGGTCTGCTGGCATCGCTGCGGGATGAACACGGTGCGGACGCATTGAGCGGGGTAGGAGTCCTCGACCTGGGCGGCGGTCTGGGTATCGCCTACACCGCAGACGACGACCCGCCGCAACCGGCCACGCTGGCTACGCATCTGCGGGCCATCGTGGACTCGCGTTGCCGGGAGGCTGGCATACCGAGCCCGGAGCTGGTCGTCGAGCCGGGCCGGGCGATTGCCGGACCTGGCACGATAACTCTCTACCAGGTGGGAACCATCAAAGACGTTACGGTGGCGGCATCGGCACAGCGGCGCTATATCTCGGTGGACGGCGGAATGAGCGACAATGTGCGCACCGCACTGTACGACGCAACTTACGATTGCCGGCTGGTGTCCCGCCGCTCAGAAGCGCAAGCGGTGCTGTCCCGGGTGGTCGGCAAGCACTGCGAGTCCGGTGACGTGGTGGTCCGGGACTGCTGGCTCCCCGATGACCTCGCCCCGGGTGATCTGCTTGCGGTGGCCGGCACCGGTGCGTACTGCTACGCCATGTCCAGCCGCTACAACCTGTTACCGCGACCAGCGGTAGTCGCCGTCCGAGATGGCTCGCACCGGCTGCTGCTGCGCCGGGAGACGATCGCCGACCTGCTGTCGCTGGAGGTCTCATGAGCAGGCCCGGGCAGGGTGGCTCGCAGGGCCGGGCCGTTGGGCGGGAGGCCTGCTCGCAGGGCCGACCCATCGGCGTTGCCTTACTAGGTTGTGGCACGGTGGGCCGGGAGGTATTGCGGCTGCTCACCGAGCAGGCAGACGAACTCGCGGCGCGGGTCGGTGCCCCCGTGCGGCTGCTTGGGGTAGCGGTGCGGCGTCCTCGGCGGCATCCCGATGTACCCGCAGACTTGCTCACCACTGACGCCGCCGAGCTGGTTGGCCGCGACGGCGTGGACGTCGTGATCGAGGTGATCGGAGGCATCGAACCGGCCCGGTCCTTGCTGCTCGATGCATTGCGCGGCGGCCGGAGTGTGGTGACAGCCAATAAGGCACTGCTGGCCGAGTGCGGACCCGAGTTATACGGCGCCGCCGACGCCGCCGGCGCTGACCTCTACTTCGAAGCGGCCGTGGCCGGAGCGATCCCGTTGCTGCGGCCGCTTCGCGAGTCGCTGGCCGGGGACCGCATCACCCGGGTCACCGGCATCGTCAACGGCACGACCAATTTCATCCTGTCCGCAATGGACTCCTCCGGCGCCGGCTATGCCGAAACTCTTGAGGAGGCCAGCAGGCTGGGCTACGCCGAGGCCGACCCGACCGCCGACGTGGACGGCTACGACGCTGCGGCCAAGGCGGCGATTCTCGCCTCACTGGCCTTCCACACTCGCGTGACCAACGCTGACGTGTACCGCGAAGGTATCGCGGAGGTGTCCGCCGGGGACGTGATCGCGGCCCGTCAGCTGGGCCGCACGGTCAAGCTGCTGGCCATCTGCGAGCGGGTGACCGACGGCTCGGGGGCCGAGTCGGTCTCGGCCCGGGTCTACCCGGCAATGATCCCCCGCTCGCACCCGCTGGCCTCGGTCGGTGGTGCCTTCAATGCGGTGTTCGTCGAGGCGGATGCCGCGGGCGCGCTGATGTTCTACGGCCAGGGCGCCGGTGGTGCGCCGACCGCCAGCGCGGTACTCGGGGACCTGGTCGCGGTCGCCCGCAACCGGGTAGCGGGGGGCTACGGACCGCGCGAGTCCGCCTACGCTGATCTACCGATCCGGCCGATGGAAGACACCCCGACGAGCTACCACATCAGCCTTGAGGTTGCCGACCGTCCCGGTGTGCTGGCGCAGGTGGCGCAGATCTTCGCCGAGCACGAGGTGTCGATCATGGTGGTGCGCCAGACTGGTCGTAGTTCCGACGACGTACCGGCCGGGGCCAACTTGGTGATCGTGACGCATGCGGCGCCGGATGCCGCGCTGCGTTCTACTGTGGACAAGCTTGCCGGCCTGGATGTGGTTCGTGACGTGGTCAGCGTGATGCGGGTGGAGGGCGACGTGACGTGAAGCTGCAGCTGGGAGCGCCTCGTTCCTGGCCGGGGGTGATCGAGGCCTACCCGGACCGGATCCGCACCTGGCCGGGCTGCCGGGTGGTAACCCTGCAGGAGGGCGGTACTCCGCTGCTGCCCGCGCCGACGCTGTCAGCCAGCACTGGTTGCCAGGTGCTGCTCAAGATTGAAGGCGCCAACCCTACGGGCTCGTTCAAAGACCGCGGGATGACCATGGCGGTGACCGAGGCGCTGGCTCGGGGCGCGCAAGCGGTGCTGTGCGCTTCCACCGGAAATACCGCGGCATCGGCTGCCGCCTACGCAGCTCGGGCCGGTATCCCCAGTGCAGTCCTGGTGCCCCAAGGCAAGATTGCGTTGGGCAAACTGGCGCAGGCCACCGCCTACGGTGCCCAGATACTGGCGGTGGACGGCAACTTCGACGACTGTTTGGAGCTGGCCCGCAAGACGGCCGCCGATTACCCGGTCACTGCGCTGGTGAATTCGGTGAACCCGGTGCGGTTACAGGGCCAAAAGAGCGCTGCTTTCGAGATCTGCGATGTGCTGGGGCGGGCTCCGGACGTGCACTGCCTACCGGTCGGCAACGCCGGCAATATCACCGCTTACTGGCTGGGCTACACCGAGTATCACGCCGACGGGGTGGTGTCTGGCCGGCCGCGGATGTTCGGCTTCCAGGCCGCCGGCGCCGCGCCGTTGGTGCATGGTGCACCAGTGCGGAACCCCGACACCATCGCGACCGCCATCCGGGTGGGCAGTCCCGCCTCCTGGGACGGGGCGATACGGGCGCGGGACGAATCCGGCGGCCTGTTCGAGGCGATCACTGACGAGCAGATCCTCGCCGCTTACCGGATGCTGGCCCGGCAGGAAGGGGTGTTCGTCGAACCGGCCTCGGCTACCGCCGTGGCTGGTCTGCTGCGGGTCGCCGAGGATAGGCGGCTTCCTCGCGGTTCCCTGGTGGTCTGCACGGTCACCGGTCACGGCCTCAAGGATCCCGACACTGCCTTGCAGGGAATACCCACCCCTAATCCGATCGCTGTGGATCCCGCCGCCGTCGCAGCCGCCCTGTCCCTTGCGTAGCGCAGCCCCACCAGCCCGCACCGCGCAGGTCCACATCTCGGGCGTCCCCACCCCGGCATCGAGATGTCTCGGGCTGAGCAGGAGGGCCTCCATAAGCTCGGTATGTCTCCATGCCGGGCAAAGGAGAGTTGCGCGGCACGGGAGAGCTGCGTGATGGGTGGCACGGTGCGGGTGCGGGTGCCCGCGTCGACGGCGAATCTGGGGCCAGGATTTGACGCGCTGGGGTTGGCGCTGGCGCTGTATGACGAGATCGAGGTGATCCCAGCAGTGTCCGGGTTGCGCGTTGAGGTGCACGGTGAAGGCGCCGGGAAAGTGCCCACTGACGGGAACAATCTGGTGGTCCGGGCGCTGCTGGCGGCGTGTGCCCGGTGCGGTCATCGGCCCGGCGGGTTGGTCCTGCGCTGTCGTAACCGCATCCCGCACTCCCGGGGCCTGGGCTCGTCGGCGGCCGCCGCCGTCGCCGGAGTACTGGCCGGCTATGCCGTGGTGGGAATGGAACCGGACGAGGCGGCGTTGCAGGTGGCAGCTGGGTTCGATGGGCATGCCGACAATGCGGCGGCGAGCCTGCTGGGTGGCCTGGTGATCACCTGGAAAGAGGAGACGTCTTTCCGCGCCACGCGCCTGGAACCACATCCGGATGTGATGCCTGTGCTGTTGGTGCCCGAACAGACCTCGGCAACCGAGGCCACTCGCGGGTTGCTGCCCGCTGCGGTGCCGCATGCCGACGCCGCCTTCACCGCGGGCCGCGCTGCGCTGCTCATTCATGCGTTGACGGCTGATCCGCGACTGCTGCTGGCCGCTACGGAAGACCGGCTACACCAGCCCTACCGGCGCGCGGCTTATCCGGCGACCGGGCAGCTGGTGGAGGCATTGCGCGCGGCGGGGGTCCCTGCCGCGGTATCGGGCGCCGGACCGACGGTGCTCGCATTGCCGATCAACGGTGAGCTGCCCGCGCGGCTTGGGCCGGGCGGGGAGGCCACTGCGGGCTTTACCCAGTACCGGCTCGGCGTGGCGCGCACCGGTGCGATCATCGAATGGGGCTGAGAGTCGATCTTCGAAACACTGATCTATGGGCACCTGATGTATGGCCCACCTAATCTACGGGGTGGTTGTTGCCCGTATCGCGGTGGACCGATAGGCTCAGGGGAGTTCAGACACCGTGTGCACGGGCGCCGGTGCCGCGTTCGGGGCCTCTCACCCGAACACTTGATCTCCCGCCCTCCGGTTAACGTAGTAGCGGGAAGGCTGGCACCCAGACCCAGGCCAGGAGTTGAACATGTCCCGTGCCGGTCGGCTTGACCACTGATTTGGCAGTGATGTGGTGGTCAGGCCAACCCAACGCATGCGGACCCTAGGCGCCGTCGGTACACCGCCGGATGGCGAACAGGCTGGCTTGAGCCCGTCTCGGGCCGGTTAGGAAGGACCTGCGTGAGCGAAATCAACGTGTTGGGCAGCGATGTTGCTGCTACGGCATCTTCGGATGAGCACCCGGCTGAGCAAGCCGGGATGGCGGAGGCGGCTCCCGACAACGGCACCGCGCCGCGTCGCCGTGGGGGGCTGTCCGGAATGGTGATGGCTGAACTCCGCCAACTGGCCAGCCAGCTGGATGTCCCCGGCATTGCCGGGATGCGCAAGAACGAGCTGATCGCCGCGATCAAGGAGCGCCAGGGCGCGGTCCCGGGCCAGCGGCAGGCCGTCGCCGAGCAACTCACCCTTGAGGATGCCAACGCGTCGTCGGGTTCCCAGACGCGGACCGGGACTGCGACCCAGACTCCGGACCCGACACCAACGGTCGCGGTAGTCGCCGCTGCCGAACAGCCTCCCGCACCAGCCGCCGAGCCGGCTCGGACCGAGGCACCCACGGTGGCTGAATCTGACCAGATCCCCGCCCAACAGGATCGGGAACAGCAGGACGGCGATACCGACGGTGCGGACCGCTCCCGCAACCGGCGGCGACGTCCAGTTCGCAACGGCGACACATCTCGATCGTCGATCGATCAGGCCGCAGCCGATCGACACCATACCCAGGGCGACCAGACCTCCAACGTACAAGGCGGCAGCAACCAGAACGGTGGGCAGGTGGCCGCCAGCCCGAACGGTTCTCGCGACGCCCGCGACGCCCGCGACGATGACGACGAGGCCGGCCGGCGTCGCGGGCGACGTTTCCGCGACCGCAACCGCCGCAACCGGGGAGACCGCAGCAGCAGTGAGCGCGGTGGTGACCGTCGGGACAGCGGTGAGCTCGAGGTCCGCGAGGACGATGTGCTGTTGCCCGTCGCCGGAATCCTCGACGTGCTGGACAACTACGCGTTCGTGCGTACCTCGGGGTACCTGTCCGGGCCGAATGATGTGTACGTATCGCTGTCGCTGGTCCGCAAGTACGGCCTGCGTCGCGGTGACGCCATCACCGGTGCGGTCCGTCAGCCCCGGGAAGGGGAACAGCAGCGGCAGAAGTTCAATCCTCTGGTCCGCGTCGACACCATCAATGGTCTGGATCTCGAGCAGGCCAGGCAGCGCCCGGAGTTCACCAAACTGACCCCGCTCTACCCCAACGAGCGCCTGCGGCTGGAGACCGAGCAGGGCTTGATGACGACCCGGGTCATCGACTTGATCATGCCGATCGGGAAGGGACAGCGGGCGCTGATCGTCTCGCCGCCCAAGGCCGGTAAGACGATGATCCTGCAGGCGATCGCCAATGCGATCACCAAGAACAACCCGGAATGCCATCTCATGGTCGTGCTCGTCGACGAGCGGCCTGAGGAAGTCACCGACATGCAGCGCTCGGTGAAAGGTGAGGTCATCGCCTCTACCTTCGACCGCCCGCCGTCGGATCACACCACGATCTCCGAGCTGGCCATCGAACGGGCCAAGCGGCTGGTCGAGATGGGGCACGACGTCGTCGTGCTGCTGGATTCGATCACCCGGCTGGGCCGGGCGTACAACCTGGCTGCACCGGCATCAGGCCGGATCCTGTCTGGTGGTGTGGACTCCACCGCGTTGTACCCGCCGAAGCGATTCCTGGGCGCGGCCCGCAACATCGAAGACGGTGGCTCGCTGACCATCTTCGCGACCGCGCTGGTCGAGACCGGGTCGACAATGGACACAGTGATCTTCGAGGAGTTCAAGGGTACCGGCAACGCCGAGCTCAAGCTCGACCGCAAGATCGCTGACAAGCGGATCTTCCCGGCGATTGACATCAATCCCTCCGGTACCCGCAAGGAGGAGTTGCTGCTGTCCCCAGATGAGCTGGCCATCCACCACAAGCTGCGGCGTGTGCTGTCCGGGCTGGAGTCCCAGCAGGCCATCGATCTCGTGCTCGATCGTCTGCGCAAGACCAGGACCAACATCGAGTTCCTGATGCAGGTCTCCAAGTCCGCGGCCGGCAACGGCGAATAGGCCGGCGTGTCGCGCCCTGGTGCACCGCGTGTCGTGCTCGGCTGCCCGGTTGACGCGTGACGCCCGCCGCACAGCTCAACGGTGCTCCGGTCAACCCTGAGCAGATCACTGCGCTCGCGTTGATCAACTACGGGCACTACACCTCGATGCGGGTCGAGGAGCTGCGGGTGCGCGGTCTGTCCCTGCATCTGGACCGCCTGGTGCAGGACTGCCGCCGGCTGTTCGATGCGCAACTGGATCCCGATCTGGTGCGGCGCCTCGTCCGCCATGTGCTTGCCGAGGCGCCCCGATCGGTCGTGGTCCGGGTGACCGTGTTCGATCCCGATCTGCCGCTGGCGCAGATCGGCGCGGATGCGCAGCCGCACCTGCTCGTCACCACCCGGCCGGCTGCACACCCGGCGCCTGCTGCGCTGCGCTTGCAATCGAGCCACTACTGCCGGGAACAGCCCACCGTCAAGCACGTGGGGCTGTTCGGCTCGTTGCGGCAGCGGCGCCTCGCGCAGCGCAACGGATTCGACGATGTGCTGTTCACCGACTCAGGTACCACGATCTCCGAAGCGGCTACTTCGAATATCGGTTTCCTCAACGGCGACCGGCTGATCTGGCCGCAAGCGTCATGCCTGACCGGTGTGACCATGAGACTGATCAACCAAGTACTGGGCACGCAGGCCAGCACGGCACCGGTCAGTCTTAGCGTGCTAGCCGGGATGGACGCCGTCGTCGCCACCAATGCCGTGGTCGGGGTCCGTCCGGTCGCGGCCATCGACGGTGTGCGGTTCCCGACCGACCATCCCATGATCGACACTCTGAGCAAGCGATATACCGAGATCACGCCAGAGCGGCTGTGACCCGCGGGAACATCCGCGCCCCACGCGCGGTTTCATCTCACGTTGGGCCATCTGGTACCGATCTGGCACACTGTCACGGCCCACAGTCCGGCTCCGGTTCACCCCGTACGCCACATCTGGGGACCCGGCGGCCATAACGAAAGGACAACCATGAAGCAGGGCATCCACCCGCAGTATGTCGAGACGCAGGTCACCTGCGGCTGTGGCAACTCCTTTGTCACCCGTAGCACCAAACGCGACGGCCAGATTCACGTTGAAGTGTGTTCCAACTGCCACCCCTTCTACACAGGCAAGCAGAAGATTTTGGACACCGGTGGCCGTGTCGCGCGGTTCGAGAAGCGCTATGGCAAACGTCAGAAGTAATTAACCGTGCCGGGAATTGCAATGGATAGTGCTGCGGTTCAGGCGTTGCTGGATCAGCACGCTGAGCTGGAGAACAGGCTTGCCGATCCGTTGCTGCATGCCGACCCTGACGCAGCGCGCAAGGTTGGCCGCCGCTACGGCGAGCTTTCCCGAATCGTGCGGGTCGTCCGGGAGTTGGACCAGGCCCGCAACGACATGGCGGTCGCCCGTGAACTGGCGGTCGAGGATCCGGTTTTCGCCACCGAGGCGGATACCCTCGCCGACCGGATCCCGGCCCTGGAAAGCGAGCTGGCCGAGCTGCTGTTGCCGCGCGACCCGCACGACGATTCGGATGTGGTGTTGGAGATCAAGTCGGGGGAGGGCGGTGCCGAGTCGGCGCTGTTCGCCGCAGATTTGCTGAGGATGTACCTGCGTTACGCCGAGCGGCACGGCTGGCAAGCGCAGGTGCTCGACGCCACCGAATCCGATCTGGGCGGGTACAAGGACGTCACGGTCAGCTTGAGATCGTCGCAGACCCAGCCTGGGGTATGGGAGCGGCTGAAGTTCGAGGGCGGGGTGCACCGGGTGCAACGGGTCCCGGTCACTGAGTCGTCCGGCCGGATCCACACCTCGGCAGCCGGCGTGCTGGTCTACCCCGAGCCGGATGATGTCGAGATCGAGCTGGACGACAAGGATCTGCGCATTGACGTCTACCGTTCTTCCGGTCCGGGCGGGCAGAGCGTCAACACCACCGACTCCGCCGTGCGCATCACGCACCTGCCGACCGGCATCGTGGTGTCCTGCCAGAACGAGAAGTCGCAGATCCAAAACCGGATTCGGGCTACCGAGGTGTTGCGGGCGCGGCTCCAGGCACTGGCGGAGGAGAAGGCCCAGCAGGAAGCCTCCGAGCAGCGCCGGTCACAGGTACGCACGGTGGACCGATCCGAGCGGGTGCGCACCTACAACTTCCCGGAAAACCGGATTTCCGATCACCGGGTGAACTACAAGGCCTACAACCTCGATTCGGTACTCGACGGGGATCTCGACGGGGTACTGGACGCGCTGGTCAAGGCTGACCGTGAGCTGCGCCTGCGCGGCTCATGAGCAGGCAGCCACTGCGACTTGCGGTCCTGGAAGCGGAGCGGATCCTCACCGACGCTGGCGTGGCGTCCCCGCGGGTAGACGCTGAGCTCCTCGCCGCACACGTGGTCGGTGTGCCGCGGGGACGGTTGCCGATGGTTCCGCTGGTCGACCCACCGGTCGTCGACGCCCTACGCACGCTGGTGCACCAGCGAGCGCAACGGGTGCCATTGCAGCACCTCACCGGAACCGCGGCCCTGGGCGCCATCGAGGTGGCCGTCGGTCCGGGCGTGTTCATCCCACGTCCGGAAACCGAGGCCATGCTGGCCTGGGGACTGGCGGCCCTGGAAGGCATCGTGGAACCACTGGTGGTCGATCTGTGCACCGGATCCGGTGCACTGGCGCTCGCCGTCGCGCACGCCAGGCCCGATGCGCAGGTCCATGCCGTGGAGCGTGACCCCGTAGCGCTGAGCTGGGCGCGGCGCAACGCCGATGTGCGCGCCGCTGCCGGCGACACGCCGGTGGTGCTCTATGCCGGTGACGTGGCCGATCCCACGCTGCTGACGGCGCTCGACGGGCTGGCGCACCTGGTGTTGTGCAACCCCCCTTATGTCCCCCTCGGTACGTCGTTGCCGCCCGAGGTGGCCTGGCATGATCCGCCTGCCGCGGTCTTCGCCGGTGCCGACGGTCTCGCGGTGATTCCTGACGTGGTGCGCATCGGCACCAGGTTGCTCCGCGAGGGCGGCACTATCGCCATCGAACACGATGAGTCGCATGCGGTGGCCGTTCCGGCGCTGCTCGCCGCACGGCGGGTCCTTACCGGGGTAGCCGACCACACTGACCTCACCGGCCGGCCGCGGTTTGCCACCGCGCGGCGGGCTCGATTCAACCCACACGCGCCGCTGCGTACTTGAGGGTGTCCAGCGCAAAATCAGCCACCGCCTGCATGCCAGCGGCATTGGGATGCACGGGAGCGGCTGGGCTGGTTGGTGTGACAGCCTCCACCCACTTCACGCCCGGCGGCTGGCAGGCATCACGGCCTAACGAGCGAGCGTAGGAGTCGACGAAGAATGCGCCGTGGCGGAAAGCCTGACTGGCCAGCATGCCCGTGAGCTGCTGTTGCACCCCGTCCAGGTACGGTACGTCACCACGGGCGATCGGCATCACCGGATAGCAGCCTCGCGTCGGCGGCAAGATCCTCAGGTAACCCACAAGCAGCACCGTGGCATGGGGTGAACGCTGGTGGATTCCTTCCAGCACGGCCGCGACCTTGGGCGCTACCGCCGCGATGCGCTGCGCGTTGATGTCGCTGCCTCCGGCAGTGGCCTCACGCTGGCAGGGATTGCCAAGCGGATCGAGGGCCGCGGCCCGGGCGCAGGTGTAGATGATCTCAGTGAAGCCGATGTCGTTGCCGCTGATGGTCAGCGTGACCAGGTCTGTGTCTGGGCGCAGCGCGTTGAACTGCGGCGGGTTGGTGCCCAGCAGCAGCACCGACTGGGCGGCCGTCATGTTGTCGGTCTTGGCGCCGCTGCAGCTGACGTCGGTGAAATCCCGGATAGCGAGTGCCGCGGCGAGCAGCGACGGGTAGTTGTTGGTGGACCGTTCGCAGCCAACCGGATCGGGACGCTGTATCGGGATCAGCGGGCCCGCCGTGTATGAATCGCCCAGCGCGACGTAATGGCGGGGCAAAGCCAGCGTCTTGGCGGCCGCGCTGGCGGGGATACCGAGCGCAGCCAATACGGTGGCGATGGTCGCGAATATGACTCGCCGATGCAGGGACATGGTCCTCCGGACGTCTACCGGACACGGATCGTTCCGTCTTGATCACTATCTGTCAACATCTGGCCAGGCGTGTCGCTGGTAGCAAGCCGCGGTCGTAGGGTTCGAGGCGTGAGCACCGTTTACGACTGCGCGCAACCGGACCGCCGCCTTGCTGGGCTCACCGCGGCAGCGAGCGCCGTCCGTGCGGGCCAACTCGTCGTGCTACCGACCGACACCGTCTACGGGCTGGGTTGCGATGCGTTCTCTGCAACGGCGGTGCAGGCGCTGCTGTCCGCCAAAGGCCGGGGTCGTGACATGCCGGTTCCAGTGCTGGTGGGCTCGTGGTCCACGGTGGATGGCCTGGTTCTGGGTGTGCCAGCGTCGGCACGTGCGCTGATTGAAGCGTTCTGGCCCGGCGGGCTGTCACTGGTCCTGCGGCATGCGCCGTCGCTGAGCTGGGACCTGGGCGATACGCGGGGCACCGTCATGCTCCGGATGCCGCTGCACCCGGTGGCGCTGGAACTGCTCCGTGAGGTCGGTCCGATGGCGGTGTCGAGCGCGAACCGTTCCGGTCTGCCGCCGGCGACCACCATCGGGCAGGCCCGCGAACAGCTTGCAGATCGCGTCGGCGTATTCCTCGACGGTGGACCCGCCGGCCAGGTCGCATCGACCATCGTGGACCTCACTGCTGACCATCCGGTGGTGCTGCGCGAGGGTGCGGTGAGCGCGGCAGCGATCGGCGAGGTGCTCGGGCACGCCGTTCACGGCGCCTCCTGATCAGGGCAGAGACCCGGGCACGGAGGCATATCGGGGCCAGCGCCGGGACGTGCGGGCCTCGTGAGCGCCGCGATGGTGCGCGGACTAGCCTGCGTGCGTGGGATCCGTCCCCGTTGTATCCGTCCTGCCGCTGCGGGAATACCTGCTGGTCGGCCTCACCACCGCGGTGGTCACGTTCTTGCTCACCGGGCTGGCGCGGATTCTCGCCCTGCACGTCGGTGCAGTGGCGATGCCGCGCGAGCGCGATGTGCACCGCGCACCAATCCCGCGGCTAGGTGGGGTGGCCATGTACGGCGGGATCCTCGGTGGTGTCCTGCTGTCTCACCAGTTACCCGTGCTGCGCCGATCCTTTGAGTTTTCCGGAGACGTCGTCGGTGTGCTGATAGCCGGCGGCATCATCATGCTGATCGGCGCCCTGGACGACCGGTTCGAACTCGACTCGCTGACCAAGTTCGCCGGGCAAGTCACCGCTGCGGGGGTACTGGTGCTTTACGGCGTGCAGTGGTTCATCTTCTGGGTGCCGTGGAACGGGGTGGCTGGTTCGGTTGGCTCGACGCTAGTCCTGGGACAAGACCAGGCGGTGCTGGTCACCGTCGCCTTGGTAGTGGCGCTGATCAATGCGATGAACTTCGTCGATGGGCTGGATGGGTTGGCCGCGGGAATCGGGTTGATCGCAGCCGTCGCCATCGGAGCCTTCACGTTGCAGCTGCTGTACCGGTCAGGAGGCAGTGTGTCGGTCTACCCACCGACGCTGATTGCAGCCTTGGTCGCGGGAGCCTGCCTGGGTTTCTTACCGCACAATTTCCAGCCCGCACGGATCTTCATGGGTGACTCCGGAGCAATGCTGATCGGGCTGATGCTCGCCGCTGCATCAACCAGCGCATCGGGCAAGCTTGACCCCAACAATTACGGAGCCACCGACGCGCTGGCGCTGTTTTCCCCGCTATTGGTAATGGCCGCGGTGCTGTTCGTCCCCCTACTGGACCTGCTGCTAGCCGTGATCCGCCGGACCCGTGCAGGTCGTAGCCCGTTCGCCGCCGACAAGCTGCACCTGCACCACCGGTTGCTGGAGATCGGGCACTCGCACCGCAAAGCAGTCCTGGTGATCTACCTGTGGGCGGCTTTACTCGCTTTCGGGGCCGTTGCGCTGACCCTGTTCGACGTTTACGTGGTGGTGTGGTCGATCATGCTGGGCTTGCTGATCGCTGTGGTGGGTTCGGTGATTCCCCGACTACGCACCCGGTAATCGCTACCTGCACAGGGCCGCCGCCGCAGCTGTGGCAGAAGTGCAGCTAGATGAGGGTGGGGCGAAGCGAGCGTAACAGCGGAGTGTGATAGCTTCTGTTTTGTCCCGCCCGGGGGCGGGAATGTGAAGTCAGGTCGGCCCATCGGCAGTGCTTACGATCACGGTTTTGTGCTGTGCGCGCTGCCCCTGGACTGCAAGGAGTGCTTTTGAGCGATGGCGGCGGGCGACGTCATGCGCCCGCTGAGGTAGGTGGTCGTGGATCAACGAAACGGCCCGGACCTTTCGACACTACTCGGCCTCGGTGCTGCGACTGCCGCGATCCTGGTGGTCGGGCTCGGTGTCGGATGGCTGGCCGACCTGGTACTGAATACGCTCCCAGTGTTCATCTTGGTCGGCTTGGCGCTCGGCATCGTCGGTGCTGGGGGCTATATCTACACCAAGTTCACCCAGTTTCTGAAGGAGTAAGCGTCCAGTCCATGGCGACAACACCCAATCAGTCCATCGGGAGGCCAACGGGGAGCCCAGCCGCCAGCCCGGATGCGAACCGCCCAAATCCAAGTGGCCCAAGTCCGATCGGCACAGATGCGACCGTATCGCCTAAATCAGCAGTGAAGCTGGGTAGGGTCGCGCCAGTCGCGGCGTGTCTTGGCGTTGCCAGCTTCCTGGTGCTCGTGCCGGCGGGTTACCCGATCGCTGCGGTGTTGTTCTGCGGTGGACTTGCTCTAGGTCTGTTTAATGTCGCACTGGTACAGCGTTCCGCGGCGCGTTTTGCTGCCAGCGAGAACGCCCTCAAGCGGCGATTTGCCATGTCGGCGCTCGCGCGTCTCGCGTTGATCAGCGCGGTGGCGGTGGCGCTGGCCCTGGCATTGCGCCCGCAAGGCTTGGCGGTATTCGCCGGGCTGGCGGCCTGCCAACTTCTGATGATCTTTACTGCGGCGGTTCCGCTGGTCAGGGAGCTACGCCAAGCCCAGTTCGAGGTTTCTCATGACAAGTGAGCTCTTTGCTGCCGCTGAGGGCGGCAACGTACAGGTCGGTGAGCATCCCCAGTGGCACATCCTGGGTATGACGATCAACGCGGACACCGTGATCTCTACCGCTATCGCCGCGCTGATTGTGGTGGCGTTCGCCCTCTACCTCGCGCGCACGGCGACCGGCAAAGTGCCCAGCCGGCTGCAATTGATTTTCGAGACGGTAACTGAGCAGGTGGAGCGCCAGGTGGAGAGCAACCTCGGCATCCGCACCGCGCCATTCGTCGTGCCGCTGGCCATCACCCTGTTCTTCTTTATCCTCATCGCGAACTGGCTGGCCGTCCTGCCGCATGCCTGGGAAGAGTACATCCGGCCCCCTACCGCAGACGTCAACCTCACCTTCGCGATGGCCATCTTCGTGATGATTCTGGTGTGGATCACCGGAATCCGGGTCAAAGGCAGGCACTACTTCAAGCATTTCGTCGAGCCTTACCCGGTGCTGCTCCCGCTGAACCTCGTCGAGGAGCTGACCAAACCGATCACCCTGTCCCTGCGGTTGTTCGGCAACATCCTGGCCGGCACCGTTATGGTCAGTGTCCTTGCGCTGATGCCGGCCGCTATCCAGTGGCTGCCCACCTCTGCCTGGAAACTGTTCGATCTGTTCATCGGGCTACTCCAAGCGTTGATCTTCGCGCTGCTGACGATCCTGTACTTCGCATTCGCGGCGGCCCCGCAGGAAGAAGAGGGGGCCCACTGACGTTTGCCTCGGACCCTTGCTCCGCCCTTGTTCGCCAAGGGCCCAGCAGTGTCGCTGAAGTCATCACATCATCTGCCAATACACCAAGCTCTCCAGGACAAGAGGTAAAGACATGAGTTTCTCTGCGTTGCTCCTTGCCCAACCGGCGGGCGGCACCACTGGCTCGGTCCAACTGGCCGGGGCGTTCATCGGAGGCGGCCTAGCGCTGGGCGGTGGGGCAATCGGCGCAGCGATCGGTGACGGCCTTGCCGGTGCCGCCACCGTCAGCGGCGTCGCCCGTCAACCCGAGGCACAAAGTCGGCTGTTCACCATCTTCTTTTTGACAGTCGGCCTGGTTGAGGCGATGTACTTCATCAATCTCGCCTTCATGGCGCTGTTCGTCTTCGTGCTCGCCTAAGTTTGTCCTATCGGGGATGGTATTTATGAGCTCGTATTATCTGGCTGCAGCGGGGGGCGGTGGCAATCTCTTCCTGATTCCCAACGCGACCTTTTTCGTCGAGTTGGTGATCTTCCTAATCGTCCTGGCAGTGGTGTGGCGCTACGCAGTTCCCCCGGTGAAGCGGGGGATGGACGAGCGCCGGGAGATGGTCCGCCGGCAGATCGAAGAGAGTCAGCAGGCCAGCAAGCGGTTGGCCGAGGCCGAAGACCGCTACTCCAAGGCGCTGGCCGAGGCGCGAGTGGAGGCGGCCAAGATCCGCGAAACTGCCCGTGCCGATGCGCAGGACATCAAGGATGAGATGCGTCATCAGGCCGAGCAGGAGGTCGCCCGCATCCGTGAGCGTGGCGAGGAGCAATTGGCGCACCAGCGCGAGCAGATCGTCCGTGAGATGCGCAGCGAGCTCGGCAACCTCGCGGTGACGCTGGCCGGCCGCATCGTCGGCGAATCAGTGGCTGATGACGCCCGGCGGGCCGGCACGGTCGATCGTTTCCTGGATGAGCTGCATGGTATGGCCGCTTCAGATAGTTCCTCGGGTGACACCGGCGGCCCGTCCAACAGCAGCGCCGACAGCGCCGGTGATGGGGTTGTCACTGCCCGCAACGGGCGGCGGAGGCGGTGATGCAGCCGGCCAGCAGGGCGGCGTTGGCCGCGGCCCGGGACAAGCTCGAGAGCCGGATCGACAGTGCCGATGTCGCCGATCTCGCTCGGTTGGGTGAGGACTTGGGCGCGGTCGCAGCAGTGCTCGACGCGCAGCCAGTGATCCGGCGACACCTTGCCGATTCCGCTGTTCCCCAGCAGGCCCGACGAAAGCTGCTCGAGGCGTTGTTCGACGGCAAGGTAAGCCCGCTGAGTCTCGAAGTTCTGGGTGACGTGGTGGCGTCGCGCTGGTCGCGGCCGCGCGACCTGGTCGACGGTGTTGAGGAGCTGGCCCGGCAGGCGCTGCTGGCCCAGGCCGACCGCGATGGCAGCCTCGACGACGTTGAGGACGAACTGTTCCGGTTCGGCCGGATCTTGGTCGCCCAGCCGCAACTGGCGACGCTGCTGGGTGATGAGACCGCACCGGCCGCCCGGCGCGGGGAACTGCTGGAAACAGTGCTGGCCGGACGCGCCGGTCCGGTCACCTCCCGCCTGCTGAAGCAGGCGGTGCGTTTACCTCGGCGCAGGCCTCTCGCTGAGCTCATCGAGCAGCTCGTGGATCGGGCAGCGGCACGGCGGCACCGCTCGGTCGCCTACGTCACCGCAGCCAGCCCGCTGTCACCAGAGCAGGAACAGCGGCTGACCGACGCGCTGAAGGCGATCTACCGGCGGCCGATGTCGCTCAAGATTGACGTGGAGCCGGCAGTGCTCGGTGGATTGGTGATCAGAGTGGGCGATGAGGTGATCGACGGCAGCGTGTCCGCACGGCTTGATCAGGCACGGCAGTGGATGACTGGGGGGATGTCCCGGTGAGCGTCCCGATGAGCGGCAGGCATCCCCATGACCAGACGGATGACACGAGATTAGAGAGCAGGGACCGATAGCCATGGCGGAGCTGACGATCTCTCCGGAGGAGATCCGGAGCGCGATCGAGAACTACGTCACCTCCTTCGAGACCGAGACCTCCCGGGAAGAAGTGGGCATAGTCACCTACTCCGGTGACGGTATCGCCCGGGTGGAAGGCCTGCCCTCGGCGATGACCAGCGAACTGCTGGAGTTTCCCGGTGGCGTGCTGGGTGTCGCCCAGAACCTGGACGTGCGCGAGATCGGTGCCGTCATCCTGGGTGAGTTCGAGAAAATCGAGGAAGGCCAAGAAGTCAAGCGCACGGGCAAGGTGCTCTCGGTTCCGGTCGGAGAAGGCTTCCTGGGCCGAGTGGTGGACCCGCTGGGTTTGCCGCTCGACGGGCTGGGCGACATCGAAGCCGACGAGCAGCGCGTCCTGGAGTTGCAGGCACCCTCGGTAATCGACCGCCAGCCAGTCAAAGAACCGCTGCAGACCGGAATCAAAGCCATCGACTCGCAGACGCCGATCGGCCGTGGCCAGCGCCAGCTCATCATCGGCGACCGCAAGACTGGCAAGACCGCGGTGTGTATCGACACCATCCTCAACCAGAAGGCCAACTGGGAAACCGGTGACCCGGCCAAGCAGGTTCGCTGCATCTACGTGGCGGTCGGCCAGAAGGGCACCACGATCGCCGCGGTCCGGGAGACCCTGGAGGATCGCGGCGCGCTGGCCTACACCACGATCGTGGCGGCGCCGGCGTCAGATTCGGCCGGCTACAAGTGGCTGGCTCCCTACACCGGCTCTGCGCTCGGCCAGCACTGGATGTACCAGGGCAAGCACGTGCTGATCATCTTCGATGATCTGTCCAAGCAGGCCGAGGCCTACCGGGCCATCTCGCTGCTGCTGCGCCGCCCACCCGGCCGGGAGGCTTACCCGGGCGACGTGTTCTACCTGCATTCACGGTTGCTGGAACGCTGTGCCAAGCTGTCTGACGAGCTGGGCGCGGGATCGTTGACTGGCCTACCGGTCATCGAAACCAGGGCCAACGACATCTCCGCCTACATCCCGACCAACGTGATTTCCATCACCGATGGTCAATGCTTCTTCGAGTCTGATCTGTTCAACCAAGGTGTCCGGCCGGCAATCAACGTCGGTGTGTCGGTCTCCCGGGTCGGCGGTTCAGCGCAGATCAAGGCCATGAAGACGGTCGCCGGCACGCTGCGGCTGGAGCTATCTCAGTACCGCGAGCTGGAGGCATTCGCCGCGTTCGGGGCGGAGAACCTCGACGCCACCTCGCGACGCCAGCTGGAGCGCGGTGCGCGGCTGACTGAGCTGCTCAAGCAGCCGCAGTACTCACCGCTGTCGGTCGAAGAGCAGGTCGTGGCGATCTTCCTCGGTACCCGCGGCCACCTCGATGATGTACCGGTGGACGACGTGCGCCGATTCGAGTCGGAGTTCCTCGCCTACGTCCGCAGGCACCATTCGGGCATCCTGGACACCATCCGGGAGACCAAGGCGTTTAGCGAGGATACGGAACAGCAGCTCGTGGATGCGGTGACGGAGTTCAAGAAGGAGTTCACCACCTCCGACGGCTCATCGCTGGTTAACGAGGCCGAGGCCGATGCAATGGATGCCGAGGACGTCGAGCATGAATCGGTGAAGGTCAACAAGCCGGCGCCGAAGAACAAGAAGAAGTGACGGGATAGATGGCAGCGCAGTTGAGGCTGCTCCGTCGCCGGATCCGCTCGGTGCAGTCCACCAAGAAGATCACCAAGGCGATGGAGCTCATCGCCACCTCACGGATCGCGAAGGCCCAGGCCAGGGTGGAGGCGTCCCGGCCCTATTCGCGGGAGATCACCAAGGTGCTCTCCGCGCTGGCCAGCGCCGCAGGCACGCTGGATCACCCGCTGCTGGTGGAGCGGGAGAATCCGACCCGGGCCGCGATGCTGGTGGTGACCAGTGACCGCGGGCTGTGCGGTGGCTACAACGCTAACCTGCTGCGGGCAGCGGAAGAACTCCACGCACTGCTGCGTGACGAAGGCAAATCGGTGCAGCTGTACTGCATCGGTCGCAAAGCGGTCGGCTACTACCGGTTCCGCCAGCGGGAGATCGAGCAGTCCTGGACCGGGTTCTCCGAGCAACCGTCCTACCACGATGCTGCTGCGGCGGGAGACGCGTTGGTGCAGGCGTTCCTGGCCGGTACCGACGACGACAACGGTGATCCAGGACCGGACGGGGTGCCCGGGGTAGACGAGCTGCACATCGTCTATACCGAGTTCCGCTCCATGATGACCCAGACTCCCCAGGCACGCCGGATCGCGCCTCTGGTGGTCGAGTACACCGAGGAGGACGAGGAGCGCGAAAGCCAGCGCTCAGAGGGCTTGGCGCCGCTGTACGAATTCGAGCCGGAAGCCGAAGAGCTCCTCGCCCACCTGCTGCCCAAGTACATCAACACCAGGATCTACGCAGCACTCCTGGAGGCTGCGGCCTCGGAGCAGGCCGCGCGCCGCCAGGCGATGAAAGCTGCCACGGACAACGCCACCGAGTTGATCGAGGACCTCACCCGTGAGGCCAACCAGGCTCGCCAGGGCCAGATAACCCAGGAGATCAGCGAGATTGTCGGCGGCGCAGAAGCGTTGGCCGCCGCGGGAAGTGACAACTGAGATGAGCACAGCAGAGAAGACAACCGTCGCTGAGTCGTCCGGAGCAGGTACTGGCCGCGTGGTGCGGATCACTGGACCGGTCGTGGACGTGGAGTTCCCCACCGGTCAGGTGCCGCCGCTGTACCAGGCGCTGACGGTGAAGGTCGAGCTTGAGGCGCTACGCAAGACGATGACGCTGGAGGTCGCCCAGGATCTCGGTGACAACACCGTGCGGGCCATCGCCATGCAGCCGGCGGATGGGCTGGTGCGGGGCGCGCCGGTGACCGATACCGGGTCGGCGATCTCTGTGCCGGTCGGCGAACAGGTCAAAGGCCATGTCTTCAACATGCTGGGCCACTGCCTGGACGACCCGAACGCCAAGTTCAGCGGGGACCGCTGGGAGATCCACCGTGACCCGCCACCGTTCGACCAGCTCGAGGGCAAGACCGAGATGCTCGAGACCGGGCTGAAAGTCATCGACCTGCTCACCCCTTACGTGCAGGGCGGCAAGATCGGCCTGTTCGGTGGTGCCGGCGTGGGCAAGACCGTGCTCATCCAGGAGATGATCATCCGGGTGGCCCGGAACTTCGGCGGCACGTCGGTGTTCGCCGGGGTGGGCGAGCGCACCCGTGAGGGCAACGACCTGTTCCTGGAGATGCAGGAAGCCGGTGTGCTGAAAGACACCGCGCTGGTCTTCGGCCAGATGGACGAGCCGCCGGGCACCAGGATGCGGGTGGCGCTGGCCGCGCTGACCATGGCGGAGTACTTCCGGGACGAGATGAACCAGGACGTGTTGCTGTTCATCGACAACATCTTCCGGTTCACCCAGGCCGGATCGGAGGTCTCCACCCTGCTGGGCCGGTTGCCGTCCGCAGTGGGCTACCAGCCCACGCTGGCCGACGAGATGGGCCAGCTGCAGGAGCGGATCACCTCCACCCGTGGCCGGTCGATCACCTCCATGCAGGCGATCTACGTGCCGGCCGATGACTACACCGATCCCGCGCCGGCGACCACCTTCGCGCACCTGGACGCCACGACGGAACTCGACCGCGGCGTGTTCGCCAAGGGCATCTTCCCGGCGGTGAACCCCCTGACCTCGTCGTCGACCATCCTGGACCCGCAGTACGTGGGCGATGAGCACTACCGGGTCGCGCAAGAGGTGAAGCGGATCCTGCAGAAGTACAACGACCTGCAGGAAATCATCGCCATCCTCGGCATCGACGAGCTGTCCGAAGAGGACAAGGTCACAGTGAACCGGGCTCGCCGGATCGAGCGGTTCCTGAGCCAGAACATGTACTCCGCCGAGCAGTTCACCGGGCAGGAGGGCTCGACAGTACCCCTCAAGGAAACCATCGAGGCCTTCGACAAACTGGCCAAGGGCGAGTTCGACCACATGCCGGAGCAGGCCTTCTACCTGTGCGGCGGTCTCGAGGATCTGGAACGCAAGTACGAGCAGCTCCAGAAGAGCTGACCTTGAGCAACGGTATGGCGGCAGGGCAGTGTTAGGGCGAGGAGACACGCGTGGCTGAGATGTCCGTCGAGCTCGTGGCGGTGGAGCGGCCGGTCTGGTCTGGCCACGCGACCTCGCTATTTGCCGAGACCACCGTCGGCGAGCTCGGCATCCTGCCCGGGCACACGCCGCTGCTCGGTGAGCTCGTCGAAGGCGGCATCGTCAAGATCACCACGACCGACAACGAGGTCGTGACGGCTGCGGTGTTCGGCGGCTTCCTCTCGGTGACCGGAGATCGGGTCAGCGTGCTTGCCGAGGCCGCCGAACTCGCCGACGAGATCGACGTCCAGGCGGCCCGGGACGCACTGACGCGGTCCGGGGACGATCCGGACGCCGCGTCCGCGCGGGCCAGGGCCACCGCCCGGCTCAAGGCGACCGGCGAGAACGGCTGATCTCACGTGCCGTGGTTTGCCCCAGGCGACCACAGCACGTCCCCGTTGGGATTGGCCACCCGCGCCAGGATGAACAGCAGGTCAGAAAGCCGGTTGAGGTAGCGCGCGGTCAGCGGGTTCGTCCGCTCGGCATCAACGGCCAGCAAGGCCCAAATGCTCCGCTCTGCCCGGCGGGTCACCACCCGGGCGTTGTGCAGCAATGCCGCACCGGCGGTACCGCCGGGCAGGATAAACGAGTCCAGCTTGGGCAACGGGGCGTTGAACTCGTCGCACCAACCTTCCAGCCGGGTGACGTAACCTTCGTCAATCCGCAACGGGGGGTATTTCGGATTTTCCACGATGGGGGTGCACAGGTCGGCGCCCACGTCGAACAGGTCGTTTTGCACTTGCTGGAGCACGGTCACCAGCTGCGGTGCCAGCGCTCCCAGTGCCAGCGCCACGCCGAGCGCACAGTTGGCCTCATCGACATCGGAGTAGGCGACCAGTCGCGGATCGGTCTTACTCACCCTGGAGAAATCGCCGAGGCCGGTGGTCCCGTCATCGCCGGTGCGGGTATAGATCCTGGTGAGGTGCACAGCCATGGGTTGCAGGCTACGGCGTGCACGGCCACGGGTACGGCACCCGCTAGCGTGCACTCCCGTGAGTGAGCACTTCCGGATCTGTGGTGGCGCCCGGCTGACCGGCGAGGTACAGGTCGTCGGTGCAAAGAACAGCGTGTTGAAGCTGATGGCGGCCGCGTTGCTGGCGGAGGGCACCACCACGCTGACCAACTGCCCCGAGATCCTGGACGTCCCGTTGATGGCCGATGTGCTACGCGGCTTGGGCTGCGATGTCGAGGTTGCCGGCTCGCAAGTACGTATCGTCACACCCGCTGAGCCCAAGCACGAGGCCGACTACGGATCGGTGAGCAAGCTGCGGGCGTCGGTGTGCGTACTCGGCCCGCTCCTGGGCCGCTGCCGGCGGGCCAAGGTGGCGCTACCCGGTGGTGATGCCATCGGATCCCGGCCCCTGGACATGCACCAGAACGGCTTGCGCAAGCTGGGCGCCCGCAGCGAGATCGAGCATGGTTGCGTCGTTGCCGAAGCCGAGGGGCTGCATGGTGCGCAGATCTGGCTGGACTTTCCCAGCGTAGGGGCAACTGAGAACATTCTCATGGCCGCGGTGCTGGCCGAAGGCACCACGGTGATCGACAATGCTGCGCGCGAGCCGGAAATCGTGGATCTGTGCGTGATGTTGAAGCAGATGGGTGCGCAGATATCCGGTGAAGGCACCTCCACGCTCACCGTCGAAGGCGTGGACGTGCTGTCACCCACCGAACACCGGGTGATCGGAGACCGCATCGTCGGCGCCACCTGGGCTTTCGCCGCCGCGATAACCCGGGGCGACGTGACCGTCTGCGGCGTCAACCCGCATCACCTTGACCTGGTCCTGGAAAAGCTGCGACTGGCCGGTGCCCAGGTGGACCTTTCCTTTCCGGATGCCTTCCGGGTAGTGATGCCCGGTCGACCCACTGCGGTCGACTTCGTCACCCTGCCCTACCCAGGTTTCGCCACCGATCTGCAGCCGATGGCGATCGCGTTGTCCGCAATTGCCGAGGGCACCTCGATGATCACCGAGAACGTCTTCGAAGCCCGGTTCCGGTTCGTGGAGGAGATGATCCG
The DNA here is from genome assembly GCA_019241525.1 of Pseudonocardiales bacterium. GTDB lineage: Bacteria > Actinomycetota > Actinomycetes > Mycobacteriales > Pseudonocardiaceae. The sequence goes on from JAFAWY010000007.1 coordinate 26,788, forward strand.
GCTGGGCGCCGATGCCCGTACCGACGGTCACCATGCGGTCATTCGCGGCGTCGAGCGGCTGTCCAGTGCTCCGGTCTGGGCCAGCGACATCCGGGCCGGCGCCGGATTGGTGCTCGCCGGATTGTGCGCGGACGGCGTCACCGATGTGTGGGACGTCTTCCACATCGACCGGGGTTACCCCCGCTTCCTGGAGAACCTGACCGCCCTGGGCGCCGACGTCCGCCGCGTCACCGCGCCCCCAGAGCGCTAGCGCTCTCCGCTGTCACCTTCGGGATGAGGTTAGGCGTCGGGCACGAGGGGCAGCGCGCCCTGCGCGTAGTTGCTGCGGATCAGTTTTTTGTCGAACTTGCCTACCGAAGTCTTCGGTATCTGCGGGATAAAGGCCCAACGTTCAGGTAACTGCCAGGTAGGTACCGAGGAACTGAGGTGATCGCGTAGCTCGGCGACGCTGACCTGCTCACCTTCGGCGACCACCACAGTCGCCAGTGGCCGCTCTCCCCACCTGTCGTCGGGGATGGCCACGACCGCAGCCTCGATGACCTTCGGGTGGCCCATCAGCAGGTTTTCCAGGTGTACTGAGGAGATCCACTCCCCACCTGACTTGATGACATCCTTGGCGCGGTCAGTGATGGTAAGGAAACCCAGCTCGTCGAGGGTGCCCACGTCACCGGTGCGCAACCAGCCGTCATGAAACCGGGCCGGGTCGGCATCCTGGTAGTAGCGGGCGGTAACCCAGGGTCCGCGGACCTGGATCTCACCCACGGCCGTGCCGTCATTGGGCAACACCACATCGCCGTCGCCGACGATCCGGCCCTCCACACCGGCGACCAGCCGGCCTTGACAGGCCCGGTAGCGCCAGGATTCCTCGGTGTTGGCGCCGACCGGCGGGGTAGCCACGGACCCGATCGGTGAGATTTCCGTCATTCCCCAGGCATGCTTGATCTCGATGCTGAATTCCTCGGAGAAAGCTCTGATCATCGCCAGCGGTACAGCAGAACCGCCGCAGAGCACCTGGCGGAGGGAAGACATGTCCCCGCCATGCTCGCGCAGGTAGCGCAGCACGTCACCCCATACGGTCGGCACCGCACCCGAGATCGTCGGTTGCTGCGCCTCGATCAGCCTGACCAGCGACTCAGCCGCCAGAAACCGGTCAGGCATGACCAAACTCGCGCCAGACATCAGCGCGCCATAGGGCAGCCCCCAGGCAGTGGCGTGAAACATCGGAACTACAGGCAATACCCGGTCATACGGGGTCAGCCCAGCCGCCTCGCCCGTGCACAGGCACATCGCGTGCAGGTACGTCGAGCGGTGGCTGTACACCACGCCTTTCGGGTTGCCGGTGGTGCCGCTGGTGTAGCACATCGCAGCGGCGCAGCGTTCGTCGATGTTGCTCGGCCAAGCAAATTCCTCAGGCTGGGCAGCCAGCAACTCGTGGTAAGAGTGCAGCTGCGCGCTGGTCCCCTCCAAAGGCGAGGCATCGGCGGGGCCCACGACGACCACGTGGCGGACCGTCTTCATCTCCGGCAGGGCGCGGGCCAGCACCGGCACCAAGGAACCGTCGACGATCACCACGTCGTCCTCGGCGTGGTTGGCGATCCAGGCCAGTTGCTCGGGTGCCAGCCGGAGGTTGAGCGTATGCACCACCGCCCCCATGGCCGGGATTGCCAGGTAGGCCTCCAGGTGTTCCTGATTGTTCCACTGGAAGGTAGCCACCCGCTGATCCACGGTGACGCCAAGCTCGGACAGTGCGCCAGCCAGCTGCGCGGCACGCCGTCCCAGCTGCGCGTAGCTCGCCCGGCGAGCACCTTCGCCGGTCCAGGTAACCACCTCACCGTCCCCGTGCACGGTGACGCCGTGCCGCATGATCATGCCCACGGTGAGCGGGACATCCATCATCGTGCTGTCCACGGCAGTGCCCCTCCTCTCCTCGATTGTGGCGCTCGCCACACCAAGTGCCCAGTATCCTCCAGCTAGAACGGCTGGAGGTGCCCTGATGCCCTATCCCAGCGATCACGAGCGGGACCGGCCGTGGGTGATGCGCACTTATGCCGGGCACTCGTCGGCGCGCACATCCAATGCGTTGTACCGGCGCAACCTCGCCAAGGGACAGACCGGCCTGTCGGTGGCTTTCGACCTGCCCACCCAGACCGGCTATGACCCCGACCACGAGCTGGCGCGCGGGGAAGTCGGCAAGGTTGGCGTACCGATCAGCCACATCGGCGACATGCGCTCGCTGTTCGACGGCATCCCGCTGGCGCAGGCCAACACCTCGATGACGATCAATGCCACCGCGATGTGGCTGCTGGCCCTGTATGCGTCGGTGGCTGCCGAGCATGGCGCGGATCTGGCTGAGCTGTCGGGTACCACGCAAAACGACATCATCAAGGAGTACCTGTCGCGCGGCACCTACGTCTTCCCGCCGGGTCCTAGCCTGCGGTTGATCACCGACATGGTCGTCTACTCGGTCAAGCACATCCCGAAGTGGAATCCGATCAACGTCTGCAGCTACCACCTCCAGGAAGCTGGCGCTACCCCGGTGCAGGAAGTTGCCTACGCCCTGTGCACCGCGATCGCCGTGCTCGATTCGGTTCGGGACAGCGGGCAGGTCGCAGCAGAAGACTTCGCCAAGGTTGTCGGGCGGATGTCGTTTTTCGTCAACGCCGGGGTGCGCTTCGTCGAAGAGATGTGCAAGCTGCGCGCCTTCAGCCGGCTGTGGGACGAGATCTGCCAGCACCGCTACAGCGTCATGGATCCTAAGCTGCGTCGATTCCGCTACGGCGTGCAAGTGAACTCGCTGGGGCTGACGGAATCGCAACCCGAGAACAACGTCCAGCGCATCGTGCTGGAGATGCTGGCGGTGACACTGTCCCGGGATGCCCGGGCTCGGGCGGTGCAGCTACCCGCGTGGAACGAGGCGTTGGGCCTGCCGCGCCCCTGGGACCAGCAGTGGGCACTGCGGATGCAGCAGGTGCTGGCATACGAAACCGACCTGCTGGAGTACGAAGATCTTTTCGACGGTTCCCGGGTAGTCGAAGCCCGTGTCGCCGAGATCGCAACTGGCGCGCGGGAGGAGATCGACCGCGTGCAGGGCATGGGCGGGGCCATCGCCGCCGTCGAATCCGGATACATGAAAGCGCAGCTGGTGTCGTCACTGGCAGCGCGGCGTCGGCGGATCGAGGACGGCCAAGACGTGATCGTCGGCGTCAACCGGTTCGCCGAAACCGACCCCAGCCCGCTGCAAGCCGAAGGAGCGGGTGCGATCGAAACCATCGATTCGCAAGCGGAGGCAGAACTGATCGAGGCCATCCGGGCGTGGCGGGCTGATCGGGACCCTGCCGTGGTCGCCGACGCCCTGGAGCAGTTGGTGGAGGCGGCCAAGACGGACGTCAACCTGGTGGAGCCGTCCATGGTCTGCGCCCGCGCCGGGATCACCACAGGAGAGTGGGCCGGGGCGCTGCGCGGAGTGTTCGGCGAGTACCGGGCGCCGACCGGGATCGCCGGTGCCACTGTGTCGGTGTGGGGGGCCGGCGCCGCCGGTGAGGCAATCGCACGGGTCCGGCAGCGGGTACGAGCCGTCAGCGAGGAACTCGGTGAGCGGTTGCGGATGCTGGTCGGCAAGCCCGGACTCGACGGGCACTCCAACGGCGCTGAGCAGGTTGCGGTTCGCGCCCGGGACGTCGGGTTCGAGGTGATCTACCAGGGCATCCGGCTCACGCCGGCCGAGATCGTCGCTGCCGCGGTGGCTGAGGACGTGCACGTGGTCGGTCTGTCGGTGCTGTCCGGTTCGCACCTGGAGGTGGTGCCCGCAGTGATCGACGGGTTGCGCGCTGCGGGAGCCGGGGACGTGCCGGTGGTGGTCGGCGGCATCATCCCCCCGGATGACGCCGAGGCGCTGCGCGCTCAAGGCGTCGCCCAGGTATTCACCCCCAAGGACTTCGAGCTCACCGAGATCATGAATCGGATCGTGGATCTCATCCGAACCCGGTGGGGCGCGGTACACGAGGATTCCCGGCATGCGGGTTGAGCGGGACGGGGACACGGTCCGGATCACGATGACTCGGCCACAGCGGCGCAACGCGCTGTCCGCCGACCACCTCGCAGAGTTGCGCGACGCGTTCGCCGGCGCGGGTCGGACAGACGCCACCGGAATCGTGCTCGGAGCCGAGGGTCCGGTGTTCTCGGCGGGGCATGACTTCGCCGATGTGGCGGCGCGCGATTTCGCCGGCGTCCGCGAGTTGCTCACGCTGTGCACTGACGTCATGCGCACCATCCAGGCGGTCCCGCAGGTGGTCGTGGCCCGGGTGCACGCGCTGGCCACCGCGGCGGGCTGCCAGCTGGTGGCGTCCTGCGACCTGGCAGTGGCGGGCGAGTCGGCGGGCTTCGCCCTGCCCGGCGGTAAAGGTGGTTGGTTCTGCCACACACCCGCGGTACCGGTTGCGCGGGCGATCGGGCGCAAACGGCTGATGGAGATGGCGCTGACCGGCGACGTGGTGGATGCCCGCACCGCTGCGGAATGGGGCCTGGTCAATCGCGCCGTTCCCGACGCCGAACTGGACACAGCGGTGAACGAGCTGCTGGTCCGGGCGACTCGCGGTAGCCGGACCAGCAAGGCCCTGGGCAAGTGGACCCTCTACGCCCAGCTAGACCGCCCCGAGGTCGATGCCTACGGCATCGCCCTGGAGGTGATGGCCAATGCCTCCCAAACCGCCAGCGCCAAGGAAGGCATGGCGGCTTTCCTCGCCAAACGCACACCCGTGTGGCCCGACTGAGTGCGCCGGATCTCCGAGGCCGATAGTGCCGTGAACTCGACACTGACTACGTGGCGAGGTGGCAGCAGGTCGATCTCGTCGAGTTCACGGCGCTTGCACCGATTAGGTAACCGCCTCGCCTGACCGGGCGCGGACGGCGGTCCCCTAGGCTGGTGCACCGTGCGGCTGGTCATCGCAAAGTGTCAGGTGGACTACGTGGGCCGGCTTACCGCGCATCTGCCGATGGCGTTGCGGTTGCTGCTGGTCAAAGCCGACGGATCGGTGAGCGTGCACGCCGACGACCGCGCCTACAAGCCGTTGAACTGGATGAGCCCTCCGTGCACCCTGGTCGAAGGGCCGGGGCGCTGGACGGTCACCAACCGCACCGATGAGCAACTGATCATCGAGATCGCCGAGGTCGTGCATGATGTCCAGCACGACCTCGGCGTGGACCCCGGGCTGGTCAAGAATGGCGTGGAGGCGCACCTGCAGGCGTTGCTCGCCGAGCACACGGGGGTGCTGGGCCCGGGCTTCACCCTGATCCGCCGGGAGTACCCCACGGCCATCGGACCGGTGGATCTGCTGTGCCGGGACGGCGATGGCGTGACGGTAGCGGTGGAGATCAAGCGTCGAGGCGAGATCGATGGGGTCGAGCAACTCACCCGCTACCTTGACCTGCTCAACCGCGATCCGCAGCTGGCGCCGGTCCGTGGGGTGTTCGCCGCTCAGCAGATCAAACCGCAGGCGCACACGCTGGCCACCGATCGCGGGATCCGCTGCGTCACCGTCGATTATGACGAACTGCGTGGAGCGGACAGCGTGGAACTGCGGTTGTTCTGAATCCACCAGGTGTTCGGCGTACGCTCGATGTACGCGCACCACCGGGGGAGAGGACGAGGATGGCGCAGCGCGTGGACAGCAGCCAGCCGCAGGCTCACCAGAGCCTTACCCGCTTCCCGTCGATCGACCCGCGCACCAGCGAGGTGATCGCCTACCACCAGGTCGATGACGAGGCTTCGGTGCACGCGGTTGTCGCCCGGGCTCGCGAGGCCGCCGAGTGGTGGCGCGAGCTGGGGTTTGCGCAACGCCGCCGCCGGCTGCTGTCTTGGCGCGCGGCGCTGACCCGGCAACTCGACGAGCTGGCCGAGCTGATTAGTGCAGAAACCGGCAAACCTCGCGATGACGCTCGGTTGGAATGTGTGCTGGTGATCGCCCATTTGGATTGGGCCGCCCGCCATGCCAAGCGGGTGCTGCGCCGCCGCCAGGTGGGGTCCGGCCTGCTGATGTTCAACGAGGCCTCCTCCGTGGGTTACGAGCCCTACGGGGTGGTCGGGGTGATCGGGCCGTGGAATTACCCGGCGCACACCCCCATGGGCTCGATCAGCTACGCGCTGGCCGCCGGCAACGCGGTGGTGTTCAAGCCCAGCGAGCTGACCCCGGGAGTGGGCCAGGCATTGGCTGACAGCCTCGCAGCTGTGATCCCGGAGCAGCCGGTTCTGCAGGTCGTCACGGGTTTTGGCGAAACCGGGGCAGCGCTGTGCCGCGCCGGGGTGGACAAGCTGGCGTTCACCGGTTCCACCACCACCGCGCGGAAGGTGATGGCGGCATGCGCCGAGACGCTGACTCCAGTGGTCATCGAGTGCGGTGGCACTGACGCGCTGCTGGTCGATGCCGACGCCGACCTCGCCGCGGCTGCCGACGCGGCGGTCTGGGGCGCGATGAGCAATGCCGGGCAGACCTGCGTCGGGGTGGAGCGGGTATACGTCGTCGATGATGTGGCCACGTCGCTGACCGAACGCATCACCGCCCAGGCCCGGAAGCTGCGCGCGGGTGGCGAGCCGACCGCCGATCTCGGCCCGATCACCAGGCCAGAGCAAGTCGACGTGATTCGCGATCACGTCGCGGAGGCGCTGGCTCAAGGCGGCACGGCCGTGGTCGGTGGCGCGGACTCGGTGAGCCCGCCGTTCGTGCAGCCGGTGGTGCTCACCGATGTGCCGGAAACCTCAACAGCGGTGGCCGAGGAGACCTTCGGCCCGACGCTGACGGTGCATCGGGTACCGAACCTGGACGAGGCGGTACAACGGGTCAACGCCGGCCGCTACGGGTTGGGTGCTGCGGTGTTCTCCAGGCGGCGAGGCGCGCGGATTGCCAGCCGGCTGCGCTGTGGGATGGTGGCGGTCAACGGCGTGATCTCCTACGCTGCGGTGCCGGCCCTGCCCTTCGGCGGGGTCCGGGATTCCGGGTTCGGTCGGATCCACGGTGCTGACGGCCTCCGCGAGTTCAGCCGGTCCAAGGCCATCACTCGGCGGCGGTTCCGACCTCTGATCCAGGTCCTCACCTTCGATCGGCCGCCCTGGGCGGTCCAGTTGCTGCTGCGGATTGTCCGGGTGCTTTACGGTCGCTAATCGGGAAGGCACGAGATGACTCAGATCAAGACGGTCGGTGTGGTCGGTGTGGGCACGATGGGTGCCGGGATCGCCGAGGTGCTGGCCCGCACCGGTCACGACGTGGTGGCCGTCGAGGTGGACGACAACGGCATAGCCCGGGGTCGCGGGCATCTCGAACACTCCACCGGACGCGCCTTGGAACGCGGCAAGCTCGACGAGGCGGCTCGCCGCGAGCTGCTTGACCGGATCAGCTTCACCACCAAGCTCACCGACCTGGCCGACGTGGACCTCGTCATCGAGGCGGTGCCGGAGCGGCTGGACCTCAAGAGCCACGTCTTCACCGAGCTGGACGGGGTCGTGCGCAGCGATGTCGTGCTGGCGTCCAACACCTCGAGCCTGTCGATCACGGAGCTGGCTGTGCGGACCAAACGGCCAGATCGGGTCATCGGGATGCATTTCTTCAATCCCGCACCGGTGCTCAAGCTGGTGGAGGTGGTGCGCACCGTGGTCACCGATCCGGAGGTCATCAGCGCCGTGACCGACCTCGCGACCACGCTGGGCAAGACACCGGTGGTGGTCGGCGACAGGGCCGGGTTCATTGCCAACGGGCTGCTGTTCGGCTACCTCAACCATGCGGCGAGCATGTTCGAGTCGTGCTACGCCTCCCGGGAGGATCTCGACGCCGCGATGCGCTACGGCTGCGGGTATCCGATGGGGCCGCTGGCGCTGCTGGACCTGATCGGGCTGGACACCGCCTACGAGATCCTCG
>JAFAWY010000105.1 GCA_019241525.1 Pseudonocardiales bacterium
GGATGGCGGCGCGTTGTTGCCTGTACTGGTCCTCTCTAATTCCCTGTCACCGCGTCACTACGGCTGAAACAGGGGGACGGGGGCTAGGAGAGGGGGAGGCGCCCCCCTGTTCCAGCCTTCTCCTCCGGGGAGAAATCCGGGAGACGATCTTGCTCGTGCATAGCGGGCGATCCCTGCTCAGACCGACGCAGACCGACGGCCTGACCTGCGCTTGTTAGTGTTGCCGCAGGTAGGAGCGGGATCCGTACCTAGTTCGGGACGAAGAGGCCGTGGGTTCAAATCCCGCCACCCCGACACGCTGAAACACCAGGTCACAGGCCCCCATGTGGGCAACCAGGCCTGGTATTTCGGCGACTCAGGAGGTCCTTGGGAGAATAAAAATTCTCCCAAGACCGGCGCTGCCTGAGCAGGGCATCCAGCACTCCCACTGGCGTGTCAACGGCAACCGAAAACTGACCAGCTGGCGGCAAGTGAAAAATTGACCGGGGTTCGTCGGCCGCGACGCAGTCGTACCGCCACGACCGACAATGATGCCCCATGAACATCATCCCGCAATGCCGCAGGTCACCGCGGTGGATGACCAGTTCGGCACCCACAGGAGTCATGCGAAGGAAGATCCCCGAGCTGAGGATGGCCTGCGCAGGCCGGTTCAGCGACCAGCACGCGCTGATGTGCACCCTGCACCTGGAACACATCGACCACCTCGCCGACATGATCGCCCGGTTAGACACCCGGATCGAGGCGGCCACCCTCCCTTTCGCCCAGCACAGCGCCCTGCTACGGACGATCCCAGGGATCGGTGAGCGCGCCGCCCAGGTCATCATCTCCGAAATCGGCGTCGAGATGTCCCGGTTCCCCACCGCGGCGCACCTGGCGTCATGGGCCGGGTTGTGCCCAGGCAACAACGAATCAGCCGGCCGGCACCGCTCGGGTAAAACCCGCAAGGGCAACCAAAAACTCTGCCAGATCCTCACCGAATGCGCCTGGTCTGCCGGGCGCACCAGTACCTATATCGGTGCCCAGTTCCACCGCTTCCACCGCCGATTCGGCAAGAAAGGCGGCCCGAAGGCCGCCATCGCTACCGCCCACACCCTCATCGTGATCATCTGGCATGTACTCGCCAAGACCACCGCCTACCGTGACCTCGGCTCGGACTACTTCACCCACCGCGTCGATAACCCCGAAACCCGCAAACGCCGACTCATCTGCGAACTCGAAACCCTCGGACACACAGTCACTCTCCCACCGGCCGTCGCGTAGCCCCTCACCAATATTGATCACCAACCTGGGTCCATTTGGGATTCCTGGTTACCGACTCCTGGGTCCCGAACGTGCCTGGTCACCATAGTTACGTCTCAGACCGCGAGCAGGTGCTCGACTTCAGCTATCCGATGTTTAGCGCCGGGCTGGAAGTGATGACCACACGCCGAGGTAGCTCGCCGAACTGGACCAGCGAGCTGACCAGCTTCGTCACCGCGGGGGTGGGGCGCTATCTGCTGGCGCTACTAGTCGGCTTGATCGTCGCAGGGCACCTGATCTGGCTGGCCACCCGGCGCCACACCCAGCACGGCTACCTCGCCGGCGTGGGGCACGGGATCTACAAGGCCGCCGGGCTCGGGCTAGTCGGCGACTACGGTGTCGCGGACCCAAAACGGCCACTCGGTCGGGTCGCCGCAGTGATCTGGACCATCGCGGGTGTCAGCTTCGTGTCGCTGTTCACCGCGGCACTGGCCAGCCAGCTGACCGTGCAGAACATCGAAAGCAAGATCACCGGGGTGCAAGACCCCAGCGGGGCGAAAGTCGCCACCGTCACCGGCACCTCAGCGGCCGAGTACCTGACCACCCACGCCATCACCTTCACCGGCGTGTCCACCATCAACGACGCCTACCGGCAGCTGCACTCCGGCGCAGTCGATGCCATCGTCTTCGATGCTCCAGTTCTGCAACACCATCTCAAGCTCACCCGCAGCACCAACGACACCGTCGTCGGCGGCATCTTCGACCGCGAGGACTACGGCATCGCGCTACCGACCGGTTCGCCGCTACGCAAGAAAATCAACGAGACCCTGCTCGACATCACCGAGGACGGAACCTACGACCAGCTCTACTCCGAGTACTTCGGAGACAACCCCGCCTGACAGGCATAGTTGCATAGCCAGGCACCGTTGCATCGCCGGGTCACGAGCTTGGGCAGGCCGAGCCGGTCGTGGCACCCGAGGCCACAGTCCCGGAAGATGCGGTCATGACCGCCGCCTCTGTCTCGGCTTCGCGGCTGCGCCATCGGTGATCATCAGCTCGGGGTGTCGCAGAGGGCTAGCCCTTTCTCGATCACGGGTCCGAGGTCGGCCTGGGGCCCGGGTGTCGCCGACTTCCAGATGGGATCAACGGCCGGATATCCGTGATCAAGAGCGGTGCCGTTTAGCCCGTACACGGTGCCATCGGCGTTGAAGGTGACGGTTCCGGGCTTGGTGCAGCCGAGGATTCCGTTCGGCACGGTAAAGGGCCATTCGCTGCCGGTCCAGGTGGCTTGCGTGACCTCGGTGCTGCCTCCATTAGAGGGGATTTGGCTGCATCCGGCGATGGCTAGCACGGTGACGGCTGTCCAGTAGATACCCTTGAGCGCCATGGTTGCGATGCGGCGGTGTCGCGTCACGGATGGTGCAACGTTGCTGCTGTCGGGGGGTTACTCCCATGGGCTGACCTGCGCAAACACCAAAATCGACCCCTCATCGTGGTGTTGCCATTGTTCGGGGGTGTTTGTGCAGCTCAGAGCTGCTGGATGGTACTGGGTGAGTCCTGACGCGGCTCACGTTTCTGCTGGTCGCTGCTGGGTGTGGGGTCCCAACGCCTGCGCGCGCAGGAACTGTCGCCAGGTCGTGGCGGTGTCGCGCACCGGTGCCGGAGGTATCCACGTGGTGACCGAGTTTGAGCAGCTCTGCCCTGGATTCTTTAGTATCCCCAGCTCGGTTCTATCGAGCCATGCGCGCGATCAGCCCGGCCACCGCGCCCTCGACCGGCGGACACCCGGGGCGGTGGGGATAGGTCCATTTTTTGGCGACCAGGCGACGATGCCAGCGCAAGATCGTGCCCGGCGTGACCAAACGATGCATCCCCAGCACCGGCGGCAACCGTCGGACCAGCGCAGCGAATATCGCGCGATCAGCCCAATCCAGGCGGGGCCTTCGGGTAGTCCTGCGCAGCACGGCGACTTCATGGCGCGGCACCAGAAGTTCGATGTCTTTAGACGCTGACGAGCGGCCCAGCAGCATCAACAGATTCAGCAGGTGGAGGAAGATCAGATAGAGCAGAGGCAACGCCACGGCGCACGATTATGCCCCGAGAGCTGAACATGCAGATCGCCAGGTCAAGTGGTGTAGGCCGACTTTTGGAACCCCGCACCCTTGTCATGAGTTTTGGTGCCCTACACGACATTGAACGTCAAGGCCATAATCCAACACGACAAAAACTGTCAGTGAAAACAATTACTCCACCAATTGAGATAGCTGATAAGCTGAAGCTAAGCCCTGCCGCCCCTCTATGTGTCACCCGCCAAAGAGTTCGGTATATCGATGGTAAGCCGATCAATGAGCAGATCGTGAGAGGCGCACAGTTGACCGAATCAGCAGATGCAACCCGCGAAGATATACTTGCCGAAGCCGAATGTCTGCAAACGTACGACATAGACGAAACATCACCCGCATGCCTACCCCAACAGGGATTGATGGGCTGCGAAATCCCTGCCGGCACGCCGGTGATGGGGCACGCTCGAACAAGTTACACGGTAGAAGACAAAACCAGTCCGAGTAATGGTATCTATTGTCCCCGGCGATACATTACTACTCTAATACAAAGCCTCACCTGATTACCGGCCTGTTCCCTCTCAACTCGGCCAAGACGCTGCGCTGACTGGCTAGCACGCGAAACGCAAGACGACGGGTAACCAGCTCACAAAAAACATACACCGGACCAGTGGTACCCCAACAGCCGCACATCGCGGGATCCGTTGAGCCGTTGTTGTCACCATGAGATTCCACAAAGGCTGCATGATCGTGGCCAGCAGTTTGATCGTCCTGCTGGCTGGCTGCAACAACAGCACTTCGGCCCCAGCCACCACATCGACTACTGCTACCACTACTGCCGCGCCCGCAGCAGTGACCTCACCAGACCCCAACAGCAGCACCGACTCGACCTCAAACAGCGGCACTGACTCATCGGGAGCTGGCACATCCGACTCGGGCTCCTCGCCCAACCCCGTCAACGTGCCCGCTCCCGCCAATGCCCCTGCTCCGGCGAACGCCCCTGCTCCCGCTCCGGTGAACGACCCTGCACCCGTCGTTGGACCCCCTGGCGTGCCACAACACGGCCGCTACGACGATCAACACCACCCACAGGACTGGCACTCACAAGACCAGCATCCACAAGACCAACACCCACAACCGCAGACACCAGCGAACCACAACAACCTTCCCCCGACCCAACGCTGCCAGCAGGATCCTCACCTGCAGGGGTGCGGCCCCCTCCCCGCACCTGCACCACACCACTAGTCGGCCCCGTGTAGGCAGGGTGTGCCGGTGGTATTGCGCGTTCGGGTGGGCTGGCGACGGGTGGTCGTGGTAGCCCTTGTGTTGGCTGTGGTCGCGCTGGCGGCGCGGGTGTTGTACGACAGCAGTGACGAGTTGCTCACCGCCGCTGACACCTTGACCTCGGTCAGCGCGGGGTGGGTCATGGTCGCCATCGGCTCGGAGGTGCTGTCCTATCTGACGCGGGGCGCCGCCACGGCGGTGGTCTTGCGCCGCGGGGGCAGCGCGGTCGGGCCGGTCACTCTGGGAGCCGCCGTGCTAGCCGGTGACGCGGCGGCTTATTGCTTGCCGTTTGGGTTCGCCGCCTCCGGTGTGGTCATGTTCGGTGTGTTGCGGCGCCGCCAGGTGGCGGCCGCGGTGGCCGGGTGGATGTTTGCGGTGTGCACGGTGGTCTACGTCGGTGCGATGGCGGTGCTGACCGTCGTCGCGGTCGAGATTCCCGGAAACAGCGGCCCGGTGCCCGAGTTGCGAACCATCAGCATCGCGCTGCTGGCCGCGCTGGTTGTGATAGGCAGTGGGTATGTGGTGGTGCGCCGCTTGGCTGTTGTCCACCGCGGCACCCGACCGTCGCGGGGTGTGCGTGCGGTCTGGGCCCGGCGGGGCGAAAGGCTCGCCGGGGGTCCCGGCCGGTTCGGGCGGACGGTGAGGTGGGTCGGTTCACCAATGGTGAGGAGGTGGGTCGGTTCACCGATGGTGAAATGGTGGCGGGACTGGACCGGCCAGTTGCGCACCATCCGGCTGACCCCCGGTGCCGGTATCGCCGCTTTCGCGCTGATGATGCTGTGCTGGCTGACCGATATCGCGGTGCTGGCCCTAGCCTTTGTGGCATTGCACACCACGCCGCCGTGGACTGGGTTGCTGCTGGCCTACTGCGCCGGGCAGATCGCAGCATGTATGCCGGTGACCCCGGGCGGGATCGGGGTGATGGAAGGCAGCATCACGTTGGCCCTGGTGGCCTTCGGCGGATCGCAAACCATCACGTTGGCCGCGGTCATGCTCTACCGGCTGATCGCGTATTGGGGCTGTATCCCCGCCGGTGGCCTGGCATGGCTCGCACTGCGAGCAACCGCACCCCCACCCGCATCGCCCGCTGATACCGTGGCGATCAGTCAACCGACCAGGCAACCGGACCCGGTATCATGACCACTTTGCGCTGGCCAAAGGCCCCGGCCGTGGCCGGGCTCCTGATAGCGATTGTGATTGCCCTGGCGGCGGCCTGCTCGGGACCCCGCAGCGGCGCTTCCATCACCGACGACGTCTCCGGCTGCGCCGCAGTCCTTCCACTGGCTCGCAGCATCGTCCACGACCAGGGCACGTTGACCCTTATCCGGCGCATCAGCCAAACCGATGCCGATGCCCTCGCTCACCAGCTTGGCGTCATCGTCCCAACTGCGTCACCTTCACCGCACCCACGGCCCCGCGGACCCCGCTTGCCAGCCCGGGCCAGGTCGCCCAAGACCTGCTTGATCGTCTATCAGGGCAACTATCCACCGGGAACGATCATCGGCACCAGCCCACCAGCGGTGGCCGGCCACTACGCCCTGATGGTGCTACGCGTCCGCCACCCGGCCATCGAGCGTGTTCTGGTCACCGACCGGCTTCCCCCACACCTCAACCGCCACCGCCTGCCCTTCAACCTCCTCAATGCAACGTTCTAACCCGATACCCGTGCTCGACACCGCAGAGCAGCTGCAATGCATCGACGCCCCGGGCACTGTTGCATTGAGCCCAAGGGCGTCCTCGCCACGGCTCACAACAGCAAAGCAGGCTCCACAATCCCCGTGGAAAACCATGACAAACCGGGCATGCGAGGTTGCTGCGGGGCGTCTCGGCGGGGTGGATGAGGCCGGCTCGAGTGGGCTGATCGCTCGATGCAACAGCGCCAGCCACGGTCAATGGACCGCAACGGGATCGATCCGCAGATGCAGACGACCGGAACGTGCTCACTGCAGGCGCCGGCAACACCGTTGAGCGCGCTCAGGGCACCAACACCGTTGGTCACCACCAGCGCACCCAGGCCGTTCAGCCGCGCATATCCGTCCGCGGCGTAGGAGGCGTTGAGTTCATTGCAGGTACCGACCCATCCCAGCCGGCCGGTGTCCTGCAGCTGCTGCAGCAGTTCGAGGTTGTAGTCGCCGGGAACACCGAACAAGTGCCGGACACCAGCCTCCTCCAACCGGCGGAGCAGGAAATCACCGATCCGCATCCACCGGCCGGTGCCTGTCGTTCCGGCGGTGACCGCGGTCGGTCGAGGAACCTCGGTCATAGTCACAGCACCGCCTTCCCGGGTGCGGTATGGATTCAGGTGTCAACGCGGATGGTGGGGGCGTTGATGAGGGTGGGTCGGTCACGATCGGCGATGCCTGATTCGACCAGCTCGATGACCTCGTCGGTGCTGTGTGCTTCGTGGGCGTCAACGCCATAGCTGGCGGCAGTGGCCACCACATTGAGCCCGGGCAGATCCAGGCCGGGAACTCCCGGTGTCTTTTCCAACTTGCCGAATTGTTTGAGGACGCCGTATTCGGCGTTGGATGCGACCACGACGGTGACCGGGATGCGGTAGTGCGCCGCGGTCCACAAGGCGGTGATCGCGTAATGCATGGAACCATCACCCATCAACGCCACCACGGGGCGATCTGGGGCGGCCAGTTGCGCGCCGACGGCGGCCGGTAGCCCAAAGCCGAGTCCTTCACCGGCGGCTGTTAAGTGCGACAACGGGTTGCCGGGCCGGATAGCGTTGCTGATCGCGAGCTCGTTGCTGCCGGCCTCGCTGACCCACAGCGTGTCCGGGGGTGCGGCGCCTCCCACGGCGGCCCACAACGTTTCCGGCTTGAGCGGCGCGGCTGCGTGCTCGACCTCAGGGATCGGGGTACGCGGCGGTGGAGCGGGCCGCTGGCTGGGCTTGGCCACGGCGAGCAGGGCCGTCGCGGCGCTGGGCAGATCGGCGATGATCGCGTCCCCGACCGGGGCGCGGGCGGCTTCGTCGGGATCGTTGGTCAGGTGAATCAGGCGTGCGCCGTCGGGCAGATAGGGTCCGGGGATGTGCGGGTAGTACCGAAACACCGGCGCCCCAAACACCAGGAGCAGATCATGTCCGGCTAGTCGTTGGGAGATCCAGCCCGCACCGGGCGGCAAGATGCCCTGATACAACGGGTGATTTTCCGGGAATCCGCTCCAGCCGGTCAGGGGGGCCGTCCACACGGCGCACTGGGTGCGTTCGGCCAATCCGATCACGGCATCCCAGGCTCCGTAGCGCTCGACGTCGCCACCCACGATCAGCGCCGGCGACGTGGCGGCCTGGATGCGCGCGCAGATCTGTTCGGCAAGATCCGCCGGAAAGCCAACAGCCCGGGTGACGGTGCGCTCGCGCAGCGCGGCGCTGTCGGCGAGTTGGGTGTCGTCGAGTTCGGCTTGCAGGTCATCCATCGGTAACGACACGAACACCGGACCCATGGGTGGGGTGGTGGCCAGGTGGATGGCATGGGCCAAGACAGCGGGCGTCTCGCTGGCGATTGCCGGTTCGGCCGCCCACTTCACGAACGGCTTGGGTACCGTGGTGGCGTCGATGTTGGTCAGCAGACAGTACTGGTTCTGCATGACCCGGCGCTGGTTGCCCGCGGTGACAATCAGCGGGGTCTTATTGACAAACGCGTTATACAACGCGCCTTGGGCGTTGCCCAGCCCAGGCGCGGTATGAACGTTGACCACCGCGGGACGACGGGTGATCTGGGCATAGGCGTCGGCCATACCCACCGGCACCATCTCCTGCAGGCCCAGCAGATAGCGGAAATCGTCCGGAAACTCCTCCAACAAGGTCAGCTCCGACGAGCCCGGATTACCAAACCAGGTAGTCAGACCATGCGAACGAAATAAATCAACAGTTGCGTCCCGAACACTAACCATGTCAAAAACCCCTCGAAATCATCACAGACGGCCGCGTACTTCCCTCGAATAGTTTGCGCGTAACCGCGCGAGCCGCGTTACCCGATTCGAGTGATTTCATCATTGGCCTGATCGGAGCCGCCGGTGCAAGCTGCAAGCATGTCCATCCACGAGTTTGGTTAAGCTGTGCCGTTACCCAGCGAGCGCGCGACGCACCTGATCAGGCAATTGACAAACCCGCCGCCGGGCTCGGATGCCGCGCTCTCAACGTGGACCACCAAACAGCTCACCGCCGAGTTCACCTCCGCACTGGAGACCGACGGACCCACCGTGACCGTCGTGCCGACCCAGCGGTCCACCGGTCACCACAGCGCATAAATTGCTTCGCACCGAAGAAGTCACTGGTTCGATCCCGACACGAGGTGCTAATGCGCCTGTGATCTTCGGAACTTCGGACTGACGTCAGCAGACTGTCACGATGGCGTCCAAGACTCGGCGGGCGCCCACACGTCGGCACCGTAGCCGAGTTGTCACCGCTGTCACCGGCGTCACCGCAGCTCGCTCACCTGCGCACATCCTGCTCAGAGACGGGGACAGCCCGGTGCCAGCAGGGTGACAGCGCATTGTTCCCTGTACTCGCCCTCTCTAATTGTCTGTCACCGCGTCACTACGGCTGAAACAGAATGGGCTACGGGGCTTAGGGGAGGGTAAGCGCCCCCTGTTCCAGCCCCCGGGGAGAAATCTGGGAGACGATCTTGCTCGTGCGTAGCGGGCGATCCCTGCTCAGACCGACGCAGACCGACGGCCTGACCTGCGCTTGTTAGTGTTGCCGCAGGTAGGAGCGGCATCCGTACCTAGTTCGGGACGAAGAGGCCGTGGGTTCAAATCCCGCCACCCCGACAGTCTGAAATACCAGGTCAGCAGCTTGTTCCGCTGGCTTCATGATCAATTTCGGTACCCAAAATCGCGTCGTACAGCTGCAAAATACAGCAGCGGCCGATTAACCGTTGAGGCTGACCCGTCCAACGCTTTAGTGTCTCTCGGCTGGGAGCTCCTCAGCAGCGCAACTAAGCATTTCTTGCGCACCGTGGACTGGGGGAACGTGTCAGGTCAGCGGCATGGTCACCCGTCAACGCTCGACGATGTATGGACTGGATTTTCACGTGCTGGTGGGTAAGATCAACTGACAAAGTCACACGGATTTATGGCGAGAGTGAAATACGCGAAACAAAGGATATGGCCGCTGGGCGCAGGTCGCGAATTATCCACACTTAAGAACATCGGGAGCCGCAACGCACCGTCATGCTGGTAAGCGCGCGGTGAGGGATCGCCCGCGAGTTGCCCATCCTGACCGCATACCCGATCCTCAAGGTCGTCTCACGCCCGGGGCTGCGTCCAGACACCACTGCCGCAACGCGGGCATGCTGGCCCGGACTGATGGGTAAGTACTCGGCGCAGGCAACCGAGTAGGAAACCAGGGAAAGCCACAACGCTCCCGTCCAGCGCACCGGGCGGCGGCCGTTGTTTGTTAATCCTCTAGTCGAACTGGCCGTCTTGGATGGCGGTGGTGAACGCCGACCATGTGGTGGTGGCCAACTGCAACACCGTTCCGGTGGGGTTCTTGCTGTCCCGCACGGCACGGCCGCCGTCGAGATTTGCCACTTCGACGCAGTTTCCCTGGTCAACGCTGCGGCTGCTCTTTTTCCACGCCGCCAGATTGAGATCGTTCATTCTGATGAATACCTCCTTTCCATTTGTTCAAGGAACGGGATTGTCTTTGTCTCGTTGAGCGCAAGTTCTGTCAAGCGCTCGAAGGTGGCCGTGTACCGGTCAACATCGGGTGGCTTCTCGACGTAGAGAGCGCCGCCCTTGATCTGCACGTACACGGTGTTCATCGTCGGTGTCTCGGGAAACCGTAACGCCGTAAATGATCCAGTCATCGCGGGGTGATACCCGACTGAGAACGGCAGGACCTGAACGGTGACATTCGGCAGTGAAGCGGTGTCGATTATGTGGCGGATTTGCCTGCGCATCACCTCCGGGCCGCCGACGACGCGACAGAGCGCAGCCTCGTTGAGTATTGCTCGCAGGGTTAGCGGGTTCTCGTCTGTGAGTCTCTTCTGCCGGGTTGCGCGCAGCTTGACGACCCGATCGGCATCCACGGGATTAACAGCCCTGGCGTACTCGTCGGTTTGAAGGAGGCCAGGAACGGGCTCGGATTCGTAGGTCCACACCTCGGATGCGACGGTCTCCATGCCGAGGAAATCGGCGAACCAGTGCGGCACAGTGCTGCCGAAATCGGCCCACCAGCCGCGTTCACCCGATTCCCGGACGAGCCGTTCAAGAAAGGCGACATGGGTGACATCGACATCGTACAACTGGCACAGCGAGCGGAGGTTGCCCACGTCAATACGTCGCGCGCCGGTTTCATACTTGCTGATAGCGGTATCGGTCTTATTGATCCACGCAGCGGCCTCCGTTTGGCTTTTGCCCGCGAGGTCACGTAGGCGTCGCAGTTCCATGCCGAGCTGACGCATTCGCATTGTCGGACTGCTGTCCGCCACCGCCGCCTCCGTGATCAGCCAGTAGTGGGCTCCAGTCTGCACCTGGCAAGTCTGCCCCACCAAATGACTGCCGTGCGGCACTTGACTCAAGTCACCTGACGCAGCTACCTTGGTGTGGCAGCCGACTCTAGGCACTTGCTGCTGAATCGGTGATCATGACGCCCAACTTTCGACGTGGCGGTGAAATCCATGGCAGGCAGGCACAGCAAGCGTCCAGGGCTGCATGTCCGGATACCAGAGCAGAGCGTTTCCCGTCCCGTGGGCATCGTTGATTCACGTACCAGCGTGGAGCATGTGGTCGCCGGAGGCGCTGTGGCGCCGCATCGCCTGAGCTATCTCGCGCAGTGCGGCGCGGAGATCTTGGCGGCCAGCCTGACCGACCCGGGCCGTGCCCACTGTGCGCAATGCGCGCGCTGAGCGATCCGGCTTCCGGCCGGCTGCCGGTTGAGCAGCTGCCCCCGTCAGCTCCCGGCGGCCGGTCGGTCCCACTGGGCACCGATCCCGCAACCGAGGTTGCGGCGCTCGCTGAATTGCTGGCGCAAGTCGTGCGCCTCACCCGGCAGCACGCCATATTCCCCGGCCAGTGGGAGCAGGTTGCGGAGTTGGCGCTGGAGCACGCCAGCGTGCGCGCCGCACTGGAGGGATGGCCCGGGTGACCGGCTGGTTCCTGCGGTCCATGAGCGACGGAGACACCCACCGCGGCATCTACTCACCAGCCACCCGCAGCGTGCACGCCCGATGCGGAATCGAGTTCCAACCCTTGAAAAAAACGAATGGCGCACCGATCGTGCTGCTGCCCGCCCCGCCGGACCCGGACCAGATTTGCCCCGCCTGCCGTGGTGCCGCCCGGTGAGCGATCCGCAGACCTACCTCGATCAGCTCGCCGCGACGGTAGCGCTGCGGCACATCATCGCGCTGGCCGACCTGGCACCCACGCTCACCGACGCTGAGCTAGCCGACCGCTTGCTGACGCTGGCCGGGTGGCTGCGGTGACCGTGCCGGCCAAGCGCAGGCGCGACGAGCATGACAGTGTGCGCGCGGCGCTACCGGCTGAGCGGATCGGACCCGGCCGTGCACGGTGCTGACAGTCCGGATCTCGCGGCGGCCAAACGGCTACTGGATGCCGCCAAGAGCCAAGGGTTCACCTTCCAGCGGATCGCGCCGGGCCCGGACCGTCCGCTGCGCGGCGTACGGGAGACCGTGACCTACCGCGACACCTGCTATCTCGGTGGCTTCGGCAAGGGCTGCTGCGCCACCCGAGCCGGCAAGTACAGCCTGATCGTGCCCGGTGGGTTCCCCATCACCGAGGGGGTAACTGGTGACGCGCTGACGGTGCTGCACACCATCGTGTCCGACTGGTCGCCCACCTGATCCCCGGCCGACCCCACGCCACTCCTGATCCACACCGCACAAACCGTAACCTGAGGAGAAACCATGGACTTTCACCACTTGCATCGTTGCGCACGGCCCGGCGAGGCGTACTGCTGGTGAGTAGGAAGGATCGTGAGCTGGTAACGCGGCTCGCTGCAGTCAGCCGAAACTTAGAGACGCTCAACCGGCATATCGGTGAACTCCTGCAACGTGGAGGGGAACGCCCCGAGTGCGGGGGACTCAGCGTGAAAGACCTTCGTCGGGTTGGTCACCGGCTAGTGTCGCTGTCCGGTGATCTGACCACACTCGGAGTGGATGCCGCCCGGTGGGCCGATGACTTAGATGAGGCGACCGGCACGGAACATCTTTAGCAATCGATGGGCCCGGGCGTGTGCCATTGCCGGGTGGTGGAGACCGCAAGCGTCAGCCACGCGTGGACACACTCCTCGAACATCAAGACGTGCTCCGTACCCTGGAAGTTGTGAACAACGGTAGGGGTGACGAGTTAGCCGAGACCGCGCCGTTGACTGTCTTATCGTCATGGCAGGTGTTGCGGGCAGCGTGCTCGGTTGCGGGACTTAACATCGAACATGCGCGTCTTATCAGGTTCGGAGACAACGCGCTGTTTCATCTGCCAAAAGACAGTGTCGTCGTTCGCATCGCGCGGGGTATGGATTACTGGGCAGACGCGACCAAAGAGGTCAATGTTGCGCGCTGGCTTACGCAGATCAATTTTCCAGCGGCAAAGGTTTATGACATTCCTCAGCCAGTGTCCATCGGAGGCCACCCCGTTACCTTCTGGTGTTTCATAGTCGGCCGTCCTGGCGATAGAAGGGATATAGCAACCTTAGGATCGATACTGCGTCGTCTTCATGTCACGCCGCCCCCCAAAACCTTTGACTTACCGCATGAGGACATCCTTGGGCGCGTACGGCGGCGAATTGCCGGAGCCATGATACCGCTTACGGATAAATCTATGCTGCTGCAACGGCTATGTTACCTTCAAGCGGAGATACGTGGCCTTTGCTATCCCCTGAATCCCGCGCCGACACATGGCGATGCGCACTCGGAGAACTTGATCATTCGCGATGGTCAGCCGGTATTGATCGACTTCGAGCGGTTCGCCTGGGGCCAGCCAGAATGGGATCTCGCCATGACGGCGACGGAGTATCTGACAGCGAAGTGGTGGACCGATGAGGAGTACGGCCAGTTCGTCGATGCATACGGATATGACGTAACTTCGTGGACAGAAGGCTTCGATGTCTTACGTGCAGTACATGAACTGAAGATGACGACATGGCTTATGCAAAACGTTGCCGAATCACCTGAGATTGCCGACGAATACCAGGTGCGAATGCGGACACTTCGAGGTGAGCCCTCATCTGGCTGGCGCGCTTTCTAGGCAGATTTGGGCAACACCAGCGTCGGATAAGATACACCCACCAATTCGGTGAACGCGCGCACCGACGGATGAGAAACATTCTTCCCGATCAGCAGCCCGTGCAGGTCCGCCACGTATTGGAGATATCGGCTGGACTGCAATGACCCTGCCAACCCGACGGCACCCGTCGCGATAGAAATAGCTTGTTCGAGGTCCCCGGAACGCAAAGCTCCAGCTGCGCGGACCATCTCGATCAACGCGCGGGTCCGTGCGGGGGTATGGACGGGATCGATCGCCTGCTCGACAAAGCGCAGGGTTTCGTGAGGCTGGCCGAGGTCCCGGAAGCAATGCGCGGCCTCTCCAGCAAGCTCCCA
>JAFAWY010000020.1 GCA_019241525.1 Pseudonocardiales bacterium
GGACAGCAGTAGCACTCCGTCGCCACCAACGTTGAAAACACCGGGTAGCCGTGCACAGGTGGCTCGCTTGAGGACCGCCAGGGCATCCTCCTCGTGCAACAACTGCAGCCGGCCGTCGTAGCCCAGTACGGTGGGAACGAGCCCTAGCGCGAAATACCGGCTCAACACGGTGTCGATGCGCGGGCCGATGATGTCGGCGAAGCGCAGCACCGTCACGTCCACATCCGGGCGCCGCAGGGCGAACCGATGAAGGTAGCACTCGACTTCCACGGCGTCCCCGGCATAACCGGAAGCGGGGATGTCGTTGGGGGCGTCGCCCTCGGTAAAGACAGCCTGATCGTGAGCGCTTGTTCCGTATACCGCGCCGGTGGACTTCACGACCAACCGGGTCACCGTGGTCGAGCGTTGGCAGGCCGCGAGAAGCTGCATCGTGCCGATGACGTTGCGCTCTTTCAGCCTGGCGCGTCCGCCCGCGACCCGCGGAATGGCGCTCCTCGATGCGTGCACCACGGTGTCGACCTTTGCACCGGAGATCACCTTGGTGATCAACGGAGTGCGTAGGTGGACAGTGACGAACTCCGCGCGTCCCTGTCGCCGCGACAACTCTGGCCGTGGCGACGTCGCATCGAGCGCAATAACCCGATCGATACGGGGATCAGCGGCGAGCCGAGCCGCCAGCTGACCGCCGACGAAGCGGCTCGCACCGGTTACCAGAACCGTGGACGGCAACATGCTGCCTCCTGCGCCCACCGGCATACACCCAGTGCCGGTGCGCGCTCAGACCTACTTCTTCAGTTTGCGGCGCTGTACCCGCGTCTTGCGCAGCAGCTTGCGGTGCTTTTTCTTGGACATGCGCTTGCGGCGCTTTTTGATCACCGAGCCCATGCTCGGCCTCCTCGCTGGTCGTCGTGGATGCAGTGGATGTCAAGGCAAGGCGCAATGCGCCCGGCGGCGGGCGCAATTCGGCCGCCCAGGTTACCCCTGAGTGGAATCGCGACCAGCACCCGACCCGATCATCTCATCCCGCATCGAAGTAGGCGTTCTCCAGGTAACCATGCACGGCCACTTCCGGGACCCGGAAAGATCGACCGACTCGTACTGCGGGCAGTTCACCCGCGTGCACCAGCCGGTAGACCGTCATCTTGGATACCCGCATCATTGCGGCTACCTCGGCGACCGTGAGGAACTGCACCTTGGTCGGCCCGGCTTGGTCGTTCATCAGCATGGGTCATCGCGTCCTCACCACGTCGCGCCCGCTGGGCTTCCCCTCCCGCGGTCCGTGACGCATTTGTTCTGATGAGAGTAGCGGGACTGGTGGTGCCCGTGCGACTCCGATTAGTTGAAGTTAACCTCAGGCACGGTGAGCTAATCCGAGTTCGACCGATCGATCCCGGGCCGCTTCGATGGCGTCCAGCAAAGCGGCCCGTACCCGGTGCCGCTCCAGCTCACGGATCGCCATGATCGTCGTACCACCCGGGGACGTCACTGCCTCGCGGAGCAGCACCGGATGGTCGCCGGTCTCGCGGAGCATGCGAGCTGCTCCGACCGCAGACTGGGTGATCAGTTCGGTGACCAGCGGGCGGGGTAATCCGAGCAGGATGCCCGCGTCGATCATCGCTTCGACCAGGTAGAAGAAGTACGCCGGCCCGGAGCCGGACAGCGCGGTGACCGCGTCCTGCTGGCTTTCCGGCACCCGGACGACCTTGCCCACACTGCTCAGCAGCTCCTCGGTCAGCTGGAGATGGGTGTCAGTGGCGAAGCGGCCTGCGGATATCACGCTCATCGCCTCGCCGACCAGCATCGGGGTGTTGGGCATCACCCGCACCACCGGCACGCCGTCGGGCAGCCGGCGCTCGTAGAGCGCGGTGGGCAAGCCGGCACACAGGCTCACCACCAGCGTTGTCGAGCTGACCGACTCGGCGAGTTCGACCAGCAACGGGTCGATGTCCTGAGGCTTTACCGCGACGACGAGGACATCGGCTTTGCCCGCGGCGGTGGCGGTGTCCACGGCACGAATTCCGTAAGTCTGCTCGAGCTGGGCAGCCCGGTCGGCGTAGCGCTCGGTGAACATCAGTTCCTCCGGGCTGCGGCCACCGGTGAGCAGGCCCGACAGCAAGGCCTCTCCGATCTTGCCAGCGCCGAGCACAGCGATCGTGGTCATGGCCGCAGGGTGCCAGACACAGTGCCCCGGACGCGATCCCGTTGGGGCAGCAAGGCACGAAGGAAGAAGGCAACATTGCTGGGTCGCTCGGCAAGCCGCCGGGTCAGGTAGGCGTACCAATCCGAGCCGTAGGGCACGTACACCCGGACCGTGGCACCGGTCGCTGCTAAGCGCTGCTGCTCGGCCGGACGCACGCCGTAGAGCATCTGGTACTCGTAACTGTCCGGCAGGCGTCCGTACCAGCGGGCCCGCTGCCCCACGATGTCGATCAGCCGCGGATCGTGGGTGGCGAACATGGGGTACGCAGGCGACGCCAGCAGGAGGTTGGTGCAGCGGACAAAGCTCCGGGCGACGTCGCCGGCGGTCCGGAAGGCGACCTCAGGTGGTTCGGCGTAGGCGCCCTTGCACAGGCGCACCCGGACGCCTTGGGCAGCCAGTGCGCGGCAGTCATCCAGAGTGCGGTGCAGTTGCGCCTGCAGCACCGCGCCCGTCTCCGGCCAGCTGCGGCGCAGCTCAGCGTGCGCCCGCAGGGTGGAGTCGGTGAGGGTGTGATCCTCGGCGTCCAGCGTGACAGTCGTACCGGCCCGGCGCGCAGCGGCGCAGATCTGGGACGCATGGTCCAGTGCGAGTTGCTCATCGAGCCGCTGGCCCACCGCAGACAGCTTGACGCTTACCTCGGCCCTGCTGGTCAGCTCCTTGGCAGCCAGGCTGGCCAGCAGGTCCAGGTACGCGCGCACGGTGGACTCCGCACCCGCCTCGTCGACAACGCCTTCCCCCAGGTAGTCCAGGGTCACCGAGAGGTTGTCCGCGACCAAGGCGGTGGTCACGGCCACCGCCTGTTCGGCGCTCACCCCCGCGACGAAACGATCGACCACGTAGCGGCTGACCGGCGCCGTGGCCACAAGGCGGCGTACCACCGGATTGCCGGCGGTGGCCAGGATCAGCGAGCGCAGCACACCACGCACGCTAGCCTGCATCTCACCTCATGCACGCCCGGCGCATGCCCGCACGCAAATGTCATCACCGCCCGAAACTCCGGCCGTCACCAGCTAGCTCGGGCGGTGATGACCGGATCCAGTGATCAGTGCGACGTCAGTTGGTCTCAGCAGAGCTGACCTCGCTGAGTTCCGGTCCCGCCTTCTGCTCTGCCTTCGGCTCCACCTGCGGTTCACTGCTCGGCTGGGGCGCGGTTTCCACCGATTCGGCTTCGGACTCCATGGCGGCGCTGAGGTTCCGCGTCTCCCGCACCGCGAAACGCACAGCCGCGACAAGCACGATGACGCCAACGATGATTTCGATCACCATGACGGTGTTCATGACAAGCGTTCACCTCTCCAATTAGTGCTGATGTTCCCCCGCTGCATCCAAGCCCCGTTGGGTTGCTCACAAATGCAGGCGCGCGAAGAGTAGCGCCTCACTCAACATGGCTCGTCGATCTGGGCTGTTACGCGCCCGGCGAGTGTGCTCACCTGGACCACAACGGCGCCGGTGAATTCCCTTCACCAGGGCCCAAACAGACTTCGGCGCTGGGTTGAGTGCCCTCCGGGCAGCAGGTGCTCGTCACGGGATGCGCCGGTGCCGTCGGCCAGATGCAGATGCACCAGCTGCGCACCCATCCGGCCCGCCATCGCCGGCGCGTCGACCCTGGCTGTGCTCGCCCCCAACTCAGCGGCCGCCTGCACCGCGCGATCCACTCGAACGACCGGATCTGCTACCCACACCCGCTGGATGATCAGCAGCAAGGGGGCGCGCACCGCCAATACGGGCATTCGGTAACCGGATCGCTCACGCTCCACCGGCAGCGACGTCCTGGCTGACCGGAGTCGGCCCAGACCATCACCTCGACGCCGTCATACCCAAGCTCAGCGACCAGCCAAACGCCGCCGAGATGAGTTCTGGCCACACCGAGGCGTGGACAGCGCCACCGGGATAGCGCCGGGCGCACCCACCGGCTACCGATTGACGAGTAACAGCGCTGCCGGAGATACGGTGACGAACAGTCCCACCAGCACCGCGATCACCGTCGTCTGCAGGTCCTCGGCGCGCCGGACCCGGCGCACGATCCAGACCATTGCAGTGATCAAGGCTAGTGCTACGACCAGCGCGACCACCGGGATGCGCTGCCACAGCCACTCGCAGATCAGCCACAGGGTGGCCCCACCGACGACGCCAAGCCCAACCTGGCTGACCATCGCCGCCCATTCCCACAATGGGGAGGGCGCCTCGGTGGGATCGTCTTCCACCTCGTCGACGGCCGTCCCGTCCTGCCCGGGAAGGGCTCTGGAGCTACCAAGACCGGCTGGCGCCTGCGCACCGACCGTTTGCCTCCGGATCGGTTGCGACCCGGTCAGTTGAGCCACAGTCAGTTGAGGCCCGGTCGACTCAGACCAAGTCGGTTGAGCTGCAGTCGTTTTGGATGCAGCCGGTGGAGACCCAATCGGCGAGAGCCCGGCGGGCGGTGCTCCGATCGGGGGAGCGCTGGCTGGCGGAAGCTTGACGGGTTGGGTATTGACCGGCGGGGCATTGACCGGCTGGGCGGTGGTCGGACGGCGGCTTGGCCGGATGGCGGGCTGGGTTGGCGCGGAACTGTACCGGGGTAACTGGTCGGTGACCGACCCGTCGGAAGCCGCGGAAACCGTTGCGGCGGTAACCGGCGCGGGCCGGGCGGTGACCGGCGGGGGGACCGGCGGTCGTTGGCCACCACCGGGCGGACCCACCGCTGGGGACCAGCTGCGGCCGGTTCGGCCATTGGGGCTCGGCGACGCCGCAGAGCTGTCTGGGGTACGCCGCGGGCCCGGGGGACGCACGGCTGGTTCGCTCCGGTCGGCTCTGTTCGAATGCACGATCGGCGGGGCTGCGGTCTGGCCGGGTGTGTCGGGTTCCTCCGCAGCTCGGCGACGCCGGCTCCCCGGGGCGGGGGACGGCTCGCCATACCGGGCCAGCAGCTCAGCCACGGTGAACTGCGTCCGCTCTTCGGGCTCGCTACTGCGCCTCATCGTTGTTTACCGTGCACCTCGGGCCACCGTGCGTCCAGTCCGTCGAGGTGGACGGCGCGTCAGCTGCGCCGTCCGGTCGATTCCGTCCAACCACTCCAACCAATCCAACTTGCGCAAGATGACCCCTTCCCGCAGTGCCCATGGGCAAAGATCGATCTGCTCGACGTGCAGGGCCTGCATCGTCGCCTGGATAACCAGCGCTCCGGCGACGAGCTGGTGGGACCGGCTCGCACTCACACCTTCCAGCTCAGCCAGGTCATCGGCGCCCATCCGAGAGATGAAGGCGATCACCTGGCGGAGTCCGGCAGCGGTGAGTGTACGGCGCACCCGTGGACCCGCTGACGAGGGAGCGGCGCCACTAAGCCGGGCCAGCGATCGGATCGTCTTGGAGGTACCTATCACGCGGTCCGGGATGCCAGCGTCGCGCAGCTTACCGGCCGGTTCCTCGAGCTGCTCGACGATATGCTCCTGCAACGCATCCAGCTCGCGGCGGCGCGGCGGATCGTGGGTCAGCCAGGTTCGAGTGAGCCGGCCAGCACCCAGCGGCAAGGACACCGCCACAGCGGGCTCCTCGTCGAGCCCTACCGCAATCTCCAACGATCCCCCGCCGACATCCACCACGAGCAACCTGCCAGCCGACCAGCCACACCAGCGGCGGGCGGCGAGGAAGGTCAGGATTGCCTCCTCCTCGCCGGAGAGCACGTCGAGCGTCACCCCGGTCTCGGCATGCACCCGGTCCAGCACCGCGACGGCGTTGGAGGCATCTCGCACCGCCGATGTGGCGAAGGCGATCACATCCTCGCAGCCCATGGTCGATGCCGAGGCGAGCGCCTCGCGCACCGTGCGAACCAGATGATCAGCTCCCTCACGGGTGATCTTGCCACGGTCATCCATCTGTTCGGCCAGCCTCAGCACCCATTTCTCCGAGGTCTGGGGCAACGGATGAGCGCCGTGATGGGCGTCCACCACCAGCAAATGGACGGTGTTAGAGCCCACGTCGAGCACGCCGAGTCGCATGAGAGGCCAGGCTACGGCAGGGCGATCAGGCGTCGTACTTGTAACCAAGGCCGCGAACAGTGAGCAGGTGCCTGGGGGAGGACGGATCCTGCTCGATCTTGGAGCGCAAGCGCTTGACGTGAACATCCAGAGTTTTCGTATCGCCGACGTAGTCGGCTCCCCACACGCGATCGA
This sequence comes from Pseudonocardiales bacterium, assembly GCA_019241525.1. Taxonomy (GTDB): domain Bacteria; phylum Actinomycetota; class Actinomycetes; order Mycobacteriales; family Pseudonocardiaceae. The sequence goes on from JAFAWY010000020.1 coordinate 6,349, forward strand.
TGAGTTGTCCCCGGGTGAGCACCCGGCCCACGTTGCGCAGGAGATACTCCAGCAGGTCGAATTCCTTGAGCGGCAGCCCTACCTCTTGCCCGTCGACGGTCACGATGTGCCGCTCGACGTCCATCCGCACCGGTCCGGCTTCCAACACCACCGGTCCGGCGGCGGCCGTGCTCGACACCGGGCCGTCCGCAGCCTCGGCACCGCGGCGCAGCACAGCGCGAATTCTGGCGATGAGTTCGCGAGCCGAATACGGCTTGGTGACGTAGTCGTCGGCACCCAGTTCCAGGCCCACTACTTTGTCGATCTCACTGTCCCGCGCAGTCACCATGATCACCGGGACCGCGGAGCGCGAGCGTAGTTGCTTGCACACGTCGGTACCACTCATTCCGGGCAGCATCAGATCGAGCAGCACGATGTCGGCGCCGTTGCGGTCGAACTCCTCCAACGCCTCGGACCCGGTGGTGGCCACTGCCGGGGAGAAGCCCTCCTTGCGCAGCAAGAAAGCAAGCGGGTCGGCGAAATCCTCCTCATCTTCGACGATGAGCACTCTGATCATGTCGACCCTCCCACGTACTCGGGTGTCGGTAGCGTTCGTGCTTGGTGTTGCGGGCTGTCCGGGTGGGCGGGGATTCGCAGGGTGAAGGTGGAGCCGGTACCGGGTTTGCTCCAGAGATGAACCTCGCCGCCGTGATTGGCAGCGACGTGTTTGACAATGGCCAAGCCAAGGCCGGTTCCGCCGGTGGAGCGGGAGCGAGCTTGGTCGATGCGGAAAAAGCGTTCGAAGACGCGTTGCTGGTGTTCGGGGTCGATGCCCAGGCCGCGGTCGGTGACGGCGATTTCGACGTAGCCATCTTCGAGGCGGCGGCTGATAGACACCGGGCTGCCCGGTTGCGAGTAGGACACAGCGTTGTCGAGCAGGTTAGACAGCGCGGTGACGAGCAAGGTCGCGTCGCCATGGAGCAGCAGGCCAGACGGGGGGTCTGCGGTGATGCGGATGTTGGCCGATTCAGCGGCCAGCCGGCATCGGTCGAGGGCTTCGGTGATGACCTTGTCGACTGACACGGTGGCCAATTCAGGTAACCGTTCGGCGCCTTGCAGGCGCGACAGCGCGATTAGTTCGGTGACCAGCGTGCCCAGCCGGTTGGCTTCGTTGAGGATCTTGGTGCCGAACCGGCGGACTTCATGCGGGTCATCGGCGGCGTCGAGAACGGCTTCAGCGAGCAGCGCCATGGCACCGACAGGAGTTTTGAGTTCATGGCTGACATTGGCCACGAAGTCCCGCCGGGTGGCCTCCAGTCGCACCGCGTCGGATTCGTCGGAAGCTTCGACGACGGTGAACTCGTCACCCAGCGGGCGGACCTCACCGAGTACCGCAGTGGGACCGCGCCCAGAGCGTGCACCGCGGTCCAACGGGGACAGATCGACCAGCATTACCTCACCAGAAGCACGGACCTGTTCGGCAACTTTGCCGGCCCGCTCATCCACCCGCGATCCCTGCACTAGGCCCAACTCCACAGCTGGCGGGTTGGCCAGCAGGACGTCACCCATCCGGTCAAGCAACACTACACCATTGTGTGATGAGAGCACCGCCCGCTGTACCAGATCAGCGATAGTAGCGCCGCTTGGGCGCGGCGGTGTCACCGGTTTGGCGGCGCGCCGGCCTACCAGGATGCCCGCGACCAACCCAACTAACAGCGTGCCGATCGCGAGGGCCACGACGGCTGCGTGTGTCACACGCCAATCGTAAGCACCCCAGGTGGGTGTATCCCTAGCCCTACCGCACCCCGAGTGACGAGATATACCCACAATAGGGCGAATTTTCTCTCGCCGTTCACCCTCAGTTCATGCCTAGCGCGGATTACCGACCCTGCGCAGCAACCTCGGAGATGGCATCAGCGGCCGCACCAGGGTCGAGATAGGTGCCACCGGCGGTACGCGGCCGCAACTGGTCGTCCAGGTCGTAGCGCAGCGGAATGCCGGTGGGGATATTCAGTCCGACGATGTCCTGCGCGTCCATGCCGTCCAGGTGCTTAACCAAAGCCCGTAACGAGTTACCGTGCGCAGCCACCAGCACGGTGCGGCCAGCCCGCAGATCGGGCACGATCGACGCTTCCCAGTAAGGCAGCATCCGGCTCACCACGTCAGCCAGGCACTCCGTCCGCGGTATCTCAACTCCGGCGTACCTGGGGTCACCGTCCTGGCAGAATTCGCTGCCGGGATCTATCGGAGGTGGCTGGATGTCGTAGGAGCGGCGCCATCGAGCGAACTGCTCATTGCCGTACTCTTCGCGAACTTGTGTTTTGTCCTTGCCTTGCAACGCACCATAATGCCGCTCGTTGAGCCGCCAGTCACGGCGCACCGGAATCCAATGCCGATCTGCGACATCGAGCGCCAAGTTGGCGGTGGTGATCGCCCGGCGCAGCAACGATGTGTGCACCACATCGGGAAGCAGCCCGGCTTGGTCCATCAGCTCGCCTGAGCGCACCGCCTCCCGCTCGCCCCGGGCTGACAACGACACATCCACCCAGCCGGTGAACAGGTTCTTGGCATTCCACTCGCTCTCGCCGTGTCGGAGCAGGAGCAGGGTTCCTACGCTCATGCGACTAGCCTGCCAGGTGCCGCGAAGCCCGGATCCGGCACGGCCTTCCCCCCATCAATGCCGTGAGTCGCTGGAAGTCAATGACATCGGACGAACTAAACAGGTGAATGGGGGATGAATAACCCAAAATCAATTGGCCCGATTGGGCGCTGGCAGTGACTGCGGGGTTACCCGTAAGTTAATCGACGACGACGGTGTACCGGAACCCCCTGCTGACACCCCCACCGTCGTTGCAGGGAACCGTCGGTCGCCCGCTTCCCCGCCCCCCGGGAAAGGCTGGTTGCACCGCGGTTCCCTGCGTCGTCAGGGTCCCTACGTGGTTGGGTTTACCGTCCAGCCACTTTTTCAGCCTAAAGTATTAAGCCTGCCATTGGTCGGCCTTGCGGGCCGCATGACGGCCACCGAAGGTACCCGGCAGTCCGCCTTCGTAAAGGTACTTGGCTTCCTCAGCGACCTCACGCGTCAGGCAAGGCCAGGTCGCGGCCACCCCGTTCTCGTCGCGGCAAGCCCAGCAGCGACCCTGCGGGTCAGGCACATGCGCTGTCAAGGCGCTGCGCCACATGTCCGGTAATTCGGCCAGGATCGCTGCCATGCTCATGTCCATCTACCTCCCAGAGATCGCTGCATCCTACAACCGGCAGTCAAGTGGCACTTCTTACCAGCGGTATTCCCGTACCCGAAGCTGCCGTTCGGGCGATAACGACGGGGCGCCACCGACCGTATACGGTGTGTCGCGGTTCACCGCGCCATTCCTTGCTGACACCCGAGGTGATGTCAACGGGGCTGCTGGCGGGTGTTAACGGTACTTATATTCAGAGTGTGGTGGAACATGCACTGTCTGTTGTCGCCCCGGCTGTGGCAGGTGTTACTCACCCGGACACCTTTCTCGCCCAGTGGCTGACTTGAGCCGCCGGAACGCCTGCTCGTGATGACGCAACGGCATGCGCCCTAGGCCAATCGGGTTGCGCTGGAATCAACTACCTCGAAGGCCTTGAGATCCGACCCCCCGGCTGAGAGTGTGTCACCGCTCTCCTCGCCGCTCCCACCGCACTTCCCGGCAGGTGAGCACAAGCCCGCGGTTCGTCCACCCCCCACCGGACCGCGGCCCGCCAGGGTCTCTGGGTGCCCCTCGCCCAGGGATATCCGTTCACGCGGGACACAGTGGCGGGGCGGGTCCGAGTGTGCGACTCCCCCCTCTCCCCCGGGCCGCCCCGCCACCAAACTCCAACCCGAACCTTGGGGATTAACGCACCAGGTGTTCGAATGCAGCAAGGTTGTTCAAGGACTCCCCTCGGGCTACTCGCCAAGCCCACTCGCGCCGGATTGATGAGGCGAACCCGATCTCCAGCAAGGTATTGAAGTCACCATCCGCGGCTTCGATCACCTGGCCCAGCACCCGGTCCAGCTCCTGGGCGGTCACCGCGTGATGGGCTAACCGGCCGACGAGATAAATATCACCAGCTTTGTCCAGCGCGTAGTGCACGCCGTAGAGCCGGGCGTTGCGGCGCAGCAGCCAGCGATAGACCTCCTCGTGGGCCTCGTCGGGACGCCGGCATACGAACGCTTCAACCAGCACACCATGTTCGCCCACCAGTATCCGACACACGGTCTGGAGCTTCTTGCCGCCAGGCAGTGTGATGATGAAGCTGCCCGGCCCGCTGCGCGTATGCTCAAGCCCCGTCTCCGCCAGCACCCCGGCGATGAGCTCATCCAACCGCGCCGGACGGCTCATACCGCCACCTCGCGTTCCCGCGCGTCAATCCGGTATGCAGCGGCAGCGTCGATATAGACCCGCAGCAGCGCCTCAGTGGTGCGCTCCCAGGAAAACCGCCGTGCGTGCGCTGCGGCTCCGGCGGCTAGCTGGTCGCGTCGCTGCGGGTGCAATGCGACGGCAGACAGCACATCTGCCCAATCAGCGGTGCAATGGCTGCCCACCAACTGGCCGGACACACCGTCGGCCACTGCCACCGGCAGGCCGCCCACCTCAGCGGCGACCACCGGCGTCCCGCAGGCCTGCGCCTCCAGCGCCACCAACCCGAACGACTCGCTGTAACTGGGTACCGCTACCACGTCAGCGGCGCGGTAGACCCCCACCAGGTCCGCGCCACTTTGCGGTGGCGCGAACACCACCTGATCCAAGATTCCCAGCGCAGCGGCAAGCTGGTGCAATGCGATGGGTTCTGCCAGGCCATTCCCGGACGGCCCACCCACCACCAGCACCCGCAGCTTGGCCCGTAGCGCCGGATCGCGGCTGACCATTTCGGCCGCGGCACGCAACAGCACATCCGGTCCCTTGAGTGGCTGGATCCGGCCGATGAAGGCGAGCACCACAGCGTCGCTCGGCAGGCCTAACACGATCCGCGCCGCGCCTTGGGATCCCGGGGTAAACAGCTCGAGATCGACGCCCGGCGAGATGGTGGCGGTCCGGGCCGGGTCGGCACCGTAGAGATCGACGAGTTGGGCAGTCTCGGCCGGAGTGTTCGCCACCAGCCGGTCGGCCTCGGCCACCACTTGTTGCTCACCGATCACCCGGGTATGCGGCTCTGGCACATCGCCTTGGGCCAGCGCGGCGTTTTTCACCTTGGCCAGAGTGTGTGCACTGTGCACCAGTGGCACTCCCCAGCAGTCCCGGGCCAGCCACCCCACCTGACCAGACAGCCAGTAGTGCGAGTGCACCACGTTGTAGTAACCAGGCTCGCGATGCGCCTCAGCCCGCAACACCCCTGCGGTGAATGCGCACAGTTGCGCAGGTAGATCATTTTTAGCCAGGCCCTCGAACGGTCCAGCGGTGATGTGGCGCACCGTGACACCCGGAGCAAGCTCCACTACGGGAGGCGCTCCCGAGGACGTAGCCCGGGTAAAGACCTCGACTTCGACACCGTGGCGAGCCAGCCGGATCGCGGTCTGCACGATGTAGACGTTCATCCCCCCGGCGTCACCGGTACCCGGCAGATCCAGCGGTGAGGTATGCACCGACAACACCGCAACCCGCCGCAACAGCCGTCCGCCCCAGCCGATCACCCTTCTACCCTATGGCCCGGTTGGCATGCGGACAGCAGCAACGGGGGGCCATAGGGTTGAGCCATGGATCGGCCGGTCGCGGTGGTGACAGGGGCAAGTAGCGGGATCGGAGCAGCTACGGCGCGCGCCCTGGCCGGGGCGGGATTCCAGGTAGTACTGGGAGCCCGGCGGCTGCAACTCTGCCAGGAGATTGCAGATGAGATCGGTGGCACCGCGATCTCGCTCGACGTGCTGGACCCTGATTCGGTTGCCGCCTTCGCCGCGGTAGTGCCCGCTGCGCGGGTGCTGGTGAATAACGCGGGAGGTGCCAAGGGTTTTGAGCCGGTAATGGCGGCCGACGAAGACCAGTGGCGCTGGATGTGGGAAGTCAATGTGCTGGGCACCCTGCGAGTGACCAAGGCATTCATGCCGAAATTGATCGACTCTGGAGACGGCGTGGTGGTGACCGTCACCTCGATCGCCGCACTGGAGATCTACGACAACGGCGCCGGATACACCTCGGCCAAACATGCCCAATCGGCGATGCACCGGACCCTACGCGCCGAGCACCTCGGGCAGCCAGTGCGCTTTGTGGAGATCGCTCCCGGACTGGTGGAGACCGAATTCTCTCTGGTGCGTTTCGGTGGCGACAACGAGAAAGCAGATCACGTTTACGCCGGGTTGACCCCCTTGACCGCCGAGGACGTTGCAGACGTCATTGCTTTCGCTGCCACCAGACCCGCTCACGTCGATCTCGATCTCATCGTCGTCAAACCGCGAGATCAGTATTCCGCAATGCGTACCTTCCGCCGTTCCTAGCTTTGTCGTAGCTAAAGAGCACAGTTCACGAGCGTGGGTTCGGGCACCAGGGTGATACCAAATTGCGTTGCTACCGCGTGGCGGATTTCTCGGGCGAGTGCAAGCAGATCTGTGGTGCTAGCTCCGCCGCGGTTGGTCAGGGCCAAAGTGTGCTTGCCGGAAAGGGCAACCCGGCCGCCCGGTCCGGGATGCCCCCGGGCGAAGCCAGCTCGCTCTATTAGCCAGGCAGCAGACAGCTTGACCCGGCCCGGGCCGCCGCCGGGATACTGCGGCACCGTCATCCCCAAACCAACTCTCGCCCGGATCCGCTCCAACGCCGCGGCCGCCCGCGGTGCATCCAGGACAGGATTGATGAAAAAGGACCCGACCGACCAGGTGTCGTAATCGGCCGGATCGAGCACCATACCTTTGCCCTTGCGCAATTCCAGCACCGCAGCTCGCGCCAGCGGCGCGGGCACCCGGGTGCCGGGCTCGACGTCCAGCATCCGGGCCAGTTCCGGATAGCGGATCGGAGCAGACAGCCCGTCGCGGTACAGCGCAAGCCGGACCCGCAACACCACGGCGGCATCGGTGCCCTTGAGCATGCTGGTCCGGTAGCCCAGCCCCATCGCCGACGCCGGCACCGTCCGGAGGGCACCCTGCCGCCGGTCGTAGAGATCCACGTCGCGCAGGAGATCCGACAGCTCTACCCCGTAGGCGCCGACATTCTGCACCGGGGTGGCACCGACCGATCCCGGAATTCCGGACAGGCATTCAAGGCCGCCGTATCCAGCCTCCACGGTGCTCGCCACCACCGCATCCCACTGTTCTCCGGCGGCAGCGTGCAGCACATCGCTGCTGTCGATGTGCCACCCGGCGGTGGCCACCAGCACCGCCGTGCCTTCGAACCCACCGTCACTGATCACCAGGTTGGATCCCCCGGACAACAGCAGCAGCGGCTCGCCAGCGCGATCAGCGGCACGGACGGCCTCGACGCACGCTTGTGCGGTGGTCGCAGCGACGAAACGGCGGGCGGGGCCACCCAGCCTCAAGGTGGTGAATGGGGCGAGGTCCACTGCGTCTTGCGCAGGGCTGCGCGGCACCGGGGTCATCACGGGCACTCACGGTAGCCTCCGGTTATGGCCAGCCAATTGGCACTGCGGCACCAGTACCCGGCGTCGCCCGAGCAGATGCGGGATCTGCTCACCGACCAGCAGTACCTGCGGGCAAAGCTGCGGGCAGTCGGCGGTCCGCGGGCCGAACTGGTGTCCTGGGAACGGGATGAGCACGGTGCCAGGGTGGTGCTGCATCAGACCGTGCCGAGCGACGCGATCCCATCGTTTCTCCGCGCGATGCTGCCTGGCGACCTGATGATCAGGCGCACCGAAATTTGGCGTGGTTACCGCGGCAACGTGGAAGCCGAGGTCGACGGGGCGCCGGGAACCATTACGGGTGTGATGAGCCTGGAACCCGATGGCACCGGATGTGTGCTCGGCAGCCAACTCACGGTTGAGGTTCCGCTGCCGCTGATTGGCGGCAAGGTGGAAAAGCTCGTCAGCGACAACATCGCCAGTTTGCTGGAGTCCGAGCATCAATTCACCGTGACCTGGCTGCGTAACCCCCAAGAGGAAGACGTACCGGGTGCAGGGGGCTCTTGATAACTCCGGCATCGAGACATATCGGGGTCGTACATGTGTTGATGTCGGGTGGCGGGCGCTGGAGGGAAGACCAGTCTGGCGAGTGAGCTATCCGGCCCGGGCCTAGGCTGGGCCACCGTGAAGCTTGCCGATTACCAGTCGCGGATCGCGATCGAAGCCGGGTCGTTGCGCACGGCTGCCGCCTCCCTCAACCCGGATACTCCGGTCCCCACCTGTCCCGGTTGGACTGTGCAGCAGCTGGTCCGGCACCTCGGCCGGGTGTTCGAGATGGTGATCCGGGTGCTCCAGGCTGCCGATCCGCAATCACCTCCGGGCCGCGTCGAGCCGGCGCCAGGCGACGTTTTCGCCATTTTCGACCACCAGCTGGCGAGCATGCGCGACTTACTCGCAGCGACGGATCCGGCAACACCGGTCTGGCACTTCACCCCCACCGCGCCGAAGACCGCCGCGTTCTGGTCCCGGCGGATGGCCCACGAGGTCACCGTGCACGGGATCGACATGCAGGCCGCAGCCGGCACCAACTCAGTGGTAGATCCTGACTTCGCCGCCGATGGGATCGACGAAGTACTGACGCGGCTGATCCAGCGCCGCACCGACGCATGGGCAGTCGGCACCCACGCTGGCACGGTGCTCTACCACGCCGCCGACGCCGGCCGGGCCTGGACGGTGCGGCTGGTGCCCGGCCAGTTGCCGCAGACCGTGGCGGAGGCGGTAACTGAACCTGACGGATCCGTGATCGGGCTCGCTGACGCCGTCTACCGTGCCGCCTGGGGTCGCCCTTCCGGTGCGGTGATCAGCGGCGACAACGCGTTGGTGGACCTCACCCACGCCCGCTGAGCTGCACGCGGTGCGGTGCACGGAGGCACGACACGCAGTGCACGGAGGCACGACACGCGGTTATGAGCAGGTGTGCTCGTGGTCGGCGTGGTTGTCATGCTCGACCTGCAGGGTGCTGTGGGTGAGCCCGAACTGGGTGCGCAGTGCGTGAGCGGCAGCGTCGAGCACGGAGGCGTCTCCGCAGTGCAGGGACTGGGCTTCATCGACCACCAGGTGTGCGGAGACGGCGTTCTGGCCGGATGTGATGGTCCACAAATGCAAATCGTGCACATCACGTACGCCGGGCACGGCCCGCAACAGCCGATCCACTTCAGCGGCGTCGATGCCCCGTGGAGTGCCCTCCAGCAGCACGTGCGCGGCTTCGCGCAGCAGGCCCACCGCACGAGGCACGATCAGAGCGGCGATCGCCAGCGAAGTAACCGGGTCCGCCTGGCGCCAGCCCGCGGCGAGCATGGCCATCGCCGCGCCAATCACTGCCGCAGAGCCGAGCACGTCGCCCAGCACCTCCAGCAGCGCACCACGGACGTTGAGGCTGCGCGCTGACTCCTTCTTGGCAGAGCGGCCGCCGCTGAGTACCGCTAGCGCAGCAAGGTTGCCGACCAGCCCGAGCGACCCGATGACGAGCAGCGGTACCGGGGCGATCGGTGGCGGATCGGCCAACCGGGCAAGCGCCTCAACCGCTACCACAGCACCCACCACCAGCAGCAGCAGAGCGTTGAACGCGGCGGCGAGGATCTCCGCCCGGCCCAAACCGTAAGTCCGGTAAGAATTCGGTGGGCGCTGGGCGATCACGGTGGCAACGAGCGCGACGGCCAGCCCGAGCACATCGGTGGCCAGGTGCCCGGCGTCGGCGAGCAAGGCCAGCGAACCGGTTACGCCGGCGCCGACGACCTCCACCAGCAGCACCGCAGAGATGATCGCCAGAGCGCGCACGAGCCGCCGCCGGTCGGGCAACCCGCCGGCATGCCCGTGCCCGTGATCACCCATGCACGCAACATTACATGCATGTTTGCGCATAAGTCAGGCGCGCGGTGGGGTGAAGCTCATCCCGAGATCTTCGACGACCTCCGCGCCGGGTAGTGCCACGAGCACCGCACCCGGGACGACCAACTTGCTGCGCCGCAAGCCGGAACCCACGACCACCGCGTCGGCGGTTGCCACTGCAGCGTCGACGAGCACCGGCCACCCGGCGGGCAGGCCCAGCGGGGTGATGCCGCCGTATTCCATGCCAGTCCGACCCACTGCTTCGTCCTGCGCGGCGAAGGAGGCCTTACGCACGTCCAAGCGTCGCCGGACTACGCCGTTGACGTCGGCTCGGGTGGTTGCGAGCACGACGCAACCGGCCCACCGCGGCGTGCCACCTCGCTTACCGCTGACCACCACGCAGTTGGCCGATGCCTGAAGTGGCACCTGGTAGTGCTCGCACAGCGCTGCGGTATCGGCCAAGGCGGGATCGATTTCGGCGACCGAACAGCGGGCCACGAGTTGATCCGGCAACGCAGTCAAGGCGACTCGCACCGGTTCGGCGAGAAGCTCGGGAACGTCCCGCGCTGGTCGCAGCTTCAGCCGTCCGGTTATGGAATCCAGCGAGGTCACCACCGCGGTCCGCGCTGCACCTCGGTCACCGCCGGTTTGACATCCACGATGTAGACCAGCACTGCCACCAGGCCGATCAGGTAGAACAGCATCGAACCGGGCACCACCAGGTTGAGCAGGAGCAGCGCGCACGCCCCGCCGGTGATGCCCAACCACGCCGGCTTGGTGAGCTTGTCTGCGGCGGTGTAAGCGTCTGCCCGCTGGAACGCGGCGTGAATGAACGCGAAGATCCCTACCGGGACCGCTGCCCAGTACAAGATCTGGAAAACCCACAGATCCAACGACTCCAGCATCCGACCAGGATACGCAGTCCGCTTCGCTGCCCGACATGGAGACATATCGGGGCAAAATCGGCTGCTGACAACCCGATATGCCTCCCCGTCAGGGAATGTCACAGCAGCAGCTGGGACACGGTATGGATCACCAGGCCGGCGAGAGCGCCGACCACGGCGCCGTTGATGCGGATGAACTGCAGGTCGCGGCCGACCTGAAGCTCCACCTTCCGCGCAGTCTCCTCCGCGTCCCAGCGCTCCACCGTGTCGGTGATCAAAGCAGTGATCTCGCCGCGGTAGTTGGAGACGACGTAGGTGGCCACGCCTTGAAGCCAGTTGTCCACCTTGGACCGTAACTCGGCATCTTCGACGAGGCGCCTGCCCAATGCAATCAAAGCGTCGCGCACTCGCCGGCGCAGCTCCGACGACGGATCCTCGGCGGCGCCGAGCAGCATCTTCTTCGCGGTACCCCATGCTGATCCCACCAGAATCTGCACCTCAGGGTGGGCCAGCACCTGCAACTTAATCGCCTCGGCCCGCTCGATCATCTCCGGATCTGTGCGCAGATCATCAGCGAACTCCAGCAAGAAGGTGTCCACCGCGATACGCATCGGGTGGTCAGGCTCGGTGTGCACCGCCCAAGCGAACGCCAGCACCTCGCCGTAGAGCCGGTCGGCCACCAGCTCATCGACAAACCTGGGCGACCATGCCGGGAGGCGCTGGCTGACCACCCGCAATACCGCACCGTGGTTGTCACGCACCCACTCATAGACGCGCTCGGTCAGCATGTCGACGAGCTTGTGATGCGTCCCGTCAATGAGCAACTGACTGAGCAACCGGCCCAACGGCGGCCCCCAGGGCCGCTCCACGAGGTGCCGGACCACCGCGTTCTCCAGCACCGGCTGGACGTCCTCGTCGCGCAGCACGGTTACCAGCGCGCGGAGCGCGGTGGCCAGCTCGGCGGTGGCCCGCTCGGCATTGCGGGGCTGCGCCAACCAGTTGCCGAGCCGGCTGCCGATCCCCACCCGGTGCAGCTTGTCGGTCACCACCACCTCGGCGAGGAAGTTAGTGCCCACGAACTCGCTGAGGTTCTTCCCTAGCGCGTCCTTCTTACGTGGGATGATCGCGGTATGCGGGATGGGCAATCCCAGAGGGTGACGGAACAGTGCAGTCACCGCGAACCAGTCGGCCAGCCCGCCGACCATGCTGGCCTCGGCCATTGTCTGCACGTACCCCACCCAGGGTGCAGCATCGTTGTAGAGCCGGGTCACCACGTACACCACTGCGGCACCCAGCAGGAACGCCAGCGCGACAGCCTTCATCCGGCGTAGGTCGCGCAGCTTGGCCTGCTCATTTCTGGTCAGCTCCACGCTGCCGATTGTGCCTTGGCGGTGCGATGTGCAGGAGGATGACGGCCGTGCGTCCCCACGGACTTCTGCCCCGCCTGCAGCCCTTCGTCTCGACGATATTCGCGGAGATGACTGAGCTGGCCGCGCGTACCGGCGCAGTCAACCTCGGCCAGGGATTCCCGGACACCGACGGCCCCGCCGGGATGCTCGAGGTTGCTCAAGCCGCCATCGCCGGTGGGTACAACCAGTACCCACCCGGCTCAGGCATCCGTGAGTTGCGCGCCGCGGTCGCTGAGCACCAGGCGGCCCGCTACAACCTGGTTTACGACCCGGACACCGAGGTGCTGATCACGGTGGGCGCCACCGAAGCGATCACTGCTGCCCTGCTCGCCCTGGTCGATCAGGGTGACGAGGTGTTGCTCATCGAGCCCTATTACGACTCCTATCCGGCCGCGGTGGCAATGGCCGGCGCCGTTCGGCGGTGTGTACCGCTGACCCCCGACGGGGACCGGTTCGCGCTGGACGTCGACGCGCTGGGTGCGGCGATTACGCCCGCTACCCGGGCGATCGTGCTGAACAGCCCGCACAACCCCACCGGCACGGTGTTGCACCACACCGAGTTGCAGGCGCTCGCGGCGCTCGCGGCGGAGCATGATCTGCTGGTCATCACCGACGAGGTATACGAGCATCTGGTGTACGACGGGGCCCAGCACCTGCCGATCGCCAGCTTCCCCGGAATGGCGCAGCGCACGCTCGCGGTCTCCAGCGCGGGTAAGACCTTCAGCGTGACTGGTTGGAAGATCGGCTGGGTCTGCGGGCCAGCACATCTGGTGACAGCTGTGCGGGCGGCCAAGCAGTTCCTCACCTTCGTCGGCGGAGGACCGTTCCAACCCGCGGTAGCGCATGCGCTGCGCGCTGAGCAAAACTGGATTGCAGCGCACCGTGCGGCGCTCGAGCACAAACAGCACCGGCTGGCGGCAGGGTTGGACGCCGCCGGCTTGGGCGTGCGTCGATCCGAAGGGACCTACTTCATCTGCGCAGACATCCGGTCACTTGGATACGCCGACGGTTTGCGGTTCTGCCGCGAGTTGCCCGCCCGTGCGGGCGTGGTCGCAGTGCCGGTACAGGTCTTCGTCGACGCTCCCGAACGCAACAACACATGGCGTCACTTGGTGCGCTTCGCGTTCTGCAAGCGTGACGAGGTGCTCGACGAAGCGATTGCCCGGCTGACCTCAACCCGGCTGTGATGCCGTCCAGCCGGTAAACGATGAGTATTGATATTACGCAATGCGGTCACAGTGTGTAGTATGAGTTGAACGACTGTCCGGGTAAGGCCGGATTGGGCGGATTGGTTGAGGGGGAACCGGTGGCCGCCAACCCCGACGTAGGCAGCGCGAGGTATGCGCTCCGCGGGGTCCTGCGCGTGCTGCTGCGGGCGGTCATACTCACCGGCTTGATCACGGTGGGGTGGTTACTGGGCTCTGGGCTCAGCCACGCGGACGAGGATCCAGGGTGGCCTGGCACCGGCGTGGTTCATGTGCTCGACACCGGATCATCCGACACGACGTCTAGCGCAGGTTCCGGCATGCCGTCTGCGGCTGAGCCGACGGTCGCCAGGTTGCTGTCGGCCGCTTCTCCGCCGCGGCTGCCTGTCCAGCCCACCGAGAAGGTCGGCATCCTGCGGCCCGTCGTGCACGCCGTCGGCAAGGCCGCCCCGTTGACGAAGTCCCTGACCAAGCCGCTAACCAAGTCCCTGACCAAGCCGCTGGCAAAGGTCCTGAGCCCGCTACCGCGTCCGCTGTCCAGCCCCGCGGCACACGCCACTGCGGTGCAGCCGGCTGCATCGGCTGACAAGGTCGCACCAGTGTCGCCAGCGGCACTCGCCATCGCACCCACGGTCGCAACCGCCGCGGCGCCCGCCCCGGCCTCTGCCTTGATCCCGGTGTGGCATGCCGCACCCGCCCAGGTGCACTGCCAGCCTGGTGTGAAAGCTGCGCAACCGGCGCCCGCTCAGCCGCCGCTACCGGACAGCGGCCCAGCGGATCCCGCACCAGCGAATCCACCGGGCAACGCACCATCCTGCATGATCGGTAGTACCTCAAGTGGTGCGAGCACCAAAACCGCGCCGGACTTTGCTGTGCATGACAGCGCCACGGCGGGCAACCATGCCCAGCCGGAAGGTGCGCTGCAGCTGGGCGGGAGCGACCTTCTGCGGTCGCTTGCCGTGAAGCCGTCCACTTCACCGGACTGATCCCGCGACAACCGGGTGGGTCGCCGACCGGCGACCGGTCCCGCAGACCGGTTTTGCCATTCCACCTTGGCTGATCCTGCCGCCATGAGCCCCCGATCTGTCCGACCGCGCCCGGGCGGATCGGGTTTATGGCCCCGGCGTCGCGTTGCCCCCGTGACGCCGGGGCCCTTTGTCTCTTCTGCGCAATCCCCCGATATGTCTGCCATATCGAGATATCAACAACCCGCTGACCCCGATATGTCTCCACGTTCGGGTTCGGGATCTCGGGCAGCCAGCCAGGCGTCAGTCGCGATAACCGGGAGCAGGAGTGCCCACGCCTGTTGCACCCGCTGCCGGAGATACTGGCGCTCACCTAATGCGTCGCAGATATGCCGGTGGCCGGCAACAATCGCGACGATCTGCGGCGCCACCGCGGCGGGATCCACGCCATCTCGCAGCAGACCGGCGTGCGCGGCCTCGGTCAGCAGGTCCAGAGTCTCCTGCTCGCCGAGACCGTAGTGCGCACGTGCCTGCTCCTGCGCGACCGGCAAATCGTTGAGCAGCCGAGTGCCACCACGAGCAACCGGGTCATCACGCAGGCGCACGATGACCTCATCGACCAGTGCCAGCAACGTCGACAACGGGTCAAGCCCACGACCGCGAACCTGCTCGCGAAGATCTCGCCATCCCTGCACCATCTCGGCGATGACCGCACGAGCCAACGCCTCTTTGGAAGCAAAATGGAAATACAGCGCACCTTTAGTGCCACCGCTATCGGCGAGCACATTATCCAACGAGGTGGCGTAATAGCCGTTGCGACCGAAATGCTCAGCTGCGGCGGTAAGAATCGCCTGCCGGGTCGCCTGAGCCCTAGGCTGCGGCTTGCCCCGGACCGTGCGCGCCGCCCTGCCGCCGGCTCCGGATCGTCGAGGACCGGTGCTGGACATGACGCTTCGACGCTACTCGTCTTACGGCAGCTCTACTGCACCAAGACAATGTTTTTGGGTGGCGACGCAAACACACCCGCTGGTATGTTTCTGGCAGGGTCTGACCCGGATTATGAGCGACGCTTTGTAGGCGGCGACTCGTTTGGGGGTCCCGCGGGGGGATGTGGTGGCCCGGGGCGGTAGGGACGACCGCCCCGGGCGACCGCGCCGCACTTGTCACCCGGGCAGCCGCAATGACGCATAATGACCAGAGGCTGACGCGCAGTTAATGATCCCGGCTCAGGTCGCCTGGAGCATCTTCTGCATCTGATTGACCTCGACCTGCTGGCGAGTGACGGTGTCCTGAGCGATCCGGCGGGCTTGGGGATCGCTTCCCTGCGTCAGCTCGGTCTGGGCTAGCTGGATGGCGCCCTGCTGGTGGTCAATCATCAACCGCAGAAACATCTGGTCGAAGTCGCTACCGCTGGCGGAGCTGAGCTGCTGTATCTGCTGATCACTCAGCATCCCCGGCACTTGGCCATTCCTACTACCACCAGCAGGTATCGGAACACCCCAGGCGCCAAGAAGGTCGCGTATCCGGGTGATCTGCTGATCCTGCTCGGCCTTGATCTGGGCGGCGAGCGCCTTCACCTTCGACGATGCCGCCTTGGTACGCGCCAGGTCTGTCATGGTGCCGGTCTGGACGTGGTGTGGGAGCAGGTCTTGCAAGAACGTGACATCAGCGTCATTGTGCCGCTGCTGGCCAGCCGCAGCGTTGGCCCGCGCGGACGACTGCGGTGCTGTATCTGCCGTGCCACCGCAGCCAGCGAGAAATCCAGCGACAACAGCGCCCAAGACCACGCCAGCAACTCTGTGGGTATGCATCGCCAACCGGTCTCCTTTGCGCACCGGGCTGCTTAATCACCCTAGCCCCTGACGACAAGACCACCGGGCAAAAGTTCGTTCGACACGCTAGCTGGCCGTCATTCCCGGCGCGGCGCGGTGCATGGTGTTGAGGTCAGCGTTGGCGGGCATATCAGGCCGCCCGGTCACGTTGCACGGAATGCATAGTTCTGTCCGTGGCGATTCCCGCCCGTTGAGACGTTGCGCTGGCACCGTGCCGCGGACGCCGGCTCCGGCGCTCGCCCTTATCGACCCTTAAGTTTGTCGCTTAACGACCAAGGAACTTCCATGAAGTGGATCTATCAGATGAACCGCGTGCAGGTGTCGCGCGGTGACAAGCTGGTTCTCGTTGACGTCACGCTGGCCTTGCAGCCCGGCGCGAAGGTTGGCGTGGTCGGTCCTAACGGCGCCGGCAAGTCCACCATGCTGAAGATCATGGCGGGGCTGGAGCAGCCGTCTGACGGTGAGGCCAGGCAGGCGCCAGGGGCCAGCACCGGAATTTTGTTGCAGGAACCGCCGCTGGATGAGACCAAGACCGTCTTGGGCAACGTTGAGCAGGGTGTGGCGCAGACCAGGGCGTTGCTGGACCGTTACAGCACGCTGACCCAGCAACTGGCCGAGGATTACTCGGATGCGGCGCTGGAGGAGATGGGCCGGCTGCAGGAGCAGTTGGATTCCCGCGGCGCGTGGGACTTGGACTCCCGGCTGGAGCAGGCGATGGACGCGTTGCGCTGCCCGCCGGGGGATGCCGAGGTGCGTTCGCTATCTGGTGGGGAGCGCCGCCGGGTGGCCCTATGCGCGCTATTGCTGCAGCAACCGGACCTGCTGTTGCTTGATGAGCCGACCAACCATCTCGACGCCGACAGCGTCCACTGGCTCGAGCAGCATCTGGAGAAATATCCCGGCACGGTGGTTGCGATCACTCACGACCGTTACTTCCTTGACTACGTGACCGGATGGGTGTTGGAGCTAGACCGCGGCCACGCCTACCCGTACGAAGGCAATTACTCGACCTACCTGGAGACCAAACAAGCCCGGCTGACCGTCGAAGGGCGCAAGGACGCCAAGCGGCGCCGCCGGCTGGCCCGAGAACTGGAGTGGGTGCGCGCCGGGGCGAAGGGCCGCCAGGCAAAAAGCCGCGCCCGGCTGCAACGCTACGAACAGATGGCAGCCGAAGCCCAGCGGCGCCGCACAGTGGACTTGGAGGAAATCCAGATCCCGCCCGGCCCACGGCTGGGCAACCTGGTCGTTGAGGCCGATGGTCTGACCAAGCGTTACGGGGACCGGGTCCTATTCGACGGCCTGTCGTTCTCGCTGCCCCGCAACGGGATTGTGGGCATGGTCGGTCCCAACGGGGTGGGCAAGACCACGCTGTTCCGCATCCTGGCCGGCCAGGAGCAACCCGACGGCGGGCAACTGCGTATCGGGGATACCGTGCGGATGTCCTATGTGGACCAGAACCGGGAGCAGATCGATCCCGACCGTACGGCATGGGAAGTGGTGTCGGAAGGGCACGATTTTTTGACCGTGGGACAGGTCGATGTCCCGTCCCGGGCTTACCTGGCCGCGTTCGGCTTCAAAGGCGCCGATCAGCAAAAACCCGCCCGGTTGTTCTCCGGCGGACAACGCAACCGGCTCAACCTCGCACTGACTCTCAAGCAAGGCGGCAACTTGCTGCTGCTCGACGAGCCAACTAACGATCTTGATGTGGAAACCCTCAGCTCCCTGGAGAACGCGCTGCTGGACTTCCCTGGCTGCGCCGTGATCACCTCACACGACAGGTGGTTCCTCGACCGGGTAGCCACCCACATCCTGGCCTGGGAAGGCACCGGCGACGAGCCGGGACGGTGGTTCTGGTTCGAGGGCAACTTCGATGGCTACCAGAACAACAAACTCCAAAGGCTCGGCACTGAGGCGGTCCGGCCACACCGGATCACCTATCGCAAGCTCACTCGCGAGTGATGGCCGGCCCGCTAGACGCCAAGCCGGTAATCCGGCACAGGGCGGCAAACCCGTCGGCACTGCCCGGCCAATGGGCGCGTACCGCATCGATGCCGGCTCGGCGCACCACACTGCGCAAGACGACGGCAACGATGATCGCGTCGTCAGCATAACCGAGCACGGGGATGACGTCTGGCACCAAGTCGACGGGCATCGCCAGGTAGCCCAACAGTAGCCACAACCGCACCCGTACCGCCCGCGGTAAGGACCGGTCAGCCACGAGCCGGAGCACCAGCCGCAGCAGGTCAGGCAGTATCCGTACGGCGTCAGCCAGCGCCGCACCTTTCGGACGTACCAACAGCAGCGTTATGATCAACACCAGCCAGCTGACCAGCAGCGCAGCCGCAATACCCGTCAGTGCGTCAAGCACACCGTCACTCTCTCACCTCACACAGTAAGCAAGCAGGGTGAAGATCTCACCCCGATGGTGTTCAGATTGCCGATCCAGGCTACGCCGGCGGGGAAATGGTCGGTTGGCGGTGGGACGAGGACCGGCGCAATACGAGCAGCGTGACCGTCAGCAGGGCGACGCCGCACAGCAGGATGGCCAGCGGGACGCCGAGTGACTCGGCGAAGAAGTGACCGACCGTCCACGGCAGGTACCCGAATCCGCCGACGAGACCGACGACGGTCAGTGGCGTCCGATCAGTCGCCACCCCCACTCCCAGCAAGGTGATCGCCGCGGCCAGGCCGAGCAGGGGGCCCACGTCGGACCAATCACCGGCAGTGATTCCGGCGCCGGCCAGTACCGCGAGACCGCCAGCGGTCAGCGCGACCACCGGTGGCGGCAGCAACGCTCGCCACCCGGCGGCCACCCAGACGGCACCGGCTGCGGCGATCGCCATCCCGACGGCGGCCTCTTCCCCGGCCAAGCCAGCCGCACCACCGGTGCCCATCAGCACCCCCGCCAGGCAGGCCAGATGCTGCGCCGGCCAGTCGCGCAACCGCCACAGCAGTCCACTGTGCACCGCTGCCGCGACACCTGCGCACAGCCATACCAGGGCCTCGCGAGCGTGGGCCAGGTCCGATGCCGCCTGACCGGCGAACGCAGCCACTGCGCCCGACGAGGCGAACCACAACGCACCGCGCAGCCTGAGCAACGCCGCCGTGCCAGCATCACCGATGCGGGCACCCACCAGCCAAGTGATGGCAGCGACGGCGGCCAGCACGCCCAGCCGGGCGGCGGTGGGTACGTCCCGCCAGTACTGGATGACCAGCGTCAGCGCGCCCGACAGGGCCAGCAGCCCACCGAGATACCCCACTGCCTCGATCACCGGCCGCCGACGGTCGCCACCGGCGCGGGTCCGTTCCGCATCCAGTACCGCTTGTGCCTGCTCAGCGCTGAGAATCTGCGCCGCAACGGCACGCTGCAGGACCTCGGCAAGATCGCCGGTACGGCGCTGCCGGGGCATTGTCATGCTCAGCATTATCCGCCGGTAAGCACCAGGCGTCCCAGTAGTAAAGCAGCGCTCAGCGCCGCAACGGCCAACACTGCGCGCCGGGTCCAGCCGTTGTCGAGCACCCGCCGCGCCGGTCCCGACAGCGCGAAACCAGCCAGCAGAAACGGCGCCAGAATCGCGGTCCTGCTCAGCGATTCCCCAGTGACCTGCCCCGCGGCGGCCAGCGCGGTCAGCGAGATTACTGAGCCCAAAACGAAATACCCACCGATGGTTCCCCGCACTTGCGGGCCTGCTGCCTCTTGGTACAGCAAGGCAAGCGGAGGACCACCGATCGATGCCGCGGTGCCACCTGCCCCGCTGACCAGCCCGGCGAGCAGCAGCGAGCCGGGCCGGGGGCGAGGACGCCAGCTCAGCAACGAGAGCACCACGAAACCGAGTACACCCAGGCCTACCAGCAGGGTGAACACGCGCTCAGACAACGCGACCACGGCGAGCACGCCGAGCCCGGTGCCAGGCAACCGGCCTAGCATCGCCCAGCCAATCCCGGTCCAGTCAGCGTGGCGCCAGTCACGAACCGCGAGCAGGACCGCGTGGACCGACGTCAGCAAGATCAGTGGAACCGGCACGAGGGCGGGCTCAACCAGGGCGAGAAGGGGCGCCGCCACGAGCGCCATGCCGTAGCCCACTGCACCCTGCACCAGCGCCCCGAGGGCCACCACCAGGCCGGCTGCGATAAGCACACCTCATATGGTGGGCTCAACCGGGCAACTCGCGGCGCCGCAATACGTATAGGTCGTCACGCACGACATCGTCGGTCCGGGCGAGCACGGCGTCGAGATCGTCATGCACGGACAGATGACGACCACTGAGCCGGTCCAACTCACCGGTGGCTATCCGCAGCAGTAGCCCAGCAACTTGATCCGGTTGTGCGCCCCGGCCTTCGGCCAGTTCGTGACCTACCCATTCGCGCATCCGGCCTACCGGCGAGTCCGACGGCGCGGTGCTGGCCAGGGCCGGCTCGCTGAGCCCGATCGGCAGGATTCCCGGGTGGACGCTGAACACCCCGATCCCGTAGCGCCTGGTCTCGTAGCTAAGGTTCTCGGTGAGCTTGATGACCGCTGCTTTGGACACCGAGTAAGCAGAAACCATCGGCCAGCGGAATGCGCCAGCCTGGCTGGTCAGGTTCACGATGCGGCCACGGCGGCGAGCCACCATCTCCGGCAGTACCAGCCGGCTGCACAGCGTGACGCCGCGGAGGTTGATCTCGACAGCGTGCCACCAGTCGGGCTCCGAGACCTTCCAGGCTGGGCCAATCGGGCCCGTGACACCGGCGTTGTTCACCAGCAAATCGACCGGGCCCAGCTCGCGGCGCAGCTTGTCCACTGCGGCGGCGGCGCCCGCCGGATCGCTGAGATCCGCGCAAGCCGCGGCGGCGGCGCCGCCGGCTGCCTCGATCAGCCGCACCGATTCAGCCAGCTGATCCGGTGAGCGCGCGATCAGGCCGACCTTCGCGCCGGCCCCAGCCAATGCCAGGGCCAGCACACGGCCGACACCGCGGCCACCGCCGGTGACCAGCGTTACCGAGCCGGCCAGGTCGGCTTGTGGAGTTCCCGTGCTCATCAGGTGCTGGGGATCGCGGCCCGGTCGCGCTCGACGAGGACACGCCGGACGATCTTACCGGAGGATGACTTCAGGATCTCGTCGATGAACTCCACCACCCGGACCTTACTTACCATGAGCACCTCGGGTACTTCGCCGCCGCTTTCATCCGGACTCCTGGTCACCGCGGCGTGGGCGGCAGCTGCATCGGTTGATCGTCGTCGTCAGCGACACCTCGGGCTACCGGGTCCGCGTAGCCAAGACTGACATCCGTCATGGCGGCCACCTGGCGTGTCACTGCGCTGCTACTCATCATGAGCGGAATTACCATCGAATTGATACATCCGCCGCGGCACCGATTGGCACTGAGTATGCGTTGCGCCCAGTATGAGTGACGTGCCCACCATTACCTTGAACAACAACGTGGAAATGCCACAACTTGGCTTTGGCGTGTTCCAGGTGCCCCCACAAGACACCGAACACGTCGTGTCTGTGGCCCTGGAAGCTGGATATCGCAGCATCGATACCGCGGCGGCTTACCACAACGAAAAAGGTGTCGGCAAGGCAATCGTGTCGTCCGGTTTACCGCGTGATGAGATCTTCGTCACCACCAAACTGTGGAACGCCGACCATGGCTATGACCGCGCGCTGCGCGCATTCGATGCCAGTGCGCGGCGGCTTGGACTCGACATCGTGGACCTGTACCTCATCCACTGGCCGGTGCCCAGCGCGGACCGCTACGTGGAAACCTGGAAGGCGCTGGAGAAGCTGGCTGCAGACGGTCGGGTGCGCGCGATCGGGGTGTCCAACTTCGGCGCCGAGCACCTGCGGCGGCTGCTCGCCGAGACTGCCACGGTGCCCACTGTCAACCAGATCGAGTTGCACCCGTACTTCCCGCAGACCGAGCTGCGCGCGCTGCACGCCGAGCACGGCATCGCCACCGAAGCCTGGAGCCCGCTGGGCCAGGGCACGGTGCTGTCCGACGCCACCATTATCCGGCTTGCTGACCGTTATGGCGTGACCCCGGCCCAGTTGGTGTTGCGCTGGCACCTGCAGCTGGGCAACATCGTGATCCCCAAATCGGCCAACCCCACCCGCATTCGGCAAAACCGCGACATCTTCTCCTTCGAGCTGTCCGACCAAGACATCGCTGCGATCACCGCGCTGGACACTGGCCGCCGGATCGGTGCCGACCCGGCCACCTTCGCGCTCACCTAACGTGAGACTGGACCTAGCCACGCGGGCTGTTGTTACCCGGCGGAGCGTGAGCGGAGCCGGGTTAGTGGTTGTGGGTTGATGGTGACGGTATGTCCCAGGGCTTCCAGTTTGGCTATCAGGCGCCGGGTTTCTCGCTCGGGG